>NZ_JBBCYH010000001.1:0-773217 GCF_037144955.1 Paenibacillus sp. USHLN196 | reverse complement strand
GATTCTCCTTGTGTGAATGGTTGTTGTGGTGACTTCATTCTACACGAATCCGGCCATGGGCCATTTTTTATTTATTTCCAGCGGGTGTCGCACTTCATATTACAATCTGTCCAAAGTAAAAAGACCGCCTTCCATCTCTGTCAGGCGACAGAGGGGAGGCGGTCTTTCGTATATCAGGCCAGTGAGTGACCTATCTTATTGATTAACGATCGCTGTGATCTCTTCATCCAGATCAAGTCGTACGTTCTCACGGTACGCCCGGATGTTGTATTCACTGTGCAGGTAGCGAAGAATCGCTTCAATCATGTTGGACTCCACCAGATATTGACTGCGTCCTTGGATCCAAACTTCAGCGGAATAACCTGTATCTTCTTCCCAACTCAGTTCTACGTTCACATCGGTTGGACGTACACCCTTACGTTCTGCCATATGAATACAGATTGCATTCACAATTTCATCCATGCTCAGAACCATAGAGATTAGTACCGTCCGTTTCTGTTACGGTCATCATCACGATCATTGCGACGGTCATAACGACCATCCGCTGCAGGTTTGCGACGATTGGAGATGGCTCTGAAGAGTGCCATAGCAAGCATAACAATTAACATAATTGCTGCAACGTTCACGAGCAATCCGAGGATGTTACCCAGAGCGCCCATGCCACCGAACAATCCGCCGAACATCATACCAGCAAGACCACCAAGCATCATGCCTTTCATGAATCCGCCGCCACCGCCGAAGAATCCACCACCACGAGTTGCAGCTGCACCAGTACCGGAGTTATTACCGGAATTGGATTGATTCACGTTACTGTTGGAATCGGATTTCTTAGGTGTATTGCTATAACTTTTCGTGCCGGATTTGAATCCGCCACCACGTCTTGCATCCGCAGAATCCGGATTCGTTACTCCCACTGTGGCGAACAATAATGTAAAGGCCATAAATACCATCATTAGATGTTTAACTCCAAATTTTTTCTTCATTGTAAAGATCGTAACCCCCCGATTAATTTGTTTGGATCGCCCAAAAATGGGCCTTACTCATGTAATACGGTCAATTTGCAGGAACGTTTCAAATTTTATTAAGTTTCTGAAACGCTTGGACTTGGGTCTTGAATTGCACCTTGGCCATCAAGCAATTGGGTAACCCAGTGACACCATTCCAGGCCTGTTTGTGCGTTCATTAACCCTTTTTGTACTAGGATGTAGCTTCCAAAATCTCGGTTACCTACACGAAGGTTATCCTGAGGTATACGCGACTTCAGATCCTCGAAATAACGTATGCGTTCCATAAACCAGCTTTTACGCTCGTTAAGAATGCGTCTCATGCTTCCGTCTTCCGCAATGCCAACACACAAGATACGCAAATTAAACTCATCGCGTGTAACCGGTGCGGTAACAGGAGTAATCATCCATTCCAAGAGCTTTTCAATGCCTTTTTCCGTGACTGCGTACATTTTCTTGTCCGGTTTGTCAGACTGTTGTACCCAGCGGGAGGCCAATAACTCATCGTTTTCCATCTTGGACAGGAGTGGGTAGATCTGGCTGTGTTTGGCCTGCCAATGCGGCTGAATCTTCAGCATCAGATCATAGCCCGAGGACTCCTCGCGGGTAAGTAGCCCGAGCAATCCGTAGGAAAGTATGTTCATGCACATGTCTCCTTAATATTAGGGCTGGGTCAGAGAAAATAAACAAATTTGCTTTCTTTGACCGCTTTCATAAAAGTGTACACTGAAACTGTATGGTTTGACAACCTGACAGAACAACTGCCTTAATTTAGACAAAAAAAGTGCGAACCATAAGGTCCGCACTCCAAACCATTTAGAGAGATGCCTGTTGTCCATACCCCTCAGCGACAAGATCAAGCTCCCCTGTGGCAGAGTCGATAACCATGCCGTGGACGGGTACATTGGGAGGAAGTAAAGGATGCTTCTTGATCACTTCCGCAGTATGTTTTACCCCTTCTTCGACGCTGTCAAACCCGCGCAACCACTTTTGCAAACGGATGCCAGAGTTCTCCAGGGTTGTCATAACTTCTTCTGATACGCCACGCTCAACCATATGTCCAATCATTGTCTCTGCGTGAAGGGAAGCCATACCACATTCTGTATGCCCCACAACCAGGACTTCATCTGCACCCAGTTCATAGATGGCGACAAGCACACTACGCATTACACTGCCGAAAGGCTGAGAGATAATCGCGCCTGCGTTTTTGATGATTTTCACATCACCGTTCTTCAGATTCATGGCCTTGGGCAGCAGTTCCACCAGACGTGTATCCATACAAGTAATGATAACCATCTTTTTGGTTGGAAACTTGCCAGCCGTATACTTTTCGTATTCTTTGGTCTCGACAAATGATTTGTTGTAAGCCAAAATCTCTTGAATGTTGTTCATGTCTATTGCCTCCTGTTATCCAATACGACGAGCACGGCCACTTGCATTCGATGCAGCTTGTCCTACGCGCCTTTGCTTTTTTGGTATATCACCGTCAGCAGACGGCATTACTCAACCTTTGTAGTAGAATAATGCAATTTGCCTCTGTTAAAAGTTGATTATACTCAATGGGAAAAGTATCATCAATAGGTGTATAAACTTTTTTTGAAGAGGTGGACGTTAACAATGGATAAACAAACACAGGAACATTTGGATTCCTTCCGTAATTTGGCTCGTAAAATTAAGAGTTATCATGAAGCCATTGGTTTGCTTCACTGGGATTTGCGCACAGGTGCGCCGAAAAAAGGCGTTCCGACTCGTTCGGAGACGCTAGGTATGTTGTCCACCGAAGCATTCAAATTGCAAACTTCGGCTGACATGAAGACCTGCCTGGATGCATTAACTGCTCCAGCGGTATTGGAACAACTCGAAGATATAGATCGTCGTCTGGTTGAAGATTGCAAGAAAGAATATGATCGCAGTCAGTCCGTACCACCGGAAAAAGTACAAGCCTATACCGTGCTCACAGCCAAGTCGGAAACGGCATGGGAAGATGCCAAACATAACAGTGATTTCGCAGGGTTCTCACCCTATCTGACAGATATCGTTAAGCTTAAACAGGAGTTTATTGATTATTGGGGTGTGAAGGATACTCGTTATGATACGCTGCTTGATATGTATGAGCCGGATCTGACGGTTGAGAAAGTGGATGCTGTTTTTGCCCGTCTCAAAGCACGTTTGGTACCTTTGCAAGAGAAAATTAATGCTTCGGACAACAAGCCCAATACAGAGTTTTTGAACCAGCTGTTTGACACCGAACAACAGGAAAAGTTCAGTCTGTTCATCCTGGAACAGATGGGTTATGACTTTGAAGCAGGACGTTTGGACGAGAGTGTTCATCCTTTTGCAACGGGCCTGAACCCGGGTGATGTGCGGATCACGACACACTATCTGCAGGATGATGTAGCAAGCGCAGTCTTCAGTTCACTGCATGAGGGCGGACATGCCCTGTATGAGCAAAATATTGATGAGAGTCTGGCGGGCACCCTTCTTGCCGAAGGGACTTCAATGGGTATTCATGAATCGCAATCTCGTCTATGGGAAAATATGATTGGTCGCAGCCTGCCATTCTGGACACGCTATTACAAGGATTTGCAACAGCATTTCCCGCAACTGAACGAGGTTGAACTGGAAGATTTCTATCGTGCAATCAACCGGGTGGAAAGCTCGCTGATTCGGATTGAAGCCGATGAACTGACTTATAACCTGCACATTATTATTCGCTATGAGATTGAGAAAATGCTGTTTAATGATGGCCTTGAAGTGAAGGATCTGCCAGAGACCTGGAATGCAAAATACAAGGAATACCTCGGTATTATGCCAACGAATGATGGAGAAGGCGTTCTTCAGGATGTTCACTGGTCCGGTGGTGACTTTGGTTACTTTGCTTCGTATTCTCTGGGTAACATGTATGCAGCTCAAATTCTACATACATTGCGCAAGGAAATGCCGGAGTTTGATAGCCATATTGCCGAAGGTAATCTGATTCCAATCAAAGAATGGCTTACAGACAAAATCTATCGCTATGGCAAAAGTCGCAAACCTTCCGAATTGATTGTTTCCGTAACGGGTGAAGAATTGAACCCCGATTATCTGGCAGATTATCTGGAAGCCAAATATGCCGAGATTTACAAGCTGTAATATCCAATAAATAGTATATTGAATAACATTTAGAAGAGCTGAAGAGTCGGGCATCATTGCCCGGCTCTTTTTTGTATTTAAGTTCTTAACCTTTTGTTTGGCAGCGGCATATCCATAATAGAGAGAAACTGCTGAAACCAGTGAAGGAGGGAAAAACACATGAAATACACGCCATGGTTTGTCCGGGGCATCGTTATTCTGCTGATTATCATTGTGGCGCTCACCAGCTGTAATAAGGAAGAGAATGAAGCCAAGATTACGATAGGCGAAGTGACTCGTTCGGTATTTTACGCACCGGAGTATGTGGCCGTGGCTCAAGGCTTTTTTGAGGAGCAGGGGCTTGAGGTGGACATTCAGACGACGGCTGGCGGAGACAAAACGATGGCGGCATTGCTCGCAGGTTCGGTGGACATTGCGCTGGTAGGGGCGGAGACGTCCATATACGTCTATCAGCAGGGAGCAGAAGATCCGGTCATTAACTTTGCCCAGCTCACCCAGACAGATGGTACTTTTCTGTTCGCTCGTAATCCGGAAGGCAGCTTTGATTGGGATCAACTGAATCAGAGTGTGTTCCTAGGACAGAGAAAGGGCGGAATGCCGCAAATGGCAGGGGAGTTCACGCTAAACAAACATGGTATTGATCCCCAAAGTGATCTGGAGCTGATTCAGAATGTGGACTTCGCCAACATTGCGTCTGCTTTCGCTTCAGGCACGGGAGATTTTGTACAGCTGTTTGAACCACAGGCCTCCATCTTTGAACAAGAAGGTCGGGGCAAGGTTGTAGCATCGTTTGGAGCAGAAGGTGGTCACCTGCCTTACACGGTCTTCATGACGAAACAGAGCTATATTAACGACAATAAGGATATCGTCCAGAAGTTTACGAATGGTCTGCATAAAGCGCAAGCATGGGTAGATTCTCATACGGCTGAAGAGATTGCGGAAGTCATTACTCCTTTTTTCAAAGACATTGATCCAGCCATTCTGGTCAGTAGTGTGAACCGTTATAAGGAACAGGGCACCTATGCAACGGACCCGATCATTGATGAGACAGAGTGGAACAATCTGCTTGATGTCATGAGTGCTGCCGGGGAGTTGAAACAACGCGTAGATTTGAATGCAATTGTGGATAATGCCTATGCGGAAGAAGCCACAACATCGAAGTAATGGGGTATTCAGGAAAGGAAGTGAGCAGAATGCCTGAATCCGAAAGTGTGATCCGACTGGAAGGAATATCTCAAGTCTACGTTAGTGAGCGGGAAGCTTCACTGGTTATAGAAGACTTGAGTCTGGAGATCCAAAAAGGGGAATTCGTCAGTCTGGTAGGACCGAGCGGATGCGGTAAAACGACGTTGTTGTCGATCATTGCCGGTCTGCTCACACCTACCCGAGGAGAGGTTAAGGTTAAAGGCAAGCTTGTTGGTGGCCCTTCATCGCAGATTGGTTACATGCTCCAGCAGGACTATCTGTTTCCATGGCGGACCATTCTGGATAATGCATTGATCGGACTTGAACTGACAGGCAGATTGGATGAACGGAGTCGTCAGCGTGTACGTGAACTTCTGGTAAGTATGGGTCTGGCAGGAACGGAAAATCAGTACCCTTCAGAGCTTTCAGGAGGCATGAGACAGCGAGTGGCGCTGGTGCGTACGCTGGCAACCGATCCGGGAATTCTATTGTTGGATGAACCATTTTCGGCGCTCGATTACCAAACCAAGCTGCAACTGGAGGATCTGGTTTCGGATACGTTAAAACAGTTTGGCAAAACCTCTGTACTCGTCACCCATGACTTGTCTGAAGCTATTGCGGTCAGTGACCGCGTCATTGTACTGGATCGCAATCCAGGGCGCATTCGTCGTGAATTTGTCATTCCCGATGGAATACGCAAATCTCAGCCGTTTCATGCCAGGGAGCAAGAAGGATTCAATGAGCTGTTTCAGGCGTTATGGAGTGAACTGGACCAGTCCGGGGGAGGTGAGAAAGACGCGTGAATCAAACGAATCCGAAGCAGGAAAAACGTGACGAATGGATGGGGCAGCTGCATCGGAATCACATTCAGCAGGTGGCCAGATGGCGACATCAAGTACTTGCTGTACAGTTATCCATGCTAGTATCTATGTTTTTGTTGTGGGAACTGGCAGGAAGACTTCGCTGGATTGATGTGCTGTTGTTCAGTTACCCAAGTAAAATTTTTGCTCAGATCGGCAAGGACATCGCCAGCGGCGAGTTATGGGCGCATGTTGCGGTAACCGTAGGGGAAACGGCAGTCGGTTTTTTGCTGGGAACACTCGTCGGAACCTTGCTTGCCGTTCTAATTTGGTGGTCTCCTTTTTTGTCCAAAGTGCTGGACCCCTATATGGTTGTGTTCAACAGTATGCCAAAGGTAGCACTCGGCCCAATCTTTATCGTGATGTTCGGCGCTGGTTTTACAGCCATTGTCATGACCACGTTGTCTATCACGGTCATTATCACGACACTGGTCGTGTATAACAGCTTCAACGAAGTGGATTCCAATTATATTAAAGTCATTCGTACGTTTGGTGGAGACCGTTCCGAGATATTTACGAAAGTAGTGTTGCCAGCTTCTTTTCCGGCGATTGTATCGACCTTGAAAGTCAACGTGGGCATGGCCTGGGTTGGTGTGATCGTGGGTGAGTTTCTGGTCGCCAAACAGGGGCTCGGTTATCTGATTATCTACGGATTCCAGGTGTTTAACTTCACATTGGTATTATCGAGTCTGTTAATTATCGCTGCAGTTGCCACAGCTATGTATCAACTGGTTGTGTATGCAGAACGCAAATTGCTGGCTGGGCGCAGATGATTTTATCGTGTTTAGCTGATACTATTTTCGTTTATGATATGTATACAATTTCACAAGGGGTGTCACATTGCCCGATACCGTAAAATCAAGTACCATATTTAGTATGAATATTCCGCGCAGATCCGGAATGAATGCGATGATTGGAGAAGAGGGACTTGAGGTTCTGTCGCAACGATTTAACTTGCCAGCGTCCCTCATTCGGGGCGTGTTGCTGTGACCGGCATGCATGCGCATGTCGGTTGATGTCGTCTAGTTTACAGTTGGTTGAGTCATACTAGTCATGATGGTTCGTATCCGAAGATCTCGTGAGAGATCAGACGATCGGACAAGTAGTCCATATGAATGAGGCGATGAGCTGGCTAAGAACTTTTTTGCAGCTTAGAGGAGATGGAATGTTAAATGGGTTTTAGGGTAATTAAAACCGCAATCGCCGCATTAATGGCCGTATTGATTGCGGACTGGTGCCGCTTGCCGGGACCAACATCAGCGGGATTGCTTGCCATTCTTGGCGTGGATGTAACGAGAAAAAGAAGTATCCGCACCATATCAGCGAGATTCTTCGCTTCAGTAGTCGGACTTTTATTTGCAAGTGTACTCTTTCACTTTTTAGGCTTCCATTACTGGGTGCTGGCCGTATACATATTGATCGCATTTCCGGTGATTGTCCGGGTAGGCTTCAAGGAGGGCATTGTGACAGGTTCGGTCGTGGTGTTTCGGGTGTTTGGCGGCGGGGAGATGGACATTCATGTCATTCTCGTGCAAATTGCTTTGCTGCTGATTGGCCTTGGTTCGGCAATGGCGGTTAACTTGGCCTATATGCCGGCAGCAGATCCACAGATGCTGCGCATTCGCAAACGAATCGATGAACTTTTCTCGAAGATCTTCAAGGAATTCGCGGCGACGCTGCGTAATCCTAATGAAGCGTGGGCGGGGAGAGAACTGATTGAAGCAGATAAAGCGATTTTGGGCGGCATCGAAGCAGCCAAGCGTTCTTTGGAGAATCAGGTAATTCATCCGAATGAGGAATGGAGTGTCTACTTCTATATGCGCAAAACGCAATTGGACTCCATCCAGCACATGATGCATTTGGTGTCCCAAATATATGAGAAAATGCCCCATGCGGAAATGGTATCGGAGTTATTCGATCAGCTTAGTCAGGATGTACTTACTGAATCCTACACCGGACGAACTGAAAAACTTCTTGCAGATGTGCAAGAAGAATTCAAACGTATGGAGCTGCCGGATACAAGGGAAGAATTCGAGATTCGTTCTGCAATTCTCCAGCTGTGCCGTGAACTCGCGCTGTATCTGAAAGTCGCGAAGAAGGACAAAGCGCCATCCCCAATCTCGGACCGGTCCCAATCTACAAACGAATAATAGAAAATAGTTGTCACCCTAGACGAATGCCCTGCATACACTTGTAGTGAATGATTGTATGGAGGAGGTTTAAAGATGTCATTGAGTCATAAACATCAATGTAGAGAGATTATCACGAAGGCGATCTGCGGCAAAGGTCGTAAGTTCTCTACCGTAACACATACCGTGACTCCGCCAAATGGTCCGACAAGTATTTTGGGGGCTTGGATTATCAACCACCAATATGAAGCCGTATCAGCGGGTGACGGAATTGAAGTTATTGGTACTTACGATATCAACATTTGGTATTCTTATGACAAGAATTCGCAGACGGATGTAGCCAAAGAAACGGTGTCGTATGTAGAACATGTGCCTTTGTCCTATCTGGACCCGAAACACCGGACTTCCACAGTAGAGGTATCTGCGGATGCAACGCAGGAACCTAGCTGTGTGGAAGCCACAGTATCAGCAGGTGGAAGCAGTGTAATTATCCGGGTAGAACGGGAATTCGCTGTGGAACTCGTTGCCGAGACTAAAGTTTGTGTGAAGGTCTGCACAGATGGTTGCGGTGATTACGAAGACAAGGACTATGACTTTGGCAGTGGCGATGGAGATTATGACGATCTCGATCCCGATCTGCTCGACGATGAGCTGTGAGTTTGACGCCTGTATTTGATAACCTAAGGTATCATATGCGCCAGAAGGCGCGGTGAAGAGGGCGTAAGCCCTCTTTCTTCTTAATTAGTGAAAAATGGGTGGTAATGAGCCTCGCAAAGTGCCTGGAATACCTTTCACGAGAAGGCTCCGCATTGCGGGGTTATTTTTATTTTAGTTGCGTGAACCGGGAGGAGGGACGTAATGAATGTGATGGAACAAGCGGAGGAAGCGTTACGCCGGTATGAAAATATGACCTCAGATGAACGTACAGGACGGTTGAAACAGGCAGGCATTGAAGTATTGTCACTGCGGGATCGTCGTAAGCGTGAACCAGGTTTGCGTGTACGCTATGATGTGGAGATAAGCTGTCTGCAAGCGATCCGGATCAAACGCAAAGATACTAGCGGCATGGGAGGGACGCAAGAAAGTTTGTTAGAGCGTGAGGCGAGTTCAACCTTATTCAAGCGAGTTGAACGTCTGGCGATCAAAACGCTGTATACGTTAGGGCTGGATCATGGGGCTGTTCGAATGGAATCTTCCGGGAACGGTGGGTGTGCAGTGATTTCGATCGATCCGTGTCCATGGAAAGGTGTGACCAACCTTGCTGCTACCTTCAGAGAAAGCTGGAGGCAGCAGCAGGGGCTTCTGGATGAGGAGCGGAGTCACAGACCCACGCCGATACTCGGGATGGACCCGGAGTTTCTTCTTGTACAGATGCCAGAATCCAAAATCGTACCCGCCTCCAGATTTCTGGAACGCACAGGAATTGCAGGTTGTGATTCGGTGACGGTTGGTGGGCGGCGCATATATCCGGTTGCCGAATTGCGGCCCGCACCCAGCTCTGAGCCGCGTGAGCTACTGGCTCATCTAATGAGGGCATTCGCAGCGGCTTCCCGCAGCATCAGTGATCACTCGCTTATCTGGCAGGCAGGGGGGATGCCACAGCGGGGGTTACCTCTTGGTGGTCATATTCATTTTAGCGGGGTGAATCTTACCGGGGAACTACTCCGCGCACTGGACAATTATCTGGCATTGCCACTGGCATTTCTTCAGGACCCGCGTGGATCGGGGAGACGGCCCCGTTATGGAGCGCTTGGTGACTTTCGCCTGAAATCCTATGGTGGTTTTGAGTATCGTACATTACCCAGCTTTCTTGTCTCGCCCCTTGTTGCGAAAGGCGTAGTGGCCTTGGCAGGTCTGATCGCGAGCGGGTATACTCAATTACGGCAGCGTCCGTTGGAGAAAGCTGAGGTACACACCGCTTTTTATGAAGGAAAGCGCGAAGTGATCCAGGAACACATCCCAACTCTGGTAGATGATCTGAAGAGGTTGGATGGGTATGCACGATATGAACGGTATGCATCCCCGTTAATCCTTCAATTAAAACTGGGGAGAACCTGGGATGAGAGCCGGGATATTCGCAAACTCTGGAATATTCGGGCAGGTTCATGAAGAGCGGACGTTTTTTTGATATAATAAGAAACAAGTCTGTTTAAGTGCGTGTTCAAAAAGAACGGTTTTCAGTACCGAGAAGATGGGATGAAGCTAGAAATGGAGTAGCGGAGCGTAGGAAAACTCCGTGAGCAACTACATTGTTTCCGAAGGAAACAACCTTCGTAAGCACCCGCTTATTTCGGCTGAATGCCATATTCAACGCTGATGATGCCACTAGGCATCCTTCGTAATCAAAAGCGGACTTTTTGAACAACCTTTATAAGTAATAGCTACGGAAGATATGGAGCAGCAACCTGTGAAGGAAGTGGCGTATAGCCAACACATAAGGCGGAGGCGCAAATACAGTGCCTGACCGTCTTATTGTCCTTCCAGGGAGCGTTTCTTCCTGACATCATAGGAACGGGATGGAGGATATTCATCATGGCTCAGTATACGCCAATGATTCAACAATATTTGCAAGTGAAGGCCGAAGCGCAGGACGCTTTTTTATTTTTTAGATTGGGTGACTTCTATGAAATGTTCTTCGAGGATGCGATTAATGCTGCCCGTGAACTTGAGATCACGCTGACCGCACGTAATGGTGGAGCGGATGACAAAATTCCAATGTGCGGTGTACCTTATCATTCGGCTGACAATTACATACAGCGTCTGATTGAAAAAGGATATAAAGTTGCGATTTGCGAACAGATGGAAGATGCAAGTGTTACCAAAGGCATGGTACGACGTGAAATTGTACGTGTGGTCACACCCGGAACGGTGATGGAAGGCAAGACCCTGGGGGACAAGTCCAACAACTACATGGTTTGCCTGACAGGTAATCAGAATACGCTAGCGTTGGCAGCTTGTGATCTGTCCACAGGTGAGTTGTATGTGACATCGGTACCGTATTCCAAGGAATGGCTCAAGGATGAGATCGGCATCTATGAACCATCGGAGCTGGTTGGGGATGCAGCACTGCTTGAAACGGTAGAAGCTGAGGCATCACCAATCGGTCGCCCAGTGGTCTACACATCATGGACAAAGAACAAGGAAGATCTGGTCCGTCAGCAGTTTGGCGAGGCCGTGTGGGCCAGATTGGAGCCTGAACGTCAAGCGTGTATTGCACGACTTTTCTCCTATCTGAGTGAGACACAGAAACGTTCTCTGGGGCAATTAACACAGATCTCAACCTATGAGCCGGATCATTATATGATTCTGGACCCGTTTACCCGCCGGAACCTGGAATTGGTGGAAACCGTGCGTGAACGCTCCAAAAAAGGTTCATTACTCTGGTTGCTTGATCGGACGGAGACGTCCATGGGTGCGAGAATGTTACGTCGTTGGGTCGATAAGCCATTATTGCAAAAAGGGAAGATCAATGAACGTCTTGAAGCGGTAGATACACTGTACAACCAGTTTATATTGCGTGAGGACCTGCGCGCAGAACTCAAAGATATCTATGATCTGGAGCGCTTGGTAGGCCGGATTGCTTTTGGTAATGCCAATGGTCGAGATCTGAATGCGCTCAAATCATCGCTGGAGAAAATTCCGGGGCTACGCCAGCATTGCGCAGGGTCATCCTCTGCAACACTGCAGCATATTGCGGAAACGATGGATGATTGCAATGATCTGCGTGAAGCGATCGGGCTAGCCATTGTGGACGAGCCGCCGGTATCGGTAAGGGACGGAGGTCTTATTCGTGAAGGATACCATGAACGTCTGGATGAATTGCGTGAGGCTTCGGTCAACGGTAAACAGTGGATTGCGGAGCTGGAAGCACGGGAGCGTGAGGCGACAGGCATTCGATCACTGAAGATTGGATATAACAAAGTGTTTGGTTACTATATCGAGATCACCAAGTCCAATCTGTCCGCGTTGCCAGAGGGACGTTATGAACGTAAACAGACGCTTGCCAATGCAGAACGATACATTACGCCGGAGTTGAAGGAAAAAGAGACGCTGATTCTCGAAGCTCAGGACAAAATGGTTGATATTGAGTATGGCCTGTTCGCAGAGCTGCGCGAGCGACTGAACAAAGAGATTGCAAGACTGCAGAAGCTGGCCGAACAGGTTGCAGAGATTGATGTATATCAATCTTTTGCTGTGATCAGTGCAGAACGCAATTTTGTACGACCTACGCTGACCGACGGTTATGACCTGGTTGTGGAAGAAGGACGCCATCCAGTCGTTGAGGCTGTCATGCGAGATGGTGCATTTATTGCCAATCACACCGCAATGACCAAGGAAGAGGCGCGTATTCTGCTGATTACCGGTCCGAATATGGCTGGTAAGAGTACGTATATGCGACAGGTCGCTTTAATCTCCATTTTGGCGCAAGTGGGTTGTTTTGTGCCTGCGGGCCAGGCGGAAGTGCCGATTATGGATCGTATTTTCACACGGATTGGTGCCGCGGATGATCTTATTGGCGGACAAAGCACATTCATGGTGGAGATGGCCGACATTCAGGTCATGACGGACAAAGCGACACCGCGCAGTCTGATCATTATTGATGAATTGGGACGTGGAACGTCAACCAGCGAAGGTATGGCGATTGCTCAATCTGTCATCGAATATGTACATGATATCATTGGCTGTAAGGCCCTTGTATCGACTCATTTCCATGAGCTTGCTCATCTGGAGGAGAGTCTGGACAAGTTGGCCAACTATTCGATGGCGGTGCAGGAGAGCGGTGACAAGGTTAATTTCCTGCGCAAATTGATTGCCGGAGCAGCCAGCAGCAGTTATGGTATTTATTGCGCGCGCCTTGCAGGTCTGCCTGATAGCATTATTGAGCGGGCGAATGGATTGTTGCATGGGTTTGAACATGCGGCTGCTCAAGTAGCGGTGGGCAGTGAATACATCGGTAGCGAGAAGCAGGAAGCAGGCCTGAATGTAAAAGCTGTAGAATTCCAGCACACGGATTCGGCGCCAATGATCCGGGAGCAGGATACTGCGGAAAGTGCAGATTACACATCTTCTATTGAAGATTCGGCCGGGAAGCCGCATGCCAAGAAACTGAACGGTAAGGTACAGTCCAGTTCGACCCATTCGGATGTGGTTCAACTGTCCATCTTTGGGGATGATGAGCCGAACGTGCCAACGAAACCGGATGTAGTTGCGGTGGATAAGCCAGCGCGAGAATTCATCCGTACGATGAAAGATATTGATGTCATGAATATGACGCCTCTTCAGGCGATGCAGATATTGAATGATCTCAAATTGAAGGCACAGCAATTATCCTGAGTATATGGGAGGGGGAAAACCTGTGGCGAAAATACATGTGCTTGATGAACATATTGCCAACCAGATCGCGGCGGGTGAAGTGGTCGAACGGCCTGCTTCAGTCGTCAAGGAGTTGCTCGAAAACTCGGTGGACGCAGGCGCGACCAAGATCGAAGTAACAGTGGAAGAGGGCGGACTCCTCAGTATTCGTGTCAAAGACAATGGTTCAGGTATCGAGCCAGAGGATATGGAAACCGCCTTTTATCGTCATGCGACCAGCAAAATAGCCCATGGCCGAGATCTGTTCCAGATCACAAGTCTTGGATTCCGTGGAGAAGCCTTGGCGAGTATTGCTGCAGTGTCCAAGGTAGAGGTGTTATCCGCAAGTGATAATGACGGACGAGGGCGCCGCATCGTGATTGAAGGCGGGAACCTTGTCTCTCATGAAGATGCAACCTCACCCCAAGGAACCGATTTTGCAGTGAGAGAATTATTTTACAATACGCCAGCCAGACTCAAATATATGAAAACAATCCAGACGGAACTGGGACATATATCAGATGTCCTATACCGGATGGCGATGTCTCATCCAAACATTTCATTCCGACTGCGTCATAATGAGAATGTGTTGCTTCAGACCTTGGGCAACGGCGATCTGCTGCAAGTGGTTGCAGCGATCTATGGTACAAGTGCAGCAAAAGCGATGCTCCCTATCCAGGGAGAAAGTCTGGATTACCGAGTGAGTGGGCTGATCAGCCTGCCAGAATGGACACGGGCGAATCGTGGTGGCATGTCGACGATTGTTAATGGTCGATTTGTCCGCAATTACGGTCTCAATCAGGCGATTCTCAAAGCCTACCATACCTTGCTGCCCATTAATCGCTTCCCACTTGTCGTGGTGCAACTGGAGATGCACCCATCGCTTGTGGATGTGAACGTGCATCCGGCCAAGTTGGAGGTTCGCTTCAGTAAGGAACCTGAGCTGTATGAATTCGTGGAAACGACCTTGAGGGGAATACTCCGACAGAAGGTCTTAATCCCACAGGTCAAAAAGCAGCAGATCCGACGTGGGGACGATAGTTCCTTTATCCAGGAACAATTCCTCTTCCCACGTGGTCCTCTGAAAGATTCATCTGATGCAGAAGGATACGGGCAACAAGGTCCGCTTGGCAAACCTGCTGCACCGTTGAAGTTGACAGCGGAAGATGATGATCTGGATTTGGATGCTCCAGCGGACGTGTCCACAGGACAGGGGGGTTCTGAACAGGGTCAGTCGGTGCCGTTGCCCGAAGCTCCACCTGAGACTATACACCCACCTGAGCAGTTAGTAAGTTGGAACGGGGATATTTCGCAGAAGAGTGCTAGTTATGACGGGGACCAGACATCTGATAATGTGCAAGAAGACACGAAGGATGTAAGTGCAAATACAAGTTCTACCGAAACTTTTCCCAAAATTGACCTCTCTTCTCCAGATGGTGGAGGTGGTGGAGCTGCAGAAAAACCGCTGGCTGAGGGCACGCCGGCTACGTATCGTTCCGATTCGATGAGTTCACCAGTTAGGGAAGCTCGTTCATCGTATAATCCGTCTTCGGTTACGCGAAGTGAACGGACGTGGAAAACTTCCGGTTTACCTGACGCCACTAAACTTGCTGCTGCCATTAAATCAGATGCATCCATGCCTGCTTTTCCAGAGCTGAGTCTGATTGGACAGCATCATGGTACGTATTTGATCGCGCAAAATGACCAAGGTTTATATCTGATCGATCAGCATGCTGCTCATGAACGCGTGAATTATGAGTACTATTACGAGAAATTCGGTAACCCTGCTCAGGCCTCACAAGAGTTACTTCTGCCAATTACGCTGGAGTTTACACCTTCGGAGACGGAAAAGCTGAAAACAAGGCTGGCCTGGTTCGAGCAGGCAGGTGTATATTTGGAGCA
Organism: Paenibacillus sp. USHLN196; assembly: GCF_037144955.1. Lineage (NCBI taxonomy): Bacteria > Bacillati > Bacillota > Bacilli > Caryophanales > Paenibacillaceae > Paenibacillus > Paenibacillus sp. USHLN196. The sequence continues at coordinate 757,653 of NZ_JBBCYH010000001.1, read as the reverse complement.
TTTCGGTGGACAGACGTTCCGCGTGCGTTCCCACCCTTTCTGGTTCCCCAAAGGGGACGAGAAAGACATTATCGAAGAGATGTCCGAATGGGTTCTGAGCGAACGCAGCATAGATGTTGCCAAGATGCGAGAAGCTGCATCGATCATGTGCTCCTGCAAGGCGTCCATCAAAGCCAACCAGAAGCTGACGGATCAGGAGGCAGAAATGCTGATTCAGCGTTTGGGTTCATGTCGACAGCCCTACACATGTCCGCATGGGCGGCCGATTGTGGTTTCATTTTCAACGTATGATCTGGAAAAATTATTTAAACGAGTGATGTAGCTATTTAGGGGGACATTATGTACATTACAACCGGTGACAAGGAGATTGCCTCTCAGGTGGAGCGTGCACTTAAGCTCGCTGAAACGACAGGAGGTACCTACGTACCGCGCAATAGAACGTCTTTACCCAAACTGATTGAACATTATGGTATCAACGAAATACTGGTCGTGCTCAACGGCAGAGCGCGCTTGTTTCGCAAGGATGCGACGGAACTTGAGTTTCACCCCAGTATGGGATTTGTTCGCGCTAAACGTGTTCTAAGAGGGGAAGCTGACCCCATGTTGGAAGCTGGTTCGGTACTTGAAGGCGACACCATTGTTGATTGTACCGCTGGGCTCGGTTCAGATGCTCTGGTATTTTCGGTTGCGGCTGGTAAGAGTGGACGAGTCATCGCATGTGAAAGTTCTCAACCGCTCTATACCTTGCTGCTGGAGGGCATGTCCCATTATAAAAGCAACCAGCCCTTGGTGGATGAGGCTTTCCGGCGCATAGATCTGCGGCATGTGGATCATCTTGAGTTGCTGCGATCCATGCCGGATCGAAGCTGTGATACCGTATACTTTGACCCCATGTTCCGTGAACCGATGATGGATTCAAGTGCTATACAGCCCTTGCGAAATTATGCAAATGCTCACGCACTGGATGAACAGAGTATCATGGAAGCGAGACGGGTCGCCCGTAAACGTGTAGTGATGAAAGAAAAGCGCGGCAGCGCGGAGTTTGACAGACTCGGTTTTGAAATACTTGATCGGGCGAATGCAAAAACCCTGTACGGAGTGATTAATGTTGAAAGTGGAAGTTAAACCAAAACCAAAACCAAAACCAAAACCAAAACCAAAACCAAAACCAAAACCAAAACCAAAACCAAAACCAAAACTGCTTGTGCTGGTTGGACCAACAGCAGTAGGCAAAACGAGATTGAGCATCGAGCTTGCCCAAGCATTTAATTGTGAGATTATCTCAGGCGATTCGATGCAGGTGTATCGTGAAATGGATATTGGAACAGCCAAGATTACCTCTGAAGAAATGAAGGGTGTACCCCATCATCTCATTGATATCCATGAACCGGAGTACCCGTATTCTGTGGCCGAGTTTCAGGAGAGTTGCACACGATTGATTAGTGAGATCCACGAACGCGGTAAAATGCCTTTTATTGTAGGCGGGACCGGTCTGTACGTGGAATCGGTATGTTACGGCTTCCAATTTTCCGATAGCGGTTCGGATGAAGCGTTCAGAGAGCAACAATTCAGCTATGCTGAGCAATATGGGGCGCAGGCTCTTCATGATCGATTAAGAGAAGTTGACCCGGCAAGTGCGGATCGTCTGCATCCGAATGACCAACGGCGAATTGTACGTGCGCTTGAGATCCATCATCTCACAGGCGAGAAGTGGTCTGATCAGCTGGCAGTTCAGAAGAAAGAATCGCCTTATGATCTTCTTATTGTTGGTTTGACAATGGATCGCCAGAAGTTATATGCCCGGGTAGAAGAGCGGATTGATCTGATGATCGAACAAGGTTTGGTGGATGAGGTGAAATCCTTGTTGGAACGCGGAGTGGCCAGAGGTCATATTTCCATGCAAGGGCTGGGGTATAAGGAAATTGCAGCATTCTTGCAAGGAGAAGTGAGCTGGGAAGCCGCAGTAGAGTGGTTGAAGAGAGACACGCGTCGTTTTGCCAAACGGCAGCTCTCCTGGTTCCGGCATATGAAGGATATTGAATGGGTGGACATGACGGATACCGAAGATTTTGAAGGAAATTTCAAGCAGGTAAGTGAATTAATTACACGAAAATTTAACTGATTTGAGCAGTTATGAGTATGGATCTGACCGCTTGGAAAGATCGTGACATATGAACCTCTATCTCTTTGATATTTAAAAAGGGTAGAGGTTTTTGTTTATGACTTCAACAGATGAGAGAGATGAATAATTCAACAAACAAGCAAGAAATGTGCTTAGAAATGAAGAGATTGTCCCTCTTTTGCAAATCTGGCAAGCGGTGTATAATGGATAAGTCTTCTAGTTATGCACCACGTCAAGATTGGGTGAAAAATAGCAGACAAGGGGTTTTTGTGGATTATATGAAACTGTTCATGATATAATAGCACGAAAGCTACTCAGCGATATTGAATATTACTCGAACACGAATTCAAATGAACCAATGGGGGTACGGCTAATGAACAAGTCCATCAACATCCAAGATACGTTCTTGAACCAACTGCGGAAAGAAAATATTCCAGCTACGGTCTATCTGACTAACGGCTTCCAAATCCGCGGGACGATCAAGGCATTTGACAATTTCACGATCGTCATTGACAGCGACGGACGCCAGCAAATGGTCTACAAGCATGCCATCTCCACGTTCACGCCGCAACGCAGCGTATCGCTGATGCAGCAAGATAACAGCGGCGAAGCTTAAAAAATTACGAAACCTTTTCACCAACCATTTCGTCTACAAGTATAGGCAGTGAAACAGAGCAACCTGAATAAAGGGTTGTTCTTTTCATTCCGGGCAAAATATGTTTAATATATGTCTGAGCCAACAGACGAATAGAAATTACGCAACCGAAAGGGAGTCAGGAGGTAACATGCCAAACGATCCGTTGTCGAGGTCTAACAATCGCAACAACAATAACAAGTCACCCAAAAAAGCGAAACCAAAGACCTCTAAAAAGAAAAAAATTACGGGTAAACGCGTTGGATGGACACTGTTTTTCACAATGGCAATCGCCATATTCTGTGCACTTGGTGGATATTTATTTATTATGGTGAGTGGCGAAAATCTGCTCAAAGCGAACAAAGACAAAACCACAATTAATGAAACTTCAAAAGTATATGATCGCAATGGCCAATTAATGGGGGAACTGTCCATTCAGAAGCTGGAACCCGTCAAAGAAGATGATATTCCCGAGCTGGTGAAGCAAGCCTTTGTCGCAACGGAAGATAAACGATTCTACGATCATCAGGGTGTGGATATCTGGTCCATTGGGCGTGCGGCGGTTAAAGACGTCATGGCCCGTTCCATGGTGGAAGGTGGTAGTACACTAACCCAACAGCTTGCCAAGAACATGTTCTTGTCCCGTGACAAGACATTCTTCCGGAAAGCAACGGAAGTATCGATTGCAATGGCATTGGAGCGCAAGTACACAAAAGACGAAATCCTGACGATGTATCTGAACCGGATATTCTTCGGTCATCAGCGTTACGGGATTAAAGCAGCATCTGAATTTTATTTTGGAGAAAAAGATCTAAATAATCTTGAATTGTGGGAAATTGCCACACTCGCCGCGATGCCCAAGGGGCCTTCTGCCTACAATCCGGTGAGCAATCCGAACGATTCCAAGGCACGTCGTGGTGTTGTTCTCCAGCTAATGTATGAGCAAGGCTACATCACGAAGGAAGAGATGGATAAAGCTAAAGAGGTAGATTATAACTACAAGCGACCAGAAAAAGACCAGAAATATCAAGCCTTTATTGATTATGTGCTCCGTGAAGCTGAACGAGTAACAGGTAAAACGGAAGATGATCTGAATATCGGCGGATACAAAATCTATACAACCATGGATGCTCAGGCTCAAACAGCCATGGAAACTGCCTTCACAGATGATAGTCTGTTTGAGGCAAGTAAAGACGATCAACAGGTTCAAGGCTCCATGGTTATTATGAACCACGAGAATGGCAGTCTCGTTGCCCTCCTGGGTGGGCGGGATTATCAGACCAAAGGCTATAGCCGTGTAACGCAGAGTCGAAGACAACCAGGTTCAGCTTTTAAACCGATTGTGTCTTATGCACCGGCTCTTGAATCAGGAAATTACAGTGCCAATTCCTCGCTGAGTAATGAGAAGCAATGTTTTGGTAACTACTGTCCTGGTAACTTGCATGGATATTCTTCAACCATCAGTATGACGGAAGCCATTACGAAATCGGAAAATATTCCTGCCGTTTGGCTACTTGATAAAATAGGTGTTAACACAGGCATTAATTTTGCCAAAAGTGTAGGCATACAGCTGACGGATGAAGACAAAAACCTGGCGATTGCCCTTGGTGGTCTAAGTAAAGGTACAAATACACTGGAAATGGCGCAAGCCTATAGTGCATTTGCCAATCTCGGAGAATACCGACAAGCCTATGCGATTAAAGAAATCAAGGATAGCGCAGGCAAAACCACTTACAAACATGATAACTCGGACACAACGCGTGTCATGAGTGAGCAAAATGCATATCAGTTGACGCAGATGCTGCAAAACGTCGTTAATGACGGTACGGGACGCTCAGCGCGTCTGGATCGTCCAGTAGCGGGTAAAACAGGAACTGTTCAAAGTGGCATCTCTGGCAACAGTGCCAACCGTGATGTATGGTTTGTTGGATATACACCGGAGTGGACTGCCGCAGTCTGGATGGGGTACGACAATCCGGATGCGAATCATATGCTTAAGAACAGCAGTAAGCTGTCAGCAGCTTTCTTTGCCAAAGTCATGGGAGATGCGTTGAAAGGTGTTCCCGTGAAGCAATTCAAAGCACCGGCTGGAGGGCAGGCACCTCCGCCAGTAGAAGAACCAGAGAAGCCGGCTCTGTCCGTTAGTGGACTGAGTGGATCATATGATCCAACTGCACAAACCGTCTCACTGAGTTGGACTGGAACGGGTGACAGTAGCACACAATATCGGATCTATCGTAAAGAAACCTCTGAAGCCCAGTTCACTCATCTCATTGATGCAATAGGAGCGACCAGTGCACAAGATTTAAGTGCGTTGCCTGGTCTAACCTATGAGTACTATGTGACAGCCTACGATTTGGCATCAGGACTGGAGACGGATCCTTCGAATACCATTTCTCTGATGATTGAAGCGGAGGAAATGCCACCGGAGGAACCTGATCCGGGTATCGATCCAGGAACAGAGACAGATCCTGAGCAGCCAGGTACAGAGAATCCGGACAATGGTTCAACGGATAATGGCAACTCGAACGGTAATAACGGTAATGGGAATGAAAATGGCAACAACGGTAATGGAAATGGTAACAACGGAAACAATGGTAACAATGGTAATAACGGTGGAGCCGGTCAAGGAAACGGTCAACCTGGGGGAGGGAACACGACCCCACCTGATCAGGGGACAACGGAACCAGGAGACACCGGTGAAGGTTCCGATGATGGGTCCATAACGACGCCAGGTGAGGTTGTAACCCCGGACAGCGGAACAAGTGGTGATACTGGAGGAACAGATGCACCTGCGGATTCTCAAGCTGGAACCGGCGGCTAAGCCAATGAATTACTAAATAGTTACACTGAAAAACTGCTTCCCGGAATATCGGTGAAGCAGTTTTTTTGTAATATACGGAACCCTCTTTAATAGAAGCTGATTTGACGGATAGGTGGGACAAAGCTTGATTTTGAGTGTATACCTTAAATATGGTAAGCTGTAACTATTCGTAATACGTTGTGCAGGCAGGTCCAGAGCGCTGGAGGCCATCATGCGGATGTTATTACATTGTTCACCAATATCAGAGCAGGTCACGGACCTGTAGTCGGCAAAGAGGGGTTCGTATGAAACGGAAATTCGGGGACCGCGCGAACTGGCGCCGGATTACGAACCGACAATTCACATGCCGGTTCGTTCAATCCAAGATTTTCACAGGTTATATTACGTTGTACACCATACAGGATTTGAAAGAACCTCTGTGGAAAACTTATGGAGGCAGTACCTTTTGTATCGCAGATAAAGGTTATTCTTGGCTGCAATACTATCCGAAGGGAGAGCACTTCGTGGTTACGGCGATGTTTGACGATCAGGAACGGATTGTGGAGTGGTATATTGATACATGTCGTAGTCAGGGGATAACTGATCAGGGTGTGCCTTGGTTTGATGACCTGTATCTGGATGTCGTGGTACTGAAAGATGGAGAAGTATTTTTGCTGGATGAAGATGAGCTTGAAGATGCACTGTCACGGAAGCACATAACGACGGGTGATTATGACCTGGCGAACAAGACAGCAAAGGAACTGCTGCATGCCATTGACGCACATGTTTTTCCGTACTTTCATTTATCGCTGAAACACAGGCAGAGTTTGTTTGAGAACGGAGAGTTTCGAAAAAACATTCAGATTTGAGACATGTACTTCGCCGCAGAATTCTTCTTCATGATCCTTCTAATATTGGAGCACCTGATAGAATACATTAATAATCAGGAGAGTTCAGCCCGATAAAATAGAGGTGATGGCGAATGAACGGACGGGTCATGGCTGCAGGAGAGCAACCAGGAGGCAGACCATCCAGACAAATTAATATTGTGTTGCGTAACCAGGAACCTCAGATGTTGGTCAAAGATGAAGCGGCGGCAGTCCAGGCAGCTAAGAGTATAACCAAACATGCACACTTCCAGGAGATACAGGGTGAATTGGAGCAACTGGTTGGACTTGAAAATATCAAAGATTTGGTATTTGAAATCTATGCTTTCTTACAGATTGCTCAGATGCGTACCGAAGCAGGTTTACTTAGTGGCGCGCACGTGTATCATATGATCTTCAAAGGTAATCCGGGGACCGGTAAGACAACTGTAGCCAGAATCGTTGCCAAACTCTTTCAAAAGATGGGTGTGTTGAGTAAAGGACATCTTATTGAAGTAGAGCGAGCGGATCTGGTTGGAGAATATATCGGTCACACGGCTCAGAAAACAAGGGACCTGGTCAAAAAGGCGCTCGGTGGTATCTTGTTTATCGATGAGGCATACAGTTTGGCACGCGGTGGTGAGAAGGATTTCGGTAAGGAAGCAATCGATACGCTCGTTAAATCCATGGAAGATAATAAAAATCAGTTTATACTGATTCTTGCCGGGTACTCAGAAGAAATTGATTTTTTTCTCCAGACGAATCCTGGATTACCTTCCCGCTTCCCCATTCAAGTGGAGTTTCCAGACTATAGCATTGATCAGTTAATTCAAATCTCTGAGATTATGGCCAAAGAGCGTGATTATATTCTAATGCCACAGACCATACTCAAACTAAAGCAGCATTTGCTTCAGGAAAAAAATGATTCACTGCATGCTTTCAGCAACGCCAGATACGTTCGTAATGCCATTGAGCGTTCGATCAGGCATCAGGCGGTTCGATTATTGGAACAATATACGGAGGGAAGTCCAGGAAAACTGGAGCTGATGACAATCCGTACAGAGGATTTGAACTTTGAACGAAAGTAAGCGATAATATAGTTTTTACACCAGCCGGCCGGGCCAACCGGTTCGGCTTAAGGCATGCCATGGCATATTCGTGGTAATGAATATCAACAGATCAGCAATTAGAGGGAGTGAACATATACATGACAAATGGCACACATGATACAGATATGGTCAAAAAAGATCGCGCCGTCTTGGTGAGTTTGGTTACGGATGATGTAAAACGTACAGGTATCAATCCTGAGTACTCTTTAGAAGAATTGGTGAAACTTGCCGAGACAGCTGGAGTAGAAGTGCTAAGTGTACTTTCTCAGAACAGGGAAAAACGCGATACCAAATGGTTTATTGGTAAAGGCAAAGTGGAAGAACTCCGCGCGATCGCGGAGGAACTGGGAGCAACAACAGCTATTTTTGATCAGGAATTGTCAGGTGCACAGGTTCGTAATCTGGAAGAGACCCTGGATCTTAAAATTATTGACCGTACGCAATTGATTTTGGACATCTTCGCACAACGTGCCAACACAAGAGAAGGTATCATTCAAGTGGAATTGGCTCAACATAGCTACTTGCTGCCACGTTTGTCGGGTCATGGCAAGAACCTGTCCAGGCTCGGTGGCGGTATTGGTACTAGAGGTCCTGGTGAAAGCAAACTGGAGACAGACCGTCGTCACATTCGTGGTCGCATCGACGATCTGAAACGTCATCTGGAAGAACTGACACGTCATCGTAAACTGCATCGTGAACGCCGTAAAAAGACAGGTATTGTTCAGGTGGCTCTTGTTGGTTATACCAATGCTGGCAAATCAACATTGCTCAAGCAGTTGACTGCTGCAGATGTTTATATTCAAGATCAGTTATTCGCCACATTGGATCCAACATCACGTACCATGGAACTTCCGAGTGGCAAAGAAATCGTACTTACCGACACGGTTGGGTTTATTCAAAATCTTCCGCATGATCTGATTGCAGCTTTCCGGGCAACGCTGGAGGAAGTAAATGAAGCAGATCTCATCCTGCATGTTGTGGATGCCTCATCGGCAATGCGTGAAGATCAGATGCGAACGGTTAACACGATTCTGCAAGAACTTGGTTCAGGGGACAAGCCACAGCTAGTGCTTTATAACAAAAAAGATGCATGCACACCTGAACAGCTTGAGATGCTTCCATTGGATAAAGACCATATCAAAGTAAGCGCATTAGACGCAGACGATTTGCTTAAAATCCGTGAATTGATCCAGACAGAGCTTACAGGTGACACGAAGCGCTTCCGGATTCCGGCAGAACGTGGTGATCTTACGTCCGTCCTCTACAAAATTGGTGATGTAGTGGATACCAGCTTTGAAGAAAATGATGTGATTTATGAAGTGGAATTACAAAAAGGTGAGTATGAGAAATTTGGTCATATGCTTGAAGATTTCATCGAATTGTAATACTCATGACATATTGATGTGATAAGTTGACACGATAATAGATATTTAACGTCAGATTCGTGCTATGAAGGGGAATGAAGTAAGATGGTAAGCTTTGATTCAGAAATATCTGGACTTCAACATCAAGTGGAGCGTCAGATTGAAGGACAACTGCAACAGATTGATCGGATCACAGATCACAACCAATGGAAGGTGATTAATGCCTTCCAACAGCGAAAAGTAAGTGATTTTCATTTTGCAGGTTCAACAGGTTATGCGTATAACGATCGAGGTCGTGAAGTGCTTGATGAAGTATATGCTGATGTCTTCGGCGCTGAAGCTGCGTTGGTACGTCCTCATTTTGCTTCAGGTACACATACGATTAGTACAGCTCTCTTTGGAGTATTGCGCCCAGGTGACGAATTATTATACATCACGGGTAAGCCTTATGACACATTGCATAAAGTTATTGGCAAACCCGGTGATGGTACAGGTTCGTTACGCGATTTTGGCATCGGTTACCGAGAGACGGCCTTAACTGATGAAGGTGGAGTAGACTGGGCAGAAGTTGAGAAAAGCATCACAGCGGCTACCAAAGTCATTGGGATTCAACGTTCACGTGGTTATGACTGGCGCTCTTCCTTCTGCGTTGCTGAAATCGCTGAGATGGTTACGCGTGTTAAAGCGCTGAAGGAAGATGTTATCGTATTCGTGGACAATTGTTATGGTGAATTCACGGAAGAACGTGAACCGACTGAAGTCGGAGTTGATCTGATGGCCGGGTCACTGATTAAGAATCCTGGTGGAGGCATTGCGGAAACCGGTGGATACATATGTGGGAAGGAACAGTACGTACAGCTGGCAGCTTATCGTCTGACAGCCCCGGGAATTGGGGGAGAGGTGGGAGCAATGCTGGGGACAACACGTGGCATCTACCAAGGACTTTACATGGCTCCGACAATTGTAGGACAAGCTATCAAAGGAAGTACGTTTGCTGCTGCGATGTTTGCTGAATCCGGATTTGTAACCAAACCTGCTTGGAATGAAGCTCGCACAGATCTGATCCAGGCTGTTCAGTTTAGCTCTGCCGAGCATCTGATCGCCTTCGTGCAGGGGATTCAGCGTGCAGCAGCTGTGGATAGTCATGTGGTTCCTGAACCGTGGGATATGCCTGGTTATGAGCATCCTGTCATTATGGCGGCAGGTACGTTCATTCAGGGTGGAAGTCTGGAATTATCAGCCGACGCGCCTATTCGGGAGCCGTATATCGGGTATATGCAAGGCGGATTAACGTACTCTCATGTCAAATATGGCGTTTTGATGGCGTTACAGACTATGAAAGATCGTAAATTATTGTGAGTTTATCTAACACGTCATTGACACTTGGTAATAACTAAATGTACAATAGGGTGAAGAATAGATGACTGGAAGGTTGATGAACATGGGTGATGAAATTCGCAGAAATATGGCCTTATTCCCGATTGGTATTGTAATGAAACTTACGGATCTGTCTGCACGTCAGATTCGTTATTATGAGCAGCACAGCTTGATCGTTCCTGCGAGAACGTCAGGTAATCAACGTTTGTTCTCTTTTAATGACGTAGAGAGATTGCTAGAGATCAAGGCTTTGATTGAAAAAGGAGTTAACATCGCGGGGATCAAACAAGTGATGAATCCTGTTTCAAAAGAATCCGAGGAAGCTACAGTTATCACGCCAGATACTGAAGTTAAACGCAGAGAGTTGTCCGATACGCAGTTGCACCGCTTGTTGAAGCAACAGCTTGTATCAGGTAAGAGACCTGGACAAGTATCTCTCATTCAGGGAGAGCTTTCCCGATTCTTTAATAAAAAGTAAATTCGCATAACTTGGCGAGTGAGGGGAAAACATGCACTTTTGGTGTGAGACTCCTTGACCCGTGGAACTTTCTAATGTACAAATATAACAGGCAAGCCAAATTACGCAGATAAGAAAGGGAGAGGTTATAGTGAGTTATACAAAAGAAGACATTCTCCGCATTTCGAAAGAAGAAAACGTACGATTCATTCGATTGCAGTTTACCGATTTGCTTGGAGCTATCAAAAACGTTGAGATTCCTGTGAGCCAGTTGACTAAGGCTCTGGATAACAAAATGATGTTCGATGGATCTTCCATTGAAGGTTATGTACGTATTGAAGAGTCCGACATGTACCTCTATCCAGATCTAGATTCTTGGCTTATTTTCCCATGGGTTGCAGAGAACCGTGTCGCACGTCTGATTTGTGACGTATATCTTCCGGATGGTAATCCGTTCCCAGGAGATCCACGTGGCATCTTGAAACGAAACCTGAAGGAAGCCCAAGATATGGGATTCACTTCATTCAACGTCGGTCCTGAACCCGAGTTCTTCTTGTTCAAAACAGACGAAAAAGGAAACCCAACTAACGAACTGAATGACCAAGGTGGTTATTTCGACCTTGCGCCTACGGATCTTGGTGAAAACTGTCGTCGTGACATCGTTATCACACTTGAAGAAATGGGCTTTGAGATTGAAGCTTCCCACCATGAGGTAGCTCCAGGTCAGCATGAGATCGACTTTAAGTATGCTGATGCTCTGAAAGCAGCTGACCAGATTCAAACGTTCAAACTCGTTGTTAAAACGATTGCGCGTCAGCATGGTTTACATGCAACATTCATGCCGAAACCGCTGTTTGGTATGAACGGATCCGGTATGCACTGTAACCAATCCTTGTTCAAAGGCAATGAGAATGCATTCGTTGACGAGTCGGACGAGTTGGGTCTGAGCAAAACTGCACGTCACTTCATGGCTGGAACTCTGAAGCATGCGCGTGCGTTTGCAGCAATTACTAACCCAACTGTGAACTCATACAAACGTCTTGTACCAGGTTATGAAGCACCTTGTTATGTAGCATGGTCTGCTAGTAACCGTAGCCCAATGATCCGTATTCCAGCTTCCCGTGGTCTGAGTACCCGTGTTGAGGTTCGTAACCCGGATCCGGCTGCTAACCCTTACCTGGCTTTGGCTGTTTTGTTAAAAGCAGGTCTGGACGGAATCAAACGGGAGCTTTCCTTACCAGCTCCAATTGACCGTAACATCTACATCATGTCAGAAGAAGAGCGTGTGGAAGAAGGCATTCCAAGCTTGCCAGCTGACCTGAAAGAAGCATTGAATGAATTGATCCGCAGCGAAGTAATCTGTGACGCTCTCGGCGACCACGCCTTGGCTCACTTCTATGAGCTGAAAGAAATTGAGTGGGATATGTACCGTACACAAGTCCACCAATGGGAACGCGATCAATATATTACTTTGTACTAATAGCTTAATCCCTTGGCGCTCTAGCGCTGAGGGGTTTTTCTTTTTGTGGGCAAGTCCTTACATACTTAATGAAAAATCAAAGTGCCCACAAAATCCCCCAATTATCCCCCGAATTATTATTTATCGGCCAAGATAGCTTTTCCTATTTTATCTGAAACCAAGGCTTACTTGTAAATAACAATGTACATTTGTTCGTGCATTTAGATAATCGTAAACCGTAAACTCTCTTTTCATTAATGAAAGGGGAGTTTTTTATATGTGTTATCTAAGCTCTCTTTTGATGAATAGTTTCACTTCATGTGTATAGCGCGCATTACTATAGTCGCCGGTCTTGTAACCTATTAAATAGAAACTGAAGTCAGATTTTACATTAAACTGTTATAAAGAATCGAAAGGGAAAGACTTGAATCAAGCTTTCTTAGAAAATCTATTAGCTACAAATTGAAGATGATACTTGCTTTCGCTCTATTAAAAGTCCAACCAAATTTTAATTACTATCAAATCAATGTTTCATATATATGTTGAAAGTTTCATATAGAAGAGGTATACTTTAATTAAATTTTGGACAATTTAATTTTAAATAATTAACTGGAGATGTTAATATGGATCATGCAAAACAACTGGTGACAGAACAACGCACATTTTTTTATACAGGACAAACTAAAAATATCGAGTATCGGATTAATGCGCTTCAACAGCTTAGAAAGGGAATTGAAAAGTATCAACAACGGATTCAAGACGCACTTCGGGCGGATCTGAACAAATCTGAGGCGGAAGCTTACGGTTCCGAGATTCGCATTGTTCTAGGTGAACTGGATTTTGCATTAGAACACCTGCAGGACTGGGCTGCACCAAGACAAGTCCCAACCAATTCGGCTATGCCGGATGGGGTGAGTACCATTTACCCTGAACCATACGGAGTGGCTCTTATTATTGCACCTTGGAACTATCCTTTCCAACTGGCCTTTGGTCCACTGATTGGAGCAATTGCAGCCGGTAACTGTGCAGTTATCAAACCTTCTGAATTAACACCAGTCGTATCTCGTCTGACGTATGACCTGATTCAGGAGATCTTTCCTCAGGAGTATATTGCCGTTATGGAAGGGGAGGTTGAGGCCAGCACAGCATTGTTGAAAGAGAAGTTTGATTATATTTTCTTCACAGGCAGCACGGGTGTTGGACGCATTGTTATGAAGGCAGCAGCAGAGCATCTGACTCCTGTAACCCTGGAGCTAGGCGGTAAGAGTCCGGCTATAGTTCATAGTGATGCAGATCTAGAGCTGGCAGCTCAGCGTCTGGTTCGCGGTAAATTCCTGAATGCAGGGCAAACATGCGTTGCTCCGGATTACTTGCTTGTGCATGAACAAGTTCATGATGAATTGATCAATCTGATTGGTGCAGAGATCAAAGATAAATTTGGAGATGATGTGCTACAGAACGCTGATTTTCCGCATATTGTCAACGCACGTAACTTTGATCGATTGTCGAAATTCCTTAATGATGGTAAAACGCTAATTGGTGGACGTTCTGTGCGTGAGCAGTTGTTAATTGAGCCGACCGTACTTGGAGATGTAAACTGGGAATCATCTGTTATGCAAGAAGAGATCTTCGGTCCAGTGCTTCCTGTATTTACGTACAGTGACCTGAACCCGATGCTGGATGAGATCGTTCGCCGGCCAAAACCATTGGCGTTATATCTCTTCACACAGGATGAGCAACTACAGGCTCAGGTTCTGAATCAAGTATCCTTTGGTGGGGGATGTATTAATGACACACTTTCTCATATGACTTCACACTATCTTCCGTTTGGTGGGGTAGGAGAGAGTGGTATGGGCTCATATCACGGACAACAGAGTTTTGATGTGTTCTCGCATCACAAGAGTGTTCTGAAACGCAGTGAATAATTAGCTGATAAAACAACATAAACATGAAAAAAGAGGTTGTCCTGTTTTTAGGGCAACCTCTTTACATATTTCATTACATCTAGTTTTGTTACTCATGTAAATATTAATGAATATCTCGGAAAAGGCCAATGACTTTACCCAGAATACTAACGTGTTTCAAACGTAAAGGTTCGAAGGTCGCATTCTCCGGTTGAAGGCGAATATGATCTTTTTCTTTATAGAACGTTTTCACTGTAGCTTCATCGTCTTCAGTCATTGCAACGACGATATCACCGTTATCAGCAGTTTGCTGTTGACGGACAATAACATAATCTCCGTTAACGATTCCAGCTTCCACCATACTATCTCCGACTACCGAAAGCATAAACACTTTCTGTTCGCCTACATAGTGCGTAGGAAGAGGGAAGTAGTCTTCAATGTTCTCGGTTGCAGTGATTGGAACCCCGGCTGTAACCTTACCAACGACAGGAATACGTGCAACGCTATGAGCAAATTGATGAGAATGCTCAGATTCTTCCTGGCTCAAAAGCTCAATAGCTCTTGGTTTGGTAGGGTCGCGTCGGATCAGCCCTTTTTTCTCCAAACGATCCAAATGTCCATGTACTGTTGAGCTGGAAGCCAGTCCAACCGCTTCACCAATTTCCCGTACGGAAGGAGGATACCCCTTCAACCGGACTTCATTTCGTATAAACTCCAGAATAGCCTGCTGCCTGCTGGATATCTTCGACATACCGTATCAACCCCATTTTAGTAACGTTTGGGAAAATTATAACATAGAACCTCCGTTCGTACAAACATAAGTTCTAAATATAATGGCATTAAATCAGTGTTTTTTTAACTTTCAGAACAGAATCTGTACAAAAGTTAGAGCAGAATACTACAAATACTGTGCAAGAGGCTTCAATTAGGATATCTCTCCTTCAAAAAAAGAAGCGAACAATTGTTCTAAAAAGCTATTGAACAAAACAAGTGTTCGTGTTATATTGATTCCAACAGATAGGAACAAACGTTTGGAGGCGGGTATTTAATGAGATATTCTACTTATCAAAGCATTTATGAACCAATGAATTCGGAACTGGTGAAGTCCAACATAGGGAACTACAAGAAGGTTTTAGCACGTTTCAAGATTTCTTCATGGATGTTAAAGGTGGCTATTACCTCTTTGATTATATTTATTGGATGTAGTACTGTTTTAACTGTATTTGCTGGCAAAGAGAATGATGTTCTTCCAGGAGGAAAGATAGCCATTTCAGAAGGGGAAACATTATGGAGTATTTCTTTGGAACACAAACCGTCGAATATGGATACACGTGTTTATATAGAAGCAATTAAAAAAGTGAATCAACTTCATACGACTTCGATCCAAGTGGGTCAGGTATTAGCTCTACCGCAATTTGCAGAATAAAATGCACATCAATGAGTGTTAACGCGTGTCAGCTTGACAAGCTGCCTTTATCATGGCAAAGTTAATGTGACTTTGTATTTTTGGAGGGGACAAGCTTGGATATAGATAGTCTGGTAGCACGCATTAACGAATTGGCTCGTAAGCAAAAGTCCACTGGATTGTCGGAGGAAGAACTTGCTGAACGTGCCGAGCTTAGAGAGATTTATTTGAGTAATATCCGCAGCAATTTCAGACAGCAACTGGATACCATTGAGATTGTTGATGATGAGAATGACAAAGGCCACCAAGGCAAACTCAAACACTAACGAAACCTAATGATATCATTATGATATTTAGGTTTCTTCCTGTTATTTGAGAGTGCAATTTATAGGGGGAAATGTTGGTTTACAGTTATGTAAGCCGATACAAAGACACATAAGGGGGATTCTCATGTCGCGTTCGTTCGAGAGAACGGTTAAGAAAAATTCCAAGCAGTTAAATCAGCAACGTAAAAAAAGTGGTCAACCAATCACAGGAACACCAGGTGAAGAAGTCTTTAAAGGACGTAGCCTGTTGTTCCCTATATTTTTGATTGGTCTTGCCTTTTTGTATCTGTTTATGAGCACCTTCCTTGTACAAGCTCCAATGACAACCTGGGACTGGGTGACGATGCTGCTTTACGTATTTTTGGCAGTCATCTTTATGCTTCGTCGTCCGTATATCAAGATTAGCAGTAATCGGATTATAACGACGAAGGGTAATCGTGAACGTTCAATCGGGGTTGATGACATCATCAAATTCAGAATTGAACCAGGTACAGTTGTTATCGAACATAACAGTCGCGGGAAAAGATGGGTGTTCACCAAGTTATTGAACCGTTACGATACAGATGCGATTGCAGAACGTTTGCTGAAGTTTGCAAAAGCACACCAGATCACCGTGGAAATCGTCGAAAAGTAATTATTGTATAAAGGGGTAGATGATCGGAATGGCGTTAAAAGCGATTTTGTTCGACCTGGATGATACTTTATTATGGGATGAGCGTAGTGTTCGAGAAGCTTTTCATGAGACTTGTCTAATCGCAGCGAAAGAGACTGGGGTTAAACCGGAAGAACTTGAAGAAGCTGTTCGTAATGAGGCACGTGGACTGTATGAATCATATGAAACCTTTCCGTTTACTAAAATGATTGGAATCAATCCGTTTGAAGGCCTTTGGGCTAACTTTACTGGTGGGGATCAACCTGAGTTCCGTCAGTTGGAACAGCTTGCTCCAGTTTACCGTAAAGAATCCTGGCGTCGTGGCTTGTTGAAGTTGGGTATAGATCGGGAAGATCTTGCTGAACAACTGGCCGCACAGTTTGGAGTAGAACGGAGATCCAGACCTCATGTATACGAAGAAACGATGGATACCTTGCGTCAGTTACAAGGAAAGTACAAACTGTTGTTGTTAACGAACGGTTGTCCTGCTTTGCAACAAGAGAAGTTGGATGGTGTACCTGAATTGACTCCTTTCTTTGATGAGATTATTATCTCGGGTAACTTTGGAAAAGGAAAACCGGATCCTTCGATTTTTGAACATGCTTTGAGTAAACTGGGAGTTAAACCGGAAGAGAGCATGATGGTAGGAGACAAGTTGACGACGGATATTCGTGGTGCGTTATCAACTGGCATTCAATCCGTATGGATTAACCGTGAACATAAGACCAACAATGAAACGTATGCGCCTGACCATGAAATAACGCATTTATCGGAACTCGATGAGCTAATTGCTAATTTCTGAGCAGATCAGCTATAACATCTTTCCTCAGCACCCTGAAACATTGGAAGCTTCATTGAACGATAATATCGTTCGTGAAGTTACCAATGTTTTTTTATTGGGCATGTTGCCCAATTTACCCTGTTAAATGAGATAATAATTTTTTTTGCTAAAAGTTATTGAAATTAAGGGGAAGCTGGATTAGAATGTAACTAACATACTAGTATGACTAGTATTCAGATTGTCCTAAAGCGATTTCTTTTGACTTACTTCATCGAATGGAAGCAGGAGTAGTGGCTTATTATTTTTGATTAATTGTAAGCGCTTCACCTGCTTTGAAGACTTTCTTTCGATTTGGAGATCACACCGCCTAGAAAAGTGCTAATTCATGATGTGAAGCGCCTTGGATTGTGTGATTCTACATAACACTCTAATATGGTATCGCTTACATTGGTCTGTTATCTATTTTGTAGTGGGGGTGAAGATGAAGGAGTTGTTGTCTTCTACAATAGGAGAAACAATGGGGTAGTACATGAATTACTCTTACTTATCAAGTCCTGGATCGGAGTGAAAACACATGGAGTCGGAAACCGCTAAAACAACGTTAACCATGACATCTTTACGTAAAGAGAGCAGATTACGAACGGCAGCTACCTTGTTCCGCAAAGACTGGCAACTGTATTCACTATTAATCCTTCCCATCATTTATCTCCTTATTTTCAAATATGGACCGATGATTGGTAATGTGATTGCGTTCAGACGTTTTGTTCCTGGGGGGAGTATATTTGGAGAAACGTGGGTTGGATTACGATACTTCAAAATGTTCATTGAGGACCCTACCTTCTGGAGAGTATTCGGTAATACGCTGATGTTGGGCGGACTTGCGTTACTCTTTACATTCCCGGTTCCAATCATTTTTGCCTTGATGCTTAACGAAGTGAAGAGTAAACGATTCAAAAAGTTTGTACAGACCGCGTCTTATCTGCCTCATTTTTTGTCCATCGTTATCGTTGCGGGTATGATCCTGCAACTGACAGCAGTGAATGGATCTATTAATGGACTGGTGGCTTTCTTCACCGGAGACAATATTCCTTTTATGCAGCGGGCTGAATGGTTCAGAACAATCTATATCACTTCAGAAGTATGGCAGGGTATGGGTTGGGGAGCGATTCTGTATCTGGCTGCACTGACAACCATTGATGATTCTTTGTATGAAGCTGCGCGTATTGATGGAGCCAATCGCTGGAAGCAAACGATTCATGTAACGCTTCCAGGTATCTTGCCAACCATTGTGACGTTATTGATTTTGAACATGGGTAATTTCCTGGCTGTTGGATTTGAAAAGATATTGCTCTTGTACAATCCGCTTATCTATGAGACATCTGATGTGATCTCCACTTACCTGTATCGGGTCGGACTGGAATCCAGTAACTTCAGTTATGCTACCGCAATTGGCTTATTCGAATCGCTGATCGGTCTGATTCTGGTGTTCTCCGTAAATGCCATCTCACGCAGACTGACACAAAGAAGCTTATGGTAAAGGAGGAGCATCATGCAGGAATCCAGATCTTATAAGGTATTTAAAGTTTTTAATGTCATCTTTCTGCTATTCGTGGTATTTATAACGCTCTATCCATTCTTGAATGTCGTGGCACAATCCTTCAGCAGTGAGTCTTATATTAATTCGGGCAAGGTTAGTCTGTTTCCAAAAGGATTCAATGTGGAGACGTATAAGACCATCTCACGTGACAGCATGTTCTGGACCAATTATAAAAATACGATTATTTACACTGTGGTAGGTACATTAATCTCCATGTTCATGACGACTATTTTTGCATATGCCTTGTCCAAAAAGAGGTTGATGGGTCGCAAGTTTCTGACGATGTTCGCCGTGTTCACGATGTTCTTCAGTGGTGGATTGATTCCTAACTATGTCTTGATTAATTCACTTGGCTTCAACAACACCATGTGGGCACTTGTTGTGCCTGGCGCAATTAGCATATACAACATGCTGATCATGAAGTCATTTTTTGAGAATATGCCTGAAGAACTGGAGGAAGCTGCCTCCATTGACGGTTTGAACACTTACGGGATCTTGTTACGCATTATTTTGCCGCTGAGTAAAGCTGTTATGGCAACCATGGTGCTGTTTTACGCAGTAGGTCATTGGAATTCCTGGTTCCCAGCCTTTCTGTATTTGGACAAAAAAGAGCTGTTCCCAGTCACCATTTATTTGCGCAATATGATTGCAGGAGCGACAAGCGGGGCGTCTGCTGGTGCAACCTCAGCTGATAACCTGACACAGATTGCTGCCAATATTAAGTCAGTAACGATGGTATTAACCATCTTGCCGATACTCACTATTTATCCATTTGTTCAAAGATACTTTGTAACCGGTATCATGTTGGGGTCTGTTAAGCAGTAATAAGTAGAAGCTAGAATACCTAAACCAAATTCAGGGGGATAACCTAAATGAATCAAAAGCCACGTAAGTTTGTCGGTAAAATGGTTTTGGCAACAATGATGACCGTCGTTCTGGCAGCATGTAGCAGCGGTACTGGAACTGGAGGTGACGTCACAGAAGTTCAGACCAACGCTGCGATGGAGTCGTACAATGTAGGGGATACATTCAAGGCAACGGAGCCGTTTAATCTCTCCATACTATATAGTGATCAACCTAGTTATCCATATAAAAAAGACTGGTTACTTTTTGATAAAATCACCGAACTGACGGGTGTGACGCTTGAGCCAACGATTGTACCGATGAGCGATTACTCTCAGAAGAGATCTTTGTTAATTAGTTCCGGTGATGCACCACTGGTTATTCCTAAAACGTATCCAGGTGAAGAGTCTGCATTTGTATCTTCCGGTGCGATCTTGCCGATTAGCGACTATATTGATTTGATGCCGAACTTCAAGGATAAAGTGGAAAAATGGGGATTGGAAGATGAACTTGAAGGACTTCGACAGGAAGATGGAAAGTACTATGTACTTCCAGGTCTTCATGAAGAAGTATGGCCAGATTACACATTGCTCGTAAGAACAGATGTTTTTGAGGAAAATAACATCGCCATCCCGACCACATGGGACGAATTGTATGATGCAGCGAAAAAACTGAAAGAGATCTATCCGGATTCTATTCCGTTTTCGGACCGATTCCAATTCAATAGCACGCTGAACATCGCTGCTACCGGCTTTGGCACCAAGGCTGGATGGGGTTTTGGTAATGGATTGACGTATAAAGAAGATCAAGATCAATTTGTATACACGGCTACTACACCGGAGTATAAGGAAATGCTAACGTACTTTAACAAGTTGGTATCCGAAGGGCTGCTCGATAAGGAGAGTTTTACACAGGATGATGATCAGGCTGTACAGAAATTTGTATCCGGCAAATCATTCATGATTAATGGTAACTCCCAAACGGTGGTGCTGCACCGAAATGATATGAACAAAACACTGGGAGAGGGTAAATTCTCGGTTGCGAAGATTACAGTACCTGGTGGGTCAAAAGGACAGCTGATGTCCGGATCGAGACTTGAAAACGGTGTCATGATCTCCGGGAAAATTCAAAAGAGCGAAAATTTCAAAGCCATTATGCAATTCGTTGATTGGCTGTACTACAGTGATGAGGGGCAAGAGTTCGCCAAGTGGGGCGTAGAAGGTGAAACATTCACCAAAGAGGGTGGAAAACGTACATTGGCAGAGGACGTTAACTACAATGGTTTGAATCCGAAAGGAACGAAGGATTTGCGTATTGACTATGGCTTCTCTGGTGGTGTATTTGCCTATGGGGGTACTACAGATCTGCTGCAATCCATGTTTAGTGAAGAAGAGTTGAAATTCCAGCAAGACATGAAGGATACCAAAGAAGTTATCCCGGCAGAACCACCAATACCATACTCTTCTGAGGATCGTGAACGGGTGACACTTCTGAGTACACCACTGAAAGACTATTCGGACCAAAATACACTTAAATTTATCTTGGGTGAGCGGGACTTGTCTGAATTTGATACCTTTGCCAAAGAGCTGGATAGTCAAGGATTATCTAATTATCTGAAGCTGGCAAATGACACGTACAAAGCCTACAAAGAAAACAAGCAATAATATAGTTGATGCTGTCCAGATTACCGTTTCTACTCCGATATTTAAGTGGAACGGTAATTTGTGCTAAGATGAATGAATACGGCTGAGAGAAAGAGGTCAAGGCATGTCACTTAATCAAAAAATTAGAGGCTCGACCCGGGCATATTCATATAATCTGTTAAAAGAACGAATTCTTCATCTGGAACTTAAGCCTGGTACCAAGATTTCAGAAAAAGAGATTGCAGATGAACTGCAGGTGAGCAGAACCCCCGTGCGGGAAGCATTCATGAAGCTTGCTGAAGAAGAACTGCTGGATATTATTCCACAGAGTGGAACCATAGTCTCTCATATCAACTTGGAGCATGTGGAAGAAGGCAGATTTATGCGGGAGAAAATGGAGAAGGAAATCGTGACGTTGGCTTGTGTTTCGTTTCCTGAGGAGTTCCGATTCAGACTCGAAACCAACATTGTAATGCAGGAAGTATGTATAGGAAAAAACAATTTCTATCGACTGTTCGAACTGGATGAAGAGTTTCATCAGATTTTGTTTCAGGGCACAGGAAAGCTGAGAACATGGAAAATGTTGCAACAGCTAAATATCCCCTTTAATCGGTTGCGTTTATTACGTCTAGCGGAGGACTCCAACCTGGAGGTCATTATCTCGCAGCACAAAGAGATTTATCGACTTATCACAGAGCGTAAGACGGACCAAGCGGTTCAGGTGATGGAAGCTCATCTCAGACTTGTCGTGATTGAACAGGAATCGATAAAAGCAAAATACCCACATTATTTTATCTAGTACGCAGATGTTGTAAAATACGCTCCATGCCAAAACCCCTGTTCAAATGAACAGGGGTTTTGGTTTATTAAATCGCAACAAGCAAGTCTTAG
Source organism: Paenibacillus sp. USHLN196 (assembly GCF_037144955.1). NCBI lineage: Bacteria > Bacillati > Bacillota > Bacilli > Caryophanales > Paenibacillaceae > Paenibacillus > Paenibacillus sp. USHLN196. The sequence continues at coordinate 735,420 of NZ_JBBCYH010000001.1, read as the reverse complement.
CCTTGTTTGATAAATGTAGGATCAGGATACGGATCTGCAATCCAGCCATCTTTTTCGATGAACAGACGTACAGCAATGATCTGTTTGTTCTCCATTAAAGTGAAGAAGTGCGGTGTATTCTCCGGTACGGAAATGACGTCTCCAGGAGACAGTTCTACATTAAAGTAGCCCACATCATCTGTAGCTTTGATAACAAAGATTCCTTTACCAGCGACAATTGCACGAATCTCATCTTCAGCGTGGGTGTGGATCTCTTCGAACTTGGCCAGTTTTTCTTCGATATCTGGTGTTTGTTCGGACAGCGTGATGACATCCCAGATTTGGTATCCGCGACGTGCAGCCAAATCTCTGATTTCATAATCGTAAGTTTCCAAAACCTCGGTTTTCTGTTCATCAGTTAATCCAAAGTTATTTTGCAGATCAGTGTTCAGTTTGGATGCGTCCCACTTCTCATATAATACTTCGTATTTGTTCAAGAAATTTCGAACATTTTCGTCACCAGTGATGCGTTCGTTCGTATTTCGGATAACAATTTCAGCCATGTTCTTTCCCTCTTTTCCACTTGGTTTAATTGAATTATATCGGATTGCTTTGTTTTTGTCGATTCTCAAATTCCGTTCATATTCGTGCAAACCCGCCATCTTTCGGGACCAAACCCGATCTTTCACATTAAGTTAGTTTCTGTTAAACTAAGATTTAACGTTTTGCGGGGGTGAAGATATTGGATAAGATTAGTCTACACGATGCATTAAAACAACGAATATTAATCCTCGACGGTGCAATGGGGACCATGATTCAACAAGTTGATTTGACTGGCGAAGATTTTGGCGGCGAAGATTTGGATGGATGTAATGAAATGTTAGTGCTTACTCGTCCAGAGCTAATCCAGCGCATTCATGAAGAATATCTTGAAGCTGGCGCTGATCTGATTGAAACCAATACATTTGGTGCAACATCAGTCGTACTGGCTGAATACGATATTCAGGATCGTGCACGGGAGATCAACCTAGAAGCAGCCAGAATTGCGAAAGCTGCAGTTGATCGTTTTTCTACACCAGAATCTCCACGTTATGTGGTAGGTGCGATGGGACCAACAACCAAAACACTGTCTGTTACTGGGGGAGTGACGTTTCAGGAACTAATCGACAGTTATTTGGAGCAAGCGCTTGCTTTAATAGAGGGAGGCGTTGATGCGCTACTGCTTGAAACCTCACAGGATACCCTCAATGTAAAAGCAGGCAGCATTGGCATTCAGCAAGCCTTTGAACAGAGTGGCATTACACTGCCACTGATGATATCAGGAACAATAGAACCAATGGGGACGACCCTTGCAGGTCAGAACATCGAATCTTTTTATATATCCTTAGAACACCTTAACCCAATTTCGGTAGGACTAAACTGTGCTACAGGTCCAGAGTTCATGCGTGATCACATTCGCTCGCTTTCTGGAATGGCATCGGTTGCCGTAAGTTGTTACCCGAACGCGGGTCTTCCAGATGAGAATGGTAATTATCATGAGTCACCAGATTCTCTTGCTCAGAAGATTGGTGCTTTTGCCGAACAGGGTTGGTTGAATATTGCTGGTGGATGTTGCGGAACAACTCCCGCACATATTCGGGCCATGCGTGATACACTAGCCCAGTACCCCCCAAGAGAAATGAACGGAACACATCCACCTGCACTGTCAGGTATAGAACCGATCTACATCGAACAGGACAATCGCCCATATATGGTCGGAGAGCGTACGAACGTGCTGGGATCACGGAAGTTCAAACGGCTCATTGTTGAAGGCGAATATGAAGAAGCTTCGGAAATTGCTCGTGCTCAAGTGAAAAATGGAGCGCACATTGTCGATGTATGTGTACAAGACCCGGACCGTGAAGAGTCCGAAGACATGGTAAAATTCCTTGAACTTGTTGTGAAAAAAGTCAAAGTGCCACTCATGATCGATACGACAGATGCTTCAGTAATTGATCTGGCCCTCCAGTACTCCCAGGGTAAAGCGATAATTAACTCCATTAACCTTGAGGATGGCGAAGAGAAATTTGAGCTGATCACGCCATTGCTGCATAAATATGGTGGTGCGGTTGTCGTCGGAACGATTGATGAACGCGGTCAGGCGATTAGTCGGGAGGATAAGCTGGACGTAGCCAAGCGCTCTTACGATCTACTGGTGAACAAATATGGACTCAAACCAGAAGACCTGATTTTTGATACGTTGGTGTTCCCTGTAGGTACGGGAGATGAACAGTATATCGGTTCAGCCAAAGAAACGATTGAAGGTATAAGAGTAATTAAGGAAGCGATGCCTGAATGTCATACGATCCTCGGGATCAGTAACATTTCATTCGGACTGCCTGAAGCAGGTCGTGAAGTGCTGAACTCCGTATTTTTGTATGAATGTACCAAAGCAGGTCTCGACTATGCGATTGTGAACACAGAGAAACTGGAGCGTTATGCGTCCATTCCTGAAGAAGAACGCAGGCTCTCGGAAGAGCTTTTATATAACACGAATGATGACACACTGGCGGCGTTCGTAGCGGCGTTCCGTAACAAGAAGGTTGAGAAGAAGGAAAAAATCTCGAATCTTTCATTAGAAGAGCGTCTTGCTTCATATGTTGTGGAAGGAAGTAAAGAGGGATTGCTGCCGGATCTCGAACAGGCACTTGCCAAATATACAGCACTTCAAGTGATTAACGGTCCACTGATGCGGGGGATGGAGGAAGTAGGTCGTCTCTTTAACAACAATGAGTTGATTGTAGCTGAGGTGTTGCAGAGTGCGGAGGTTATGAAGGCTTCTGTAGCATATCTGGAGCAATTCATGGAGAAGAACGAGACTTCTGTTAAAGGCAAGATCATTCTCGCCACGGTCAAGGGTGATGTGCATGATATCGGCAAGAACCTGGTAGAGATCATCCTGTCCAATAACGGTTACCAGATCATTAATTTGGGTATAAAAGTACCACCAGAACGTATCATTGAGGCATACCGAGAAGAAAAAGTCGATGCAATCGGTCTCTCGGGTCTATTGGTAAAATCAGCGCAGCAGATGATTCTTACCGCTCAGGATTTGCGAACAGCAGGTATTGATGTGCCTATTATGGTTGGTGGAGCGGCACTGACACGTAAATTCACCAAAAATCGTATCCGTCCTGAATATAACGGAATGGTTGTATATGCGAAAGATGCGATGGATGGTCTGGATCTGGCGAACAAATTGATGAATCCCGTTACACGTGAAGCGATGCAACTGGAGATGGAAGCTGAGAAAGAAGCTGATGCTTCAGGTGCTGTAGCCGTTCAGACTCTTCCAGAGCTTACACGGGTGGAACGTTCGGATATCGCCTTAGATAATCCGGTTCTTGTACCGCCTGATTTGGAGCGGCATACGATGCGCAACTACCCGTTATCACACATCCTGCCATACGTGAACATGCAGATGTTGCTTGGACATCATCTGGGGTTGCGCGGTTCAGTTGAACAACTGCTTGCTTCAGGTGATAAGAAGGCTACTGACTTGAAAGCAGTAGTGGATGAGATCATGCAAGAGGCTGTTCGTGACGGAATTATTCAGGCGCATGCCATGTATCGTTTCTTCCCTGCTCAGTCCAGTGGTAACAGCATCATCATCTATGATCCAAAAGACACCAGTAATATCTTGCATACTTTTACGTTCCCACGTCAAAAAGTCGAGCCGTTCCTGTGCCTGTCCGACTTCCTGAAGCCTGTTGAATCCGGTCAGATGGATTACGTTGGTTTCATGGTTGTTACGGCCGGACACGGTGTGCGTGAACTATCTACTGCGTGGAAAGATAAAGGGGATTACCTTCGCTCGCATGCTCTGCAATCCGTAGCGCTCGAGGTAGCAGAGGGATTAGCTGAACGTGTGCATCATATGATGAGAGATATCTGGGGATTCCCGGATTCTGCTCAGATGACCATGAAGCAACGTCACGGTGCACGCTATCAAGGGATCAGGGTATCCTTTGGATATCCGGCTTGTCCGGATCTGGAAGACCAAGGGCCGCTGTTCAAGTTGCTGCAGCCTGAGGATATCGGTGTTGAATTGACGGAAGGTTTCATGATGGAACCTGAAGCTTCCGTATCAGCGATGGTATTCAGCCATCCGCAAGCCAAGTATTTTAACGTAGAAAAGGCATAAATCAGTAGAGTGTCAGGCAAAGCCCTCCGCATTGTCGGAGGGCTTTGCTGGCAACAGAAAGAGGTGCGATCCAGAATGGAACTATATTTCCTGGGAACTAATGCTGGTGTACCTACGCTACAGCGGAATGTAACTTCCATTGGGCTACGCATGTTGGATGAGCGCAGAGCTTTGTGGTTGTTTGACTGCGGGGAAGGAACGCAGCACCAGATTTTGAGTTCTCCGCTTAAACTAAGCAAATTGGAGAAAATATTCATCACTCACCTGCATGGTGATCATGTATTTGGACTTCCAGGGCTGCTTTCGAGCAGAGCCTATCAGGGTGGAACTACACCATTAACGGTATATGGTCCACCAGGTACGGAACGAATGATAAGTACAACAATGGAGCTTAGCCAATCCAGGGTTAATTATGATTTGAATATCGTTGAACATACGGGTGGAGTCCTATTTGAGGATGACAGTTTTATCGTGGAAGCAGCTTTGCTTGAGCACCGGATTGACAGCTATGGGTACCGGATCACGGAAAAAGATCGTCCAGGCAGCCTGGACCCAGCCAAACTGGCGGAATATGGTTTGAAACCAGGCCCATTGTTCGGTCGGCTGAAACGTGGAGAAACCATTACGCTCGATAACGGTCATTCACTTCGTTCTGAAGATGTGTTGGGAACGCCAAAACGCGGCATGGTGATTACTATTTTGGGTGACACACGTCCATGTGACAATGTACATCCACTTTCCTTAAATGCAGATGTACTTGTACATGAAGCTACATTCATGCATGATCTGGCAGATACAGCGCATGAATACTATCATAGTACCTCAAAACAAGCGGCAGAAGCGGCTAGAGCAGCCAATGTAGGGCAACTGATCATGACTCACTTTAGCTCACGTTATAAGGATGAGGATCAACTGCAGCCACTTTTGGAAGAGGCACAGTCCATATTCCCGAATACCAGACTTGCCAATGAACATCAGCTTATTCCTGTCGTGCATCGCAAGCAAGAATCTTAACCATGACCGCGAACCAGGGCACGGCTAAACACGTCACATGAAGAACCGGGAAATTGCACGGGACTGAGGGAGAGGAACTCCCGCGGTCCCTTTTGCAATCTGGTCAGAAAGCGTGTAGGATGGGCAATATGAAGAGGGAAATGATTCAAATTATTTTCCGGGAAAGCGCAGGAAATGACAAGCTTGTACAGAAGGCGCGCGAGTTAAACCGTCGGTGTTCGATCTGGTTCGACTTGTTGCGTGCATATGCCAGCAAGCCCATATTTTTTGCCTGAATACATAGGTTCGCGTTAAAGTTCGAGGTAAATGATTAAGGACATGAAATGTTAATAAGATAAAGAAAGGAAGTGCTGTGTGTGATTAAGGCCTATCTGATTGACTTGGATGGTACGCTCTATCATGGCAGACATCGTATCGAAGGAGCCGATCAGCTTATTCGAACACTGCAAGAGCTAGGCAAGCCGTATTTATTTGTAACAAATAATTCTTCCCGTACACCACAAGGTGTGGCAGATCATCTGAACGGGATGGGCATCCCTGCCGACGCGTCTCAAGTATGTACTTCTGCAGTTGCGGCTGCTGAATATGTTGCTGAAGAGTCCCCAGGTGCAACAGTGGCATGTATCGGAGAAGCAGGATTGCTGGAAGCCATAGAAGAAGCAGGACTACAGCTGACGAAAGATACACCAGATTACGTAATACAGGGGATTGATCGTGAATTTTCCTATCATAAACTGACCAAGGCGCTAAGGTGGATTAATGCGGGATCAAAATTCATCATGACCAACCCGGATCTGCAGCTTCCTTCCGATGATGGACTGACACCTGGGGCGGGGACTATTGGAGCAGCAATTGAAGCCGCGACCGGCGTCCATCCTACCGTCATCGGCAAGCCATCGAGTGTTATAATGAAGTCGGCCATTAGCCGGCTAAACCTGGCGTCTCATGAAGTGGCAGTGATCGGAGATAATATGCGAACCGATATTGCAGCTGGAGTGGCAGCAGGGTGTGAGACGCTGTTGGTACTTACTGGTGTGACAACACGGGATAATATGGATGGACACATTCAAGCAGCGAAGGCTCGACCTGATCATGTGTTTGAAGATTTGCATAAATTGATGGAGTGGCTGTCGCAAGAGGCAGACCAAGCTTCCAAAAAGGGGTAATGTACGATGCCGGAACTTCCGGAAATGGAAAACTACCGGACCTTGCTGTCCGAGAAAATACTTGATCTACCGATTACAGGAGTTGTAATTAATCGGGATAAAACGATAAATACGGAGCCTGATCTGTTCATCAGTGAACTTACAGGCAATCGCATCATATTTGTTGAGCGCCGAGCGAAGCATCTGATTTTCCACTTGGCCAATGGCAAACGTCTGGTGCTGCACCTCATGTTGGGCGGTATGATTTTCTGGGGCACGGAAGAGGAGCGCCCTGATCGTTCCACACAGGTGGAGATCCAGTTTGGAGATCACATTTTATTCTTCATCGGTCTTCGCTTGGGGTACTTACATCTGCTTACCTCAAAAGAAACCGAAGAAGCGATGTCTGATCTTGGACCTGAACCTCTGGATCGACGGATGAACGTGGAACGTTTTGCTTCTCTGTTGAAAGGTCGTCGGGGTACGCTTAAGACGACATTGGTGAACCAGCATATTATTGCGGGGATCGGCAATTGTTATTCCGATGAAATTGCTTTTGCTGCAGGTCTGAGACCAAGCGCCAAAACGCAGAACATTGCGAATTCGCCGGAGCTGACGGAGCGCTTGTTCCATTCGATGCAGTCCGTGCTTCGCGAAGCAGCTTCTGAGGGTGGTTATATGGAAATGCCACTGATGCAGGGGGACACCAAAACAGGAAGCTTTGACGAGCAATGCCGGGTGTACGACCGGGAAGGCGAGACTTGTCCGCGATGTGGGGGAACAATTGAACGCGTGGAAATTACGGGCAAGAAGGCATTCTTCTGTCCGAAATGCCAGCATGAGGCCTAAATCCGGAATCGGGGCACATGTCAGCACCAGAGGCGGATTTCTTCAGGCTGCCAAAAGAGCACATACGATGGGGGCAACGGCATTTCAGTATTTTCCGAAGAACCCGCGCAGTCTCAGCCTGAAAAGTCTGGATCTCAAGGATGCTGAGCAGTGCAGGGATTGGTGTGAACAGCAGGGACTTGCTTCCATTGCACATTCCCCCTATCCCACGAATCCGGCGTTGGGCATGACCCGTGGAGAGGCGGGCTTTCATGCTACGATAGCGTCAATTCGCAATGACCTTGAAATTTCAAATGCTTGCGGTTCTGTCGGGACGGTGGTCCATTTTGGACATATCAAAACGAGCGATCCGCTGGAAGGCTATCAGAACCTCATACATTGTCTGGATACCGCCTTGGAGAATTGGAATGGTCATTCAAAGGTGTTGCTTGAAAATCAGGCAGGTGATCATGGCCCCATGGGCACGACAATGGAAGAAATGATACAGATTCGCAAATTAAGCCGATATCCGGAGCATATTGCTTTTTGTTTTGACACATGCCATGCTTTTGCTTCAGGTTTGTGGTCGTCAGGCAACGAAGCGGCGATGCTCGATAAGGGCAGGGTGCTGGGATACTGGGATGGTGTTGCTGCTGTACATTTTAATGATTCCAAATATGCGTCTGGTTCGTGTAAGGATAGACATGCGAGGATCGGACAGGGTTATATCGGAAATGAATCGATGAAAGCATTGTTAAATGCGCCTGAGTTCCAAAAAGTGGTTGTTGTGCTCGAGACCGAAACGGGCGAAGATGGAACGCACCGTGATGATATAGCGCTCATGCGTTCCTGGTTATAATGGGGAGAGGAGCGATTGTATGCATGTTTTTTTGGATGACTATCGGGCGTGTCCGAAAGGATTTGTTCTGGCAACAAATGCAGAAGAGTGCCTGATGCTGCTAAGAGAAGGTGACGTGGACATTTTGTCTCTGGATTATGAGCTTGGTCCGGATTCGCCTAACGGCGGTGAGGTTGCGGCATCCATTGTACGGGAAGGTTTATTTCCGCGCGAGATCTATTTGCATACGTCCAGTATGTTTGGGAAACGCCAGATGTACGAGATGTTGTATAGCAATAAACCGGATTCGGTAACCATTCATAATGGTCCAATGACGGGTGAGGTCATGCTGCGTGTCGCCGCGGGGGAAGAAAGCTAATGAAGCCAATTACATCCAAAATGTTAATGCGCGGCGTATGGGAAGGCATGCCACAGGCTGTATATATATATACGCCTTTATGTGGGACATGTGCGGCAGCCCGGCGGATGTTGGAGGTCGTCGAGCACATGCTGCCAGAAGGTATTTTATCCGAAATGAACATTCATGACATTCCTGAACTTGTACAACAATTTCGAATTTCAAGCGTACCAGCCGTGATGCTGTTTGACGGCCAGCAAGATGTTCCAAAAATGGTTTATCGGATGAGTTCTGTAGAGCATTTGCTCTCTGAGATCCGGAAGGCGGTGCTGAAATGAGTGTAATTTCAATGGAACATGTCTCACTTAGACGAGAAGAGAATCAGATTTTGGATAACGTACATTTGCGCATCGAACAAGGTGAACATTGGGTTATTCTGGGTCGGAATGGTTCTGGCAAAACAACGTTACTGGAAATGATGAACGGATATATGTTTCCAAGCCAGGGGCGCATTGAAGTACTTGGTAATCTGTATGGACAATGTGACGTCAGGGAAGTTCGTAAGGAAATCGGTTATATCAGCCAAACGTTGATTGAGAAATTTACACCCCGAGATCCGGTATGGGAGGTCGTCGCTACTGGAGCGTACGCTTTTTTGCGTTTTTATCAGACGATTCCTGATGAAGTGAAAGCCAAGGCGATGAGTTTGTTGGATGATATGGGCTTTGCCAACCTGGCTAACAACCCGCTTGGAACGTTATCCCAGGGAGAGCGCAAAAAAGTCATGCTTGCTCGTTCATTAATGGCTGAGCCAAAATTGCTGATTATGGACGAGCCTTGTGCCGGGCTAGACTTATATGAACGTGAGAAAATGCTGGCTGAGATTGATCGTCTGCGCCAGCGTAACATCACAGTTGTGTATGTAACACATCATGTTGAAGAGATCGTACCTTTATTTACACATGTGGCCGTGGTCCGCGATGGACGTATTGCTGCGGCAGGCCCAAAGCATGAAGTTTTGACACAAGATACAATTAAGCATACGTACGATGTCCCTGTCGATATCCAGTGGGATGACGGTCGTCCTTGGATACGCGTACGTTCTGGAGGGTAACACAATTTGAGTACACAATCGTCTTGGGAAGAAGGCAACTTCTCCCGCTTTATATGCACAGCCAATCATGGCTTTGCCCCTTATGCTCAGGAAGAGTTACGCCGTACGTTCGGTGCGGTTAAGAGCACGGTACTCGTACCAGGAGAAATTTTGCTTGCGGGTCTGCCTGTAGCGGAGGAAGAAGTTGCAGGTAAGCTGTGGGAAGAGTATCCAACGTTTTTACGTCATATTCAGCCTGTTCAGTTTCAAGAGAATACAGAAGATTCAGAACAGTCTATTGAAAAATTGATTGCATTCGTGATGAATCATAAGGAACTGACCGGTACCTCTGTTGTGCTGCAGGTACGGAAGACAGAAAAGTCCTTTTGGCAAGAAAATGCGGCCTCATTGAAGCAATTGCTGACAGAAAAGCTGGATGAGCTAGGTTGTGAATGGGTAGTGCGTGATGCTGAATATGTCATTTCCGTATTTGCTGCGAATGATATGTTGTATGCTGGCGTATCCAGACCTGAACAGAATCTGTCAGACTGGAGCGGGGGGGCTGTACGTTTTCAAAAAGAAGACGGACAGATCTCGCGGGCTAAGTTCAAATTACTTGAAGCTGAGCAAACGTTTGGTATAGACTTCACTTCTTTTCATAAAGCACTCGATATCGGTGCAGCACCAGGCGGATGGACCTCGTTCCTGCTTGAACGTGGGCTTGAAGTAACGGCGGTAGATCCGGCGAAGATGGATCCGACCCTGCTGACATCACCCAAACTGACTTTCTTGAAAAAAAATGCGGGGGATGTGCGTTTCCGCGAAGGAGAATTTGATCTGCTCGTATGTGATATGAGTTGGAGTCCCAAGCTGATGAGCCGACTTGTATCGGATCTTCTGTATAGCCTTCAGCCCGGGGGAACAGCCATCGTTACCGTGAAACTGCTGCATAAAAAGCCGCTCGCGCTCATTAAAGACGTCATTGATACGTTTGAGCGTTCACGGATGCAGATCCAACGTTCCAAGCAGTTATTCCATAACCGCGAAGAGATTACACTTTATATGGTCAAATATTAAGAAATTGATTCGATTAAGTTCATTAAATTTTGTGCTTTACAATCTATTCCTGCCTGTACTATAATGATACCAATATTAACCATAACAAACCTGAGGGAAAGCATCCCGAAGTGAACGAAACCGGATATCCGGTCTGTTCTTCTTCGGTGAAGCTTTCCCTTTTTTGTTGTGTATTGAAGGAGGAATTGATATGAGACATCCGGCCAGGCTGGAACGCGGAAGCCTGCTGGGAGGTAGATATCGTATCGTATCCATTCTGGGTACAGGCGGAATGAGCCATGTATACGAGGCGGAGGATCTGAAGTTGCCAGGCAAGATTTGGGCCATTAAAGAAAGCGTAACAGCTATGCCATATGAAGGCAGTATGGAGACGGAGGCGGCGCTGTTGACATCTCTTCGCCATCCAAGATTGCCGCAAATCGTTGATTTTTTTGTCCCGGATGAAGATGGGTACACGTACTTGGTGATGGAATACATCGAAGGATTAACGCTCAGTGAGTATTTCAAGCAGTGTCGTGGGAAGATCCCGATGGAGCAGTTGACGGAGCTGGTGCTTCAATTGCTAGATGTGTTGAGTTATCTGCATAATCTGAATCCACCTGTGATCTATAGGGATCTGAAACCATCAAACATCATGATCACGCCGGAACATGAAGTAAGATTAATTGATTTTGGCATCGCCAGAAGCTACAAAGCGCAAAATGCAGAAGATACGGTCAAGTTGGGAACCGCTGGTTTCGCCGCACCTGAACAATATGGTTCAGGCCAGACCGATGCCCGTTCAGATCTATATGGACTCGGAGCATTGCTCCTGTATCTTATGACAAGTGGTGCGTATACGGAATGGATTCAGGGTGTGGAAAGCTCTATCCGGAGTGATGTTCCGCGGACATACATCCCTGTGGTGAGAAGACTGTTAAGGTATAATGCCGAAGAGCGTTTCCAATCTGCCGATGAGGTAAGAAAGGAACTGCTCCGAATACCCGGGGGAACAACGCCCGGTGGAGATGCAACAATGACCTTGAATGGGGGAACCAGAGTTATTGCCCTGACTGGTGCTTCATCTGGTGTAGGGGTTACCCACACCGCTATAGCTATTAGTCATTATCTCGAAAGGCAAAATTTCAAAGTAGCTGTGATTGAAATGTCACCTCGTTCTCAATCCTTTGCAAGAATCCAACAAATCGCTCAAGCGGGTAAACCGGTGCCTGTAGGCAGACAGTTTGCTGTGGATGGTGTGCATTATTGGAAACAATCCGGACGAGCGGATATTTTGTCTTTGCTTGGGGGGAGCTACCAGTTCATCGTGATGGACCTCGGTAGTGGTCAGGACCAGAATAGGTTGGAAGAATTCCTGCGTGCAGATCTGCCGATTGTTATAGGCTCAGGTGCTGAATGGAGACAGGCGGAGATTGGCGCTTTTGTTCGATCCCATCATCGGTATCCACGAGATAAATGGATATATTGTCTGCCCCTAGCAGCAAGTGAAGCTGTTCAGCGTATTCGAAAAGAACTGGACACAACAAGTGTATACGGTTTGCCATTACACATTGATCCTTTTGACAAGGACGCACAGATGGATAAAGTGTTTTCTCATATTTTAACGCATATGATGGCACAACAGCCCAAGAAACGTTCGTTCTTTTCACGAAGGAAAGTACATGATTAGAGGAGATTACGAAAGGAGAGCCTCTGTTGTCTAAATTAAGAAAACAAAGCCGTCAACTGATCTATGCCGGGCTTATCGGAGCAGGAACTATAGGGTTGGTGTTCGGAGGATATGTTATTTATAATGTCAAAACGATGGGTGATGTCAGGTCAGCCGTAGAAGCCCGTTATTTATCAGCATATGAAGAAAAGGAAGCTGAATTAAAGCAGCAATGGAATTCGGGAGCACAAGGCTGGGTTACGATTCGGGATATTGAAGCAGGTGAACCGATATTACCGGAGGATATGAAGCTCATTGCTGTTCCGGATGCACAGGCGCCTCGAAATCTCTGGTCCAGTACCAAGCAAATGGAAGGCCAGGTGGCCAAAATAGAATTAAAAAAAGGAACAGCCATTACCACCGAAATGGTGTATGAGGATACGCCGGCTCCGCCCGATTTAAGAAATCGAGAGCTGCAGGTTGTCCTACTGCCGTCTTCACTCGTTAAAGGAGATATTATTGATGTGCGCATCCAGTTCCCCACAGGACAAGATTATGTTCTCTTATCGAAGAAGAAAGTGGAACAACTAAACGCAGCTACCTTATGGATTACGATGACGGAGGAAGAGATTCTGTCACTCTCAAGTGCAATAGTAGATGCCTATTTACATAAAGCTTCAATCTATGCCTTAACCTATGTAGAACCACAATTTCAGACACCTGCAATCGCGACGTATCCTGCCAATTCAGAAGTGTTAAAACTGCTGGAGAGTGATCCGAATATTGTTCGACGGGCCGAGCAGGAGTTATCCAGACAGGTTCGAAGTTCGCTTGAAAGTTCGCTGGCTGCCTCCATGACAGCACCATCAAAAGGGGTAGAACAGGATGTGGCACAATCCTCAGTTACCTATAATAGTCGTCCATCATCAAATAATCCGGCAACGTCGGATGGAGTGATGTGGAATGATGGTTCAGGAAACGGAGCAGGAGCTAATTCTGGAAGCGTGAATGATCCTGCTGAAGCTTTACAAACAGAACAGCAGAGCTTGCTAACGGGTGGAGAATAGAGTGAAATCCGAGGTTTACTTTAGAATGATTCAGATAACAAGGAGTTTTAGAAAAAGAAAGGAGTTGTAACATCTATGCATACATGGATCTTTGCGGGTTTATGTGAGAAGAATGATCTGATGCTGTATCTTTGCAAGATATTGGCTTCGACAGGCAACAAGGTCTTGCTTGTAGATGGAACCTTACAACAGAAATACGGGCACGGTGTATGGGACAGTCAGCAGTCTTTGCGAATTACGGAATTTGAAGGATTTGATATCGCTTGTCATTTTGGCACTTCATCAGCAGTAGAGAATCATCTTGAAGTAAATGGTGAGCGATTGGATAGTTATGACTATGTGTTATATGACATGGAGACCTCCCACTTTGCTTCGCGCAATCTCTGGCTGACAGCCGATGTAAGAGTCTGGGTGAGTGATTATGAGCGTTACAATCTGGAACGTGGCAAAGGCTGGTTGAAAGGGTTGCTTGAAGAACAGTCATTACCTGTTGAGTTGTCATTCCAGCGGATTTTGATCAATGGGGTAGACTGCAAGCTTGAAGCTCGTTATCTGTGGGCATATCTGGAAGGTAGCCCGTTTGGTTGGACAGGAGAATCTTTAGTGCTTCCGTGGGATGAGTTAACAGCGGCGGTTAAGCTTGAGAATGAGCATCATCGCAGAGTCCTTCTTGGTCCTCTATCCCGAAATTACAAAAAATCGTTATGTCGCGTGGTCGAGCAGTTAACAGGTTGGGAAAGTGTTCGCAGTCGTCGGGCGATGAAAGAAGCAGAGAGGATGAGAGCATGAGTACCATTACCTTTTGGAGCCCTTTTGCAGGATCAGGGTGCACCTCAAGCACATTAATTAGTGCCTATGCAATGGCACTTCACTATAGGACAAGGGTGTTGCTTGTTAATGCTGGACTTGTGGGAACTGGCACAGAAGCTGCTCTGCCATCCAATGAGATGGATTCCGCAGATTCCATGTTTTCCTTCGAAGAGGGCGGTTGGGATGCGATTGAACGGCTGCATTCGAGCGGAAGTCTGAACAAGCACAATCTGAGGGATTATACCAAGCCACTTCTGAAGGAAAGGCTTGATTTCCTGACTGGAAAAATGAATGAGATGGAATGTTCTCTGCAGGAACATGGTGAGACTGTGAAAAAGTTATTGAACGTAGCTAACGAATACTATGATCTGGTTCTTCTGGATGCGGATCAATCCGGTGTGGATTCGCAGCTCATGCTGCAACAGGCGGACTATGTTGTAATAAACCTTGATCAAAATATGCGAAATTTGGAATTGTTCTTTGAAGAGATCATGCCAGAACGAATGAACAATCCGAATAAACATGTTGTAATTAACAAATACGATCCGCATTCACGTGCAACCATTTCCAATATTCGACGCCGATTCAAATACAAGGGGACGATATCTGCTATACCGTATACAACCGGCTATCTGGATGCAATGAATCGGCGAGATGTTGCTAAGTACTTGCAATTGGAGAGTTTGAGTGAAAATAAGGATACTCGCAAAGGGAGCTTTGCTGCAAGCATGAGCGAACTCGCTCGCCTGATTATGGACGGCGCAGGTATGCGCACGGTTCTGAAGAGGCTGGAAAGGGGAGCCTGAACCTCCGATGATCTGGAATACCCTATGGATAAGTTTAATTTTGATTCTATGCCTAACATACATCTGGTTTAAGTATAGAACGTTTCTTCGTGAAAAGAATGCTCGTGTTCCTGAACACGAATCATTCACGATTGACATGTTGATTGAGAAGGTGAAGAACTCACTTCATGAGCTTAGTCATAGTCAGCTCGCGGATGCAGGTCTGCACGAAGAAGAATATCGTCGAAGAATCAATCAACGTGCCGAGATGAGAAAAGCCCTGAAAGGCTGTGTCTCAGGCAGTATCAGTGACAAAACATATGTCAAAAACCTGATAGGAGATCTGTTGGTCCGAAGCATAGGTCTGAACAAATCGAATGTAGATGAAGTTATTTTGTTCGCTGAACCTGATTTGTTGACGATCCAGGACCGATTCGAAATTGTGTTCTATCTGTACCGACAGCAATTCGGTGTGGATGCGCTTTCCCGAATGATTGATACTTACGATCTTGGCAGGCTGAGAATGGAGGAAGGTTCGGAGGATGGAGGGAGTTATTATATTTCTGAAGAGGACATTCAGTATGTGTTCGAGTGCGAATATCGAGAGCTTGGATTCAGAGAAAAGACAGATATCATCGTGCAACGTATCTACCAGCACTATAAAGGCTTCTCGGTTGTTGATGAGATAAGGGACCAACGTATTGACGGCGTTAGCGGTGGTGTCAGCGGTATGCTGGACACTGTTCATAATATGGGACTTCAAAAACCGGCATCATGGAATGATTTGTTAGATCAAGGGCTCGAGGATAATCCACATGAAGAACCGCTGAGTGGGATGGAAAGTGTCTGGATTTTCTATAAAGGTAAGTCCATCCATCTGTCCTTCCTCTCATTTGGAAGTATTAGGGAACTGAAGAGGGTCTGCCAGAACATATACAAATACAATTATCCGGGACAGTTGTCGGAAGCAAGTGGATACAAAGTGAACGAGATGAAAGACGGCTCCCGTGTCGTAGTGGTTCGTCCTCCTTTTGCAGAATCATGGGCATTCTTCGTCAGAAAGTTCGATATTCCGAATGCTTCACTTGAACAGTTGATTACGGGTAACAACGCAGATCTGCCAATTACATTGCTTCAATATCTGATGAAAGGAAGCCGGATTACAGCTGTAACCGGGGCACAGGGGTCTGGTAAAACAACGTTGCTTATGGCTATGGTCAAACACATCTATGCATCGTATACCCTTCGGGTGCAGGAGATGGCGTTCGAACTTCAATTAAGACGGATCTACAGCCGACGTAATATTTTGAGTTTCCGAGAGACCGAACATATTTCAGGTCAACAAGGGCTTGATTTGCAGAAAAAAACGGATGGTACCGTAAATATTCTTGGTGAGGTTGCGAGTGATGAAGTGGCTGCATGGATGATTCAAATGTCCCAGGTTGCCAGTCTGTTCACCTTGTTTACCCACCATGCCAAAACTTTTCGGGATCTGGTCTTCTCCCTCCGTAATTCCTTGCTCAAGACAGGCATGTTCCAACATGAACATATTGCTGAGGAGCAGGTTGTAAGTGTCATTAATTTCGATGTTCATATGAAGAAAGATGCTGAGGGACGAAGATATATTGAACGTATTACGGAGTGTCTTCCTCGTGCGAATCAAGGTGACAGTGTGGAAGAGAGGGCAGGTTTTGCGTTTCGTAATGTTGTGGAGTACAGAGATGGATCGTATGTCGCGATAGCTCCAATCTCTTCGGGAAGCATAATCGACATGCGAGAACAGATGACATTGCAGGATGCCGAGAAGTTTGAACAATTTATGGAGCAACATTGGGGTGATCAGCATGACCATTAAATGGACTCTGCTCCTCGTATTAAGTATTTGTGCAGGAGGGTTGCTGATCACGCTCTTGGTTTTAAGCTTGCTGCGTCGCAGAGGAGGTGGCTCAACAAGTCAGTCCGGCCTTATTCTTACGCCCAGCGGGAAGGGACTCAAAGGACTGGGATCACTCTTGTTGCAGTCTTACCGCCTTGGAATGAAAGTCCCACTGCTATCATCCTATATTCTACAAGTGCAGAAGCATATTTCATTCCGTCACGTGGGGGATGAGCCGTCACTTCGAAGAATGACGATGACAGTGGTTCTGATTATCCTGGGAGGCTATGGAGGCATAAGTGTCATTCTGTTTCTACTGCAGCCGGGTATCGCTTTTGTAATATTGTCCGTCCTCTGTGCTGTGGTGCTAAACAGTCTAGTGCTGGATATGTGCCTCAGTCGAATGGAGAAGAGGTTGCTGATGCAGATGTTGGATCTGTTTGCAGATGTAAGGCATAGGTATCATCAGCATGGCATGGTTGAGGAAGCGCTCTATGAAGCTGCTGAAGCAGGTACAGGAGAAGCGTCTGAACAGGTCAGACTGATCTACGAAGCTCTAACTTCTCCAGATCCGAATGAAGCACTTGAGCGTTATTATGAAGTAGCTCCCAACCGTTTTCTCAAAGGATTCGCAGGCATTTCCTATATGGTCATGGAGTTCGGAGATAAGGACAGGGCACAAGGTTCTATCTATCTTAAAGGACTGGGTAACCTGACTCAGGAGATTCATTTGGAGATTTTGCGGCGTGATAAATTAGATTATTTACTCAAAGGGCTTAACATCATCGCACTCGCCCCTGTATTGTTCACCGCTCCAATCGAACGTTGGGCCAGAGTCAGTTTCCCAACGATGGATGAATTTTATCGCAGCAAAATCGGTTTTGTCACCAAAATATCGATCTATGTCATCATCATTCTTGCCTATTTGCTTCTGCAAAGGCTCCAGCAATACGATGAGACCCGTTACCGTTCAGGGAATAAGCATTCATGGTTGGACCAGCTTCTGTACAAGCAAACTTTCATACGGAAATTGGCAATGTTGTTTGCAGCGAAACCTGGCAGTACACAGTACAGCCAAACGATACGCCTGATGAGGGAGAGTAGTTCGGAGTTAAAATACGAATGGCTCGCCATTCGTCGAGTGATGTTATTCGCAGGTTGTTTGGTCCTTACGATGGGTTGCATCTTGCTGTTGCACCAGGTTGAACGTAATCACATCTTGTATGATCCGATAAGGGATGACCGCATGTTCGGCGCAATGGCTGAGGCGGATATCAGGAAGGCTGAGGAAAAAACAGCGTTGGATCAATCCGTGCTGGAAAGTGTAGAAATGAACCGCGGGGCTACATACGAAGACATCTCCAAAGCGTTACAGCAGTTATCTCCCGTTCAGTTGGATCACGATACACAGACTGAGACGATCGCGCGCATTATGCAGAAACTTGAGGTGTATAACAAGCAATATGTACGCTGGTGGGAAATGATTATAGCCATTCTCATGGGTATAGCAGGGTACTACATGCCCGTATGGCTCATGTTATTTCAGCGGAAAATGCGGAGTATGGATATGCGACATGAAATCTATCAATTCCAGACAGTGATTTCCATTTTGCGTGAGATGGACCGAATGTCAGTCGAGGAGATATTGGAATGGCTTAATCGATTTGCCGTCATTTTCAAGCGTCCGCTGCAAAAATGTTTGTTGCATTTTGAACATGGGCCAGAGCATGCACTTGAACAATTAAAAGAAGAGGCAGGCTTGCCCGAGTTCCAGCGACTGGTTGATAAATTGCAGCTTGCCCTTGGCAAAATCTCAATACGTGAAGCCTTCGATGATCTTGAGAGCATGATGGCCTTCTATTTTGAACAGCGCAAGCAGGAGTACAGCAAAATGATTGATGTAAAAGCATCATGGGGGAGAACCATCGGATTTACACCTATGTATGCCCTTATCTTCTTGTATCTGGTCATTCCATTGGTGGGTATGAGCTTCTTGCAAATGAACATTTATTATGAACAAATTCAGAAACTGTAGCACAGTCCCTCTGTGTGAAGTCTGAAATAGTTTAATAATTTATAACTTAGGAGGATTTAACATGAACAATGCATCAAGCGCTTTAAAGGTGGCGGCAGGGATATTTTTGACGATCGCTTTGATCACAATTGTAGTTTTGTTGTTTATTTCGGCTCAGGAGGCAACCAAGACGGCCCAGAATAATTTTGCTGATATTCAAACCGAGTTATCCCAGGCGGCTTTTACGGTATATGATGGAACAACCATCAGTGGATCACAGGTAACCAATGCGCTACGTAAATACGCGGACAAGGATCAGTTCGGTATCCAAGTCATTACGGGTAAAAATAAAGCGGGTCAATGGTACGGCAACCAACTGAACATTTCACAGGATCTCAATAATGCGGACTATGGCTCGGTTATTGCACCTGACGATAAAGTAGGAATTATTAACCAGACCATGAGTGAAAAAGACAATCAGTATGTCAATCCAAGTGGTAAATTCAAAGCGATTATCGTGAAAGACCGATCTAATGTGGTAAGAGGGCTGATCTTCCAGCAATCCTGACAGGAGTTGGTTTAACATGTCCCAGAATACCCAACATCTCATGTTGTTTTGTACGGCGGTTGTCCTGTTTGTGACAGCCTGCCTGTACGGGCAACAGAATGTTACGATTTTATCAGCGGCTTTGAATGACAGAGTACAGACAACAACAGGTATGGAAGGTCGGCTGATAACAACATTGTATACCACTAATCCGAATCAGTATAAGGGTGCGGAAGTGTTGCATACCGTGAGGCAGATGACAGGCACAGGCATTCCTGTGGAGGTAGATGGGACTTCGTATGTGATCGATCCGCTTGTCAACAAAGCAGCGACTATTCCTGTCCAGCTCGATGCTACCTACAGACCTGAGTTTATACGAAGTGAAACTGGAGAACTGCTCAAAATTGTTTTTTGGAAGGAGGCGAGTATGAATTGATTAATGCCGCATCCAAGCTGCTTGCCGTGTTACTCGCAGTCCTTCTGCTCTATGTGTATCCGGCTGCTGAAACTGCTGATCGGCAGGATGATATGGCACGTATGACGGCTGTTCAGAATGTAACACGTTTTGTTGATGCTGTCCGAACGAAAGGGTACATTTCACCTCGGATGTTGTCTGAGTTTGAGGAGCAATTGGCCCAGACGGGCAATGTGTATGAGGTGTCGATGGAACACTTGCATAAAAAATATGTACCTCATTATACAGACCCGATGGACAATAACAGTTTTACCGGGACATACGAGGTTGTACAGGATGGATATTATTCATCTCAGATTCGGGAAAGGCTATTCCCGTCCTCAGGTGTGATACCGGTTGATGACCCTGGCCGAAGATATATGGTGACGACAGGAGATTTTTTCACCGTGACACTCCAAAATACAAATCGTACACCTTCCATGCTCATTCGTGAATGGTTGAGTGGTACAGCTCAGGCTTCAGCTGTATTTGTAACATACGGAGGTATGGTCCTCAATGAAGATTACGTGTGACTTGTTCCGCTATAACCGAACAATTCGGGAAAAGCGGGGACTTAACTAAATAAGTCCAACTTTGCGACCGAGAATTGGAAAGAGGGAACCATGTATCCTGAAACAATTCCGTTAATCTCCTGCGTGCGTGACACGGACAGCGTGTCGGGTATGAAGCACAGGTGAAGTCGGCAGAAGGGAAGCTGGAGCCACTCTATTGAGAAGGTATGCTAACTGATATGCCGGATGGCTGAAAAGCGGACTATGGTGAGAATGGTTGTAAAAAACCTGACGAACCTCCGAATGTACGGGTCTAAATTCATAACATATGGAAACATATGTACTGACAGAAGTCAGGGTGGATAGCGTAGAGTACGATTGTAGTCTAGGAAACACGCTATATCGAACAATGGCGATATCAAGTCCACAGGCTCAAAGGAGGCACCTAAGGTCTAGCAAGCATAGCTAGGTCACAAGGTACAAGGAAAGCAAGGAACGTCGATTTACAGGACTGTCATCCTAGACGTCTACTATAAGGCAGAAATTTGCTGAAATGTACTAATCCTTGTGAGAGTAGAGGCACGACCAATGAAGTGGCTGTAATGGCTACGGAGGAACAGCCTCAAGTCTTTTTAGATAATAAACAATTTTTCCGAAAAGTGAATTGCACCGATCAGGTAGGAACGTGGGGAATCACCGTAAGGAGGTGAAGCCACAGTGCAAACTCTTCGATACTGGGACTACTACGACATGACGAGTACTTTTACTGATTTACACGAAAAAGCACTAGGAAGAAAAAAGTTCGATAATTTATACGGGCTAATAAACTCACATCAGAACATCCTC
Organism: Paenibacillus sp. USHLN196; assembly: GCF_037144955.1. NCBI lineage: Bacteria > Bacillati > Bacillota > Bacilli > Caryophanales > Paenibacillaceae > Paenibacillus > Paenibacillus sp. USHLN196. The sequence continues at coordinate 714,346 of NZ_JBBCYH010000001.1, read as the reverse complement.
CTAGCTTTTCGAACAATTAAATCAAACAAAGGCTCACTTACACCAGGAACAGATGGCAAAACCATAGAGAATATAAAGACACTAACAGAAGAAGAGATTGTGAGCCACGTAAGAAACAAGCTTTTGAATTATCAACCCAAAAAGGTTAGGCGAGTCCTTATACCAAAACCTAATGGAAAGAAAAGACCGTTAGGCATTCCATGCATAGTTGACAGAATCATTCAGCAATGTTTTAAACAAATTATTGAACCAATTGCGGAAGCTTACTTCTATAAACATAGTTACGGGTTTAGACCGGTAAGATCAACACACAACGCTCTAGCGAGAGTACAACATCTTATAAACACAACCAATCTCCATTATGTCGTTGATGTTGATATTCAAGGATTCTTCGATAATGTGAACCACACATTGCTTTTGAAACAACTATGGAATATGGGTATTAGGGATAAAAGAGTACTTCGAATCATCAGCAAAATGCTTAAAGCTGAAATTGAAGATGAAGGGATACCGTTGAAAGGCACACCACAAGGTGGAATCTTATCTCCTCTCCTGTCAAATGTAGTATTAAATGACTTGGATCAGTGGGTTGCAGGACAATGGACAAACTTCGAAACTCAATACGCCTATGCAGGAGACTATCACAGGATCAGAGCACTCAAGAAAACCAATCTTAAAGAAGGATATATTGTGCGATACGCCGATGATTTTAAAATTCTTTGTCGGGATTGGAAATCAGCTCAGAAGTGGTATCACGCTGTAAGACTCTATCTTAGAGACCGCCTTAAACTAGACATCTCACCCGAAAAATCACAGATTGTAAACCTCAGGAAACGTAAATCTGATTTCCTGGGATTCACAATATGGGCTGAGAAAAAAGGAAAAAGAAGAGTCGCCTATACGGGTATAAATGAAAAGAAGAGAGCAGAAATCAAGAAGCAAGCAAGAGAGCGCATTAAGAATCTGCACAAAGCACCAATTACTCAAAACGCTCTTCTCTTCAATAGCTTTGTACTTGGTTTACACAATTACTTTTCACGTGCAACACATGTTAGTGTAGAGTTCTCACGACTTGCCTTTGATCTGAAAGCATTCACATACAATCGTCTCAAAGTTATTGGTAAATACCAATATCCTGATAATGCCCCGCCAACCTTCAAGAAGTTCTACAGGAACAGATATAGAACCTTTAAGGTCGCAGGTGTATATCTCTTTCCGTTCAGAGATGTAAAAACGGTTAACAACCTATGCTTTCAGCAGACGTTAAATCCGTATACATCAGAAGGAAGAAAGAGACTTCATAGGGATTTAAAGACGGATATTAGATATGAACTAATTAAACTAATGCAGTCAAACATACCAAACCGTAGCATTGAATACCTGGATAACAGACTGAGTAGATATAGTATGCAGGGTGGCAAATGCGAGATATCTGGCATTTTACTAACTGCTGATTACGTGCATTGCCATCATCTTTTGCCAATCCATTTAGGTGGGACAGACGATTTTAGCAATCTACGTATTCTACACAAAGATATCCATAAACTTGTTCATGCTACAAAATCAGAGACGATTGTCAAACTCATGTCGCCGTTTGGATTTTCAGACTCTACGATTCAGAAAATCAACCTGTACCGAAAAATGAGTAACTTGGAACCTATTGTAATAAAAATCTAAAAAGATGGAGCGCCGTGTGCGATGAAAGTCGCACGCACGGTGTGGAGAAGGGGAAAAGGCGGTGATTATATCAAATCCTTACCTATTTCTATTGAGCTATCCATTGTATTTGTGCTGATCTTCTTCCCGCTCTTCTGGATCATCTCACTCTATACCCAAGATGCCGAAGAGGCTCAATATCTTGGTCAACGATACAGATCTGCACTTCAAACCGCAGTCATGGATGCAGGTGCAGTGATGCATCAGAATGAGAAACAAAATGATGAAGCAGGTTATGATTCAACCAAGTTTGTTAAAGCGGACAAAGAGCTTGCCTTGTTAACATTTACTCAGACGATGGCTTTGAATATGGGGATTCAGGATGATCCCGCAGCTATTCGAAGTATGTTTAATTACATTCCGGCCTTGGTTATCCTAGATTACGACGGCTATTATATGTTTTCCACAGAAATAGAGATGACAGGTAACCGCGAAGATTCTTTTCGGCAAGTATGGAGTCCCAAGAAACCTTATACATATTCAGATTCAAACGGTAGCAGTATTAACTTCACACTGGACGACTACGTATATGCCTACGATGCAAGTGCAGGAAAATGGATAGAGGGATTTCAAAAAGAACTGGCTTCTAGCACTCAGATTCCTTTGCTTCAGGATGCCGATGTATTTGAGCAGGTTAGACGAACCAGAATTGTAACCACTGTGCAGGATGATCTGGCTAATGTGATTAACCGTCATAATGAGTTTGCCAGAAAGAATGGTATTTCCTATACGTTTACGATGCCCCTGATTTCACAGGAGGATTGGTATAACTCCATTAATGATACAGGGATCATGGCTTTTATCCAGGGAATAGCCGTGGGGGATCAGAAGATCAACAATTATGCGATTGGTGGAGGCAGACTCGTGAAGAAAACGGCCATCGTAGGTGGGGTAGATCCTTCAACGGGTATCAAGTACTATTACCCCTCCACATGTGGTAATGGTTACCGTGCCGAAGAAGTGTTCACAGATGCAAAACAAGCAGCTGCACAAGGCTATTTTGAGTATAACTGCTCAAATCGTTAGAAGAGCCTGCATGACAAAATCATGGAAGTGGTTCCTGAACTGTTTACATTACTTTCAGAAAAGAAGGGACCTGTGCTAGAATAGGGTTTCGGAACAATATCAAAAGTAATGTCTAATAGATAGGAGCAACCTCATCTTATGAGTTTATTGTCAGTAGAAAACGTGAGTCACAATTTTGGAGATCGCACGTTATTTAAAAATGTATCGTTTCGCTTACTCGCCGGAGAGCGCGTAGGACTTGTTGGTGCCAATGGCGTGGGTAAATCCACACTAATGAACATCCTTACAGGTAAATTGCTTAAAGACAGTGGAAAAGTGGAATGGACACCTAAGGTCCGTTATGGATATTTGGATCAGCACACGAAGCTTACGCCAGGCAAAACCATTCGTGACGTGCTTAAGGATGCATTTCTTCCGTTACTTGAATTGGAAAAAGAAATGATGAATATTACGGACCAGATGGCAGATGCAGACCCAGATAAGCTGGAGCAGTTGCTCGAAGAGATGGGCGATATTCAGGAACAATTGGAGCAGGGCGACTTCTATCTGATTGACGTAAAAGTGGAAGAGATGGCCAATGGTCTTGGTTTGTCCGCGATTGGTCTTGATCGGGATGTTGCTGCTCTAAGTGGTGGACAACGTACCAAGGTGCTTCTTGCCAAGCTTCTGCTTGAGAAACCTACAGCTCTTTTGCTGGATGAGCCGACCAACTATCTCGACGTAGAGCATATTGAATGGCTGTCACGATACCTGAAGGACTACCCGCACGCTTTTCTTCTAATCTCCCATGATACGGAATTCATGAATGAAGTCGTGAATGTCATTTATCATTTGGAATTTGCCAAATTAACGCGATATGCAGCGAACTATAACAAGTTCCTGGAGATGGCGGATATGAATAAAGCCCAACATATTGATGCGTACGAGAAGCAGCAAGAATACATCAAGAAGCAGGAAGATTTCATTCAGCGGAACAAAGCACGTGCTTCCACCTCAGGTCGAGCGAAGAGCCGGGAGAAGCAGCTGGATAGGATTGAGCGTATTGATCGTCCAGATGAAGCGGCTAAACCAACGTTCAAATTCAAGGATGCCCGAGCGAGCAGCAAAACGGTCTTTGAGGGTATCGATTTTGAAATCGGGTATACGTATCCTTTGCTGCCTAAAATGACGATGACGATTGAACGTGGCGAAAAAATTGCCATCGTAGGCTGTAATGGTGTGGGTAAATCGACACTGCTGAAAACCATTCTGGGCAAGATATCTCCACTCAGTGGAAAGACCTTTTTGGGAGATTATCTTGAAACAGCCTATTTTGAGCAGGAAGTTCGTGCTGGGAATATCACACCAATTGAGGATGTCTGGAATGAGTTCTCACATTTAACACAGAATGAAGTCCGGGGGCATCTCGCTCGCTGTGGATTAAAAAATGAGCATATTACCCGTCCGCTTAACATGCTGAGTGGTGGAGAACAAGCCAAGGTTCGTTTGTGCAAGCTCTTGATGCGTGAGAGCAACTGGATTCTGTTCGATGAGCCGACGAACCATCTGGATGTCACAGCAAAAGCCGAGTTGCAGCGTGCCTTGCAAGAATTCAAGGGAACAGTGTTGTTGGTATCTCATGAACCTGATTTCTATGAGGGTTGGGTTACCAAAACATGGAATGTCGAAGAATGGTCTGAGAAGAACTAGACGATTCAGGGAACGTTTAATAGAATTGAACGGTGACAAAAAAAACCGTCTATGGTAACATAAACTACAACTTCATATGAACACTAGGGGGGCCGCACGATGCGGCTGAGATGGAAGAATGCGATTCCGGACCCTTTGCACCTGATCTGGATCATACCAGCGTAGGGAAGTGGCGCGCGCGTTCAGTAAATGACCTGAGCAAACGGAAATTCGAAGGAATTTCAACTGTCTGCTTAGCGAATTGAAACATGCAGTTCCTTGTATAAGTTATGGGTATAAGTTCCATAGCTGTTTTGTACGAAATGAACTGTATGCATCAGTCAGTCATCTGCTCCGATCATTAATACGCAGCCACTCCCCTACGGGAGTGGCTTTTTTGTATTTTCATAGCATTCACGCATGGAAGGAGATGAACAGTACGGTAATTTCTCATGAACATGTACACGGATCATTTGAACTGCATGTTGTATCTACGGGGGCTGGGGATCAAGCCTCTTTTGTGAAAGCAGCAAAGGACGTCTGGCCGTGGGTGGACTATATTCACATACGAGAGAAACAACTCACATGGCAAGAAAAAATCGGTTGGGCTGAAAGTTTGCGAAGTGTGGGAATCCCGTCTTGTCGTATCGTTATCAATGGATCAGAACTGTCCTCACAGAATGAAGGCTATGGCGGTGTGCATTGGGGGCAAGAGGCTATGCCTAAGTATAACACTGCTGTCATAAGCAATATGCAGCGACTTCGTCTGGGTGTATCTGTTCATTCAATCGATGAGGCAAAAATCGCTGAAGAACGGGGAGCCGATTACCTTTTCTTCGGGCATGTCTATGCAACCAATAGTAAGCCTGACCTTGACCCAAGAGGATTGCATGCTCTTGCTGAAGTGTGCTCTGGTGTCTCCGTTCCTGTCATTGCGATTGGGGGCATTGAACCGGCGAATATTCGCGCGATCCGCTCAACGGGAGCACAAGGAGTTGCCGTGATCTCGTACTTATGGGGGAACGATTCACCGGATCGAGCTGCTGCATCATTAAGACAGGCTATCGTTAATACAGAAAGTCTGCGGCGCTGAATCAAGGAGATGAGATGATGAAAGAGAACATAACGGGTCAGAACAGAAATCAGTTCAGTCATCAACTGAAGTCCGAACCGGAATCAACAAGTAAAAGTATTACGTATAGATCGGATAAGATTCATGCCGAAACCATTATTGTAGGTGGAGGCGTCATAGGTTGTGCCATTGCATATGAGCTTGCCTCTCGTGGACAAGATGTACTGTTGGTAGAGCGTTCAGCAATCGCGGGAGGAACTTCGTGCGCCGCGGCTGGAATGCTGGCAGCAGACAGTGAAGATTTTGCTCATCCTTTGATGGCTAAGCTTGCCAGGCAGAGCAGGCAGTTACTTCATGAGCAACAGGTGCTAATGGCTACCCTTAGTGGGTTAGAGGTTGGTCTGCAGCGCCAAGGATTTCTGACCCCTTTTCGTTCATACAGTGAAGTGAGCAGCTATAAGAACAATCGAAATTCAGCTCTGCCTGCTGATGAGGTATGGTGGGATCGTTACACTGTGCAACAGGAGGCATCATGGCTTAACAGAGAGACGTATGGAGCCTACTACAGGCCTTGCGAGAGTGAGATTCTTCCTGTCCATCTAACAAAGGCATACGCCGCATCAGCTCAAGCAATGGGAGCGCTGGTGATGGAAGGGATACAGGATATACGCGTGCGAGCAAACGAACATGGTGTACAGGGGATCACCACATCGATCGGTGAGATGACATGCAAACATGTCATTATAGCGGCTGGATTACAGAGTGAAGAATTGATGAGACATGTAAATCTGAGCTTGCCTGTTTGGTCGGTAAAAGGAGAAATAGCCGCCGTTCAGTTCTCAGCTGAACATGCAGGGTACAGACCTGACAGAACGGTGTATGCCGAAGACATCTATATTGTTCCGAAAGCCAATGGAGAAGTTTGGCTTGGGGCAACCAGTCTGCCTGGCAGAACGGATCTGAACGTTTCAGTTCAGAGTGTACAGAAGCTGCTAACAGCAGCTACCTATTGGGTACCTGGAATGAAAGAAGCTCGATTTTTGCGAGCATGGGCAGGCGTAAGACCAGCCACTCCGGATGGACTGCCTTATATAGGTGCTTGCGAGAGTGTTCCCGGTTTGTTCGCCGCCTTTGGGCATTATCGCAATGGTATTTTGCTCAGTGCAATAACAGGCAGACTAATGGCTGAATTGCTTGAGGGCAATAGCTCAGAAGAACTCGGGATCGAGGAGCTGAGTCCTGAGCGATTGAACAGAAAGGGAGTGGTGCAGTGAACATCATAGTAAACGGTCAACGGATGGAGATTGAAGACGGATTGAATCGTGTGGACAAACTGCTTAAATCTTTTGATCTGCAAGTCAAGACTGTAGTTGTTGAGCTGAATAGGCATATTTTAACACGTGAGTATCATGAAACGACGGCATTAAGAGAAGGCGATCGAATCGAGATTGTACATTTTGTAGGAGGCGGTTGATGATGTTGAATATTGGTAAATATACGTTTGAGTCCAGATTGTTGCTCGGAACAGGCAAATTTTCTGATCTTGAAGTGCAAAGCCAGGCTGTGGAAGCATCTGAGACGGAGATTCTAACCTTTGCTGTTCGTCGTCTGAATCTGGAGGAGCGTAACCAGAAGCATTTCCTAGATACGTTGGATCTCGATAAATACACTCTTCTGCCAAATACAGCTGGAGCTTCCACTGCGGAAGAAGCGGTGCGAATTGCCGAGCTTGCACGAGCATCTGGACTTTGTGATATGATTAAAGTTGAAGTTATCGGAGATGGAATGACGTTGCTCCCAGATCCAATTGAAACGTACAAGGCTTGCGAAATTTTGCTTGAAAAGGGCTTCACTGTATTGCCTTATATTTCGGATGATGTCATTCTGGCCAAAAGGCTGCAATTGCTTGGCGTGCATGCTGTAATGCCTGGCGCTTCTCCCATCGGAGCTGGTAGAGGCATCATTAATCCCTATAATCTTGAGATCATCATTGAGCAGGCCGTTGTACCTGTAATTGTGGACGCAGGGTTGCGCTCCCCCAAAGATGCTGCTTATGCCATGGAACTTGGTGCCGATGGCGTATTATTGAATACAGCCGTATCCGGATCAGGAGATCCGGTGAGCATGGCTAAAGCGATGCGATTGGGGGTAGAGGCAGGTAGACTGGCATATGAGGCAGGCATGATTCCCGTGAAGCGTTATGCAGCAGCCAGCAGTCCGGTGGAAGGAATGGTTCATACATGACAGATCAATTAACATCTTCCGAGCAGGCCGATCGGTATTCCAGACAGGAACGTTATGCGCCGCTGGGCAAGGAAGGTCAGGAGAAATTAAAGGGCAGCAGAGTACTAATCGTAGGCGCTGGTGCACTCGGAACAGGAATTGCTGAAACGTTAGTTCGTTCAGGAATCGGGCACATAACGATCGTGGATCGTGATTATGTGGAATGGAGTAATCTGCAGCGGCAGCAATTATATGTAGAACAGGACGCGATTGAGCGGATGCCGAAGGCGATGGCGGCGGAAAAACGTCTATCTGCCATTAATTCCACCGTTCATGTGGAAGGCAAAGTGTTGGATGTCAGAGTAGATGAATTGGAAGAACTCGTCCAGCATGCAGACTTGATCATGGATGCAACGGATAATTTTGATACCAGACTACTCGTGAATGATATGGCACAGAAATACCGTATTCCCTGGATATATGGTGGATGTGTGGGCAGTTACGGCATTACCTATACGTTTATGCCTGGAGACACGCCATGTTTAAACTGTTTGCTGGGAGAAGTCCCTCTTGGGGGAGATACCTGTGATACGTCTGGTATTATTCCTCAAGCGGTACAGATGGTAACGGCGAATCAGACAGCAGAGGCGATGAAGTTGCTTAGTGGCAATACGGGTGCACTGAGACGCAAGTTGTTGTCGTTTGACGTGTGGAGGAACGAATACATATCCATTAATGTGGATGGTGCGAAAAAGCAAGACTGCCTTTCCTGCAGCGATTCGGCAACTTATCCTTATCTTTCTGCGTCCAATCTGGAGAAAACAGATGTGTTGTGTGGCAGGGATACCGTTCAGATCCGGCCTGCACGGCGCATGAATCTGGATCTTCAACATACAGCGGATCGCCTGGACAGGCTTCAAGAAGGAAAAGTGGAATCCAATCCTTTTTTGGTCTCTTTTACAACAGGAGCTCATAGAATGGTCATTTTCCAGGATGGACGTGTTCTTGTTCACGGAACAAAAGATACAGCTGAGGCACGTACACTCGTTCACCGCTACTTTGGTTGAAGCAAAAATGAAGCAAAGTCTGTTCCCTTGAGGGAATGGACTTTTTCATTTTACGGCATGATAACTGTACCAACCTTTGCTGCGAGCAGAAGGATAGAGACAGGCCGGGTGAGAACAGTGAAAACAGCCATTTTGTTGATGGGAGCAGGAGAGCAGGTTGACCTTATTCAGGATGTATTATGTTCTGAAGGGTATGAGGTACACCGTAAGGAATGGTCTGAACTTAACCAATCCGTTGAGCCATTGTTGTTACATATCAATCTGATCATCCTGGTAGATAGTGAAAAGGCTCAGGGCCATCGGAGCCCACAGAAGAAAGAAGAACTGAAACAGTGGATAGATAAAGGTCAGGTTATACCTCTACTGGTTATCACTTCTAATGCATCTCCACAGTTCATCGTGGAATGGCTGGACTTTGGAGCTAACGACGTGATGGAAGAACCCGTTCACTTAAACGTGATGCTGGCCCGAATACGGAATTTATTGCGTGTTTTTGCGAATGTAAAGCAAGAAGGTGAAGAAGTAATTATAATTCATGATCTTAAAGTGAATTTGCGCTCAAGAAGGGTAAATCGTGCTGGGGAGTACTTAACATTAACGCCAAAAGAGTATGAATTGCTCGAATTCTTGGCGTTGCATGTAAATGAAGCATGTACGCGAAGTGATATCTTGCGGGAAGTATGGGGTTACGAGTATGCAATGGATACTAACGTAGTGGATGTATACATCAAACATTTGAGAGTTAAAGTGGACAAGGGTAGAAGTGTGAAACTGATTCATACCGTGCGTGGGATTGGTTACATGCTTCACGACAGAAATTAGATTATACAGCGAATTCCATGAATCACCAGTTTAGAGTGTGGCAAAATGAGGGTAAAAAGAAAAGACCGGATAGTAACCTCCGGTCCTTACTGATTAGCTATGATAAGTTCTAAAGTACACGACGAGCTTTAACATATGTTCTCTTCCAAGTACCTGAGTTCAGATCCGAGAGGGTTACGCCTGGTGATCCATACGTATGCAGAATCTTGCCGTTCCCGGCATAAACACCTACGTGAGTGACATTGGAACCTGTGGAACGGCTGCCACTGGAGAAGAACACCAGATCTCCGACACGCAGATTAGCTTTAGACACAGCTTTACCTTCTTTGGATTGTTTCACGGAAGTGCGCGGCAAATCTACACCATACTTTTTGAAAATATATTTCATAAAAGAAGAGCAGTCAAAAACCTTGGTTGTTGAAGTTGAAGCACCAAATTTATATGGAGTTCCAGTGAATTTTTTGCCATAGTTAACAATCTGTTGACCTGTGGATACAGAAGCAGTTGCTGCCTGTGCAACAGGTGCGTTAGTCATTAGTACAGCTCCAAAACCTAGTGTAGCGCACAACCCGACGGTTACGGCCTTTTGGACAAAGATGTTTGTTTTCATGTTAGTTAGTACCTCCAAAATTCGTTTTCGTTAAGTTGCTAGAGCGAGTATAACAGCTTTGTAACAGCCTAGAAATTGGATAGGGGAGTGTAATCCCTTGCGCCACAGTGGATTGGGTATGTTTATTAAAATACAATTAAAAATGTCAAAAAATTAATCATTGACGAATGACACAAATTGATGAAATAGAAAAGACCCTTGAATATCAAGGGTCTTTATTACATGTGAACCTATTTTCTTCAATGAATCACTGGTTACAAAAACGTAATAAATAACGATAAAGCATGCTAGTAGATTCAATCTTTGCTCTGAATAATCAGTAGTAAGCCACTATCGATGGTGACTGTACCCGAAGTACCTAATAGTTTATTGCTAACACCCAAGGATTGTCCCATGCGAATCGTGGCTTGATCCAGTGGATACATAAAACCTTCCAGAGTTATTCCTGTAACTTCATGAGTCAAGGGGAGCAAAGAAACATATTTATAGTCACGGTGTTCAACCACAGCTCTGGATGTTGTCAGTGTCATGTAGTTGTGTTTGTCCTGTATGACACAGGAGATGTGATGCTGCATCGCGCGAACCATAATATGTACATTGGCGAGTGTGTGATCCATACGTGTACCTGTTGCACCTAACATTAAGATGTGAGAAGGTTCGTGATCTAGCGCTGTCTCAAAGGCCATTTCTGTATCAGTAAGATCCTTATGAACCGGGTCGCATGTAATGAATTTAATACTATTGTTACTTACAATTGTAAGTTCCTCTTCGGTAATAGAGTCGAAGTCACCAACTGCAATGTGAGGCTGAATGCCGTGTTCAATCAAAAATAGTGCACCGCGATCAGCCGCGATAATCATGTCATCTTCTTGTATTTCCTGAAGTAATTCCACAGATAAGTTCCCGCCTGTAAAAATAACAATTCGTTTCATCGTCATTTCATCCTTCCTAATTCTTTCACCAAACCAGTATAATCCACAAAATGTGGTTGCACAATTTCAATGCTCGCGGATACAATGGGTAGAGCGACACGGAGATAACTTGAAAAGTGAGGTTTGAACAGGTTGGACTTACACATTTTTGAAGTATTCAGTATTATAGGTACCATCGCATTTGCAATGTCCGGTGCCTTCGTGGCTATGGAAGAGGAGTATGACATTCTGGGTGTACTAGTGCTTGGACTTGTCACGGCATTCGGAGGCGGGATTATCCGGAATGTACTTATAGGTATACCTGTAACGACACTGTGGAGTCAGGGATCACTTATTATGTTAGCCCTAGTATCAGTAGCGATTGCGTTTATATTACCTCTCAAGTGGATTAGTCACTGGAAGCGAACAGAGGCGCTGTTTGATGCAATCGGACTCGCAGCATTTGCAATTCAAGGGGCTCTCTACGCGGCGAACATGGGACATCCTATTAGCGCAGTTATCGTTGCAGCAGTAATGACCGGTATTGGTGGGGGCGTTATTCGTGATGTGCTTGCAGGACGTAAACCGCTTGTATTGCGTGACGAAATCTATGCTGTATGGGCAATGACAGCCGGTTTTGTTATAGGTATGGGTTGGTTAACAACAAATGCCGGATTGTTGCTTTGTTTCGCGGCCGTTGTGTTTTTCCGGATGTGTTCTGTACATTATAAATGGAAACTGCCACGTCGTTCGTTGGTGTCGTCTGAGACCGGGAACGTCAGTCCTCAGCCGGAGAGCATTGTGACACAGCCAACATCGTCGGTACTTCAAGGTACGCTAAGCAAGGGGGATTAATATGATTAATGTTTTGTTTGTATGTCTGGGCAATATATGTAGATCACCAATGGCTGAAGCCGTTCTGCGTCACAAAGTCGTGGAGAAGGGGCTTGAACACCAGATTCGTGTGGACTCTGCGGGTACAGGGGACTGGCATGTTGGTAAACCTCCGCATGAAGGGACTCGAAATTTGCTGGATTCGTACCAGATTTCCTATGCCAATATGGCAGCGAGACAATTCGCCAGCGAAGATTTTACTCAATTTGATTACATTGTATGTATGGATAATTCGAATGCAGATAATGTGCGCAACGTTCCAGGCGGAGCTGAGGCGGACATCATCAAGTTCATGGACATGCTTCCCGAGGAAAAACTCAGAGAAGTACCTGACCCATATTACACAGGCAATTTTGAAGAGGTGTACGAGCTGGTTAACGCAGGCTGCGATGTTCTGTTGAGTAAGATTGAAGCGGAACATTCCTTAGCCTAAAAAGTAAACGAAATTCATGCTAAATTTGTAATTCGACAAAGAAGCAGGATTAGAGCGCTTAAAGCAAGCAGGATATCCTGCTTCTTTTTCAGATTACAATTGTAAGCGGTATCATTAAAATGAAAAACAATAGCGGCATTTCAGCCGCCTGTTGATGTGGTTCTTTTATCTTTCCTGGAGAAAATAAAGTAATGCTTCGGGCAATTCCTTCTGCCAAAAACCCCATTGGTGTTTTCCGTCTTTCTCCTGGTAGGAGACGAGGGCACCACGTTTTTCGAGCAATTCTCGAGTGTTCCGGTTTAATTGAACAAAATTATACGTACCCGTGTCTGCCTCGAAATCAGTCTCCTGCAAACCAACGATCATCCAGATCGAGAGCCAGGACAGATCTTCAGCTGCGGCATAGATTTCCTGTGAAGCAGAGTAGAAGGCGCCAGACATGCTGATCACACGTGTGAACAGATCCGGATATAACAGAGCAAGATGAAGCGAAACACTGCCACCGAGCGAATCTCCGGCAAGAATGCGTTCCTGCGGAGAACGGCGTACAGGATATTTCTCTTCTATATAGGGAATAATCTCTTCAGCGAAGCAAGCGGTATATGCCTTGAACCGATCTCCAAATGGGGCATATTCCTGCGTTCGCACAGACACATCCACCTGAACCCCTACAATAATGAAAGGTTCGGCTCCTTCGTCCAGAATAATTTGGTTAGCTGTTGTAGCAATTCGTCCGAAATTAAAAAATTCTTCGCCATCCTGACAATAAACCACAGGGTAGCTAAGCAATTCGTTATAGCCCGGAGGAAGGTATATACGGAGTGTTCGCTTCTCTCCGAGATAGCGACTTTCAATCTCTTCCTTCACAATCGTGCGTTTCAAATAGCGGGAATCCGTCATAAAACGTCACCTTTCTCGGTTAATTTTTTGCATTCGACCGCGCAATACGGTAAGATTACCCTTGTGCGGGGTTAGGTCAAACACGCAATCATGTATTATGCTGTTATACCAATATTAATCCCCTGTTATACATACAATCCGGCAGGAAACATAAAAAAATTACGGATTTCTTTGACGTATGGAGTGAAACAGGTGTATAATAATATTATAACAGCGGAACTTGATATTCAAATTTTTTGTTGAGGTGAAGAAAAAAATGAGCAAGGTTCCTTATGAAGTGTATACAGAGGATGTAGAAGCTCTGTCCGTGCTGTCTCCTGACGGCGAAATTGTTAACAAAGACATGATGCCTACACTTTCCGATGATCAATTAAAAGAAATTATGTACCGCATGGTATTTACCCGTACTTGGGATGACCGTGCAGTAAACCTGGGCCGTCAAGGTCGTCTTGGTTTCTATGCTCCAGTATCTGGTCAAGAAGCTACAATGGTTGGTAGTGAATTTGCAATTGAAAAAGAAGACTTTGTATGTCCTGGCTATCGTGACATTCCGCAACTCGTATGGCATGGACTTCCTCTTTATCAAGCATTCTTGTATTCCCGTGGACACCAACATGGTGGACAAATTCCAGATGGCGTTAATGTATTGATGCCACAAATCATCATTGGTGCACAAATTCTGCATGCAATGGGTATCGCTATGGGTTACAAATTGAAGAAACAAAAACAAGTTGTTATCACATACACAGGTGATGGCGGTTCTTCTGAAGGTGACTTCTATGAAGGTCTGAACTACGCTGGTGTATACAAACTGCCTGTTATCTTCTTTGTACAAAACAATGGTTATGCCATCACTACTCCTTTTGCTAAACAAACAGCAGCTCTGTCCATCGCTCACAAAGCGGTAGCAGCAGGTATCAAAGGTGTTAAAGTTGACGGTATGGACATCTTCGCTGTTATCAAAGCTGTTCAGGAAGCTGCTGAGCGCGGACGTAACGGAGAAGGCGCAACATTGATCGAAGCAGTAACGTACCGTTTCCGTCCTCACTCCCTTTCGGATGATGCTTCCAAGTATCGTACAAAAGAAGAAGAGGCAGAATGGTCTGCTAAAGATCCAATCGCACGTTTCGCTAAATATCTGGAGAAAAAAGGTCTTTGGACTGAAGAAGATACAGCACGTGTGAAAGAAGAAGCAAAAGCTAAAGTCAATGAAGAGATCAAAAAAGCGGAAAAAACCGAGAAAATGACGATTTCAGGCTTGATCGACAGCATGTTCGAACAAACGCCTAAGCACTTGGAAGAGCAAAAAGCTGATTTCCAATAAGTTTTTTCCGATAAAGCATAAACATCCGCGACTTGAATGTCCCGGTATACATGTACGAATTCAAATGTGAACTGTCAATGTTTAAGGAGGAAATGAAGCAAATGGCACAAATGAACATGAAAGAAGCAATCCGTGATGCGCTTCGCGTGGAGTTGAAACGTGATCCTAACGTTCTGCTTTTCGGTGAAGACGTAGGTAATGTAGGCGGTGTTTTCCGTGTAACGGAAGGTCTGCAAAAAGAGTTTGGCGAAGAGCGTGTATTTGATACACCACTGGCTGAGTCCGCTATTGGTGGTCTGGCTGTAGGTCTGGGTGTACAAGGCTTCCGTCCGGTTGCTGAGATCCAATTCGTTGGTTTTATCTTCGAAGCCCTTGACCAAATGGTCGTGCAAGCTGCTCGTATGCGTTTCCGCTCCGGTGGAAAATACAATTCTCCAATCGTATTCCGTACACCATTTGGTGGCGGCGTAAAAGCGGCAGAATTGCATACAGATTCCCTGGAAGGTCTGCTCACGCAAACACCAGGTATCAAAGTCGTTGTTCCTTCTAACCCTTACGATGCAAAAGGTCTGATGATCGCTTCTATTCGCGATAACGATCCTGTATTCTTCATGGAGCACTTGAACTTGTACCATGCTTTCCGTGCAGAAGTGCCTGAAGAAGATTACGTTGTAGAGTTGGGTAAAGCGAACGTTGTTCGTGAAGGTTCCGATGTAACGATCATTACTTACGGTATGATGGTTCACACTTCTGTGAAAGCAGCAGATGAACTCGAAAAACAAGGAATCAAAGTTGAAGTTATCGACCTTCGTACGGTTAGCCCGATCGACATCGATACTATCGTTGCTTCCGTTAAGAAAACAAACCGTGCAATTGTTGTACAGGAAGCTCAAAAGAGCGCAGGTGTTGCAGCTGAAGTCATTGCCCAAATCAATGAAAAAGCAATCCTGCACTTGGAAGCACCGGTTCTGCGTGTAGCTGGTCCGGACACTGTATATCCATTTGCACAAATTGAAGATACATGGCTGCCTAACCCGGCGCGTATCGTTGCTGCGGTTAACAAAGTCGTAAATTTCTAATTTAATCATCTGACATGCCGCAAGGCGCAGTATGGTGATTCACACCGCAGCGCAAGCTGCACTGTAAACAGCCATTAGCCCCTTGAGTAACAGTTATTTGCATTAGCAGTAACAGTTGTTTCTTGGAGTTAAGGGTTGTTTTCAGGATTGAGCACATAATCAAGGAGGTTTTTCAGTTGGCTAAATTTGAATATAAATTCCCTGAATTGGGCGAAGGCCTGCACGAAGGCGAAATCATCAAGATGCACATCAAAGTCGGTGACAAAGTAACTGACGACGACATCATCATGGAAGTACAGAACGACAAAGCGGTTGTAGAAGTACCTTGTCCGGTTAACGGAACAGTTACAGAAGTATTCGCTAAAGACGGTCAAGTCTGCCACGTTGGTGAAGTAGTAGCGATCATCGATGCAGAAGGCGAACTTCCTGAGCAAGACGACGCTCCTGCTGGCGATCAAGGCGAGCAAGAGAAAGATGCAGCTCAAGGCGGAGCTGACACAAGCGGTTCTTCTGCAGCAGCTTCCAGCTCGGATGCAGCTAAAGAAGGCGGCAACAACAGCGTTCCGGCAGTACCTGCCAAAGACGTTCTGGCAACACCAAGCGTGCGCAAATTTGCTCGCGAACAAGGTGTAGACATCGCTCAGGTTAACGGCACTGGCAACAACGGTAAAGTAACCAAAGAAGATGTTGAATCCTTCAAAAACGGTGGCGGTTCTTCCGCAGCGGCATCTTCCGAAGCTCCGGCTCAAGAAGAGAAAAAATCCGCAGCACCAGCAGCGGCTGCAGCTGATCAACACGTTGAAGAAGAGCGCGTACCATTCAAAGGTATCCGTAAAGCGATCTCTAATGCG
Organism: Paenibacillus sp. USHLN196; assembly: GCF_037144955.1. Classification (NCBI taxonomy): domain Bacteria; kingdom Bacillati; phylum Bacillota; class Bacilli; order Caryophanales; family Paenibacillaceae; genus Paenibacillus; species Paenibacillus sp. USHLN196. The sequence continues at coordinate 697,750 of NZ_JBBCYH010000001.1, read as the reverse complement.
ATGGTTAAATCGGCTTACACAGCACCTCACGTTACAATCATGGACGAAGTGGACGTAACTGAATTGGTTGCTTTCCGTACTCGCATGAAACCAATTGCAGAGAAAAAAGGAACAAAAGTTACTTATCTGCCATTCATCGTTAAAGCACTGGTTGCGGCTTCTCGCCAATTCCCGGCTCTGAACGCTATGATTGATGAAGAAGCTAACGAAATTGTTTACAAAAAATACTACAACATCGGTATCGCTACAGATACAGACAACGGTTTGATCGTTCCTGTTATCAAAGATGCTGATCGTAAATCCATCTGGATGATTGCTGATTCTATCCGTGATCTGGCTGCTCGTGGTCGTGAGGGCAAATTGAGTGCGAATGAAATGAGAGGAAGCACAATCTCCATCAGTAACATCGGTTCTGCTGGCGGTATGTTCTTCACTCCAATCATCAACTTCCCTGAAGTTGCTATTCTCGGAACAGGACGCATCAGCGAAAAAGCAGTGATCAAAAACGGCGAAGTAGTTGCAGCACCTGTAATGGCTCTTTCCCTGAGCTTTGACCACCGTATCATCGATGGCGCAACAGCACAAAACTTTATGAATTACATTAAACAGCTGCTCGCTAACCCTGAGCTGCTTGTTATGGAGGTGTAAGATATGGTAGTAGGCGACGCTTCTCTCAATATCGACACATTAGTAATTGGTGCGGGTCCTGGCGGCTATGTAGCTGCCATCCGCGCTGCTCAACTGGGCCAAAGCGTATTGATCGTAGACAAATCCGAACTGGGCGGTGTTTGTTTGAACCGTGGATGTATTCCATCCAAAGCCCTGATCTCTGCTGCACACCAATATGAGTCTGCACTTCACGGTGAAGCTTTTGGTATCTCTGCTGAGAACGTAAAAGTGGACTTCAGCAAAACTCAAGAGTTCAAAAACGGCGTTGTTAAGAAAATGACTGGCGGCGTGGCTGGTTTGCTCAAAGGCAACAAAGTTGAAGTTTTCAACGGTGAGTGCATGTTCATCAACGAAAACGAAGCTCGTGTATTTAATGACCACGAGTCTCCACGTTACAAATTTAAAAATGCAATTATTGCAACAGGTTCCCGTCCAATCGAACTGAAACCTTTCCCGTTTGGCGGACGCATTCTGTCTTCGACAGAAGCTCTGAACTTGCCTGAAGTACCAAAAAGCATGATCGTTATCGGTGGCGGATATATCGGTGCTGAGCTTGGTCAAATGTACTCCAAATTCGGTGCAAAAGTAACAATCATCGAAGGTTTGGATACAGTACTGCCAGGTTTCGATAAAGACATGACCAGCCTTGTGGCTAAAAACATGAAGAAAACAGGTATCGAAATCGTTACGGGTGCAAAAGCAGAAAGTGCTGAGCAAACGGACAAAGACGTAACTGTTAAATATTCCGTAAATGGTGAATCCAAAGAAGTTACTGCAGATTACTTGCTGGTAACTGTTGGACGTCGTCCAAACACGGATGGAGAACTTGGTCTCGACATGATTGGTGTTGACGTTGACGAGCGTGGATTTGTCAAAGTTGACCACCAAGGTCGCACAAGCATTCCTCACATCTTCGCAATCGGTGATATCGTATCTGGCTTGGCTCTGGCGCACAAAGCTTCTTATGAAGGTAAAGTGGCTGCTGAAGCAATCGCAGGACAACCATCTGTAGTTGACTACAAATGTATGCCAGCTGTTGTGTTCACAGATCCAGAGTGTTCCAGCGTAGGTTACACTGAAAAAGAAGCTAAAGAAAAAGGACACAAAGTAAAAGCAGGTAAGTTCCCTTATGCGGGTAACGGCCGTGCTGTATCTTTGAATCACGCTGAAGGCTTCGTGAAAATCGTAGCTGACGAAGAAAGCGGCCTTGTATTGGGTTGCCAAATCGTAGGTCTGGAAGCTTCCAACTTGATTGCTGAGCTTGGTTTGGCAATTGAGATGGGCGCAACTTTGGAAGATCTGGCTCTCACAATTCACGCTCACCCAACTTTGGGCGAAATCGTGATGGAAGCAGCGGAATTGGTTATGGGTCACCCGATCCACATCATCTCCCGTTAAGATCATCTAAGCTTCGGATTCGTCCGGCATTATACGTAAATCAGAAGAGACGAGTGACGCTAACGCGTTATTCGTCTCTTTTTTTGAATGAAGTATATAGGAGAAATCATGTGAAGGTTTACATGTTATACTATAATGTCACACTTAGCATAATGTTTGAGGAAGCCCTTTTTATCCAGAGGCTCAGGTGATACAATATTAAAATGATCAGACGTGATGTGGTGTATGCCAGTCTTAGTCTGAATAGGTATGAAATAAGAAGTGCGAGGAGATAACAACATGAAAAACTATCTCGATTTATTGCAGGATATTCTGAACAACGGCGTGCATAAAGGAGACCGTACAGGAACGGGGACACAATCTGTATTTGGCAGACAACTCCGTTATGATCTCTCCGAAGGATTTCCGCTGGTAACAACCAAACGAATTCATCTCAAATCGGTTATTCATGAACTGTTATGGTTTTTGAGTGGCGATACCAATATATCTTATTTGAAAGAAAACGGTGTGAAGATCTGGGACGACTGGGCAGACGAAAATGGGGATCTCGGTCCGGTATACGGCTCGCAGTGGCGTACATGGGAAGCACCAAACGGAGAAAAAATTGATCAGATCGCCGCAGTTATTGATTCGATCAAAAATAATCCGGATTCACGTCGTCACCTTGTCAGCGCATGGAATGTGGCTGAGATTAATAATATGAAGCTTCCACCTTGTCATTTCGCGTTTCAGTTTTACGTTGCAGAGGGTAAATTATCATGTATGCTTACGATGCGTTCCGTGGATACGTTCCTCGGGTTGCCGTTTAACATCGCGAGTTATGCGCTCTTGACTCATATGATTGCTCAGCAATGTGATCTGGAGGTGGGTGATTTCATCTGGTCTGGAGGGGATGTTCACATCTACTCTAACCATGTGGACCAGGTTAAAACGCAACTGGAGCGTGAACCTTATGCTTTACCTAAGCTGGTAATCAAGCGTAAGCCGGATTCTATTTTTGATTATAAGTTTGAAGATTTTGAGTTTGAGAACTATCAGCATCATCCGGGCATTAAGGCTCCAATTGCAGTCTAATTATGTATTCAATCTCGATAAGAGACTTGGATTGAAGGAGTGTATTACCCTTGAGTATTGAACTGGTATGGGCAATGGGGGAGAACGGTGTGATCGGATTGAATAATTCGATTCCATGGCGTTTACCCAAGGATATGGCCTTTTTCAAACAACGTACGCTGAACAAAACAATTATCATGGGACGCAACACATGGGAATCTTTTGGTGGTAAGCCGCTTCCTCAGCGCCGTAATATCGTAGTGACAAGAGATCTGAACTACAAGGTGGAACAGGCTGAAATCGTACATACGATTGAAGAAGGGCTGAGTGTAACCAAAGGTGAGGAACTGTGCGTAATTGGGGGTTCCCAAGTGTATCGTGAGTTCCTGCCACTTGCAGATCGTCTTGTGGTGACCAAGATTCATGAGAGGTTTGAGGGAGATACGTTTTTCCCTGAAGTGGATTGGTCCGAATGGGAACTAATTGAACAGATTGAAGGCGAACAGGATGAAAAAAATGTTTATGCGTATACATTCGAATTCTACGAACGTAAACGGTAAATTTGGCATAAGAAATTCCTGACTTCGGTCGTATTTTTATGATGAGAGGCGCTGATTGCGAAATATTCGTGAACAGCGTCTTTTCTTTTATAAAAAAATGAGTCACTTGTTTAAATTGGAATACATATAACATTAATATAACATGATTAATTGGTATTTATGTATATTATACATACGACCAAGCATTAAACAGTAAAAAAGTGTAAAAGTTTTGAGGTTTCAACGTTGTGAAGCCCTAAAACAGGTCTGATATTCGGAAATGAGAACGATTTATAGCAAAATATGTTGAATTTGATGACAAATTATCTGACATTCACTTAACGTTTCGACAGTTTATTTCTTTAACACACAACAGATTTCGCAGTTCAAAACCACATTAAACACCAAAATAAGGGTATTGACCATGGGTAGACTTGAAAGATATGATGTATAAAATACAAATAATTATGCGGATAATCCATTTAATATTCAGCACAGTAAATGCTACTATAATTGAAATATCTTCGAGAAGATTTTGTGATACAATAGACAAAAACTCAAGTAATGAGTAATCCATTTCATATAGAACCATGCACATGAAGGGATTAAGACAAGAACGGATGGGGGAAAACGTAAGATGTCTACACCTACTGGATTTATGGAATACAAACGTCAACTGCCAGCAGATCGTGAGCCAGCGGAGCGGATTAAGGATTGGGAAGAGTTTCATAAACACATGGCTGAAGAAGAGCTCAGAACACAAGGTGCACGATGCATGGATTGTGGTACCCCGTATTGCCATACAGGTATAGATATGATTGGCGGCACGTCAGGTTGCCCCGTGCATAACCTGATTCCAGAATGGAATAATCTTGTATATCGCGGACTGTGGAGAGAAGCACTTGAGCGCCTTCACAAAACGAATAATTTCCCAGAGTTTACAGGTCGCGTCTGTCCTGCTCCTTGCGAAGGATCGTGTACAGTTGGCTTAATTGGTCAGCCTGTAACCATCAAAACCATTGAAGAAGCTATTATTGAAAAAGGTTTCGAAGAAGGATGGGTGGTTCCCCAACCTCCTGAAAAACGTACGGGTAAACGTGTTGCTGTGGTAGGCTCAGGTCCAGCGGGATTGGCTACTGCGGCTCAGTTGAATAAAGCAGGACACTCGGTAACCGTATATGAGCGTTCGGACCGTGTCGGCGGATTGCTGATGTACGGTATCCCGACGATGAAATTGGATAAGAAGGTAGTTCAACGTCGTGTTGATCTGCTTGAAGCAGAAGGTATCCAATTCATTACGAACACCGAGATTGGTAAAGATATTGCAGCACAACAACTGGTGGATGATTATGATGCTGTTGTATTGTGCGGTGGTGCAACCAAGCCGCGTGAATTCAATATTGAAGGCAGCGACTTGAAAGGCGTTCATTACGCCATGGATTTCCTGAATGGCAGCATCAAGAGCTATCTGGACTCCAATCTGGAAGATGGTCAATATCTGTCCGCTAAGGATAAAGATATTATCGTCATTGGTGGTGGTGACACAGGATCTGACTGTGTAGCTACATCGCTGCGTCATGGTTGTCGTACGATCACTCAATTCGGTACGCATACACAAGCGCCTATGGAGCGTGATCGCATCAACAATCCTTGGCCGCAATTCCCGAACGTGTACACACTTGATTATGCACAAGAGGAAGCCAAAGCGTTGTTTGGTCAAGATCCGCGTGAATTCTCGATCATGACAACCAAATTTGTCGGAGACGATGAGGGTAACCTCAAAGAATTGCACACGGTACAGATCGAGCGTATTGTGGATGAGACTGGTCGCAAGATTTATCAGCCAATTCCAGGTACAGAGCGTGTATTCCCGGCTCAGATGGCCATGATTGCGATTGGATTTGATGGACCTGAACAAACGTTGGTAGAGCAACTGGGTCTTGCAACAGATCGTCGTACAAACGTTAAGGCACGTTACGGCAAATACAATACCAATGTGGATAAAGTATTTGCAGCAGGTGACATGCGTCGTGGTCAAAGCTTGGTTGTATGGGCAATTAATGAAGGCCGTGAGGCTGCTCGTGAAGTGGACAAATACTTGATGGGTGCTTCGGTTCTGGTGTAACGAGGTACAAAAAGAGCGGATTAATACGCATACTAAACATTCATAACTGTAATAAGATTATAAATGACAGCCCTCGCGTTCAGCGAGGGCTGTTTGTTGTTTATTGAATAGAAAAGACTACATATTTCACGTAAGTGTGAGCAATAGCATTGCTTTTTAAGTGATAAAGATTTATTATTATATTATAATGATTATAAATAAGGATTCACTGAAACCAAGAAATTCGTACGTTAAAAGTAAAATTTAATGAATATAAACTGGAGGTGCGACCTGCTATGGCAAGTAACCGGGACAAGTCCATTTCAGAACAGATATTTCACATTAAAAATCAATTGGTTGAAAAAGGATATAAGCTAACACAACAACGGGAAGTTACCGTACGTGTGTTGCTTGAACATGAGAAGGATCATTTTAGTGCAGAGGAAGTATTCCTGCTGGTCAAAGAGCAATTCCCTGAGATTGGATTGGCCACCGTATACCGCACTCTTGAACTCTTAAGTGACCTTCAGGTCGTTGAAAAAATTAACTTTGGCGATGGCGCTGCTCGCTTCGATCTACGGAGTACGGACGGGTCTCATCACCACCATCACTTGATCTGTACAGAATGTGGAAAAGTAGAAGAGATCATGGAAGATGGCCTGCTACGTTTGGAACAACAAATCGAGCGTCAGTATGGCTTTGCTGTCACGGATCATCGTCTGGATTTCCAGGGTGTATGCAAAGAGTGCAGACAAAAGCATGTACTGAAAGAACAGGCAGCAGGTTAATTCATTGTGGGAGGGTGCTCCCGAATCCAAAATCTGATATAATAAGTTTCAGAAGCAAGGGGCTTCCGTCGGCGGAAGGCCCCTTTTTGCCGTCATGCGGACGGTGAAGGAGGAGAGATGGACGGATGAAGACACTGGTTATAGCGGAAAAACCCGACATGGGTCGAACCATTGCCGCCGTCATAGAACCAAAGGCCAAGAACAATCGCACGTATCTGGAGGGTGAACATTACATCATCACTTGGGCGATTGGGCATTTGCTTGGACTGGCTGAACCGGATGCCTATGATACGAAGTACAAGCGCTGGAATATAGCGGACCTGCCAATCATACCTGATCAGTTTAAGATTGTACCCAATCCGAGAACGAAAGATCAGCTCAAAATGATTGGAGAACTGGCGAAACGGGCTTCAGCGATCGTCAATGCTTGCGATGCAGGGAGAGAAGGGCAGTACATTTTCGCTCTCATACAACAGCAATTGAAGCTGCGTCAGCCTGTAAAGCGTTTATGGATATCGGATTTGACGGCAGAGAGTATCAGACGAGGTTTTGATGGTCTGAAGGATGCATCTGAATTTGAAAATTTAACCCATGCAGCTCGCGCGAGAAGTGAAGCTGATTGGCTGATCGGCATGAATGCTTCACGCGCATTTACTACTCGACATAATGCTTTGCTGTCTGTAGGCCGTGTGCAGACGCCAGTACTGGCGCTAATCTACGATCGGGAAATAGAGATTGAAGCGTTCCAGTCACAGACCTTTTATGAAGTAGCCGCCTGGTTTCGGCAGGAAGGTGTCGAGTACCGGGGACTGCGTCAGGGAGATAAGTTGACCGATGCTGAGGCAGCAGAGGCCATTGCAGCCAGTGTGAAGGGCAAGACAGGGCAGATTACCAAATACGAAGCAAAGCAGACGAAGGAGTATCCGTATCGTTTGTATGACCTGACCCTTCTACAGCGTGAAGCCAATGCCAAGTTCGGATATGGTGCCAAAAAAACACTGGATATCGCACAGGCCTTGTATGAAAAACACAAGGTGATTTCGTATCCACGGACGAACTCCAACTATGTTACAGAACAGAATATTGAAGGTATGCACAAAACGCTGAACCTGCTCAAGAATGGGACGTATAGTGAGCTTGCACAAGGGGCCAAGCCGGAGCTTGTTCATAAGAACAATAAAGGGGTATGTAATCCGAGCAGAGTTGAGGATCACCATGCAATCTTGCCAACGTTGAAGCGACCGGGTACGTTATCCAAGGATGAACAGAATATCTATGATTTGATTGTAAGACGCTTCTTGTCTCACTTCTATCCTCCGGCGGAGTATAAGCAGCATACGGTGCTCACCGAAGTGGAGAAGCATCAGTTTAAGACATCTGTCAAAGAGCTGCTGTCCCTCGGATGGAAAGTGGTGCTCGGTTCTGGAGATCAGGAACAGGGTGGCGCAGGCAAGAAGAAGACTAAAAAGAACAGTAATGAAGAAGAGGAAGCCGAGGAATGGACGGACAAGGCTTTTGCCGTACAGCCTGACTTACCTGTTCAATGTACGAAGAGTGAGTTTAAGGAAAAGGCGACTCAGCCCCCCAAGAGTTATACAGAGGGAACGCTTCTGAAAGCGATGGAAAGTGCAGGCAAGCAGATCGAGAATGAAGAGCTGCGAGACGCGATGAAGGACAGTGGCCTGGGTACCCCGGCTACACGTGCGGCTACGATTGAACGCCTCAAAAACGTAGGTTACATTACGCTGCAGGGGAAGAAAATGCAGTTAACCCTTAAAGGCAGAACAGCGATTGAATTGATTCGCCGAGCAGGCGTGGATCTGTTAACTTCACCAGAGATGACAGGCCAATGGGAAAGAAGACTATATCAGATTTCCAAAGGTGAGGCGGGTCAGGACAAGTTCATGGAGAACGTCAAGAAATTTACCTTGTCCATCATTGAAAAAGTACGTGTGCAAGCTCCAGCGCCAGCAGATGCTTTTGGGGAAGATTCGCGTGCAGGCAGGGGGAAAGGCAAAGGAGCCAAAAGCCAGGCCGGCAATACGCGAACATCTGCCAAGACAACTAGTGGCGGTTCAGCTGTAAAAACGTCACGTCAGTCTTCGGCGTCTTCGTCAAGATCTAGTAGTAGGACAAGTACGACTACCAAGGCGCCATCTTCAACTGCGAACCAATCAGGAGTGAGAGAGTTACTGGCACCCTGTCCTTCACCCGGCTGTACAGGCCAGATCATAGAAGGCAAGAAGGGCTATGGATGTTCACGTTTCAAGGAAGGCTGCTCGTTTGTAGTCTGGAAAGAGTATGCCGGCAAAAAAATCACCAGTACGATGTTAAAATCGCTGATTGAGAAGGGGAGTACGCAGGTACTATCTTTCAAACGGAAAGACGGAAGTACGGTGAAAGCACGTATTATTTTGCAGGACGTGGTAACAGGCAAGTTATCTGGTGAGAAGCAGGATGCGTGAGCTTAGTTAACATGTTAACATAAAGCAAAAGGACCCTTAACCAAGGGTCCTTTTCTGTTGCTGCTGTTGTATATTTTCGTGTATGACCTTCGGTACCTCTTCCAATGCAGTGATGGTGTACATCGATGTTTCCGGATTAGGCTGAAGTTCTACAATGTTGTATTGCCATTCGTTTGGCTGTTTGATGTATATGCTGTGAATTCCGGCTTTTACTGCGGGCATAATATCTGTCCGAAGAGAGTTGCCAATCATCCATGTTGTTCGACGATCAAATGGACCGTTAGATAGAATTCCTTCCAGGGCCTCGATGTTTTTGTGTTGTCGGATATAGATCCGATCATCAAAATAAGCTGAGAGCTTCATCTGATCAATCTTGCGCTGCTGAATCACGGTTTCGCCACCTGTATATAAGTAGAGGGAATGTCCAGCACTTTTGAGGTTCTCAAGCGTTTCGACCATATGAGGGTAGGGTTCAACCTCCTGGTCGTACACACTCATGCCCAACTTGCTCAGATAATTTTCTTCTCTGGGAGAAGTTGATCTGGCGAACTTCCGGGAAAAGTAACGATAGGTATCAATCAGGGATTGCGGGAAGTGATGACTAGCGAACCCAAGCTTGTTCACGCCGGTTACATCAATCTCCAGTTGTTTTTCGCGGATCTCTTGCGTCGTTAGTGAATGTCCGTCAAACCACTCCTGCATATTCTCAAAGAATTCTCCCAAAATCAGGTTAAAATACTTGTTGCAATATACGAGTGTATCATCAAGGTCAAACAAAATATGTTGTTTCATTATTTTCATGATCTAACTCACTCCTTGTTGCCAGTAACTCCACAATGGTTCAACTAAATTATATGCGAATATAGGATTCCAGGAACATATTCAATTCAGATACGCCATCTGGACGAATACTGTATTTCTCTTTACGATTACTTCCCAGCAGATGGGTTCGCAGCAGACCTGCGATGCGCAGCGCCATCACCTGATCTTTGACAGTGTCTTCGTCTTTACCCAATTCTTCACACATCTCAGCGAGGGATTTGGGTTCATCCGATACGTAACGAAGCAGGCGAAGTCTTTCAGGATCAGCCAGTGCATGGGTGAAACGTAAAAGGCATGTTGGTGGCTGGTCTTCGTTCTCTTCAGGTGCATCTACGGGATACTGCATGATCATCATACCCTCATAGAAGCAGTACATATTAATAGGGCGGTTATGCACCGTTGGAAACAGGATAACTTCATTCAGTCCAGGCATGGGTTCAACAAGAACTCCTGCAGTAGCATATTCAATGAGCAGTTCAGATTCCATTTTATCAAGCAAAACGCGTTTTTCTTCAGCATCTTCTTCCAGCCATACACGCTGATCTTCACTCATATTCTGACAGTAGTGTTGATCCCATAGTCGCAATAATGGGACATAGCTGTTCCGAATACGCGTAGATTCTTCTATAGTAAGGGCGGGCAGAAGAGGAGACACACGTGCATACAGGTCATCCGCTGTCATTCCGGCAAGCATGTCCAGAAATTCACGATTCTCCTTCGTATCATTTTGATACGCAGCCCATGCAAACAGGACATCAAAATCATCAAAAGGCCAAGTGGCAGCGGGTGCGAGCGCAGCTCGTACATTGGAACTTAGTTTGCCTTCCACTTCCAGAATCCATTCAGGACCTATATCCAGATGCTGAATCCATTTTTTCGTAACATAAACCAGAAAGCTGTTGAGCATTTCATATATCGGTGAAACATCAATTTTAACATGATAAGCCATATTGTTGCAGAATCCTCCCGTCACATCTAAGTGTACGCAGCGACTTAAGTACTATTATGGCTTGTTTTGCAGGGCGTTGTCCACTATAATGTTCAAGTCCGGGGCAAAGCCCTGATTCAAGAATAGCAGTTCAAAACCATATGTATACCATACGAAAGTCGTCAGCGATGGCGATTTTTCTTTGTGTGCTCGCAGGAGGAATGAATTCGTGTCATCGATTACTCGCCCCAAACTATCACACTCGACAGCCAATTATCTGATTTTGATCACGGTTATTGTGGTAGCTGGAATTAGTCAGGGGCTTTTGCTGCCTGTGCTTTCGATTTTTTTGGAGCAAAAAGGGGTTTCACCAGGTTTAAACGGATTAAACGCTGCTGCATTGTACATTGGCTCTTTTGCCATGACTCTAGTTGCGGAACGACTATTGGGAGCACTCGGGTTCAAAAAATTGATTGTGGGTGGCCTGATATTGGTCATGGTCCCTTTAATACTATTTCCGTATTTACCAGATATTAAAATATGGTTCATTTTGCGTCTAATCGTTGGAATAGGAGACAGCGCACTGCATTACGCGGCTCAACTCTGGGTGCTGCTTGTTACGGCACCTGAGAAACGTGGACGCTACATATCGCTATATGGCATGTCCTACGGTCTGGGATTCAGCATTGGTCCGCTGGGAATCAAGCTGCTTGGATTCGGTGATGCTGTCCCTTTCTGGGCATTGTTCGTATGTATGGCAGCAGTACTTATGCTGGTATTAATGAAGCTTCCGAATACGAAGCCGGAAAAAGCAGAGCATGGCCAGCTCCCTGAACGGCGCTTCCGTCGTAGTCTGGCTTGGGCTTGGTACGCACTGTTACCTGCTCTTTTGTACGGATATATGGAGGCCGGCATGAATAGTAACTTCCCCGTGTATGGCCTGCGTATTGGGTTCGACACCGATCAGATTTCGTCGTTGCTTCCCTTTATCGGTATTGGAGGTTTGTTCCTTCAATTGCCTCTGGGGATGTTGAGTGACCGATACGGGCGTAAAAAGATATTGATGTTTGCGGGCATCAGCGGGGGAATCATCTTCATGCTGGTTCCAGTCGCAGGTACGCATTTCTGGTGGACGCTTGTATTGTTAACGATTGCTGGTGGCCTGGTCGGCTCCTTTTTCTCATTGGGCCTTGCCTATGCCGCAGATATTTTACCTAAAGTGTTGCTGCCTGCAGCGAACGTTGTGGCTTCCTTTCATTTCACGATTGGAAGCATTATCGGACCGAATCTGGGCGGTCAGATGATTAACTGGATTTCGCCCGGAAGCATGTTTACCTTGCTGGGTGTCATGTACCTTCTTTTCGGGGCGGCAGGTATATTATTTCGTCGCAAACCTGAGTTCGAATCTGTGTTAAAATAGAAGCTGGTGTTCGCATGGAAATTGATGTCCATTTCCGAGTACACTAGTGGTAGGGAAAAACATGGACAAGAGGAGACATCGCGATGATCAGAGTAGAGAACTTGAGCAAATCCGTTGGCGTGGACCGCGTTCCCGTTCTACGGGATATTCGTTTTGATATGCAACAAGGTGAGATGATAGCTGTAGTTGGCTCAAGCGGTAGCGGAAAAAGCATGCTGCTCAAATGTCTGGCTATGATGGAGAAATGGGATTCAGGCCGATTTACGGTCGATGGGGCCGAGATTTTGAAAGAAGGCTGGTCCGGTAAACGAAAAATCAAACGGGAATGGGCATACTTGGAACAGAATCCAGAACTATTTCCTAGACGTACGGCTCTTAAAAATGTGTTAATCGGACGATCGGGTCAGACTCCCGTATGGAGAATGGTAACCGGTATGGTTCGTTCCGATGATTATATGGGTGCTATGGACTATCTCGAAGGATTGGGATTACTTGACAAAGCACATCAAATAGCAGAGAAGCTGAGTGGTGGAGAGAAGCAGCGGGTTGCCATTGCAAGAGCGCTTGCTCATGGTGCCAAAGTGGTTCTGGCCGATGAACCTGTAATTGGTCTTGACCCTCACACAGCAGATTCCGTGCTGGAAACGCTGCGCAAATTATGTGAAGAAGAACGCGCAACTGTCATTGCAGTATTGCCTATTGAACTTGCTGAGAAACATGCCACGCGAATCTGGGGATTGGCAGACGGCAAGATTGCTTTTGATATTCGTGGACGGAGACTAACACAGCAAGAAAAAAACCAGATTTAAACTATTGAAAAGAGTGATGAGATTGTTTAATTCACGGTGGGGACGCTTTGTAGCAGCAGGAACAATGGCGATCATGCTTGGTTCTGTTCTAAGCGGATGCACAGTCATAAGTGACCCCAAGGGTTTGATGAGAAAACCAATGATGTCCACCGATAAGGAGAAACTGTACAACGTGGTTCAGGTTAAACTGCCGCCAGAGAGCACGTTGATTCGTCCCAAGGATATGAATAATACCAGTATGATTCGAGTGGAAGACCTGAATGGGGATGGAACTCGGGAAGCGATTGTTTTTTATGAGACGCCGAATGAGAATGTGCGAATCCATGGCATGATTTTGGAAGAGCAGGGAGGGACATGGGTTAAAAAGCTAACATTTGATGTGCCGGGAAATGAGCTGCAATCCTTTAAAGTATTGGATATTACAAATGACGGAAATCCGGATATTATTCTTGGTGTAAGTCTGCAGGAGCAGAAGGCCCTGACTGCATATTCTTACAAGGGCGGGGCACTGGAGCAGGTCTTGGGTGGAGTTCCGTATAATCAATATATCATTGATGATGCGCAGGGCAACACGCTGGATTTGAGCGGAGATGGTAAAAGTGATTTTGTTATCATTTCGCTGAACAACAGCGGTTTTGCAACGATTGCGTTATACCAGTACGAAGATGGCAGCTTCAAGGAAGTTGATCGGGTGCAGACCGATTATACCGTTAAAGAAGTATATAATGCTCTGGGCGGAGAGATCGCTGAAGGACAAATGGGCATTGTACTGGATGCTGAGCTTGATGATCGAAGCTCCTTCTCGCAAATTATGTATGTTAAGGATAATAAGTTAGTGAATGCTTTCAAATCACCGGATCAAACGTATAGAGATGACAAAATTTTAAGCGGTGATGTTGATAATGATGGTATTATTGAGTTTGGACTTAAAGAGACTCCAAAAGGTTGGGAGCATTACGTATTTGACTCTCGGTTGTGGTTTTACACCTATTATCAGTGGGATGGCAAAGACGGCAAGAAATTTGTCTCATTCCAATTCCGGGATGATGCTGATTTATTTCATCTAAACCTCAAGCCAGAGTGGTACGGTAAGATCACTATTGATACCAAATCGGAAAAAGAAAAATATATTCGATTTAAAATGATTGAAACTGACGAAACCGTGGCTGAGATTAAATATTTTACTCTTTCCAAGTGGGAACAGGAGAAGGGTAAAAGCTGGAAGGAAATTACACGAACCAAAGATCGGGTTATTGCTTCTAGGGTAGCACAATCAGAGGCGGGTAAAGATGCGCTAGGAAATACTTCTCAGCTGAATAGAAAGGGAGAACTTAATGAGTAAAGTACTTATTCTTGAGGATGAAGAATCCATCCGCAGTTTTATAGTGATCAATTTAAAGAGAAACGGATTCGAAGTGCTTGAAGCGGGTGATGGCCATGAAGCGCTACGCATACTGCAAACGGTACCGGATATTGATCTGGCTCTGCTGGATGTCATGGTACCTGGTATTGATGGATTCGAAGTGTGTCGACGGATCCGCGAGACCAATGAACGCTTGGGTATCATCTTCTTAACCGCGAAAGTGCAGGAACAGGATAAAGTGTATGCACTTTCTGTTGGTGCAGATGATCATGTAAGCAAGCCTTTCAGCCCTACAGAGTTGATTGCGCGTATTCAGTCTTTATTGCGTCGAGTGAACGTGCATCGGGAAACCGCGGCAAAGGTTACGTTCCAGTCAGGGCCATTTTCCCTGGATCTGATCTCGAAGCAATTCAAAAAACAGAATGAAGCGATTGAATTAACTCCAACGGAATTTTCCCTGATTCAGTTTTTCCTGGAAAAAGAAAATACACCGCTCAGCCGCGATGTGTTGTTAGATCACGTATGGGGAAAAGAGTACATGGGTGATCCAAAAATTGTGGATGTAAACATTCGTCGTCTGCGTCAAAAAATTGAGAACAATCCTTCCGAGCCCGAATACCTGCAAACTGTATGGGGTCACGGGTACAAATGGAAGGGCCGGGAGCAATGATTAAAAAAGGCATTACTCGGCAGATCGTACTACATTATTTCTTTGTAGTTTTTCTCGCTCTGCTGTTGGTCGAATTCGTATTTATGTTGGCAGTACAAAGGTATTATTATGAAAGTATCTACAATACGATTAGCACCCACATTTCTAATTCAAAGGACTTTTTCGAGCCGATTGCCCGTGAAAATACTACGGAGGATGGCAATAATCTGTCCAGACTTATTGTGAACTTGGCATTGTCCAATACTGAATTGGAAATTTTGGATCTGAACGGGCGCGTATTGGCGAGTTCGACTGCTTTTGAATCTGACCGTGCTGTGCTGCAAACCAGTGATATTATGCAGGCTCTGAATGGGGATATGGGACGCTGGATTGGAAGACAACCAGGTACTGGAGAATCCGTCATGGCCGTTTCACACAAGTTTGATCTGGGCGGCGAAAATACGTATGTTATTCGATATCTGACATCACTCGAAGATGTGAATTCAAAGCTGTTGAATATGGGACTACTTGCCGCTGCGGTCGGTGTTGCCGTGCTTGCGATTGTTCTGATTATCAGTATTGGTATGGCGAATTCCATTGTGCGTCCAATCAACAATATCACTGCAGTATCGGCTCAGATGGCCAGAGGACGGCTGGATGTCAGGGTTAAAGGAAACTATAAGCACGAACTGGGCGAATTGGCTTCGACGCTTAACTTCATGGCACATGAAATCGTGCGCAGTAATCAGATCAAGGATGATTTTATCTCTTCGATCTCACATGAATTAAGAACACCTTTGACCAGTATCAAAGGCTGGAGTGAGACACTGGATTCAGGTGGTTATGATCCGGAAGAAACCCGCATCGGAATGGGTATTATCTCCAAGGAAACAGAACGACTGATTGGACTTGTTGAAGAAATGCTGGATTTCTCCAAATTACAGCAGAATCAGATGAAGCTGGTCAAAGGAACCGTCAACATCCGTGAAATTGTGCAGGAAACGATGTTGAATGTCTGGGCCAAAGCGGAACAAAAACAGGTTCATCTCAAGTTGGAAACGGACGAGACTCGTGCTTATAATGTCCATGGAGACGGGAACAGACTGAAACAAGTCTTCCTGAACGTTGTGGATAATGCAATCAAATTTTCACATGAGAATTCATGGATCTTCTTGTCCGTCAAAGAGGAGAATGGTCAGATCATTGCAGCTGTTCAGGACACCGGTATTGGAATCAGTGAGGAACATCTAATCAAAGTAAGAGATCGCTTCTTCCAGGTAAATCATCAAAATGGGGGAACTGGGCTGGGGCTTGCGATTACGCAGGAACTGGTAGAACTGCATGAGGGCACCATTACAATGCAGAGTGAACTCGGCTCTGGTACAACGGTTACGGTCACGTTACCGGCTGTGGCAGAAGAGATGGGTACAGAGGAATCTGTAACGCAGCCTGATGATACTGAAGTAAGAGAAGCATCCGATGTAAAATTGGATCCAGAAAAGTCTTAAGGTTGTATAAGACCAAAAAAGGCGAGCCACAATGGCTCGCCTTTTTTGGTATATGATTATGAAGAAAGTTCACCAGCGCGCAAGCGCCCACTTTTTTCATAAGCTTCTTTCAACATACGAACAGGTTGTGTACGGACAGCCGGTTTCGCAGAGACAATCTCGTTAGGACCAACGACAACAATTTCATCTGCCGTACCTTTAACGATTGCACCGTCTTTAATGATCGCACCTTCACCAATGATGGCGCGCTCGATGTGAACTCCACGACCTACGCGTGCGTTCGGCATAACAACACTGTCTTTTACCTCTGAACCCTTACCTACTTCAGCACCGCAGAAGATGACAGAACGTTCAGCACGACCTTCAATGGCACAAGAGTCGTGAATCATGGAAGCCACATGTTCAATCTTCGCGTGTCTAGCCTTGTAAGCACTTGGCTTAGAGCGCCAGTCGCGGGTAAACATCGGCCAGTTCTCTTTTTGAAGACTCCAGTCTTCATCGTTGTGCAACAAATCCATATGTGCATCCCAAAGGCTCTTAACCGTGCCTACATCTTTCCAATAACCATTAAAGTTATAGACAAAGAGGGGATTATTCTCGTTTAACATTTGAGGAATAACATCTTTGCCGAAGTCATGGCTGGATTCAGGGTTGGCTGCATCTTCCAAGAGATGCCGTTTCAGATACTCCCACTTGAACATGTAAATACCCATTGAAGCCAGATTACTTTTTGGTTCCGCTGGTTTCTCGGTAAACTCGGTTACACGTAAATTCGCATCAGCAGCCATAATTCCGAAGCGATGTGCTTCATCCCACGGAACTTCCATCACCGAAATGGTTGCTGCCGCATTGTTGGCCTGGTGAGCCTCCAACATATCACGATAATTCATATGATAAATATGATCACCCGACAAAATTAGAACATTTTCGGGGTTTTGCTGATCAATATAGTCAATATTTTTATAAATAGCATCCGCCGTTCCCAAGTATTCGTCATTTCCTGTATGATAAGATGGAAGTAAGGAAATTCCTGCCTGACTTGAGTCACCATGTCCCCATGGTTCTCCTTGACCAATGTGATCATGCAAAGATTCCGCTTGGTACTGCGTTAATACTCCTACAGTATCGATCCCTGAGTTTACGCAGTTACTGAGAGGAAAATCGATGATCCGGTAGTGCCCGCCAAACGGTACAGCGGGTTTTGCGATACTTGAGGTTAAAGGGGCTAATCGCTTCCCTTCTCCTCCCGCCAACAGCATAGCGATGCAATCTTTATTAAACATAATCGTTTCCCTCCCAAAATATTGTGCATTGTAGTACATCATTAACGCAAAGTAGAGCAGATGAAACGATTGTTACTGTAAAAATTCAGAAAAAAGACAACATTTTCTAACGCACCGCATTTTTCTTTTCAACTTGGCTAGAATGGGGTAATGGTTACTGTTATATCTATTTTCTTGAGAAGAAGGTGATCTCTTGGCCATTCAACCGTTGGCACGCCCGGACATATCGCCGGAGCATATTTATTTATTTCATGAAGGTAACCTTCATCACAGTTATCGAATTTTGGGCGCACAGCCTGAGATCTGCGATGGCCGTCAGGGGTATCGCTTTACCGTGTGGGCACCAAATGCCGCAGAAGTAGGATTGGCTCTGGACCGTAATGAATGGAAAGGCGAAAAGGAACCTTTATATAAGATACCCGAATCAGGATTTTGGAGTCGTTTTTTTCCGGAAATTAGTGAAGGAACTTTATACAAGTTCCGTATATTAACGGAAGATGGAACAGAATTGCTCAAAGCGGACCCTTATGCGTTTCATGCGGAGGTTCGACCTCAGACAGCCTCTGTCACCAGTTCAATCGAAGGTTACAAATGGAATGATGGAGCTTGGAGACGCAAACAACGTGGGCTGTATAACAAACCTCTACATATTTATGAAATGCATATGGGAACCTGGAAGCGCAAAGAAGATGGCAGCCTTTATAGTTACCGCGAGATGGCTGACTTGCTCGTTCCTTATTTATTAGAAATGAAATATACCCATGTTGAGATGATGCCTCTTAGTGAGCATCCTTATGACCTTTCGTGGGGATACCAAAACACTGGATTTTACGCGCCAACAAGCCGTTACGGACAGCCCAAAGATCTGATGTATCTGGTGGATACACTACATCAGGCTGGAATTGGTGTTCTGCTGGATTGGGTGCCCGCGCATTTTGCCAAAGACGCTCATGGATTGCGTATGTTTGATGGTACGCCTTTGTATGAGTATGCAGACCCGATGTTAGCAGAGAAGCCAGGCTGGGGTACACTTAGCTTTGACTACTCAAAACCTGAGATTCGTTCATTTCTGATCTCCAATGCATTATATTGGATGGAGATGTATCATTTTGACGGACTCCGTGTTGATGCGGTTACGAGTATGCTTCGGCTTGATTTTGAGAAGCAGCCAGGACAATACCGAACCAATGATGAAGGGGGTCTTGAGAACAAGGAAGCTGTAGCTTTTTTGCAGCAGCTGAATGAGACGGTGTTCAAGTATTTCCCTTATGCATTGATGATGGCTGAAGAATCCAGTGCATGGCCAATGGTGACTTTACCTGTAGATGAAGGTGGTCTGGGCTTCAACTACAAATGGAACATGGGCTGGATGAACGATACGCTTGATTACATGGAATCTGATTTTCATGAGCGTCCTTCCAAACATCATTTGCTGACTTTCCCGGTCGTATACTCCTTTGCTGAAAATTATGTGTTACCTCTGTCACATGACGAGGTTGTTCATGGCAAAAAGTCGCTCCTCGACAAGATGCCAGGAACCTATGAGCAGAAATTTGCCGGCATGCGTGCTTTTCTGGGCTATTTTATGACTTTCCCAGGGAAAAAGCTGTTGTTTATGGGTGGAGACTTTGGCCAGTTCATCGAATGGAAAGATGAGGATCAACTGGACTGGTTCTTGCTGGACTATGACAGTCACCGCAATTTGCATAAGTTTGAGCGTGAACTGTCTAACCTGTACTTGAGTGAAAAAGCTTTGTGGGAGCTTGATCATTCCTTGGACGGTTATGAATGGATTACTCCGGATGATCAGGACCAGAGCGTCATTTCATACGTACGCAAAGGAAAAAAACCTGCGGATACACTCCTTGTGCTCATTAACTTTCAGCCGGTCAAGCGGGAGCGTTACCGGATTGGTGTCATGCGTCCCGGTATGTATACCGAAGTTCTGAACAGTGACCATTCCGTTTACGGCGGTTCAGGCATTACTAATGATATGCAGCTACCTACCGAAAAGATTCCTTTTCATGGGCATCCACATAGTCTCGAATTGGTTTTACCTCCGCTGAGCATCGTGATTCTAAAAAAGAACACGCGTCGGAAAACGGATGAATCGCCTGCGAGTATAACTTCCGTCAGTTCAAAAACGAAGAATAAGAATGAAAGTAATACGCTTAAACCGAAAAGGAGGACAAAGGCATGAATATTCTATTTGCTGCTGCTGAAGTACATCCATTTATCAAAACAGGAGGCCTTGCCGACGTAATCGGTGCTCTCCCGCTTGCATTGAAGAAGAGCGGGGCAGATGTTCGGGTGATTATGCCTAAATACAAGGGGATTCCCGATGAATATAAAGACGCGTTACAGCCCGTAATTACAACGGATGTGCCTCTTGGCTGGCGGAGACCTTATTGTGGAATAGAAATGCTGGTTCATGATGGGATTCCAGTGTATTTTGTGGATAATGAGTATTATTTTGGGCGTGATGGGGTGTACGGATATATGGATGATGGCGAGCGCTTCGCCTTCTTCAACCGTGCAGTGCTCGAAGTGTTGCCACAGATTGAGTTCAAGCCTGACGTGCTGCACAGTCATGACTGGCATGCAGGAATGATTCCTTTGCTGCTCGAAGCACACTACAGACACGATTCATTCTACAGTGATATGCGAACGGTATTCACCATACATAACTTGTTGTATCAAGGGGTATTCCCGCATCAGTTATTCAGTGAAATCCTGGAGCTTGACGATCGATATTTCACAGTGGATGGAGCCGAGTATTACGGTAATGTCAACTTCCTGAAGGCTGGAATTGTGTACGCTGACCATGTGACAACCGTTAGTCCAACTTACGCACAGGAAGTGAAAACATCTTATTACGGATACGGTCTGGACGGACTGCTCAGTTCACTTGGAGATCGATTCAGCGGGATTGTAAATGGCATTGATACCAAGAGCTACAACCCGGCTACAGACACCAAAATCCCGGTGAAATACAGAACAAGTCTGTCCAAGAAAACGGAAAACAAAATCGAGCTGCAAAAGGAACTTGGATTGCCTGTTCGACCAGATGCACCTCTTATGGTCATGGTCACAAGGCTCGTGGATTCTAAAGGACTTGATCTGGTCTGCCGTATCCTGGATGAATTGTTGTATTATGATGACATTCAATTCGCTGTACTTGGAACAGGGGAGCAGTCCTATGAACACTGGTTCCGTGAAGCCGCGAATCGTTATCCACTCAAAATGTCTGCCCAGATCAAGTTCAACGATGGGTTATCCCGTCGGTTCTATGCAGGCAGTGATATCTTCCTGATGCCATCCAGATTCGAGCCGTGTGGCATTAGTCAGTTACTGGCTCTACGGTACGGCAGTGTGCCTCTTGTAAGAGAAACAGGTGGTCTAAACGATACTGTGCAGGCATATAACGAGTTTACCGGTGAAGGAAATGGCTTCTCATTCACAAGCTTTAACGCGCATGACATGATGAATACCATTCGACGTGCGGAAGAGATCTACAAACAGCCAGAACACTGGAAGAAGATTGTGAAAAATGCAATGAGTGGAGAATACAGTTGGAATGTTTCTGCTGAGGAATATATGGATATTTACCGTCGAATTACACTCGCACCTGCAAATTGATGCAGTTGTCAATGAGCCACGGCATATGATGCTGTGGCTTTTTTACGCAAAAAAACACTTCGAAACTCAGAAATGAACGTACTACATTCATCTGAGGCGGTAGAAGTGTTTTCTTTTGTTATGACCACACTTGGACTTAGATTTTAAAATGAATGGTCGCCGGATCAAGCTGCCTGTACAAAATCCGGTACCCGTAGGGATCAAGCTTAACATTCATCATGCCATCGGTTGGATACACAGACTCTTCCGTTAAAGCATCCTTCCAGTCTTTGGTTTCCATGGGATGAGAGAGCGTACGATCTTGAGAAGTATTATTCATCCATACAGTAAAGTGGAGGTTGTCATCTACACGTTCGTAAACGATACAGGGATCGTTAGGATCAGCTTTGAGGAAACGGAAGCGTCCTTTGCGCAGGGCTTCATTGCTTTTGCGTAAATCGATCATCAGACGATAGAAATCGTAGAGTTCTCTGTCTTGTTTAACAGGGTCCCATTCCATGCATTTTCGGCAATCCGGGTCAGCACCACCACTAATTCCAACCTCATCTCCATAGAAGATACAAGGTGTGCCAATATAGGTGAAGAGAAATACAACCGATAACTTTAATCGGCGTTTGTCTTCTCCTAACCGGGTGAGCAGGCGAGGGGTATCATGGCTGCAGAGCATATTGAAGATTACTTCGTTGGTTTGTTGCGGATAGCGCATAATCAGTGAACCCATCTCGTTGGCAAAATTATACCCATCCATTGAACCACAGAAGAACTGAAGCACTTTGTCGGCAAAAGGATAATTCATGACGGAATCGAATTGATCTCCCATAAGCCAGGTCAAGGAATCACTCCATACTTCACCAACAATATAAGCTTCAGGATTCGCAGCCTTAACAACCTTGCGGAAATCACGCCAGAAATGGTTGTCCACTTCATTCGCTACATCCAGTCGCCAGCCATCCAGCTTGATCTCCTTGATCCAGTACTCAGCCACATCGAGTAGATAGGCCTTAACCTCTGGGTTGGCTGTATTGAATTTGGGCATGTTGCCATAGAACCCGAACGTATCGTAGGTAGGTATACCGTCCTTAATCTGCAACGGATATTCATTGATGTGGAACCAATCCGCATACTTTGAGTTTTTTCCATGTTGGAGTACGTCTTGAAAAGGAGGGAAGTCTTCGCTGCAATGGTTAAACACCGCGTCAAGCATGACACGTATACCCAGGCGATGGCATTCTTCTGTCACTTGTTTGAGCATGGCGTTATCACCGAAATGGGGGTCTACCTTTTTATAATCAATGGTGTCGTATTTGTGGTAGGAATTAGCCTGAAATAACGGGGTAAAGTAAATGGCGTTCACGCCAAGTTCAGTCAAGTCATACAGATGATCCAGCACACCTTGCAGATCTCCACCAAAATAATTGTCCAACTCAGGTTTGCCACCCCAGTCATGTATTCCTTGTGGATTCAGTTTGGGATCTCCATTGGCAAATCGTTCAGTCATGATCTGATAAAAGACGGCTTCTTTGGCCCATTCAGGCACCTTAAACACATCGATCTCGTGTATATAAGAGAACTCATAGTATCCTCCGGTGGGATAGGGGGTCTCATAATGAATTCCATTATCCGCAAGAAACACATCCTCTGAACCAGCGGTTATCCGAAAAATATAGGTGAGACGTTTGAATTGTGGCTTGACGGCAGCCTCCCAATAATCAAACATGTGATCGGAAGCAGCTTTCTCCAGTTGAATTTCCTTGTAGGTTCCGTTCCAATTGTACTTATCTCCGGTCAGTGCAGTCACGTATTGCACATCATTGCGCTTGGTTCGTACGCGCAGATGTATGGTAGACGAATTATAGGCGTAAGCCCACTTGTCACGAGGGACATGATACATGGCTTCGAGCAGCATGACAGCACCTCCTGAATATAGGATAAGTTATAGCAATATATAACCAAGTTAGCCAGCAAATGAACCATATTTACTGTAATAAAATGTATTATTTTCAGTGTTTTCAAGGCTTTTTTTCATAGCATATCCAGCTTCTTACTGGATATACTTACAGATTATTACGAAAAGGGGTACCCGGAACAAGCTTGAAATTCAAGCCCTCTCAGGGTACCCCTATGCAACGTGCTGAAACAAATGTTAACGAATAGCTTGCTCGAACTCAGTACGGATGGATTGAAGCAGTTCCGGCTGGCTCAGGACGTCGTAGGCTGTTGTAGCGAGTGCCTTGGCTCCCAGAATCATCCCGTCCAGGGCACGCTCTTGGAGTGCAAGATCACGGAAGGCTATGGAGTGCAGTGTGTGCACCTCGTCTACAACACGAATGTAAGGATGGATGGCAGGACATTTCAGGGAAACGTTACCGATGTCCATGGAGCCATGATCGTTACCACTCACAATCTCTTCTTGAGGGATGCCCAGTTCCATCAGATTTTGACTAAAAGCAGCTGAGAATGCTTCATTGGTGACCATCTCGTCATAGGACGTTTCATAGTTGGACGTCACCAGCTTGCAGCCTGTCTGGAGAGCAGAGCCTTCAGCGATCTGAATCACACGTTCCGTGAGGATATTCAGCTCTTTTCTGGTTGCTGCACGTACATAAAATTGAGCGGAAGCATAGTCAGGAATGATGTTTGCCGCTTGACCCCCGTTGTTGATCACACCGTGGATACGAACGGTGCTTTTCACTTGTTGCCGGAATGCATTGATTCCATTGAACGTTTGAATAACGGCATCAAGTGCGTTAATGCCTTCATGTGGACTTGCAGCAGCATGTGAAGATCTGCCATGGAATTCAAATTGTACAGCATCAATAGCCAGTGAACTGCCTGATTTTTCATAGGCATAATATGGATGCGCCATCAGAGCGACATCGCAGTCATCGAACAAACCTGCTTCAGCCATAGGAACTTTGGCACCACGTGTCTCCTCAGCGGGTGTCCCAAACACTTTAATTGTTCCGCCGACTTCATCCAGAATGGATTTTAGCCCAACAGCAGCCCCAAGACTCATCATGCAGATCAGATGGTGACCACAAGCGTGACCGATCTCCGGCAACGCGTCATACTCACACAGTAATGCGATGGTAGGGCCGGGTTTGGCGGCAGAATAGGTTCCAATAAAAGCTGTGTCTAGTCCAAGGATTGGAGCCTCTACAGTGAACCCGTGATAGACCAGTTCTTCTTTTAGACGAGCAGAAGCAAGGAACTCTTCATTTCCCAGTTCGGGGTTGGCACCGATATATGATGAAATGGCTTTAAAACGGGAAGCATATTGATCAATAACCGTCTGGATCTGTGATTTGTTAGATGTCATTAGTAAACTCCTTATGCAAAAATGAAAATAATTCATTGATTATATCATGTTTGCTTCATTTTTTCAGAAACAAGTCAAGATTTGTAATGTCAAAATGCATTGCATAATCATGCATTGTACTTTATAATGACTCAGTCATCAACATGAGAAGCATACAAAGTATTGTAAGGGGAGAGAACAAGGTTGAAATTGATAAGTCGTTACACTATGATGCTGTTGACCTTTGTCGTTCTGCTGACGACTGCCGTTCCTGTGGCACTTGCAAGTGGGACTACAGACAATTCAAGCAGTAAAAAGCTGGTGCTCGGTACAAGTGCCGATTTTGCACCCTATGAATTCCATAAAGTGATCGATGGCAAAGATCAAATCGTTGGTTTTGATATTGCCATTGCCAAAGAAATTGCCAAAGACCTTGGCGCTGAGCTTGTCATTGAAGATATGGGCTTCGACGGACTCCTGCCTGCATTGCAGAGCGGTCGTGTGGATCTGGTCATCTCGGGCATGACACCAACCGATGAGCGGAAGCAAAGTATTGATTTTTCCGACACCTATTACAAGTCCAAACAAGTAATCATGGTTCGCAGTGCGGATAAAGACAAATATCCGACGATGGCAGAACTGGAGAATGAAAAAATAGGGGTTCAGAAGGGTTCCATTCAAGAGACGATTGGACAGAATATCCCAGGAGCGAAGCTTACTGCGCTCGATAAAATTTCTGATATTGTGTTGCAGTTGCAAACGAATCGTATAAATGCAGCAATCGTTGAAGATACCGTTGCTGCGGGATATCTGGACGATGTGATTGCACTTGCTCCTGCTGTTCCTGATGAAGAACAGGTAGAAGCAGCAATTGGAATCCGTAAAGGTAATACAGAGTTGCTAAGTGCGGTAAATGGAACGCTCGAGCGATTGAAAAGTGAAAATAAGATCGAACAGATGGTCACAGACGCCAGTCTCCTGATGGCTGATAAAGTGAACAAATCACAAAATATAATTGAAGTGTTCTGGCAATACAAGAGCTTCTATGCAACAGGTGTAGGATACACGCTCCTGTTATCTGCACTTGGTGTAATATTTGGGGTTATCATCGGACTGATCATCTGTTTGTTCCGTCTGCATGATGTAGCCATTCTGCGTTGGATTGGAACAGCATATGTCGAAGTCATTCGGGGTACTCCGATGCTAGTGCAATTGATGATAATCTATTACGGATTGGCCCTGACATTTGGTATTAATTTTAGTCCCCTTCAAGCGGGTATTATCACACTTTCCATCAATAGTGGTGCCTATCTTGCGGAAATTTTCCGAGCAGGTATTCAAGGGGTGGATCGTGGCCAGTTGGAAGCAGCTCGCTCCCTCGGAATGGGCAGAGGTGCAGCCATGCGTTACATCATATTGCCACAGGCTTTCAAGGCCGTATTGCCGGCAATTGGTAATGAATTCATAACGATCATCAAGGAATCCTCCATTATCTCTGTTATCGGTATGGTGGACATTATGTATCAGGCAAGTGTTGTCAAAAACATTACGTACCAAGGAATGAGTCCGTTTGTTATTGCGGCAGCCATTTACTTTGTATTGACGTTCATTTTGTCCAAGCTGCTGGGACGACTGGAAAGGAAGTTGAGTGCAAGTGATAGACGTTAGACAATTACACAAATCTTATGGAAATAACGATGTGCTTAAGGGCATTAACGTGACCATTGGCAAAGGCGAGGTTGTCGTGGTCATCGGTCCTTCCGGTTCAGGTAAAAGTACATTCTTACGTTGCCTGAACCTCTTGGAACAACCTACATCAGGTGAAATCGATTTTGAAGGTGTTTCAATAACGGACCCCAAGCACAACATTAACGCGACTCGTGAAAAAATGGGGATGGTGTTCCAGCATTTTAACCTGTTCCCACACAAAACGGTGCAGCAAAACATTACAATTGCCCCAATCAAAGTGAAGAAGCAATCCACGCAGGAAGCAGAGAAAATTGCTGCTGATCTGCTTAACACTGTGGGCTTGTACGATAAGAAAGATACATTCCCGAATCAGCTGTCCGGTGGACAGAAGCAGCGGATCGCCATTGCAAGAGCATTGGCCATGCAACCGCATGTCATGCTGTTTGACGAGCCTACTTCGGCACTGGACCCCGAGATGGTTGGTGAAGTGCTGGATGTCATGAAACGCCTTGCAGAAGGCGGGATGACCATGGTCATCGTGACGCATGAAATGGGTTTTGCACGTGAAGTGGGAGACCGGATCCTGTTCATGGATGGCGGGGTTATTGTGGAAGAAGGAACACCAGATGAGGTGTTCGGAGCACCCAAAAATCCACGAACACGTGATTTTCTTGCTAAGGTACTCTAAATTCATGAATCAAATAGCGTTACTGACTTTATGTCGGTAGCGCTATTTTTTTATGCGTAATATCCACTAATGAAATCGAAAAGTAACTTTTCTGTTACCTAATATTATGAATCGGTGTATCCAACATCTCGAAATTATCCAGTATTCTTACAGATGATGACGTGCAGAAAATTATTTGGTAAGAATTACTACAAGTTCAGGTTACAAAATTGTGATATATTGAACTCTGCCGAAACTTCCGGACAGGGAGTGCGGGGGATGTAACAATGCAGATCGTGCAGGGGGAAGATATACGGCACACTGCTTGGGGTGAATTAGGGGTACATAATGATTCCAAATGTAACGAAGAACCTATAGGGTGGGCTCCTCATCCGAATCCGACAACTAACTTCGCAGGCACAATGAGGGAGGAAGACCATGATTAACAAGAAACGTATAGCCAAAACAGCAGTAGCATTATTGACAACAGCAATGCTTATTCAAGCCGTTCCGGCTCACGCAGATTCAGTTCATGTGGCCAAAGAGGGGGATACCTTCTACACCTTATCGAAACAATATGGAGTAGCACTTAACACGTTGGTTAAAGCAAATAACGACATTTCGCCTTACAACATTTATGGTGGTTTGAAAATTACAATCCCCGGCAAAGCAAACAAAGTTGCTGCTGCCGCTACGGAAAGCAAGGCTCAAGCGAAGACGGTTACCACAGCAAGCTTGGACGTTAACGCAGATAACAAAGTGGTTCAAGCCTGGGGCAAAACGTTTGATTACAGTAAAGCAGTGAATGTGAAAGCAACGGCATACTCTGCAGATCCGTCCGAAAATGGAGGATGGGGTCCTGTGGATTACTTCGGCAATGATCTTGAACTGGGTACGATTGCAGTTGATCCAAGTGTGATTCCGCTCGGAACCAAAGTATTGGTCACAGGTCACAGCCATCCAGGATTGCCCAAACAGGCTTTTGTAGCCACAGCACGTGATGTGGGTGGAGCAATCAAGGGTCACCGAATTGATATCTTCATTCCGGGTAGCAAGCAGTCCGTAAGCACATTTGGTTTTCAGGATATCGAGCTGTACATTCTGAAGTAGCAAGTAATTACATCTAATGAATTCAAACAGGGTGTCTGGCAGTCGCTAACTTGCGATTGAACAGGCACCCTTTTAACATTCGTAATCATTTCTTGACACGGATCATGGACATTCTAATCTTTGGCCTTAGGCAATC
The DNA here is from genome assembly GCF_037144955.1 of Paenibacillus sp. USHLN196. Classification (NCBI taxonomy): domain Bacteria; kingdom Bacillati; phylum Bacillota; class Bacilli; order Caryophanales; family Paenibacillaceae; genus Paenibacillus; species Paenibacillus sp. USHLN196. The sequence continues at coordinate 669,413 of NZ_JBBCYH010000001.1, read as the reverse complement.
CCAACATTTCGTCCAACGTGACCAGTTCATATCCGCGGTGACGCAGTTCCTCAATGACTTCGGGCAGAGCCTCAATCGTGCCGTTCAGGTTAGAGCCCACACCGCCTCCTGCATGCTGCAGAACGATGGAACCAGGTTTCACGGCAGATAGGATATTATCTTTCACCTTTTCCTTGGAGAGGCCTTTCCAGTCCAACGAATCCACATTCCAGTTCACAATGCTATAATGCTGTCTGGCAGCCCATTTCAGCTGTTCCTCATTAATGTCACCATAAGGTGGCCGTATCATTTTGGGGGTATATCCCGTGAGGTGGTGAATAATATCGCCGGTATGTAAAATTTGTTTGCGAAAGGCATTCATCGACAGCTTACCGAATTCCGGATGATTATAGCTGTGATTGCCAACGATATGTCCTTCCTTAACCATGCGTTTTACCAGATCCGGATGTTTCTCAGCACGACTACCCACGATGAAGAAGGTAGCTCTGACTTTGTATTTTTTCAATACATCCAGCACCTGCGGAGTAAATCGTGGATCGGGCACATCATCAAAAGTCAGTGCAACCTGTTTGGTTGAAGGACCATTGGTTTTGAACGTATCGGCATATTTTTGACGTAATTGTCCCAATGTCAGTTGTTCTTGTTCCGCGGAATCTGAACCTGATACCGACTCACTTGGCGGGCTTGAAGCATCCCGCGATGAAACAACTGGAGCATGATACCCTCCGAGAAAAATAACGATAACCATCAGCATAATGAGGCGTACGCGCATAATAACGGCCTCCTTTTCCAAAATGACGTTCTCTTTGGTATGCCCGGGGTATCCATAAGTTATGCGTAGTGTGAGAATTTTCATTGCCGATGTAGCTCATGAAAGCCATAATTCCTCCATATATAACATATAGAGAAGGATAGGTGGATGGCTATGAGTACATATGATTTGAAATCGATACGTTTACAGGTGATTGAAGCAGGAGAGGATAAGGTTTTTCTCGTTACCGGAGGAAAGGCGCATATTGGCGCTGTAGCCACGTTCTATGTCGATCATGAGCGGGTTAGTGGGACTACGGTACATATTCCGGGTCATAAGGAACAAGAGCTCTGTGAACGGCTTGCCCGAAAAGCTGCCCTGCAGCTGAAAGTAACCGTTACGGTAATTATGGGTATCCATTTTGATTCCATTACACGGATGCAGATCGACGAAATCGTGCAGACTGCAGAGAGGTTGATGGAGGATCATCTGAATAAGGATAAACAATCTTCCTGACGTAAGAGCAATCGCATGTTTTGATTTTATTTGCTAAAATTGAAACGAGATGTAGATTCTTACGTATGTATAATTATATACGATGTAATATCGACTAGGAGGAATACCATAATGTCCATTTTCAAACGATTGCGTGATTTAACGATGTCTAACATTAATGCCATTATTGACAAGGCAGAAGATCCAATCAAGATGACGGACCAATATATCCGTGACATGCAAGAGGATCTGGAGGATGCGGAGAAAGCAGTAGCCGCACAGATCGCCATTGAGAAGAAATTCAAGCAGTTGTTCGAAGAGCAGGAAGCGCTTGTGAAGAAACGTGAAGAACAGGCGCACACGGCGGCACGTGCTCAGAACCTGGACCTGGCTCGCCGGGCTCTTGAAGAGAAAAAGGTTGCTGAAGAGAAGATGGCTGAGTACAAAACCAGCTATGATCAGAACAAGGCTTCTGCAGATAACCTGCGTGGCAAGCTCGACGAGATGCGTAAGCAGTTGACTCAAATGAAGAACAAACGTGAAACATTGGTAGCCCGCTACAATGCAGCAAAAGCCCAAACGGAAATCAACAAAGCGTTGAATGGATTTGGCTCGGATACGGCAAGTGCCGGCATGAAGCGAATGGAAGAGAAAATGATGCAAATGGAAGCACAAGCTGAAGCAAGCAACGAGATGTCATCCAAAGGCAAGTCGCTTGATGAAGAGTTCGAGAAGCTGGGTAAAGACAAGGCTGTTGAAGACGAACTGGCAGCATTGATGAAACAGTACGATAATAAGAACTAACACCTTGGTTGTCAGCAGGGTTAACCAGCGGAGGAGAAGAGTGTTTCTCCTTCGCTTTTAAATGCGGTTCATGTTGATATGTGGGGGCTGTGTAAATGGATTTGAACATTTTGGCGATGCTGGTCTGGACCGGATCTGGTGCGGTTTTGCTGTTTGTTTTGATGTATGTTGATTCACTGTTTACGAAATATAAGGATTTTGCTGAAGTTAAGGCTGGCAATATGGCTGTTACTACACGTATGGTGATGAAATTATTTGCGCAAGGGTATGTTCTGGCTACGTCCATTTCTACGGCTGGTCACCTGGGAGAAGCACTGTTGGTCTCCGTTGTATCCTTTATCATTTTGTTGATTCTGGAGAGTGTCGTACACTTTATGATTCGCAAATGGGCCACTCTGGATCTGGATACCGGAATTCAGCAAGGGAAGACAGGATACGGGTTGTTCTCTGGCGCTTTACATATCGTGGGCGCACTGATTATTGCAGCTTGTTTATAAGATAAGGAACAGGAGTAATTATCATGAGTGTATGGAAACGTATTAAAGGAATACTAACGAAACCTGAACCGCCGCAGGCAGAGAAAACCATGCTACAGCTTGCACCTGGTGATATCTGTGAGGTTTCTCTCGTCACTTATGAAGTCGTTGGTCGGGTACAAAATCGCGCTCGAAATGCAGTTGTGCTTACGCTGCAGGATGGTACCGCTTTTCGATATTTGCATATTGAAGAACGGGAAATCACCCGTTATGCCTTATACACACCGATTGACGGCAGGCTTGATGCACCTGATGAGGTGCCTACATTACTCGACCTGGATGGCCGTGCATATCATCTGGAGGAAGAATATGGAGGCATGGTATCCACGGCAGGCAGAACTCCCTATGGCCAGGCTGGAGAACAATTGGTATGGCAGTATCAGTCTGATGATAATATGCTTCTTCGCGTGGAGTGGCAAGACAGAAGATTTACACTGTATGAGGGTGAGTCCATTCTTCCTGCTGATATCAAAGTGATTCGTTCGAGCTAGGAGAGGTTCCAATGAAAAAACGCTTGGCACATGGATTAAAATTAATGCTGGTCCTCAGCCTTGTGATGTCTCTGTTGTCCGCGTGCGGAGCACCTTCTGTTCAGGACACATATCCGCTTGAATCGGTTAGTGGCAGTGGTAACTCAACGTCCTATGTGTACCGGGCTTCGGACCGTACGGTTCCGGAAGTGGCTCAGGAATTGTCTGAGCAAAGACAACCGGATCAGATCTCGGCAGAGAACACAGAGCGTATGTTCCTGGTGTACCAGGACGATTATTATCATCTGCAACAAGATCCGAACAAACCGGAGGATACCTTGGTTGAGGTGGACTCAAAGGAATATGTTCGACAGAACTACGATTCATCTTTTTTACAGGGTTATCTGACCGCTACGTTAATTGGTAATCTGTTCGATTCTTTTGGCGGGCGGGGGTATGGTAAATATCGGGGATATACCAATAAAGATACGTATAAACCGAGTGCAGGATCTTACCGTACACCAACGAGTAATGACAAGAAAGTTGCTCCACCCATTACTGTGGATCGGAAAGGTACGATTACAAGGCGCGGAAGCGATAAAGATTCTAGCGTGGGATCTGGCGGCGGATTATTCAATCGGAACAAAGATCAGAGCAAGGGAACCATTGATCGCAACAAGAGCAGTGGTGGGTTGTTTGATTCGCCTAAGAAATCCTACAAAAAACCGAAAACCAGAGTGGGCGGCGGCCGAATTAAGAGGCGAAGATAATAGCATCTAATCATAAGCGTGGCTGCTAAACGAAGTTCATTTTAAGAACAGTGACAAGGGAAGGCGGATTCACCTCTGCCTGCACATTACCTTGGAGCTGTTCTTTTTGGTTTACGATTTGCGAACATGATTGGACTTGCGTACGCGGGGAATCGTTGAAGCAGGCTGTTTGCGAATCCAGCGGATAAATGGAATCATTCGTTCATCTTTTCTCAAGGATTGGAGGTCAGTGAGACCAAGGGTTACAATGTCGCGATTGGTGTATAGCGAATGAATCTGTTTGTGACAGGGAATGCACAGGTTGGCTGTTGGCAGGAATGTTCCGCCCATTTCTTTGGGTGTCAGATGATGGATGGTCGTGTCTACAGGTTCTCTTCCGCATAACTCACATTGGTCACTCATGGTCCTCGCCTCCTTGTATCAATGATATTATGAGCATATGCGCTGGCTTTCATGTTGGATGTAGGCCTTGGAACTGCTGCATCCGTAAGAATTAGAATCTTGTGACAGGAGTCAGTGAGCGATGTACTTGTCATCGAGCAGCTTTCGGGCTACACTTTCTTAAACGATAAGATGTCCCTAGGAGGTAAGAATACTTTTGAAACTGAACTCACATTCACATGATATGACAACTGCCAAGTTCAATCGTACAGCTGTACAGGTACCGGATGCCCAAGCCAAAATAGCTGCACGCGTGACTTCGGGTCCCATAGAGAAAGTTCGCCTTGAATCTGCCCATGGACGTACACTTGCGAAGACTATTCAGGCACCTCACCCGTATCCGTTCTTCCGAAGATCGGGCATGGATGGCTTTGCGATTATAAGCACAGATACTACAGATGCATCAAGTGAGCAACAAATCTGGTTTCGTGTAATTGACGAAATTCCCTGTGGATATACCTCGGACCACACCATCGTATCAGGTACGACTGCTCGCATCATGACGGGTGCACAGGTTCCAGAGGGTGCGGATGCGGTGGTCATGATGGAGATGACCGAGAGCAAAGAAGAGAACGGAGAACAGTGGATTGCATTGAAACGCCAGATAATGTCTGGTGCTAATATTACACCCATTGGACTGGAAGTTCAGGAGGGTCAGCAACTGCTTGAAGCAGGAACGATCATCAGAGCGGGAGAGCAGTCGGTGTTGGCTACTTTTGGCATTGCAGAAGTCCCCGTATTTCAACGTCCTAAGGTAGCGATATTCGCAACAGGCACGGAATTGCTTGATGTAGACGAGCCCCTGCAACCAGGTCGGATTCGAAACAGCAATAGTTACATGCTGCGTTCATTGGTCGTAGAAGCGGGAGGAGAGCCGGTGATGTACGGTTCCATTGCAGACGATGTGAATACAGCCAGGGCCAAACTGGAAGAAGCCATTCAAGATAATGATATCGTAGTGACCACAGGCGGTGTATCCGTCGGGGATTATGATATTATGGGGGAACTTGTTCTGGAAGAACATGTGGAGATGTTGTTTAACAAAGTGACGATGCGACCAGGCAGTGTAACCACAGCAGCTGTGTACAAAGACAAATTGCTTTTTGCGCTTTCGGGTAATCCGGGTGCTTGTTTTGTGGGTTTTGGTCTATTTGTTCGTCCTACCATTCGTTCCATGCAAGCGGATGCCCATCCTTATTTGGAAGAATGGACTGCGATTTTGGAAGAAGGCTACACCAAAGTAAACAATTTTACACGATTCGTACGTGGACGCACTGCAATCCGCAACGGCATGGTGTACGCGAAACCCGCTGCTGCCCGTGTAGATGAATCCAGCGTGATGATTACCATTAAGGATAGTGATTGTCTGATTGTTATTCCACCTGAGAAAAAAGGTATTCCAGCAGGTGAACAAGTGCGCATCCTCAAACTGCCCTCGGGTCATGTGAGGTAGTTGATAGATGAGTATATGGAGTGAAACAAAACCACATATTATACAGATTGTTGGTTACAAGAACACAGGCAAAACGACCATGACTGCCGCGATAATCGAGCACTTTTTCTCTATGGGACTTAAGGTAGCGGCGATTAAGCATGATGGACACGACCACTTTGAGATGGATCAAGAAGGAACGGATTCGTATTGTTTTGGGGAGGCAGGGGCCTCGGCGGTCATTGTCATGTCGGAGAAACGAACAGCAATTATGGAACGACAGGCAACCAGGCTGGAGGATATGCTGAGCCATCTGTCCGGGTATGATTGGATTGTTATTGAAGGATTCAAAGAGGCTTCTTATCCCAAATTCGTGATGGTTCGAGAAGAAAAAGACCTGAATCTAATTGACCGCCTTGAAGGGGTAGTGGGGATGATCTCATGGTTACCTTCAGATCAAGTAATGGAGCCGGGCATTGTAAGCAGAGACATAACGTGGTTCTCGGTTCATGAACCCGAACACATAGCTAAATCGTTGTTAGAGATGGACAAGGGTAAGTAAGTACTTAATGTTGATGATAGACTTAACATGATAAACATAATTTATATTATGTAAACTTAAATTATTTATAGCATTGCTTTGGCGACAGATATCATTCTATCTCCTTAAGAATCCATAAAAAAAGCAGCAGACCTTTCTCGGATCGAAATCCTTGATGCGGTTTGCTGCTTTTCGTTCGTTCAGCGTGTTACATCCCGTCTTCTGTACGACGTTCGATGGCTTCGGACATCGTTTTGTCGGTAAGGTGAGCATAGATCTCGGTCGTTTCCGTAGAAGCGTGTCCAAGCTGCTCTTTCGTTTTATAGATATCATTTTGCAGATAATAGTCAGTAGCGAATGAGTGGCGTAATTTATGCACGGTCAGATAAGGTTTGCCAAAACGTTTGGCGTATTTCATGATCATGGCCTGGATCGCTCTTTTGGTCATACGGCTGCCTTCTGAATCTCCGTTTCGCAATGCAATGAACAGACCCTTCTCCCGCTTGGGCGTACGGTAACGTGATTGCCTCAGATTCATATAGGTCGCGAGTTCGTCCTTGGCCTGTTCCCTGAAATAAACAGGTGTTTTGTACGTCTCATCATTGTTACCTTTGCGATAGACATACAAGAGCTTATTATTCAGATCGAGGTCATCGACGTTTAGATTCACGACTTCCGACACCCGTAAACCTGAATTGAGAATCAGGCTGGCAATACAGGCATCACGTTCTTTGTTAAGTTCATGGGAATACAGCGCCTGCTTGTTCTTCTCCATATCGACAGCGTAACCTTCAAGAATGTATCCAATAAATTCGAGAAGTTCCTCTTCCTCCAGAATTTTGCCTTTGAGTTTGGCAGCAGTGTCCTTGGGTTTATGGGTACGCTTGATCTCAATTTTGGCCATAATATTTCGTTTCAGCAGAGGGTAGAAATCTTCATCTTCCGCAATCTGGCTCAGGTAATGAAAAAGGGAGCGGAGGGAAGAGAGCTTGCGAGAGACGGTAACTCTCGAATTGGTTCCTTCTCGCTTGGTTGTGAGAAATAACCGATAGGCAGTAACTGAATCCATGCGAAGGACTTCCAGTTCAGACAACGTAACTTCTTTATTAGAGCTTGCCTCGGACAGTCCTTCTGCTCGCAACCAACCGAAGAAAGCTTCGTAATCTCTTATATATTCGAGCAGGGTAGAGGGGGACAGATCAGGCAGCTTATAGTCCATAAATTGCTGAACGAACCAAGGCATGGAAGGTAGTTTGTCATCCAGCTTGCGTCGATCGATCTCTTTTTGCACGTTGGTCAAGTTCGGCACCTCCATGTGAAAAACATATGAAATTAATATTCTATGCTCTAGTGTACCATAATTTACATGCTCACAGCTTGTTCACTGAAGTAGGAAGAAGGTAGCGGACGCTTCTTGCCCTTCAGCGCGTAAACCTTTAAAGTAATCAGTATACGTAGAACAGAGGAGGTGAACCGGATGAATATGCAAATAGAACTGGTTCCCCGGGAACGCAGTCAGGTGATTCGGCATTTAATGCAATTTTATCTATATGATTTTACCAAGTATCTAAATATTGATGTTGATCGCAACGGTATTTTCCCCGAATATCCCGGTCTGGAAGCCTTTTGGACAGAGGAGGACCGTAAGTTCCCTTTTTTGATTACAAGTGATGGAGCACCTGCAGGATTTGCTCTGGTGGAGAAAATAGAGCCTGGAAGTAAGGATAATGATTACTATTTGACTGAATTTTTTGTCATGCAAAAATATCGGCGCAGTGGAGTGGGCACTCGGGCAGCATATGAATTGTTTAAACGTTTTCCGGGGAGATGGAAAGTGACTCAGGTTCGGAACAATGTCATTGCCCAGGCGTTCTGGCGAAAAATTATAGGGGAATATACGGGAGGACGCTTTCGAGAGAAGTTCCATCCGGAACTGGGCAATCCAAGCCAGTATTTTGTAACCTGATTCCAATCAAGCTTCACTTACATATAAAGCATTCTACATGAATGCTGAAATAAAGAATCTGAAGAAGGAGTGAGTAACATGAACGTACCTACATTCCATCTCGATGGACAGACAGCACTGGTGACAGGTGCAGGAAGAGGGATCGGAAAAGCAATCGCAATTGGACTTGCCCAGTCAGGCAGTGACGTTGTACTTGTATCTCGAACGATGAGAGAAATTGAGGAGACAGCTGCCTACATCTATGAACAGACAGGGCGTAAAGCGCTCGCTCTAACTGCGGATGTGACATCAAGAGAACAACTGGAAGAGACGTTTCGAGAGGCGATCTCGGAGATGGGCGGTCTGGACATCCTGGTGAATAACGCGGGGATGAACATCCGGACACCAGCACTTGAAGTTACGGATGAGCAGTGGGAGACGATCATGCAGACGAATCTGAAGTCGGCATTCGTCGCTTCACAGTTGGCGGGTCAGCATATGAAAGAACGTGGGGCTGGGAAGATCATCAACATCTCCTCTGTAGGCGGGCATACGGCTCTGCGGACAGGGGTTGTATATGGTGCAACCAAAGCTGCATTAATTCATATGACCAAAGTGCTCGCACTGGAATGGGGGAAGTATGGAATCCGTGTCAATTCAGTAGGGCCATGGTATTTCCGAACACCTCTGACCGAAAAACTGCTGGATGATCCCCAGTATCTGCAGGAGATTGTAAGTCGTACACCGCTTCAGCGAGTGGGAGAACTGGAAGAAGTGGTAGGGCCGGTCGTATTCCTGGCATCAGATGCAGCAGGATACATAACGGGTCAGACGTTATTGGTTGACGGTGGAATGTCCATCTATGGATTTTAAATGAGTGGATTGAAAAAGTGGGTGGTATTACCTACACATGGGTAATAACATAAGGGATGTTAATCTGTATTTCTATTTATCTGTACCCAATTCACTGAACTTGGAGGAAGATAACCATGGAAACGCGCATTTACGGAAACACGGGCATGAACGTAAGTACACTTGGATTCGGCGGAGCGGAAATAGGCAAAAATGTATCCAAATCGGATGTAGAGACATTGCTGAATAGTGCTTTGGATGCGGGATTAAACGTAATTGACACGGCTGAGTGTTACGGTGACAGCGAGGAGTTAATTGGTGAGGTGCTGTCACATCGGCGTGATGACTACTATTTGTTCACCAAATGTGGACATGCTGCCGGGATCGAAGGTCCGGATTGGGATGCCAAAGTGCTGGAGCAAACGATTGACCGTAGCCTGAAACGGTTGAAAACGGACTATGTGGATGTTATCCATTTGCATAGTTGTTCAGAAGAAGTACTTCGACAAGGTGCGGTTATTGAAGTGCTCCAGCGTGTCAAGGAAGCAGGGAAAACCAGATTTATCGGATACAGTGGGGATACAACGGATGCGCTATATGCGATTCAGACCGGAGTATTTGACAGTCTGGAGACGTCACTAAATATCGCAGATCAGGAAGCGATTGAACTGACTTTGCCTGAGGCGAGAAAGCGAAACATGGGTGTAATCGCCAAAAGACCTATTGCCAATGCGGCCTGGACGTATGAAACACTTTCGGAAGAGGCTTATCCCTTCATTTACTGGAAACGCTTAAGTGAACTTAACTATGGTTTCCTCGGTGAAGATGCTCAGGCAGCGGTGGAAACAGCACTGCGGTTTACGCTAAGTACAGAAGGTGTAGACACCGCTATTGTAGGAACAGCCAAGCCAAATCGCTGGCAGCAAAATGCCGACCTTATTGCTAAAGGCGTACTTCCACAGGAATTGTATGATGAGATAAGAGCTCGATGGAAAGAAATCGCCGGACCAGACTGGACTGGCCGGACCTGATTCTTTGCATTTGCCAAATGGATTTTAATTTTGCGAAGCTGCCTATAGGCAGCTTCCTTTTTTGTCATCAACCTTATATTTTCAACATCTGAAAAATTCACAATAACCAAACATTCTAACTATTTCGTAAAATGTCCAAATCGTCTTAAGCAAACTACTTTAATTTCGAGACAACGATAAACGATAACTGTGTTGGCACTAAAAGTTAATTCGTCATCACTATAATATTTCAACATATGAAAAATTCATAATAGAAAAAAACAACGCACACCGCTGTTACTACCTACCTTTAGATACGATTCAGCACGCCCCGCGACTAAATGAACTGCCATCCTTCACTGTGAAAGTCAAATGATTTCTGATTAACAAAAAAATTAGATATTCCAGGAAAGTACCTGCAGCAGCGTATGTGAAAGGAATTAAAGAAAAGGTTGTCCCTTTTTCAGAAGGAACAACCTTAATTTCTCGAAAAAATCTACTGAAATAGAAGCCACAGGGCCAATATAAATTTATATAAAAAGTAGAACGAGAAACCCAGCAAAAGGACTCCAGCCATGGCAGAGACTGCTTGTATCATTTTTTTGCTCATTACTTTTCGTGTCACAGATACAATGGAGAGCAGACCCAGATCATGAATGAGAATTCCACACAGTACGCCAAATGCTGCAATGATAAAACTCAGCTTACCGGTAGATTGGTATGAATCGGACAATACAACACCAAAAACAGATATCCAAAAAATAAGATTACCAGGGGAGACAGCAACCAATAAGCCATTGCGGTATGTCCTCCAGAACGATTTTTTAATTTTTCCGTTGGTATTATCTGATGTTACCATATCCAGATCTGAGTTCCGGATCGAATCGTATCCCAGAAAGGCCAGAAACCCAGCTCCCGCAAGCCATAGTGGAATTTGTACATAAGGAAGAGATAAGACGGAAGCAAACCCGAAGTACATGGCCAGGATCAAACCAGCATCAATTGTCATGCCTCCAAGACCCACAGCCCATCCATGGATAAACCCATTTCTCAATCCCTGCTTGGTCATCTCTACAGTAATTGCTCCAACTGGCATGGCAATGGCGAGACCAATCAGGACGAACTTAATATAGATTTCCATTGTCATTTCCTTTCCGTATGTAATGAATTCTTATTTCGATAGGGCTTGTCCGGTTGCTTATGTAGTTGTAGCAGGTATGGAGCACAGGGCTCTCCTCCTATAATGGGTGGTATTGAGTTTATTCGGAGGAGAGTATTTTTAGAATCGACTTAAGCTATTCCTTTACGTTGTCCTGCTGATGGGATCGAAGAAACGGGCATTTGGAAGGAGCGGTATCGTCATCGCGCAAAAAATATTGTTTATACTCCAGATTGTCTTCTGATCCATATTGCTTTAATTCAGGATGTGCGGGTATGGTATCGTAGGCAGCCAAGCGTGAGCGGATTCTCGGTGCAATCGCTGCAACTTTCTGAGGTTGTGCGTTCCATATATCGAGTACCCAGCGCGGTGTTAGAGCTAACATGAAATAAGGAAAGTTGCGACTTTGTCGTGACACATGGGCGGGCGTCCCGCAATAGACAAAATACCGTTCGTCATTGTAACAAAACTCCCACATGGGATGCTCCGGGTCTTCTGGAATATCTTTTGGCCAAGGCTTGTTATCCAAGTGTCTAATCTGGCTTAATAAATCCCAGAAGGCTTTTTCGTAGGCCAATACATCCCGAACCTCTTTTTCCTTATCAAAAAATAAAATCAATGAAGAGTATTCTCCGAATGAAAGAGAGGAATCTCCATATTCCTTGAGTATGTCTGATACATTACGTTCCGCAGACTCGTCTCCCAAATTAGAAACAAAGCCGTATCGGAGGTGACCCAGGGCGAAGGCCTGTGTAGCTGGAATACAGGGGAATCGAGTCTCCCGGTCACTCATTTTGGAAGAAAATAAACGGTAAGCATCTCTTTTCCAGGCTTCGAGAGGGATCTCCTCATTCTCAATCTCAGAAGATGAAAACAACAACGACATGAACAGTCCTCCTTTATCTATAGGATATAACCCAAGGGTAAAATGGTGACAGTTCAACTTATTTTTGTTAATGAGACATGCAAGTGATCGATGTAATACACATACATATCACTTATCTAAAACGGATGAGGTGATGTGTTGTTTTTTAATATCAAGGAATTGCAATATCATGCTAAGCCGGATCGACCCGACCCCGTGTTCGCCAGAAAACTACAAGAAGTACTGGGAGGACAATTCGGCGAAATTACCGTAGCCATGCAGTATTTATTTCAGGGCTGGAATGTCCGTGGAGATGGGAAATATAAGGACCTTCTTATGGATACGGGAACCGAAGAACTCGCTCATGTTGAGATGCTGGCTACGATGATTGCTCGCTTGCTGGACAATGCTCCATTAACCACACTAGAAGCAGCTGCCAAAGATCCAGTTATTAATGCGATACTCGGTGGGAGTAATCCACAACACGCCATTGTAAGCGGACTTGGAGCAGCCCCAACCGATAGTAATGGGTATCCTTGGAATGCCAAGTACACAATAGCAAGTGGTAATTTATTGGCTGATTTCAGACATAATCTAGCTGCAGAATCTCAAGGCAGACTTCAAGTTGCCAGACTATACGAAATGACCAATGACCGTGGTGTGAAAGACATGTTGTCGTGGTTGCTGGCTCGGGATACCATGCATCAGAATCAGTGGATTGCAGCGATAAGAGAACTTGAAGAAAAAGAAGGAATTGTTGTGCCCAGTACGTTCCCGAAAGAACTTGAGAAGAGAGATGTGGCGTATGTTCTCTTTAACTTCTCTCGTGGTGATGAGAGCGCAACCGGACGGTGGGCTCACGGTCCAAGTATGGATGGGCAAGGTACTTTCCAATATGTTCAGCATCCTCAGCCTTTGGCACCTGCGCCTAAACTTCCGCCAGCTCCGCCGTATATTTTTGATACCCCACCTGAGGTTCTAAGAAAAGGAAGTTCAGCTGATATGCCACCGTTTATGCCATAAGAATATGTATTCAAAATAGATAAAGGGAAACAGAATATATTCTGTTTCCCTTTTCATTAACAGAATGCATTATTCTAGTTCATGCACTTCTATTTGTTTTATGAGGTTGGAGCCAATACCAGAGATTGTTAACGGCTGGTTTACATAAAATTAGGAAGGGAACAGAAACTAGAATAGTAAGTTAATTCAGAATGGAGGAAAACCATGTTTTTTTATCGTGAAGACCTGATCAATATGATCGTACCAGACAAGCCTGATCCCGCGGCAGCAAAAGTATTGCAAGAGACGCTTGGCGGTCAATTCGGTGAAATGCGGACGATGATGCAATTTTTCTTTCAAAGCAGTAATTTTCGGGGCAACGCCACGCAGTTTAGAGATCTGATCCGTGGTGTATTTCTTGAGGAATTAAGCCATATTGAACTGGTGCAACAAACCATTAATCAGTTATTAACGGGAGCCGGTGCAGAGGGCGCGGGAGATGCAGGGGTCGACGGTGCTCCATTGGATGAAGCGATTAAACATGCCAACCCGCATCATTACATCATGGGGGCTCAGAGCTCATTGCCTGTTGATGCTGCAGGTAATCCATGGCTTGGAAACTATGTGTACGATCATGGGAATCTGGTAAGCAACTTACTTGATAATATTGTGTTGGAGTCTACGGGTGTGTTGCAAAAATCAAGAATATATGAAATGAGTACCAACAAAGCATTCCGTGAAACGCTGGGTTTCCTGATTGTTCGTGATAATGCGCATCAAAATGCATTTGCCAAAGCACTGGAGACCCTGGGTGTGAATTGGGGCAAAATATTCCCGATTCCCAACTATGACATTAATAAATATCCCGAATGCCGGAAATATGTAGATATGGGCTTCCACAATGCGCAGTTTAATTTCCGTTTAGACAATACACGCATCGCTGAGATTTTCAGTGGTCAAACGCCAAGTCGTAATGGTGGGGAACTGCAGGTAATCGATCCCCCACAAGGATATCCACTTCCTTATATGCCTGAACTTCCAAATGAGCATAGCCCAGGGATACATGATCTCAATGCATAAAGAATGAACATCAAGTATGAACAAGCACTCTATAGTATAGGACGGGTATGAAACTCAAGGTAATGACGAAAAAAGAGACACTTGTGCTCTCTTTTTTTGCAACGAATAAAAAAGGAACCCAAAGCTGGGTTCCTTTATGTGTTACATGAAAATGTTATTGCGGGCGGTTTTGATTCGAATACGAACCAAAGGATTGACCATTAGTTGAGATATTGGGAGTGTTGTATGGCTGCTCAAGATAAGATACGTGCTGTGAAGATGAGTGTGCAAGTTGTTGTGCAAGATTGGAGATTTGTTGTAATTGCTGGATGGCGGTTTGATGTCCTTGCAGTGCGGTCTGGATCATATGTGCAGCTTGTTGCTCGCGTTGTGCCAATTGCTCAAGTTGTTGAGCGTTGCTTTGTTCTTGTCTAAGTAGTTGTTGATATTGCATCGAAGCCTGCTGTGTTTGTTGTGTAAGTTGTTGAGCCAACTGCGTAATTTGCTGCGATTGAGAGAACTGATTCATGTGTAAAACCTCCTATGTGTTTTGATGTACTCGTGTATTATTTAATGAGGCCTCAAGAATTATTCAATATATCCAGTTTGTCTGAAATAAGGATTAATTTATGAACATGATTCGCTGTGGATTGGGAAGGCTACCTTTAGTGACCTAAAATGATACAGAAAAGGAATGACAACATGAGTAAAGCATCGACTAACGCTACAGAAGAAAAGAAACTGAAATGGTGGCAATTAAGTCTGCTAGGTGTGGCAGGAACAATTGGTACAGGGTATTTTCTGGGTTCCAGCCTTGCGATCTCGATTGGTGGTCCAGCTGTGCTGCTGGCCTATATCTTGGCGGCCTTGGGTACATATGTAGTTTTTGATGCGCTCGCGAGAATGACAGCGGACCATCCGGAACAAGGATCTTTTCGCTCATATGCCAAGAAAGCCTTTGGAAGTTGGGCAGGCTTTGCTAGCGGATGGTTCTATTGGTTTTCGGAGTTGCTCATTATGGGGAGTCAGCTAACCGCATTGTCCATTTTCTCCAGGTTCTGGTTTCCGTCTGTTCCGCTCTGGATCTTTGCTGCAGGATTCGGAATTGTAGGTCTTTGTATTGTATTCTTCGGTAACAAGGGATTTGACCGGGTTGAAAATGTACTGGCTATCATTAAAATTGCAGCCATCATCATGTTCTTGGTGCTTGCCATCGCTCTTCTCGCAGGATGGATTGGGGGAACCAAGTATGAACACAAAGTACCGCTGGATATGGCAGCGATTTTTCCAAAGGGTGGCATCGGATTGTGGTCTGCGTTTCTTTTTGCGTTCTATGCCTATGGAGGTATTGAAGTGCTTGGCATTATGTCATATCGGCTTCAAAAACCGGAGGATGCCCCAAAAGCAGGAAAAGTCATGCTCATTGCGCTTTCCACCGTATATGTTGTATCCATTGGACTCGCGTTAATCATGGTTCCTTTGAATGCATTCAATCCCAAGGAGAGTCCATTTGTACTGGCACTCAGTAGTGATCACCTTGCTTTTGTCCCACATTTGTTCAACGGGGTGCTCATTGTAGCCGGATTTTCAACGATGACAGCTTCGCTCTATGCGGTGACGTCTATGATTATTACCCTCGCTCAGGAGGGAGACGCCCCGCAGTTATTTTCTCGAAAGTGGAAAACGAAGTATCCGTTATTTGCCTTGTCCCTCATTGGTTGTGGGTTAGTTGGTACGATCATCATGTCTCTCTTACTCCCAGGCAAAGTATATGAATACATCACGACTGCAGCTGGTCTGATGCTTCTGTACAACTGGTCGTTTATTTTGTTATCCTCCGGTAAACTGTTGAAATCAGGCAAGTTCGATGTAATTAAACGCTGGATTGGCTTATTGTTGATCGCTACTGCAGTCACAGGAACGCTTTTTCATGCACTCAGCAGACCAGGGTTCTATATTAGCTTATTGCTTGTCTCTCTCATTGCCATTAGTGACGTCATTGTACAACGGATTCGCAAGAAGAAGCCTGCGACCAATACATCATCAAATGACGAGAAGGATGAAAGTGAAGAAAATGAGCAGCGTTCTGTGGATATAAGCAGTTATCACATCACGGGTATTCGGCTACGCAAAAAAAACAAACTCAAATAAAGAAGAGAAATTGTATGGCTTTAAATCCAAAGTAACAGCCAAAACCGACTAAAGACAGTCTGGAAATGAGAGCAATTCCTTTAAGCACAGTAGAAGTGAGATATTTGCGAAAAAAACTCGCGGCAGTCGCCATGAATAGATCCCACAGAAGTACGCCAAAGATGATAGCTCCACTATAGATCAACAATTGATCCATAGGAGAGTCATTTACAGCCTTCGCCAGAACAGAGCCGTAAATGCCTAGCCAGAACATGATGGAAAGAGGGTTAAACAGAGACATCAGGAATCCTTGAAGAAATGACTTGGCAAGCTCCGAATCATCTCCTCTCATTTGAGAAGCGGCAAGGGTTCCTGCATTTTTAATACTTTCCACACCCGTATAGATCAGTACAAAACAACCAAACATCCAGAGGAATACCCTTACAAACGGAAGTTCAAGCAGATGTACGATGCCGAAATACACCAGCAGCATGTAAATGATATCAGCTGCGATGGCTCCTAGTCCAACAAACCAGGCAGGCATGAACCCACCTCGAATACCCTTGTCCAATTGAGCAGCATTGATGGGTCCAATAGGGGCTGAAAGTGATAGCCCCAGGATCACATAACCTAACATAATATAAATAAGATTGTCCTCCTTCCCATACTGTAACAGCATATTCTTCACATTGGTTTTATAGGACATGATTATTCGTGGATGTATACTTTTTGAACAAATGATCCATATTAGTCGCAAATAGAGGGGGTGATTGTGTGCTTATACGTTGGATAAAGGAAGTATTTACATCACAAAAGAAAGGAGAAACATTTAATAAACCAACACAGCATTCACAAAGTCTGGATATTTCGCTAGAAGATAAACTTAACAGTATTATCAAGGCATTTGAGTATAGTCCTGATTTTGTAGTTCGTGAGTTTCCTATGGTAGAGGGGAAGGGCACTGCCCTGGCTGTATGTTACATGGAAGGGTTAACAGATTCTACACTGTTGGTTGAACTTATGGACAATATCATTCAATGGATGAATACGAATCCCCTTCCGGGAGATCAACCGGGAGATGTGTTAGTGAAAAGAAACTTACCCTCAGGTAATATCCGAAATATAGATTCGCCGCAACTTATCTATGAGGCTTTGTTAACAGGCCACGTCGTTATACTTATTGATGATATAAAGACTGTTCTGGCAGTACCTATCGCCGGAGGAGCCAGAAGATCTGTAGAGGAACCCACGTCCCAAACGGTGGTCAGAGGGCCAAAGGAAGGATTCACAGAGGAGCTTACGACCAACATTACCCTTGTTCGACGAAAAATACGGACTCCTGATTTGAAATTCCAGATGCATACCATTGGAGAGTACACCCAGACAGTAGTTGCACTGGCTTATATCCAGGGTATTGCCAAGCCACAAGTCATTGAAGAAGTTACCAAACGTCTTAATGGCATTAACACAGATAGTATACTCGAGAGTGGTTACATAGAAGAATTTATTCAGGATGCACCGCTTACGCCTTTTCCGACCATGATCAATACGGAGCGACCAGATACGGTTGCAGGCAGTCTACTGGATGGTCAAGTAGCCATTATGGTAGATGGTACGCCATTTGCCTTGATTGCACCTGTTACTTTTTTTAATTTCTTTCAGACGCCCGAGGATTATTATCAGCGTTATGATATCTCTACCTTTCTGCGGATTATACGGTTAATCTGTTTCCTCGTATCTTTGTTGCTGCCTTCGACTTTCATCGCACTAACTACATTCCAGCAGGAAATGATACCAACTACGTTACTGGTCACCTTGGCCGCACAACGGGAAGGGGTCCCTTTTCCGGCATTACTTGAAGCTTTGCTTATGGAAATTACGTTCGAGGTCATTCGTGAAGCTGGAGTGCGAATGCCGCGAGCCATTGGACCTGCAATCTCCATTGTTGGTGCATTGGTCATCGGACAAGCTGCGGTAGAGGCGGGATTGGTCTCAGGCGTAATGGTCATTGTGGTTTCCTTTACAGCAATAGCGAATTTTGCTATACCCTATTTCAGTATGGCCACAGCAGTAAGGCTATTACGATTTCCGTTTATGGTACTGGCAGGTACGCTGGGGCTGTACGGCATATTGGCCGGAGCCGTCCCATTACTTGCACACCTGGTATCGCTGAAGTCATTTGGCGTTGACTATCTGATGCCATACAGTCCGTTTTTCAAGTCAAATATGAAAGATCTGTGGTTGAGAGTACCCTGGTGGGCTATGAAGACTAGACCTGATGAGAAGTCGAATACAAATAAGACTAGACAAGCCCCTCATCAATACCCGTCAGGATCGGATAACATTGTAGACCGTATTAATGAAGCTGAGAACGAATAAGGAGCGATTTATATGATTCGCTTGCAGTCCATATTAATATTACTCGTGGTCGGACTGATTACTGCTGGTTGTGGAAATCGCACAGAATTAAATGATTTGGGCATCACAACGGCAACAGGATTTGACCGAAAAAATGGAAAGTGGATCATTACCTATCAGGTTATTGTACCGCCAGCGAGCAGTTCAATTGGATCGTCGTCTGGTGGATCTCAATCGCCCGTAAACACATTTTCATCAGAAGGCAAAACGATTCGGGAAGCCGTTGCCCAAAGCAGCGTCGAGAATCCCAAAAGATTATATTTTGCACATACCCATGTCGTTCTGATTGGTGAAGAAGCGGCGAGATATGGGATTGCTGAGATCATGGATCACTATTATCGAAATATTGGTGCTCGGGAATCTGCCAAGCTTATTATTGCAGACGGTCAGGCAAAAGAATATCTCAAAAAATTGATTCCTCCAGAAAAACAGCCAGGCCGTGCTTTATCCGAGATTTTGGAGAGAAATAATGAAAAAGGGTCGTACTATCCCGTGATGAACATCCATGAGGTTGGTCTGAAGATCACTTCAGACAGTGGATCTGCCGGGATTCCTGGTGTTACAACAGATACACTGGGCGATAACAAACAGAGTTCAATTGATATTTTTAAGGAGACATCAATACCCGGGAATTTAAGACTTCAAGGGTTAAGTGTATTTCTCAAAGATAAAAAGATCGGGATGTTGAACCAAAAAGAAAGTATGGGTATCACCTGGCTGACAGACAGGGTGAACTGGACTAACTTGACCTATAAAGGTGCAAAGGGGGAGGTTAACTCTTTTCTTGTGCGTAAAGCAAAAGTTAAGGTCTTTCCTGTGAAAAAGGGGCTTCATTATGCTGTTCAGGTAGATGCAAAGGTCGACGCTGAGCTGGATGAGAGCACATCTGGTGAGGATATAGTTAGAACACATACCATTCATGAATTGCAGCGACAGGCTGAACAAGTCATTCAAGCACAGATATTGGACGGATGGAGAGGGAACCAGCGGCTTCATGTCGATATGTTGGGGATCGCGAACAAAATACATCAAAGACATCCCAAAGAGTGGAAAGTTCTAAAAGACAACTGGTCTAGTGAATTGGCACAGATGGATATTAACATAAACGTAAACGTAACTTTGGAACGAGTAGGTCTGCTTCAAGGTTCTTTCAGCAAGTTGCTTGGCGAACAGAAAGACTAACACCAAGGAGAGGTTCAATCATGAAATTGTCTAGGGAGCTTCGCGTATCCGAATTGGCTGTTTGTCTTTCCTTATTTGAAGTTGGCAGTACAACCTTGTTTCTGATAGGTGGAGATGCCAAACAGGATGCATGGTTAGCCATGCTCGCCGGGGCTGCTGGTGGCTTGGTGTTACTACTCCTTCATCTGGCTATTCATCATCAGGAACCTGAATTGGATTTGTTTCTTCTGTGTCGCCGTTATATGGGAAAAGTACTAGGGACAATCGTAAGCCTTTCATTTGTAGGTTATTTCGCCTATGAGGCTTCACGAAATTTACGTGACCTCAGTGAAGTCACTGAATTGACCTTACTGAACAGAACGTCCATGTGGATCATAAGCTTGATCACCATTGTCGTCATATCCAACACGGTACGATATGGATATCGTGTACTGTTTCTCATGTGTATGATTCTGTTTCCGCTCATGGCGCTGGGCTATGCGTTGATCAGTTTCTTAATTCCCACTACAGGTCTTTTTCACTCAGAACTAGCCTTGCCCGTGTTGGAAAATGGCTGGAAGCCGATTTTCCAAGCTGCTTTTCCGGAGATCGTATCCTTTCCATTCGGGCAGGTTGTCTTATTCCTGGTCTTTTATCCCTATGCCCACAAAGGCAGGAATCTTAATAGAGCGGTGATCATCGCCTATATCCTAACGGCTCTCGCTTTAACATTTATTAATCAACTTGTCATTTTTGTCTTGGGTCCTCAGATTGCTGCCTACAGCACACTCCCGCTTTTGGAGACAGTACAATTAATCGATTTGACAGAAGTGTTCGAGCGGATGGATGCCTTGTTCACTTTACTCCTGTTCCTCGGATTGGGTATTAAAATGGCTGCATTTTTCCATGGAGCCGTGATTGGACTCGAAAGAGTAACGGGAGCGAACTATAAGACATGGGTGTTTCCAGTAGGGCTTGTTCTATATGGGTTGTCTTTTTTATCACCGACATTTACAGAACATATTGAGATCGGGCGAGGATTCACGTTGAATTATAGTTCTCCTGTATTTCAGATTTTTTTACCCGTCTTACTATTGGTTGTCATCCTATTGAGAAAGAAAGGTATGCAGAAAAACGAAGAAAACTAGTGGAAGATATAAGTGCAATATGCTCTGGAATCAAAAAACGACTCAGTCGTAAACTGAGTCGTTTTTAAGCGTTAACCATTAGTTATCATCCAACAATTTTAACGCCATGTCTGACTTCTGCAAATCGTGTTCAACTTGCTCTTCTATACTATAGGGATGATACATCTCATTTTTGATCATATAGTCTGCGATCTTTTGGTGGGTTTCAATTGCAGTATCCAATTGAGCCTTAAGGACTTTCCGAACTCGGGGGGTTGCAGTTTCGGTAAGAGCTATCGCATAGGTGCGTACCGCTGACTTAGCAGAGAGGAGCATATCGGTGGCAATAGCCAAATCATCCATGGGAGCAACGGCTTTAACGAGCATTTCTTTCGTTTTGGTCGTAGTCATAAGAGAAACCTCCTTATTTTAATAGGGATTTTAATTCTTCAATAGCTTTGGAAGAGTTGTCCAAATCTTCTTCGATTAAGGATTTTAGTTTGTCGTCTTTTACCAGTTCCAGCATCGTTACGGCTTTGGTAGCACACGAAGTTTTGAGGGTTAGCAGTTCATGTACTTCGAGTTTCTCATGTAATGCAAGTTCCTTAGTTGCCATCATTAAGCACCTCCAAGAATTGATTATTCTATTATGTTAGTACCCTGCTATAAAGCATATAAACAGGATTAATTCAAAATATTTTAAAAAAAAGAAATTAATGCTTTACTTGTCTGTTGATTTCATATCCAGGTCATGGTGAAGTTCTGTGGCAGGGATAACGGGCTCATGTATCTGTCCCTTTGGAACAGGGCTCGAGATATATACATAGTCTCCGCTTCCATCAGGTGCACTTCCTGTAGCCCATAAACCTTCGGCGGATTCAGTTCCCTCGGAGAGATTCCAGAATTCATAGGCCTGTGGCTGAGATTCTTGCTCGGCTTCTGGAGGGAAAGAAGCTGGAACAACGACTCCGTTTTTTTCCTCCAGTTCCTGAATAGCTGCCATCCATTGATACTGGTGATAACGGTCACGTGCTAACATTTTACGAAAAGTAGCCCGTACGCCCTCATCTGTTGTCATATGGTACAGTCTTGCTACCTGAAGGCGACCCTGACTCTCGGCATGCAAATTAGAACGCATGTCTGCAAGCAAGTTACCGCTTGCCACGATATACGAACCATTCCACGGAACACCGTTTGAGTTGGTTGGTAAGCCACCAAGACCACTGACGAGCAGATGTTGCGGATTAATACCGCCCATAATTGCAGCTATCGCAGGATCCTCAGCGGCTTGTTGTTGTTCCTCAGGAGTAGCACCATCCAGCAACTGACTGATCAATGAGCAGAGCATCTCGACATGTCCAATTTCTTCGGTGCCAATATCCATGAGCATATCTTTATATTTCTCTTCACCTCGGCAATTGAATCCCTGAAAAAGGTACTGCATCATGACGGTCATTTCGCCAAATTGTCCTCCCAACACTTCTTGAACCTGACGTGCAAGCATGGGATCGGGACGATCTACTTTGACTTCAAATTGCAACTCTTTCTGATGTCGAAACATATGATTCCCTCCAATAATGTTTTAAATTTCTGAATGAATTCAAAATTTTATTAACCTGATCATTGGAAATTAAACAGTAAAATAACAAAAAGACAAAGCAGAAGAATGGGGGCTTCTCCTGCTTTGTCTCTTCAATTCACTACAACATATTGTTAGACGTCGTCCAATGAACTCTATTCTGAATCCGGTCTTTTGACTTGAAGCGGTGGGGGAATAAGCCAACCTTTTTCTTTGTTCATCTGAAGAATTCGGAGGCCAAGAGCTGTTTTCGTCGCATGATATTTGGCGAATAGCGCGCCAATATCTTCTCTGATCGATTGCCCAATCGTTTGGCTTGCAGCAACCAGACCCATGGATGTATCGGCTGTTACTTTTGCAGCAATCTCAGGGTCTGTGAATCTTGCGCCAGCCGGGATATCCTCAAACTCTACATGTGGTCTTTCCGGCAGTGTTGGTGCAGGGGCAATACCATTTTCAGTCAATAGTGTATCGCATTCTTTAATTTCGAGTTTGGCTTGGTCCAGCAGGTCTTCCAATATTTTTTTTAAATCTTTATCACCTGCATGACTCATATAAGCTTGATAGCAAGACACAGCGCCTTTGGCTATTGTGGAACATTGCCATACACTAAAGATTTCACCATAATGCATCGGCTCGTTCTTGGGGTTGCCACTTAGAATACCCATGATTTGATTTCCCTCCAGTAGGTTAATTTACCACCAACTTATGATCGCCTATATTCTATAAAATTATGCACTGAACAGGGAATGGAGGATGTTATATCGATTTTATTAACATCATATTTATTATGTAAACTAAAAGGAATCTAAACTATTTTATCTTGTTATTCAAAAGGGAAAAACCAGCAGAACAGGTCTGCTGGTGGGAGTGCAACGTGTATTTTTAGACTGGAAAAAGTGGGTTACCATTCATCCCGATCCATAATTCTGACTTTTCAAGCTGTCCAGCCAGATGTAATAACCAATCTTCACGTCCCTTGGTTGCCATCACCTGAACACCCATTGGCAAACCTTCTGGTGTCATATGCAAAGGCACACTTATCGCAGGCTGGCCTGTTAAATTCGCAAGCTGGGTGAACGGAGTATACGTAAGACTTGGCTCAAACATCTCATAGATGAGTTGTTGCTGCTGGGTCTTGTCCAGTTCGCTGATCCGCATCAGGTTACGGATCTGTTCATCATGAGGTGTTAACTCTCCAATTTTGGGCGCAGAAAATGCATTAACGGGTGTGACGTAGAAGTCGTAACGCTCAAACAAAGTGGACATCTGAGCAGCGGCAACATCCCATTCAGCCAGACTATGCACGAATTCCGCAGCGGACACCTTTTTGCCAGCTTCAGCCAGAACCCAGGATTCAATCTCCATATCATCTGAGGTAAGAATTCGGCCCATGGAACGTTCCATGGAAGAGATCATTGCCGCCATTTCTCCACTGTTCATCATATAGTAGTTCTCCATCAACCGGACTCCGTTAACCGGACTCAGCTTTTCTTCAACAAGATGCCCTTGGTCTTCCAACCAGCGAACGAGTTTGTGCACAGATTCTTTGGCTTCTGCGCTGACGGGTGTACCTACAGGTGAATCTGTTGTGTACGCAATTTTCAGTTTGCGTTGATGAGGATAGCTCATATCTGCCAAGTAACTGCCTGGAAATAGTGGAGCATGAAACGCAGCTTCAGGCTGAATGACTTGCAAAGTATCAAGGAGGGCGGCGCTGTCCCGAACCGAGCGGGACAGGGCAAAATCAATGGATGCGCCTTGCCATTGACGACCAACTCCAGGCCCCACAGGTGTCCGTCCGCGTGTTGGTTTTAATCCAAACAAGCCGCTAAAGGAAGCCGGGATACGAATCGAACCGCCTCCGTCACTGGCTCCGGCAAGCGGGACAATCCCTGAAGCTACTGCCGCGGCAGCACCGCCACTTGACCCACCTGGGGAGTGATTGATATTCCATGGATTGCGAGTTGGACCATGAAGACGGGACTCGGTAATATTTTTTAAACCAAATTCTGGCGTATTGGTATGTCCTATAATGATAAAGCCGGCATCACGCAGTCGAGAGACAAAATTAGAACTGCGCAATGCACGATGCTCGCTGAACAGGCGTGAGCCTGAGGTTAGAAATTCACCTTCCAAGGATTGGGAAATATCTTTCAGAAGCAGGGGAACACCGGCAAAAGGTTGTTCTCCAGGGTGAACCAAGCCCGCTTCTTGCCGCGCACGAGCTTCATATGTACGAATAACCGCATTAAGCTGCGGATTTACTTCTTCAAGACGTGCAAATGCCGCCTCCAGCAATTCAACCGGAGATACTTCCCGGGATCGGATCAGTTCAGCCAAACCTACCGCATCGTAGGAGGTATATGAGAATGAAGACATGATGATCGTTCCTCTCTGAATATAGTTCATCTGTTATTCCATATGTCATCGTACCACCGGAATAGATAAAAGACAAAAATGATCGAGTATCGAGTAATGAAGAGAAAAAAAGCACTACTCATCGAATTCGATGTGCAGTGCTTTCATGTTTTATTTGATCCTTTGATAAACCTTTAATAAAACATCCACTTACTCTGTACGAAGCTTCGGTGCCGCATCGGACGCCGTTGATGATCGTTCCTGCTGTTTGGAAATGGCGAAGAGGGCAACCCAGATCAAAATAAAGCCAAGCAGCTGCTCCCATGTAATCAGCGTACGGAAAGCAATCCAGTTCACCAACACACCTGCCATCGGGAAGCTCAGTTCCGCGAGAGTTGCAACAGAAGCTTTGGTCGACGATAGACCTTTGTAATATAACAGAAGACTGAGCAAACCTGGTAACAATGCCTGGCCAAGAATGTTGAGGATGACAGCAGTCTGTTCACCCGTTCCAGATGGAAACGTCCACGGCGCACCTTCGTTCCACGTCATAAAGATCAGGAGCGGGAGAGCAACGACGAAGCGAAGAGAGGTGACCGTTTCATAACGCGCCTGTCCCAGCATCAATCGGCCCATTACGGTTGAACCTCCCCATAAGGCAGCAGCCCCAAGGGATAACAGGCTACCTGCATGAATCCAGTTGTCCCAGTTACCTAGTGGCAGTGTAAAGCCGAAAGTTAGCAAATATGTTCCTGCAAGTGCAATGAAGAACAGTCCGCCAAAGCGACGAGGCAATGTCTCTTTCAATAACAGCTTAGCCAGAACGATAGCGAACAGTGGCTGCATTTTTTGCAATAAAAGTACCGTGTTGGGATCGTTATGTGTAAGGGCCATGGTGAACAATACTGTTGCGAGTGCTGAACCACCCCATGAGATAAAGATCACGGCAATCCAGTGGCGAGCGCGCAAGTTCTTCAGATCAGCCCGGAATTTCCATAGCACGGGAATGGCTATAAGACTGACGATGATATGCTCCACCAGTACAATCTGTGTGGATGTCATTGTATTAAGCAAAATAATGCGGAAGAGTGGATCCACACCCCATAGGGCGGCGCCGAGAACAACAAGCCAGAATCCGGTATTACTTCGTTCCTTCCGGTAAACCGCTGATGCTGATGATGTCTTTTCCATATTCAGGACTCCTTCGTCAGAACACGGAATCTTCAGTTGGCAAAATCGACAAAAGCCCCCGTTTTGGTATATACCAAATAAACGGGGGCTCATCCAAGGACATGCGTCAGGAAAGAGGCCTTCCCGTGAACGGCATGTCAATGTGTTGATCTTCTCTCATCCGGACTGTACCGTCGGCCTTGGATTCACACCAAGTCAGTCGCTATATGTCCTTCGTTAAGAACATATAGCGAGTCGCGGGCTGGTTCCGAAGAACATCACCGCCGGTTGGGAATTGCACCCTACCCCGAAGATCCTATTCAATTAATAGTGTGTTGAACAAGCTGTAACATTAATAAGTTCATCTTATTCCTGTAAGCGCTAGCAGTTCAAGCATTTTTTTCAGAAAATGATATTCCAGCTCCCTTGCTGTCTGCGAAGAAGCACGATCTGACCTGCGTGATACGCATCATGGAGTACCCAGCGGGCAAGTTCGTGTGCCCACTTCTCTTCAGAGTCCATATAAGTAGCTTCCAGATCTGACTCCTGCAGCGCCGCCAATTGATCTCGCAACTGTTGAGCTAATCGAGTTGTACCCTGTTGCAGTGTATTCCATCCTTCTGCGTCCGTTGCATCTCCAGAATTCCCAAACGTGTATTCATTGGAGTCTACAGCGGGAAGGGTAGGTTCCTTACCTTGCATGCGACATAATAAGCGATGGTTGTAATAATACATATGGTTAACCAACTGCCAGATGCTTAATCCTCCTGAAGGCGGAGCCCAGGCTGCTTGTACTGCTGTAAGACCTTCCAGGGATTTGGACAAAGGTACAATCCAATTACACTGATCCCAGGTTTCATCTTTTTGAATAAGTAACACATCTAATGCTGTAGTTTTCGTCATGCCTTTATTCCTCCTTGAATGCTATTATGGTTGGTGTAACTAGCTAAAACTGCTTATTGAGGTTACACTTAATATAACACAACAAGGAATGAGTGTAACTATCTTTTTCGATTTAAGATGGTTACATAAAACGGAGGCACATATGGACAGACTATGGACCGATTTTGTAAACAGTGATTATCACGATTGGCGTGGGGGAGATCGATCCGAGGACAGGCTGGGGAAGGCAGACTGGCAGCGAGACTTTCTGGTTAGATGGAAGCTGCAAGCTCCTGTACCCGCATCATCTGAGGATGAATTGGAGATCAGAAATTTCAGGGATGGATTGCTGACCTTGGGAGCTCGAGTCTCTTCCGGAGCATCATTAACAGATGAGGAAAGACAATGGTTGAACTCTGTTATGGAAGCAGGAACGATAAGAAGAAGATTGACCTCAATGAATCAGGAATTACAAATTCAACTTGTTCCGACAGAAGTTCATTGGCATCAGGTTATGGCTGAGGTAGCTGCTGATTTTGCTGTGACTTTGGTGGAGGGAGAAGCGGGCAGGATTCGGATCTGTGATAATTCGGATTGCCGCTGGATGTTTTATGATGACACCCGAAGCAGAACACAGAAGTATTGTGATGATAAGATGTGCGGGAACTTGATGAAAGTCAGAAGATTTCGAGCGAAACGAATAACCCAAAATTGATAAATATTAACAATAACTATATCATGTATATATACTAGCGAAAAAACAGTCAGAAGCCGTTCGGATTCGTATGCAGGATATGATCGTCTTTCAAACCAAATCAGATGGGAGATGTGTCTTGTGCGGACAAGTTATCTGTTGAAAAATGGCTGTGTGTTGTCGATGGATGCTCGAATTGGACAGTATAAAAGGGCGGACGTCCTGATCCAGGATTCACTGATCACGGCGGTCCAGCCCGACCTTGATATTCCGGATGCGGAGGTAATTGATGCTTCATCCATGATTATTATGCCTGGGCTGGTGGACACGCATCGGCATGTGTGGGAATCACTTGTCAAAACAGCGGGAACCAACTGGTCGTTGCCAGTCTATTTGCAAAATCTCTATTATGGTGCAATGGGAAGCAAACTCCGTCCAGAGGATAGTTATATTGCCAATCTGCTCGGTTCCTTGGAAGCGCTTAACGCAGGAGTGACGACAGTGTTGGATTGGAGCATGCCTTATTCCCCCGAGCACACGGATGAATTGATTCGTGGACTTCAGGATGCCGGGATTCGGGCGGTATTTGCTCATGGAGTACCTGGTGAGACGAACTACTGGAATAGGGATAGCCAACTCACGTATTCGAATGATGTGAGAAGAGTCAAAGAACGGTATTTTTCATCACGGGATCAATTGCTTACCTATGGGCTTGCCATTCGTGGTCCGGAGTTCAGTCATTGGGATACAACGGTGAAGGAGATCGAGCTGGCCCAAGAACTGGATGCAATCTGTTCCATGCATGCCGGATTTGGCAGTTGGGGATCGGTGGATCGTTCCATTAGTCACTTGTATGAAGCAGGCCTGTTAAGTCCACGAGTGAATATCGTTCATGGTAACACCATGGGCATGGATGAATATAAAATGTTGGCCGATAGCGGCGCTTCTCTGTCGGTCACACCTGAGGTTGAAATGATGATGGGTCATGGATATCCGGCAACTGGCTATTTTCTAGAACATGGAGGAACCCCTACACTAGGTGTAGATGTGGTGACGTCCACAGGCGGAGATATGTTTTCCCAGATGAAGTTTGCACTTCAGGCGGAACGATCTAGAGCTAATGAACAACTTCTGCAGCAGGGTGAGATGCCTGGTGAGTTGAATTTGCAGTCCAGCCAAGTGCTGAGATTTGCAACTTCAGCTGGTGCTCAAGCATTGGGACTAGAGCAGAAGGTTGGAACGCTGACCCCAGGAAAGGAAGCAGATCTGATCATGATTCGCACCACCGATCTGAATCTGTTCCCCGTCCATGATCCGATCGGTGCTGTCGTGCAATTTGCCAATCCATCCAATGTCGATACGGTGTTTGTGGCAGGCAGACTCGTGAAGCGAGATGGGAAGCTGTTGCATGTTGATCTGGACGCAATCCGCCATGCGGCGATGCAGAGCAAAGATTATTTGTTATCCCAATACCGGATGTCAGACGCGGAGAGAATTACTTTTTCGTGAATTGTTCTCATATACACCACTATCTATATTACGAAATGAAGGGCCGCATAACGCTATGTGGCTCTTTAACGTGCCTTCGGATCGTCGAATTAGACAGGATAAGGTAGAAAGAGACAGCGGAAAAAGACGAAAAGAGCTCTCTTTTGCTTAACTTCATATAACAGAGTATTAAAGAGAGAATTCTTAGAAATTAAGACTCATAAAAACTGCGCATAACATAAATTATACGCAGTTTTGTTTTAAATCCATTTTCATATTCATCCACGTGCAACAGATCATGATAATATTCGCGAAAAAAGAACAAAATAAGTGATCTCTCAAAATAAATTTAACCAAGCAACGCGATAACGTGTAGAATCTGCTAGTTTTTTATAGGTGATCGATAAGATAGAACAAATGACTTTTTCATAGAACAGATGGAAAACCATCCAATCTCCATTACATCCATAACACATTCAAGATTCATGATGAGAGGAACATGACCATGCGTAACAACGAACCGCGATCTTCACTATTCCGTAAAAAACCAATTGCCTCCGGGGGTGATAACAACAGTGCGTTGAAACGGGCGCTTGGTCCATTGGACTTAACCACACTCGGGGTAGGTGCCATAATTGGTACAGGGATTTTCGTGCTGACGGGAGTAGCTGCTGCAACGTATGCAGGCCCGGGGCTTGTACTGTCCTTTTTGCTCGCAGGTATCATTTGTGCATTCGCGGCATTATGTTACTCAGAATTTGCATCAAGCATACCTGCATCGGGTAGTGCGTATACCTACAGCTATACAGCTTTTGGCGAAGTGATTGCCTGGATTCTGGGATGGGATCTGATATTGGAATATGGATTCGCGAGTGCGGCGGTAGCCAGCGGATGGTCGGGCTATTTTCAAACGTTATTATCCGGATTCGGCTTGGAGTTACCTCATGCGCTAACGAGTGCGTTCAGCCCGGAAAAGGGAACCTATTTTGACATCACGGCTGCGGTCATTACCTTAATTATTACCTTTCTCCTGACAAGAGGGGTGAAGGAAGCGGCTCGTGCGAACGGCATCATGGTAGCGATTAAAATTATCGTGGTGCTGATCTTCATTGGTGTAGGTGTCTTCTATGTAGAGCCAACCAACTGGCAGCCTTTCTTGCCTTTTGGCATCTCCGGTGTAACTGCAGGAGCAGCGACAGTATTTTTTGCCTACATCGGATTTGATGCGGTCTCCACTGCGGCAGAAGAGGTCAAGCGGCCACAACGGGATTTGCCAATTGGCATCATCGCGTCACTGGCAATCTGTACGGTTCTCTACATCGTTGTATCGTTGATCCTCACAGGCATCGTGCCGTATAACATGTTGAACGTAAGTGATCCGGTGGCGTTTGCATTTGAATTTGTTCAATTGAAGGGATTGTCATGGATTGTGTCCCTTGGAGCGATTGCGGGCATTACGACGGTATTGCTTGTCATGATGTATGGTCAGACACGTCTGCTCTATTCCATGTCTCGTGACGGATTGCTGTCTCCGGTCTTCTCCAAAATTAGTGGTAAGAGCCAAACACCAGCGGTTGGAACATGGGTTGCAGGCATTATCGTGGCTCTGTTCTCCGGGTTCATCTCACTGGGACATCTGGCGGAGCTCACGAACATCGGAACGTTGTTTGCATTTGCAGTCGTAAGTCTGGGTATTATCGTGTTGCGCAAAAATAACCCCGATCTCAAACGCGGCTTCCGCGTTCCACTTGTGCCACTGATTCCAATCCTGAGTGCCTTGGGTTGTGTATACTTGATGACACGCCTTGCAGCGCTTACATGGATTACATTCTTTGCCTGGTTGATCATCGGATTGATCATCTACTTTGCGTATGGACGTCATTACAGTCATCTAAATCCGGCACGCCGGATCTCCAGTGCTTTCCGATCGAAGGATAAGTAGACAAGACGGGAACATCTTCATCCGAGAATATTTTCCATTTTCCTCATTTCGTATCGCTCAGGCGAGGCGGGATGGGGATTTTTTTTATAGAAATATAAAGGGGGATTACAGCAGAGGAAGGTTGGGATTTTCTTCATATATGGGTAAGTAATAAGGGGTATGACCGATATAATTAAGGAGCCGGGGTTGCGGCTAAGCCAAATATGAAATATATTTGGGGTTGTGACATGCCATCAGACATAAGAGAGGGGATGTATCATGAACACACCATTACATACGAATTCAGATCATCAAAATGCAGCTTTTGGATTTGCACTAGCTGACTCATCCGTACTAGCAGAGGCGAAATTAGTTGTTTCACAACCAGGAGGTGCAGATGACCTGCAGTTCGATATTGATCCGCAGCGTCTCATGAAGGATGGTCGTAAAGTATCTGTCATTGCACAACCGTTGGAATCACCCGTCGATCGTCAAGATGCCAATATCATCTATGGTCAGGAGCTGGCATACGTACAATATGCTGTTGACCTGAAAACGGATAGCACGATTTCGATTGCTTCTATTGAAGGCGTGGAACAGCCTGTTAATCTGGGTTGGTCAGCATTGGCAGAAGGGGAATACGAACTTCGAATCTCCCTGCATATGAAAACACCTCGTATTGCTGAGGGTGCGCTCGAACCTGAACAACTTGCAATGGTTAAGTATGCGCAGGTTATCACCGTATATATATCACTTTTCCCGGCAGAAGCAGCGTCGTTAGCTTTGCCAACTCAACCTGTATGGACTAGGAACCATCATGTATTTGATTCCTATGGCAGAGGAGGTTTCATTCTCGCTGACCTGCCTCGGCTCGCTAAGCGTGTGGAGGAATTGATTGGACCAGGTAACCATAATCTGATCGAACAATTTGCTGAAGGGGAACTGTCGGATACGTTGCTGGAAGAAGGTCTAATGGCGATCGCCTGGGGCGTGACTCCCTGGTGTTACTCACTCTATTCTGCACCAGACCAGCCATCCGCTCGAATGCTTGCCGTGGACAAGCTGGGCGATGAACCTGAACGGAAAGGGATCTACCATATTGATCCATCCATTCAGCAGTTAAGTATCGTACCGGCGAACGAACTGGCTTATTGGCCTGCCTGTGTTCAGAACGATTGGCCTGTTATTGATGTGGCGGGTGAAGGTGAGATGTTACATATGAATTTGTATACTCAGATCTGTGAATCCGTGAATGGGCTGCACGAGAATCCATTGCCATCGTTTGTACTTACCCGCAGTCAGGGCGAGCCCGAGGCGATTATTCCGCTGATTGACGTTGTTATAGTGGATGAGGAATAAGTTCTCTGTTCAGCTTAGTAAGCTTGTTCTGTCATCACAGTGTCAGTGTAAAAAATTTAGTCAACTTATAAAGAACTGAATCGAGGTGACGTAGACAGATGATAACCGAGGAGATCCAGGAGCAATATGCGGACGAGCTTGAAGCTTTTCACATATGGATGAAGGACGCCGGATATACAGGACATACGGTAAAATCATACACAGGTGACGTGGTAGAATTCCTGGTCTCCATTCAAGGAAAGTCACTGGAGCAGGTCAAAAAGCTGCATGTGTTATCTTTTCTCTCTCGCGCCCGGGAGCGTGGGGTTAGTGATGCCACGAGGAATCGCAAACATGCGGCGGTGAACTGTTTTTACAAGTCCCTCATTGAACTTGAAGTATTAACGAATAATCCGGCTTTTGGGATTAAGAAATCCAAAACCGAGAAAAACCGTGCACCGGTTTTCCTTGATGAAAATGGCCTAACGCGTTTTCTGGAGTCGGTAGATGGCAAGTATCGGACACGCAATCTGGCTGTTTTTCTACTGATGGGGTATATGGGATTACGGGTGGGAGAAGTGCATGCCTTGAATTGCAAAGACTATAATGCGGAGCGGCGTACACTAGATGTTTTCGGTAAAGGCCGGAAGTGGCGTTCGCTTCCTGTACCGGAAACCGTGGCAGACGTGTTATCTCAAGCTATGGCTGAGCGATTGGACCCTTGGCGGCCGAAAGAGGAAGCGTTATTTGTCTCGCAAAAAGGGAAGAGACTTTCGATTCGCAGCATCCAGCTTATATCGACCGAGACCTTTGATCGTTTCCAGCAGGAATCACCAGCTAATCAACGCCAGAACTATTCCAGTCATAAGCTGCGTCACTCCTTCGCGACCATGATGTTAAGGCGTGGAGCTGATCTCCGTACGGTGCAGGAGCTACTAGGTCACGCGTCGATTCAAACTACAACCGTGTATACTCACGTAACCAGCCGGGAGAAAGAAGAGGCTATGGCTTTGCTGGACGTTAAACTTCCGAACGCAAGGTGATGACACAACTACTTCATGATTAGGAGAGATGCATCAGTATGGAAGAGGAGAAGCAGAGTTTGGTGCCAGATACCCCACCTTCGAGAATACACTCCCTATGGGAGGTGTTCTTGGTATCAACAAAGCTCGGCTTAACGTCCTTTGGGGGACCGACTGCACACTTGGGTTACTTTCACAATGAGTACATACGCAAAAGAAAATGGATGGATGAGCGAAGCTATGCGGATCTTGTGGGGCTGTGTCAGTTCCTCCCTGGACCGGCGAGTAGCCAGGTTGGCATGGGCATTGGCATCATTCGTGCTGGTATTACTGGAGGGCTTATCGCCTGGATCGGATTTACGCTTCCATCCGTGATTGCTTTGGTGATATTCGCTTTCCTATTAAAAGGATATGATATCGGCAACGCCGGATGGCTTAGCGGATTGAAAATTGTAGCTGTAGCTATTGTTGCTCATGCGATCCTTGGAATGGGACAGAAACTCACACCTGATAAAGTGAGAGTTACACTTGCTGTAATAACAGCTGCTGTTGCTTTACTATGGACAGCCATATACAGTCAGGTGGTACTCATTCTGTTAGCAGGATTAGTTGGGTGGTGGCTCTATCGAAAATCACCCGCTTCACAGGTTCCTGATCTTGTAGTTCCGATAAGCCGAACCGTTGCCGTGCTGTGTTTGATCACCTTTTTCGGTCTCTTTATGGCACTTCCGGTATTGCGTCAAGTTACGGGGGTCGAGTGGTTATCCTTGTTCGATTATATGTATCGATCAGGTTCACTGGTATTTGGTGGAGGGCATGTCGTTCTACCTCTACTGGAACAGGAATTGGTACCCAGAGGGTTGTTAAGCAAAGATGATTTTCTGGCTGGTTATGGAGCAACTCAAGCCGTACCAGGTCCACTTTTTACATTTGCTTCTTATCTTGGTGCCATAACAATGGGGATTCCAGGTGCAATCGTTGCTACTATAGCGATTTTTTTGCCCGCCTTTTTGCTCATCATCGGAACGTTGCCTTTCTGGAGTGCTCTGCGTAGAAATCCGCATATTCAAGGAGCTCTGACTGGGGTCAATGCAGCCGTTGTAGGCATTTTGCTGGCTGCGCTATATCAACCATTGTGGACGACAGCGATCATCACCCCAGCTGATTTCTCGTTACTAAGCATATTATTTATCATGCTTACCTTCTGGAAATGTCCGCCTTGGGTCATTGTTGTAGCAGGGATTGTCGGAGGTATGCTAATAGAGTCTATTTAGGGTAGCCGAGAGGTCTCGAAAAAGGAAAGAGAGGGTAGAATCCAAGGATTCCATCCTCTCTTTTTTTTGTGACTATTTGGACTCTTCATACATTTCCAGTTATTTATTAAAAGATAAGTTGAAAAACAGAAATAACAGGAATTTAGAATAATGTTACAAAAAGAAAAAAAGTATTACGTAATATTTATTATGTAAACTAATGGAGTAAACATGCTTTAAATGAAATCTTAAATCCATCTTCCCATGAGAATGGTAAGCTGAATATCATAGCCCAAAGGACCATCAGTCTCTTCACTCTAGAAGAAACCGATGGCCCTTTGGCTATGAAAAATCTCTTAATGAACAACGTTTAACGTGCTGAATTGTTCACGACATGAATGATTGCTTGGTTGGATTACTCCAGTCCAGCGATCTGTTCTTTTAATTTGTTAGCAGATGCCTGGAAAGCCACCTTCTCGGTTTCATTCAACGGAAGAGGCAGAATTTCACGCACACCGTTGCGGTCTACCACACATGGAACGCCCAAGTATACATCCGAGACACCATTGTAGTCTTCAAGGAACGTCGACACGTTCAGAACGGAGCCTTCGTTGCCGAGAATTGCAGCTACAATACGGTCCAGAGCAAGAGCGATTGCATAGGAAGTCGCGCCTTTGGCATTAATAATCTCATACGCTGCATTTTTGGTACGGTCGAAGATATCCTGTTGTGTTTCTTCATCCAGTTCCAGATCTGTTCCTGCAACGTTAGCCAGGCTCCATACCGGAACTTCGGAATCGCCATGCTCACCAATAATGTGGGCGTGAATACTACGCGGATCGATCCCTTTATTTTTACCAATCAGGTAACGGAAACGTGCGCTATCAAGCAATGTACCCGAACCGATCACACGGGAAGCAGGCCATCCGCTTTGTTTCCATGAAGTATAGGACAGAATATCTACAGGATTGGTTGCAATCAGCAAAATACCATGAGAATTCACTTCAGTAATACGCTCAATAATATCTTTGAAAATGCTTGCATTTTTCTTCAGCAGATCAATCCGGGTCTCGCCTGGTTTCTGGGAGGCACCCGCTGTAATAATAATGATATCCGCATCTTTGCAGTCGGAGTAATCGCCAGCCCATACTTTCACGCCACCCGTAAACGGAAGACCGTGGTTCATATCCAGCATTTCGCCGGTTGCCTTATCATGATTCACATCCACAAATACCAACTCGGACGAACGCTGTCTCAACATTAGCGTGTATCCCGTTGTTGTTCCCACCGCACCCATGCCTACAATCACGACACGACTTGGTTTCAGAGCTGCACTGTTTGTCATGTTCATATCCACTCCTTTTGGGTTATACTCCCATCCATATTAAGGGATTAGAGAACATAAAGCGAGTGTTGTCTATAAAATAGTTCACATTTCATGTCTTTTTACCAATTATTCCGTCGAAAAACATAATAGGATGAAAAGGGCTGAAGCGCAGGCTATGAGTGGGCAATGAGCCTTTTACACAAGGTTTGTGGTAGAATAGGAGCAGTGGATTCTGATGAATCGTAAATAAAACGCCATAGGACAGGCATGCGCGCCTGTATATTGGATGAGAGAGGTGGAACCCACTTGCGTTGGCAATGGATTAAAATCGCGCAGACAGCATTGCTGTCTATAGGTATAGTAGCCTTATTGGCTGCCTGCACCGACTCAGATCAGCCGCCAGAAGCAGAACCTCCACAACAGCAGGAGGACGCTGGGAATACAGGACAGACGTTAACCGTCGTTCCCCCGGTGAACAGTACGGAATCTGCGGATATGGCGAAGTACCAAATACAGACCCGTTTGACCGATTTTCAGTTGCTCAATGACAACGGAGGATTGGCATGGGGGGTAACACGAAATGCGCTGCGTCTGTACTACACGCAGGATCAGGGAAAGACCTGGATCAATATTTCACCTTCGGAAAATGTACAGTTTCCGGCTAACCCTAAATATGGACAAAGCATTTATTTTGTAGATCGTGCGCACGGTTGGATTGTTCGTGAAGGCATGGGCGGAACAGATACCATGGTGCTTCGTACCAACAATGGAGGCGTAAGTTGGAGTCTGTCTTCTCTGTCCAAAACGGATAAAGTAACTGCGATCTCATTTGTATCTCCTGAAAAAGGCTGGATTCTCACCACGGTGGATACCGCTATTGGTAAACAGGAGAAGAAACTTTACTTTACCGAGGATGGTGGAATCACCTGGAATCGGATGTCATCCAGTGATGAAGACGGCAAACAGGAAGCAGAAGAGATTTCCAAACGTGGATACACAACAGGGATGACTTTCTCGGATCCGAAGCATGGTTTCTTAACAGCGCTTGAGTTCGGCACACCGAAGTTGTATGTAACGTCGGACGGGGGAGAGAATTGGGACACTGGACCATCTTTCTTTGATCGAAACAAATTCAACGGGTGTGGTAATTTCAGTGTCAGTTCACCACAATTTTTTGGACGTGAAGTACAGTCAGCCTGGATGTCAATGTCCTGTTCCCAAGGGGAGAGCACCACTTTCAATGGCTTCTTCACAACAGATGGCGGAAAGAGCTGGAAGCTGTCCAACTTCAGTTTGAATAAACAAACGGGTACGAATCGCAATCTTGCACCAGTATTCCTGAACGCATCAGAAGGTTGGGCGATGCAAAAGGGGATAACCTACCACACCAAGGATGCAGGCAAAACATGGAGCGCTCTTCCTGCAAGCAGTGTACTGGAGAAAATTCTCGAGGATTATCCGGAGATTGTGAAAATTCAGATGGTTACGTCCAAGCTTGGCTGGATATTGGTTGAAAATACGGATGCCAAAAGGTCGTTGTTACTGCAAACGGTAGACGGCGGCGTACATTGGAAAGTACTTTAAGAGTAATGTGTATAGATGTGAATAGATAGGAAAGTAGAGGAGCCTGAGGGATCCTTTTCTTTTTTGATTAGTTTGTGAAATAAATCACAAATAAATCCTCTTAAAGGTGATATATTTAATTCAACAAGAGAAGGAGTGATGAAGATGAGAACCAACGGTCAGACTCAATTCACGCAGGCGGACGAATTAACCAGATATATGCTTCAATTATGCTACACATGTGACGATGCCAATCGTTGTACAACTGAGGAAGCAGTGAAGGCTTGCATGGCAGAACACGCACAGGCAGACCAGCCCGAACCAGCCAAAGGCGGAGAAGTAACTCGCGGCTTTATGGATCTGATGTACGCTTAGGCTAATCATTCACGGAGAACGCTCCTGCAGGAGCGTTCTTTTTGATTTGAAGTAAAATGTATGCGCTTTTAAATGTACTTCGCAAATATTGCAGCATGGGTTATTATAGAAATAATTAAGGTAATTTACTCAAAATGTGGAATTTGAGATACTTTTTTAGATGGTAGATTAAATATTTTCAAGTCAGTAAACACCTGAATTAGTTTATAAGTACATAGCTGAGTCAGATCATTATTATTTTAGATATTAAAGGAGTGTAGCTAATGCAAATCAATCAAAGATATCAAGGTCTTAATAAAGTAATCGTTGGTGTTCTGGTACTCGCATTAATCATTGTGACATGTGCGGAACCTGTGCACGCTGAGGTAGAGAAGGTGGAGACTACGCCCTCCAGGATTGTGTTGTCTTCGCTAGAGGAAACGATAGATTCATATGTGGCTACGAATCAGAAGAACACCGCTGCCGTTTCGGTTGTAGCTATCAAGAACGGTGAGACCATTGTGAATAAGGCCTATGGATACGCAGAACTTGAGCAACAGAGAAAGGCAGACACCTCTACTGTGTTTGAATGGGGTTCAACTTCTAAACTATTGGTCTGGACGAGTGTTATGCAACTTGTCGAGCAGGGGAAGCTTGATTTGGATACCGATATTCAGGAATATTTGCCGGATGGATTTCTAAAGAAACTTGAATATGATAATCCTATTACTCTAATGAATCTTATGCATCATAACGCAGGATGGGAGGATAGATTGATCGATTTATGGTATTCATCCGAGAGTGATATTTTGGAATTAGGTGAAGCTTTACAAAAATTTGAACCGAGGCAGATCGATAAACCTGGGAGTGTCGTTGCTTATTCAAACTATGGTACGGCTATGGCTGCTTATATCGTTGAGGTGCAAAGCGGACAACCCTTTTACAAATATGTCAATGAATATATATTTAAACCGCTGAATATGAAAGACACTTCGATTCACCCGTCACAGTATGATAATCTAAACGTCTTAAAAAGGAGAAATGAGATTCAAGGCTACACTACGAATCTGAAACTTATCCCTAAGAACAGAGCATACATAAGCTTGTACCCTGCGGCGGGGGCCATTGGCACAGCAGAGGATGCAGCTAAATTCCTTGCAGCCTTAATGCCTGTGGATCGTAGCAATTTATTATTCGCAAACAAGGACACGTTAGACGAGATGCTTTCAACCAGTCTATATTATGATGGAACTTCTACTCCTCGAATTGCGCATGGTTTTTTTGAAGTTGAGTACTGGGTGCCTGCACTGGAACACGCTGGAAGTACGGCGGGATTTTCAAGTAGATTTGTTTTTGATCCGGAGTCTAATTTTGGGTTAGTGGTCATGACAAACCAGTTAAATGAAATGGCTTATAGCGTTGGTCTTGTCCAGAAGGTGTTTGGAAGTAGTTTCAGCACGAATTCAGTTACATCTGAGAGTGGAGGATATTATCTGCCTGCGCGACGGGTCGTTTCCGGTTTTACGATGGCATATTCCATGTTAAGTCTGCAGAAGTATACAACATTTGACCTTAGTAATTTTGCAAATGTTGTTGAGCGTAATGGCACTGTTGAGAAGGTCTCTATGTCTTATAATGACTTTTTGCCCGTATCCAACTTAACAATAAACTTGATTAAAGCATCTTTTATTGCTCTTGCAGTAGCCATCCTACTCAGTTTAAGAGCTACAATTGGTTATTTTATTCGGTTATCCAAATACAAATTAAAAAACTGGGAAAGACCCGGCACAGGATTTGATAAATATCATATTGTCATTAATATCGCCAGTCTGGCATTAATTTTGAATACGATCCTATTGTTCATGCGCGCCTTAGGCTTCTCCCCCTATTCTTCATTGCGCATACATCTCATCTTGAACCTGGTTTATGTGATTCTAGCTGTGGTGTATCTTGTCTTGTTGTTCTACAAAGTGCTGAAAAGAAGCTATAGTAAAAAGCAAAAGGCGGTATACATCATGTCTGGCATGTCGACTTTCCTGTTTGCTGCTTTTGTTGTGGGATGGGATTTGTACTTTTAGAGTTGTAAGCAAAGTTATTATTCTTTTGGTATAAGAGCTGATATTTTCATAGAGGACTTCCTCAGAAAGGGCACGAAATAGTAGAAAGGATGAAAACATGAATATTCAGGATCTCACCATTGAGATAATAGAACAGTTAGGGAAAGTCCAGAACATCACTTTTTCTAAGCAAAGACATACTTCTACTGTAGCTATTCTGGATACGCTTGAGATGGCTTTTGATGGATTATATTGATGGAACTTCTTTTAGTCTGGTTTTGAATCATGCTATTCAAACTAATATCCAATTTCTATAGAAGGAGTCGAAAAAATGAGCCTTCCAAAACATATCGTATCTGCCGCTGCAATCGTCATAAACGAAAAAAATGAATTATTACTTATTAGAGGACCACGAAGAGGATGGGAAATGCCAGGTGGTCAAGTAGAAGAAGGAGAATCCCTAAGTCAAGCTGCAATCAGAGAAACCAAAGAGGAGTCTGGAATCGACATTGAAATCATCAAATTCTGTGGAATATTTCAGAATGTCGAAAATTCAATATGTAACACGTTATTTTTAGCAAGACCAATAGGAGGAGAATTAACGACAACATCAGAGAGCCTAGAGTCTGGTTTCTTTCCGATCGAAGAAGCACTTTTAAAAGTCGTCGAATGGAAAAACTTTAGAGAAAGAATAGAGTATTGCTTAAAGCCTGAGCTGCAACCTTTTTGTGTTGAGTTCAGTGATAAGAATAATATTTAAAAGTTTCCGGAAAGGAAGTTCAATCAATGAAACGAGTCGATGTAGTATACTCACTACTAACCAATCCATCCAAAACTAAAGTCCTTGCCGTAAGAAATGTAGGACGTTCAAGTTGGTCGCTACCAGGTGGGGCTGTTGAACCCGATGAATCATGGGAACAAGCAGCTATTCGAGAAGCCCATGAAGAAACAGGCCTGGATGTTAACGTCCACGGTATTGTAGCGATTAATGAGTGTAAGTTTGAAGAAATCAATGAACATGTCATTTTTATCACATTTAGATCAGAAATCGTCGGAGGGAGAGAAGAGATATCAAGACCAGACGAAATCGCTGAGATTGCATGGTTGGATATAGAACAGGCAGATGAACTAATGCCTTATTATAAGAATGGCTTTAAAAGCTTACTTGGTGGCAATGAGATTACATATTTCAACGAGGGTAACAAGTGATGTTCTGGAGGTAGTGGTCTGCATCTCTAATTAGGGGGCATTACGGTGAATAAGCACAGTGTATACGAAACAAACAGCTTCTATTGGGATATAAAAGGAAATGAATTTTTAAGAGCAATCGTGCTTCCTCATTATGGAGCATTTGTTACAGAAGAGAAACACCAACTTTTTGGTGATGTCTCAGGATTAAAGATGTTAGAGGTAGGCTGTGGAAATGGTCAATCCCTGCAATATCATGGGGATCGCAAAGCAGGTGAACTGTGGGGAATGGATATCTCCGAGAAACAAATTGAAAAGGCAGCGCAACATCTCACCATGTGTGGTCTTTCGGCAACATTGATTTGTTCACCCATGGAAGAGGAATGTGGTATTCCTAAGAATTATTTTGAAGCTGTGTATTCGATTTATGCCATAGGTTGGACAACCGATCTTGAGGGTACTTTCCGCCAGATCGCTTCTTATTTAAAGAATGATGGTATTTTCATTTTCAGTTGGTCTCATCCAATTCATCGAAATGTTGTTGAAGAAAACAATAAATTTGTATTTAAAAAACCTTATTCTGATGAATCTTGGTATGCGGTGTCTCCTGATTTTTGTCAGGGAGAATTAGTTTTAGCTGATCGTCAAATATCAACCTATGTCAATGCGTTAGCGAAAGCAGGATTTGTTATTGAACAAATGATAGAAGAATCCGATGAGGATATCATGCAATTACATGATCATAGCGATAATCTCCTTAAAAGAGCGAAGATGTTACCTGTAACCTTTGTTATCAAAGCGAGAAAACTTTAAAAGCTGACTTTTTAACAAGGAGGACATCCATGAATAAATTACCTTTATTTATAGTGACAGGCGCAAGTGGAACAGGGAAAACAACGGTCTCGTCACATGTTCGCAAGCTACTCCCGGATTTTGACGTCTTTGATATGGATATCATCAATAATGTGGATTGGCAGGTTGCCAAAGAGAATTGGTTGAGGATTGCGTATAGCATTTCTTTAAGTGGCCGAGGGACTGTTTTATGTGGAACGATGGTGCCGGAAAACATTGCATCGTCCGATTACATAGATCGATTTGATCGGATTCTATATATGAACTTACATTGTAATGATGTCACACGTGAGACGAGGTTGAAATCACGGGGGTGGGATGAGAATTCAATCGAAGATCACAAGAATTTTGCGAATTGGTTACTCCAAAATTCGAAAACTGCATTTGATCCGGAAATGCCAACAATTAATACTTCAGAATTATCAGCAAAAGAAGTAGCTGATCAAATTAAAGAATGGATCTTGAAGAAGTCGTAAGTACATCACACTTTCAATTTAAGTTGGAATGTAGAACCAATAAATATAAACAACTAAGCTCTGTAGGCCAACGCCGATAGAGTTTTTTTAGTTTGTAGCATTCAAATAGAGGCTATTCTACGATGTTATTCGCCCTTTTTCATGAAAATGGGTTTCACTTTAGTGGGGAATTGGTTGTTCGTCCATGCATTTAACCCATCATATACGTACGTTAAACTATGTCTATAGGGAGGTGTCCACACCGTGAGCCA
Organism: Paenibacillus sp. USHLN196; assembly: GCF_037144955.1. Taxonomy (NCBI): domain Bacteria; kingdom Bacillati; phylum Bacillota; class Bacilli; order Caryophanales; family Paenibacillaceae; genus Paenibacillus; species Paenibacillus sp. USHLN196. The sequence goes on along the minus strand of NZ_JBBCYH010000001.1, from coordinate 626,669 downwards.
TTCGGAAGTGAAGAAGCGTATGAAGAGAAAAAAGGCGACAGTATATCCATGCAAAGTTAAAAGAAAAGAACGCCGATTGAAAGTGGTTAAAAAGTTCGTTCAAGTAAAATGTCCTCCTCCAGAAGTGAATATATCTACTCCTACTGTTGTTGGCCCAACAGGACCACAAGGTTTACAAGGTATACAAGGCGTACAGGGTATTCCAGGTAAACAAGGGGTGGAAGGGCCACCTGGAGCTCAAGGACCAGCGGGGGGACCACCTGGACCACAAGGGCCTCAGGGACAGCCCGGTCCCGCTGGAGCAGTAGGCTCTCAAGGACCGGTGGGACCCGCTGGACCCATGGGAGCTCAGGGGATTCCGGGAGAAGCAGGTGCCGTAGGGCCACAAGGTCCGCAAGGTAATCCAGGTCCTGCAGGTGCCATCGGACCGCAAGGTTTCCCCGGCCCAGCAGGTGCAACAGGAGCAGTAGGCCCCGCTGGAGCAGTAGGCCCGGCAGGTGCAACAGGAGCGGTAGGCCCCGCTGGAGCAGTAGGCCCGGCAGGCCCAGCAGGTGCAACAGGATCGGCAGGCCCCGCTGGAGCAGTGGGCCCAGCAGGCCCAGCAGGTGCAACAGGAGCGGTAGGCCCCGCTGGAGCAGTAGGCCCAGCAGGCCCGGCAGGTGCAACAGGAGCGGTAGGCCCCGCTGGAGCAGTAGGCCCGACAGGTGCCACAGGAACAGCGGGAGGCGTACTGGGATTTGCTGACTTTTTCGCGCTGATGCCACCTGATAATGCTGCAACGGTTGCTCCAGGCACAGATGTCAGCTTCCCTCAGAATGGACCAACAAGTGGAACAACTATTGCCCGCACGGGACCTAGTGCATTCAATCTGGCAGCGATCGGTACGTATCAGATTTTGTTCCAAGTGAGCATCAATGAAGCGGGTCAACTAATTTTAACTCTTAATGGAGCTGATTTGGCTCCAACAGTAGTTGGGCGAGCAACTGGAACATCTCAGATTGTAGGCATCGCCTTGGTACAAACAACCGTCATCAATTCGATCTTAACTGTACGAAACCCGGCTGGTAATGCGACTGCATTGACAATCACACCTCTTGCAGGAGGAACAAGACCTGTATCGGCTCATCTTGTTATTACTCAACTAGCATAAGATCAGTTAAATAGGATTCGGGTTGCCATCTGACTTAATAAATCCGTTGCTTCCAGAAGCAAACATTGGCGATTAGACTGAGATAACAGTCTTTCAATAAGGCGGTCATCTCAGTCGGAGCCGATAATGGCATGAAGAGTGTGATAGAAGATGTGATTACATATAGCGCTTCGTTCATGCTATACGGGCATGAATCCGGATAACAAGTTTCGTGTTCGTCCGCATATACATTACAGGAGACGGGTCAAGACTCCGGCTGTCCTAAGTTGTATGAACGGAGGGAGAGACATGGGCATTGAATCATCCTGGATGTTTGATTTGTTTGGAACCGTCTTTCCGGTTGTATTTGTTCTAATCATAGGCATTGTCCTTCTGTCGGTGGGAAAAGAGATATGGAGGTGGGGGCGCAATAACTCCGAGCCGCTGCTGACCGTACCCTCAAGAATCACCAGCAGACGGATGAAGATGAGTCAGTCGCCATCTGAATCAGGCAGTACAGCACGAACACTATATTACGTCACCTTTGAAGTCGAGAGCGGAGATCGTCTCGAATTCAAAGTCAATGGCGAAGAGTATGGTTTGTGCGCTGAGGGGGATGAAGGACGGCTCTCATTCAAAGGGACGCGTTACATAGGCTTCGAGCGATATAATCGCTTGTATTCCGAACGCCTACGCGGTTAAACTGAGCAGCTTGCGCCAGGATGGCGTGAGCTTTTTTTGATTCTTTATCGGACAAGCGTTTCTAAATGGTCCTAACGTGTTTTTATATAAGAAGAGGCTTAAAGAGATTATGATCGAAGATCATTACTATAGAGGAGGTAATCAATATGTCATTTACAGATCAGGTCGTTGTTGTAACCGGGGCTGCTCAGGGAATAGGACGAAGTGTGGCCGAGGCTTATGCGGTCGCCGGGGCTAAAGTTGTACTTGCCGACCACAAGGAAGCCGAGGGTGCTGCAGCCGCAGCTTCCATTCGCAATGAAGGTGGAGAAGCCATCTTTGTTCAATGTGACGTTCGGAGCGAGCAGGATATTACGAATCTTTTTCGTACGACCGTGGAGGAATTCAAACAAATCGATGTTCTGGTGAATAACGCAGGACTAGCAAAATGGAAGTCTCCCTATGAATTAACGCTGGAAGAATGGGACGATGTGCTCAATACCAATGTGAGAAGTTGCTTTTTGGCGAGTCGGGAAGCGGCCAAACATATGAAAAGCAATGAACATGGGGGTGCCATTATCAACATGGCCTCTACCCGTGCGCTGATGTCCGAGCCGGATACCGAAGCCTATGCTGCATCCAAAGGGGCGATTGTAGCCCTGACGCATGCGCTGGCAGTCTCACTGGGCAAAGACCAAATTCGGGTCAATTGTATCAGTCCGGGATGGATTGAGACAGGAGACGTGGAGAAACTGAAAAAGGAGGATCATGAACAGCATCCATCCGGTCGTGTGGGTGTTCCTTCAGATATCTCCCGTGCTTGTCTATATTTATCTGACCCAAGCAATACCTTTGTCACAGGGACCAACCTCGTTATTGATGGAGGCATGACCCGAAAAATGATATATGAGGACTAGAACCGGGATAGACCCGGGCGAGTCACACAGTGTCCCAACATAAGAGTAATAAGCCCAAGTTAAGCACTTGGGCTTATTTGTTTTTAATAACCCGGTTGCTATAATAAATGTGATTTTACAACAGTATAAGAATGGAGGGAGTATATGTTCGGGAAACAATCCCGGAAAGTATTTTGGCTGTTACTGCTGATCGGAGGGATGATAATGATAGGGAACGAGTCACCTGCTGAAGCTGACGGCGTGGATATACGGGCGGCCTGGGTATGGCAGGCGCAGTCTGTTAGCAACGGAGACGAGCTGCTGGAGAACGCAGCTAAACATAAGATCAACCGGCTGTACGTGAATGTGGACATGACGCTGTCCAAGGAGGTATACCAGACGTTTATATCCAAAGCAAGTCGTGCGGGTATTGCAGTTGAAGCGCTGGGCGGCGATCCATCCTGGGCGGTCAATGGGCGTGAAGGCCCCATGCTCAGGTTAGCCTCGTGGGTAAGTGAGTACAATCAGGCTGTGGAGTCCAATGAGCGATTTGATGCCATACATCTGGATATCAAGCCCTATGTGTTACCAGACTGGAAAGAAGATGCCAAGCCACTGGTTCAATCCTGGGTGGCCAATATGAATCTGTTATTTGATCAAGTGAGGCAGGATGGTGCAGTTGCAGTGAATGTTGACCTGCCATTTTGGCTTGATTCGTACACCGTCACAGGTAATAGAACTTCTGAGGATGCAGATAACGAACCACTGTCACGTTGGTTTATTGATCGAGTGGATCATGTCACTTTACTGGCCTACCGTGATAACGCGCAAGGTAACAATGGTATCATTCGTTTAATTGAACAGGAAATGAACTGGGCGGATGCGAGCAACACGAGTGTCACGGTGGGTTTGAACACCAAACCTATGCCTGGTGAAGAGTTCACGACATTTGCTGGTAAAGGTGCAACGCAACTGGAAGCTGTCATTGGAGAAGTTGCCTCCGCATTTGGCGAACATACTTCCTACGCCGGTTCAGCTGTACATGACATTGTATACTGGGGACAATTGGAGCCGACAGAACTGCCATCACCGGAGATTCCATCCAATCAGCCAGAAATTCGGGGAACATATATCTGGGAGGCCTCTCAGGTGACGAATGACGGAGGGGAACACATACTAGAGTTTGCGAGAGAGCAGAACATTAACTGGCTGTATGTCCGGTTGGATCTGGATCAACCCTATTCCAGTTACCGCGGTTTTGTGAAGCGGGCAAAAGCCCAAGGTATTGAAATACACGCGATGGGGGGACACCCGATCTGGGGTAAAAAGGAGAATCGTCCACGGATACAGCGCTTGATTGATTATGTGAAAAATTACAACGCTGAATCCGAGCCGGATGAACAATTTGAAGGCATCCATCTGGATATTGAGCCTTACACCTTGCCGGAATGGGAGAGCAATCGGGATATCCTATTGACCGAATGGGCTGCCAATATTACATTTTTCCAGGAAGAGACGAAGAAGGACAGTGATCTCGAAACGAGTGCAGATCTTGCTGTATGGCTAGATACTTTCCCGTTGCCGGGCAAAGATATGTCAGTGACGGAGTTTATGATTGATACACTCGATCATGTGTCGATGATGGCATTCCGTAACCAAGCGGACGGTTCCAATGGCATTGCTGCTATAGTAGGTCAGGAGATGGAGATCGCCGATCGTCTGGGTAAAAGGTTGATGATTTCGGTGGAAATGAAGGAGAACCACGAAGGTCCTCATATTTCATTTTATGAGAAGGGGGCGGCAGAGATGGAACTTCAACTTGCCAAGCTTCCGGATCTGCTGGCTGAATATCAGGCATACCAAGGAAATATTGTACATGCCTATGATTACTGGATTGAAGCCAAGCCTTGAACAGGCGAGTAATATAAGAAATAACTTGCTACGGGACTTCACTTTGAGTGAGGTTCCGGGCTTTTTTTTATGGAAAAAAGATGGATCGTGTCACCAAATGGGCTCCTGCACAATACGATGTACGGTGATGAACAGCTGAAACAAGGGAGGTAACGACTATGGCTGTTATTAAAGCCAACTCAGAGGATGTCAAGTTATTGGCTAGGCTCATGAGGGCAGAGGCTGAAGGTGACGGCGAACAGGGTATGTTGCTTGTGGGCAATGTAGGTGTGAACCGGGTGCTGGTGGATTGTCTGGATTTTAAGGATATTCGCGATATCAATCGTATGGTATTCCAGAATCCAGGAGGCTACGAGTCAACACAGAAGGGGTACTTTTACCAGCGGGCAAGACAGTCCGAGATTCGTCTCGCCCAACGGGTGATCAATGGAGAGCGCATCTGGCCAGCGAGCAATTCATTGTGGTTTTTCCGACCTGTGGGCGACTGCCCACCAACGTGGTATAACCAGCCAAATACAGGACGTTTCAAAGCGCATTGTTTCTTCAGTCCGACAGGCGATGACTGTCCGGAAGTATATTAAATTTTGGGAGGAATCACCATGATTAATCAGCCTTATCAACCTATGACTCAAACGTTGGGTCAGCAAGCGAATTCCGTGTTAGGTCAACAAGCCAATTCTCAGGTTCAAGGTACGTCTTACAAAATCGGTAACGGAATGCCTGCCATGTCACCAACGCCAGGGATGGTATCGCCAAGCTCCACAAGTGTACCCCCACTCGTATCCAGTGGAAGCCCAATGACACCGACGGGTGCAGTGATTACGACAACGGCTCCACAGTTTGAGCAGTCATACATTGAGAATATTTTGCGACTGAATCTCGGGAAATTCGGTACATTCTACATGACATATGAAGGTAACAAAGAATGGAACGCTCGCATATTCCAAGGTATTATTGAAGCAGCGGGCCGTGACCATATTATCATCAGCGACCCGAAGACAGGAAGACGGATCATGCTGTTGATGGTCAACTTCGATTATGCTACATTTGATGAGCCATTGTTGTATCAATATCCAGGAGTGATAGGCAATTACCCACAAGCTCCAAGCAGATGATCATTGGCGCTTCATCATTTTGATTGATATTTGATATGGATAACACATAATGAACTACGAGCTGTCCTGAATGTGGAGGTATTCCACAGACGGGACGGCTTTTTACATAAATGATTAAGTCATACGTAACCTTTGGATAATAACATGGCACTTATATATGAATAGAACAAGCAGCATGTCTATATGAAAGGAGTCCATAGCATTGAAGTCATGGATTGAAGCAGCAATGAAAGGCGAACCCGAAGCATACGAACAACTGGTATCCCAATATCGCGGGATGGCTCTTGCTGTTGCCTACAATCGTTTAGGAGATACATTTTGGGCTGAAGATGTCGTACAGGAGGCTTTTACTGAAGCCTTTGGTAATCTGTCCAAGCTGGAGGCCCCGGAGGCTTTTCCTGGATGGTTCAAGGTGATCGTGGAGAGGCAGTGTTATCGCTGGCTAAGGCGCAAGCAGCATACCACGATTCCCGTTCAGGAGCTGGAGCATGTATTCCAGGAAGAGGGTCAGGCGCATAATCCAGAAGAACAAGCGATGCAAAACGAAATGCATCGTACGATGCGTGATTCTATTGCAATGCTGCCATCATCGATGCGAATTGCGGTTGAACTGTTTTATTTAGAGGGATACTCGCTGAAGGAAATATCAGAATTTCTAGGTGTCAACGTAGCTGCATTAAAGAAGAGACTGTTCGATGCACGTTCCAAACTTAAGCGCTCTATGCCAGTGAGGAATTTGGTCTCTATGTTTAACGATTTGTATGAAGGGGGAAAAGGTATGCTGCACATTATGAATGGGGATCACGCTGCCAATCGTTTAAGAGAGAGTGGAATTCAGGGAGACATCCTGGTGTGGAGAGAGTTGTATACGTTCGGCCCGGTTGCCAAAGATATGTCGGTTGCGAAGAAGAGGAAAAACCGGGCATCCGTGCTAGAGCAACAATTGGGCATCCCACAGATAGAATATTTGCAGATCGAGGAGCTTGAACGCAAGTTACATTCGTTTCAACAATATAAGGAAATTGTCTTATGGTTCGAATACGATCTCTATGATCAGACGATGTTATCTTACCTATTGCATTATTTCAAAGGACAAGCGCTCCAGAATACGAAACTGAATCTGCTCTGCATTGACTCGTATCCAGAGATCGAGCACTTTAGGGGACTGGGTCAACTTACCTCGACACAGATCGGAAGCCTGTCCGGAAGCTGGCATGTGATTGACACAGACGAGCTACAAGCAGGTGCACAGTTCTGGGAGGCCTATACGTCTAATGATTTCCGGCAGCATCTGGATTACTTGCGAGTAGATAATACGGTACTTCCCTTTGCAGATGCAGCATTCAAGGCCCACTTGTCCCGTCTGCCATCTGTGTCGAATGGCCTGGGAGTCATTGAGCAGACGACACTGGAGACCATTAGAGCGGGTGTAGATCGTCCACATCCTTTGTTTCGTGAGGTGGGGGACAAGCTGCATATTCTCGGAATGGGCGACCTTGAATACTGGGCACATCTGAGGCGGATGACAGAAGGACCTCATGCCCTTCTTCAGATGAGCGGTGCAACCACTTTCCCTAATTTCAAGCAGCATGATGAAAAATTCCGTGACGGAGTCCTGTCGCTAACGGAACTCGGCATTCAGGTGTTGGATGAAGAAGTCGATTGGGCTCTGCTGAAGCAGGATGAGTTATGGATCGGCGGGTTGCATATTGAAGCTGGCAGGCAAGCCCGTTGGCGCTGGAATCCAGCTTCGGAGAGCGTAGTGGAGATGGAGTCAATATAGAGGAATAGAGGATAAGAGTCATAAGAACAGTTCATTAAAAAGAGAGTATCCCGCCATGATGAAGCATGTGTGGGATGCTCTCTTTCGGTTACTTTAATATATAAATTAGAAGGTAGCAAATAAGCTCTCTTTTTTGGTTTTTAACTGGAGTCTAGCGAGTTAGAATAGACGCGATTAAAAAAAGTGAATAATTGTCCATCCTAATGTGTCTATAATATATCTCAACAAGAAAGGAGTGCCGGGGGTGACCGAGCATGAACTATTCCATAAGTATAACAAAGATGTATATCGCACTTGTCTGTATATGCTGAAGAATATCCAAGATGCAGAGGATGTATGTCATGATGTGTTTATTACTGTATTCCGTCAGGATTGGAGAAATGTGACGTATCTAAAAACTTGGATTATGCGTATCGCCATGAATCATTGTCTTAACATCATTCGAAAGAACAAAGTAAAAAATGAGAACCGAAACAAGCTACAATTGCTGCATGAACAAAAAGTCCTTACCACAGATCCGGTTGATACGATCGTGATGGCTAAGCTTTCATTTGCTGAATTGGAGGAACAGTTGCAGAAATTACCAGACAAGCTGCTTAGTGTAGTAATCTTGCGATATATTGGCGATCTCACGATTGCCGAGATTGCAGAGACTTTAAAGATACGTCAAGGCACAGTTCGGACAAGACTGCATAAGGCTCTTAAGCTGATGCGAAAAAAACTGGAGAACTACGAGAAGGTTAAAATGAGAGGAGATAGTACTTATGAATTCAATAGAATATAAAGTTAAAAATCATATGAAGCATTCTAATCCATTGGAGTATCCGGATTTCGATAAAATGTTCAACAGTATTCAAATGGGAGAGCCGAGACTAATCGATGAGATTACTAATAGGCCGCAACGACGGAACATGAAGGCAGCGATCGTCTTGGGTGTATCTGTAGCTGTCATGGCAACTCCCGTATATGCAGCCTTCCAATACGATTGGAGTGATGTCTTGTCCAACAAGTCAGGTATTAATACGTCTCTTCAAGCTGGGTATGGCCAGCTCATTGAACAAAGCGTAACAGCTCATGGAGTTACATTGATGGTACATAACGCGTTTGTAGATGATAACCGGACCGTACTCCTGTATACAGTGAAACCAGAATTAAAAACAGAAGGACAAGAGATCAGATATGATCAAATGGTCCTTAAGGATAGCCATGGAACGCCTATCGAAGGGCACTACTATCAACAATGGAACGAAGAGCAGGGCGTGTTTCAAGGATATTTCGAGACAGACTGGGTTATGGAAGAGAAACAATCTGACCTTCAGTTCTCCATTACAGATGTTCGGTACTTGCAAGATCTTCAGGAGGAGATTACCCTAAACCCTCAAGATTCGAGCACGCAGAAGTTTAATATACAGAAAAATGGGATAGAAGCAGTAGAAGTTCAATCTTTTGAATATGCTGAAGGTCAAATTATGATTAATTCCGCAGTAACCTTCACAGATCCAGAGATGAAGGGACAGACCTGGGCAAGAATTATGGCTTATGATCAAAAAGAAGACGTTATAAAGGAAATAGAAAGTCCTGTCTATGGTACAGGGGGGGCATCGAGTGAGTACTCTAGCAGACAGATATTTAACGAACAGCAGTTTAAAAAAGGGGACCGCTTCACCTTCGCATATACTCATGAAAAAGAACGGACGGAAGGCACATGGAGCTTGAATCTATCCTTATCACGTCAACAGATGGATACGGGCACATATAAGGAGAAGATGGATATTCCATTGCATTCTTTACCGGAGGAGGCAAGTATAAGTGGATTGGTAGTAACACCAACACAAATTCGAGTATCGATTGATCATCAGGAAGACTATTATAGGTTGCCTTACCGGACTTATCAATTGGAAGTCAACGGCGAGATTATGGATGGCTATGTTTCTCTTGATGGTAAGATGGATCCGAATCGAACAGAACTGCGGTTTGAGCAGTCGGATTCCATTCTCATGGATGTAAGTTCTCTATCCGGAAAACCGATGACTTTAATCGCTAAGGATCGAGTGGATGAGCATGCAGGGAGTAAGGCTTCTATTCGTCTAACGGATATTTCTACGCATTCACAGACCGTTACAAGCAATTATGAAGGGTATCCTTTAATCTGGACCTATTATATTAAGGACGGTAACCTGTACGTAGAATCTAAAAGCCCAGATACCAATTTCGGCGGCATTAACCAAACTTATTTTCTTGATAGGGAAGAAAAACATTACTTAATACCGCTATATTTCACTGACTCGGACAATAAGCATATCGAGATGTACAAAGATTTCAAGGGCAAAGATCTAGATCTGTACGTATGGAATTACACTACAAAAAATCCGGATGAAGAATGGAGAATTAACCTCAAAGAGTAATTACTTACGGCAACTGAGTACAGAATCATGTATTCAACTAAGGGAACAGGAGTACGAAAATCGTGGAGCAGTCTGAAGGTTGATAGGCTGCTCCTTTTTCGTTGAGCACTAGCGGCATTCTTAGAGCAAGGGGGCCCTTGATACTGATGAATGGATGGGTACCTCAAGACATGTGATTAAAACCTAAGGGGAGTAATCCGTTATTTATTTCTAAAATGTTAAAAAAACAGCGTAATCGAGACTTTTGTAAAAGAAATAAGGCGTTTGTGCCATTTCGTTGTCATAGGACACGGATTGACTGTGTAGTGTAGAATTATATAATAAAAGAAGCATATCTTTGTTATTCGACAGAACACGGTGGAGGTGGAAGCATTGGGAAGTTGAAACTGCATATGAACGGCAGAATGGCAAATATCCTACATTTTCGAAGGAGGTGGACCTATTTGCCGAAGAATGACGGCGAATAGGATGACAATTTGAGTGACCCCTTACCGAGTATTATGAATTTAGTATTAATTGGTTTGCTTGTATTAATGAATGGTTTCTTTGTGTCTGCGGAATTCGCGATGGTGAAGGTTCGTGGAAGCCGGATTGAGGCTTTGGTGGAAACAGGAAACAAAAATGCCATCTATGCTTCCAATATCGTACGCAATCTGGACGCGTACTTGTCTGCTTGTCAATTAGGTATAACTCTGGCATCACTGGGACTTGGGTGGCTGGGTGAACCGGCGATTGCACACCTGTTAGAACCTATGTTTACCGCATTGGGATTGGGTCCGGTCTATGTACATGGGATATCCATTGCCATTGCATTTGTAATTATTACAATCTTGCATATTGTACTGGGCGAACTTGCTCCCAAGACGATGGCGATTCGCAAGTCTGAGACAATCACGCTGTGGTCTGCAGCCCTGCTAACGTTCTTCTATAAGTTAATGTATCCATTCATCTGGGCACTGAACGGTATGGCTAATGGCTTGCTGAGAATGTTCCGAATGGCACCTGCTTCGGAGGTTGACGATGCGCATAGCGAAGATGAAATACGTATTCTGATGAAAGAAAGCAATAAGAGCGGTTTAATTGACAATACTGAATTAGCACTTGTTGATAATATATTTGATTTTACGGATACAACCGCCCGTGAAATTATGATTCCGCGGACGGAAATGATCTGTCTGAATGCCAATCAGTCCATGCTGGAGAATCTGGAGATTGCCAGTGAAAGCATGAGAACCCGGTATCCGGTATATAACGGAGACAAGGATCATATTATCGGCTTTATCCACATTAAGGATCTGATGCGATCCCAACTTACGGATACCATCTCCGTAATCCGGCCCATTCTGGCTGTGCCAGATACCACGCTGATCAGTGATCTGCTCAAGCGTATGCAGCGTAGCAAGACACAGATTGCTATACTGATTGATGAGTACGGAGGAACTTCCGGGCTTGTCACACTGGAAGATATCATGGAAGAGATTGTAGGCGAGATTCAGGATGAGTTCGATCAGGAGCGACCTGTCATCGAGCAAGTGGATGAGATGGAATACTCCATTGATGGATTGATGCTGATTGAAGAAGTCAGTGAACGATTCGGACTCGAGATGGATCGTGCCGATTACGATACCATTGGAGGCTGGCTATACTCTAGAGTAGATGCGATTCCACCCCAGATCGGTCAATCAGTTGAGTATGGTGGGTATGTATTTGTCATTCAAGAGACAGAGCATAAGCGAATTTCTCGTGTCAATGTGATTAAGCTTGAACTGTTGGTTGAAGAGGAAGGCGCTTAGCCAGATCAAAATTGTAATGAATGAAGCTGTATGGTGGCGTAATGTCATCGTACAGCTTCTTTGCATGCTCATGATTCTTTGGGTGCATGAATGACAATATCGGCATAACGGTTCTCCGTGACCAAGCTATTTTTGATATAAATTCGCTTATAAGTGACGTAAACATTTTCTCCAGGAGCGAGATCATGCTGGATATTCAATTTTTTTCGAGTAGATTTGGTTGTTGTCGGTGTCTTGATGGTGATGATGGCATACATATGCGTATCGACGAAAGTAACCTCGTAAGAATTGTAAGCCCTCACCTTAGTAGTGGATAACACCGGATTTTGCTTATACTGGGTCAGATGATCATTCACCATACCAAGTGTTACGGGTAACACATAAAACAGAAGTGCCAAAGGCAGAAGGAAGAAAGCAATCCCGAACACACGTAAGGTTTTGACATGGGAAAGGGTACGGCCACTCTGTTTGAGGAAAAGAACAGCAAGGATGGGGGACAGTACAAGTACCCAGATCACAAAGGGCAATGCATAGCGGTCAATCCCCATACTTATCCAGCTTTCTCGGGCTGTAGCCAATAAATATATTAAGGTCCCGACGGTAAGCACACTCATCAGGATAACAAGCCGACGTTTGAACGCGCTGGAAACTTCGATGTGTAATTCATTTGGATTGGAGCTGTGACGATGCCTTCTGGATTTGAATTGAAGTTTACTCAAGTTATACACCTCATTTGCAAATCTAGATGGTTAATATGCTTCCGTGCATACATTACCCAATACATACGGACTGGAATAATTTAGGTTTCACAATGCTGGAAATGTATAAAAAAGACAAAAGACGCTTCCGACAGAAATATCGGAGCGTCTAAATTTTTTTGAAACCTGTCACCCGATCCGTCCGTTTATACCCTTACACAAAATCAAGTATGGAAGCGGAGGATGGATCAATATGCGGAAAATGAAAACGAAGAGTGCATCATCTATACTAAGAATTACCCTTGCTGCCTTGTTAATGGTGCCAGCGATCCTGGCTATATCTACGGCCGAATCAGCCGTTGCAAGTCCGGTTATTAACGTGTCCTCTGGTGCACTTACACCTCCACCGCCGCCAGAACCATCCATCCAATCGTTTGCTACCACTCGGGAACGAGGACATATCTATCAGGCGGTCGGTGCAATTATCCCTGGAGGAGGCCTGTCCGCCATCGTCAATACAAAGACCACGACATATGTAGAAGTGAAGACACTTTCCGTAGATTATCGACTTGAGCGCTGGACAGGAACAGCATGGGTAACTTTTAAAACCAATTCCAACAATGCAACGAATACAAACTTACTGAATGCCACATCGGATTGGACCGTTATGCCAGGATATTATTATCGCGTTACCAGTATTCATACAGCGTATGATGGAAGCACCACTGATACAATCAAACATGTCTCTGGCACCGTGTTATTTTGATCTTATCGACGGGTGCTGCCGGGAAACTTCTGCTCTTGAAAATCGTTGGCAATAGCAGTCATTTCTTCTTCCGAAAGGGTGCCAAACAGACTCATATTGTTGGAACCCATCATCCACTGAAAGGAGTTATAGGGTGGGCCGATATACATCAGTGCTTCCGTGCCGTCCGCCAGCTTTACGGTGCTCATATCACGTAGCATGGCCCCTTCAATTTTCTCCCCAGGCATGACATAGACATAATCAAACTGGATGATCTCATCCTCTATGCTCTTGCCTTCACTGGTATATTGAACTCTCATTTGTGTGGACTCATAATAATCGTCTGGATTCACAGGGTTTTCCGTATCGAGCACGAGTTCGAATTTGACCTTGTTGAATCTCTCGGGAATGGCCTTGGATAACAGAAAGTCACCCATGAACCCTTCGCGTGCGATCTCTTCCGTAACAAGTACTGGACGAAGAAGGTGGCTCGATAACTCATACGAAGGTGTATTCAGAGCCTCTTCTTCTTGTGCTTTAAGAATGTCGTCTAAGCTGGTTTCCGGTGGTGGTGGCGTTTTGGCTGTTGACGGATCAGCCCCCAGATGGGTAGTGCGATCCTCGATGATAATGGATTTCATGCCATTGCCCCAATCCTTGATGGATTGCACAAAAGGGGAAACGGCTTGTGTTCCAGAAGGCAAACTGAATATGACCGCTCCGATCATTACAGATGCAGCGACTACGACAGACAGTCGTAAAGTACGTATTCTTTTTTTACGTAAACCGATTCTGTTAATTTCCTTGTGTACCTTCTGCCACGATTGCTTCATAGATTCGGTATGGGAAGCGGAAGGGGCAGAGACAGCCTGATGGAAAGCTTCGTCAAAAGCCAAGTCAAACGCAGCGTCGAAATATTCGTCTTCCAGCTCTGAATCAAATCGCTCCACATGCTTATCGGACTTGCCGTTGCTCAATGCTTCCACCCCATTCCTTATGTAATTTCTTCTTGATACTGCCGCGGGCTCTGAACAAGCGTTGCTTCACAATGTCTTCGGAGGTGTCCAGCAGCTCGGCCATCTCCCGGTAGGAGAGACCTTTTTTCCACCGTAACTCCACCAATACACGATATTCCGGTTTGAGCTGTCCGAGATAATATTCAATGGACTCTTCCATCATCTGCGTCTCCACCATGCTTTCTACGGAAGCTGCTGTCTGATTCATCGTCTCCATATCTATAAAAACACTATCCGTGTCCAATTGGTTACGGTTATTTTTATTTTTTCTCAGATAATTAATAGCTGTGTTCCGCGTGACGACTTTGAGCCAAGCTTTCAGTTTGACCTCGTCTTCGAAGAGGGGTTTGTTTTTGATGATTTTGATAAAAGCTTCCTGAATAATATCTTCTGCTGCAGCACGTTCCTTGATGATATAAACGATAAGACCATGTACCATATTATAATATTCATAATACACTTCTTCCTGAAGTACAGATCCTAAATTATGGAAATCTGAGGCGAGTAGTAACTGGAGCCGATTGGCCATTTTGTTCTCCTTTCTGGTGAACATTCCACAAACATTGGTATCATTACATTTTACAACATAATATGGAAACGATACAATGGGAGGTTGGTCCGAGAAAAACCAAATGAGGAGAGTACGTGTAGCCTCGGGGACAGTTTGCAGAAAATTAATAAAAGGCTGTCTTGCCAACCGTGAACACATGGTTGCAAGACAGCCTTTACGACTGTTCAGTGAAAATGCATTACGGGAGAGAACTCATCCGTATCCGTTAGAATGCCCAGTCTCCCTTAAGGAAGATAGCTTCACGTTCGCCGCTTGCCGTGATGCCGTAGATGTCTGTCTCGGGAGAGCCCATCATGAAGTCCACATGAGTGATGCTGGTGTTCATGCCACGGGCTGCAAGTTCTTCCGGAGACATCGTTTTGCCACCTTCGATATTGAATGCATAGGAACTGCCGATCGCAAGGTGGCACGACGCATTCTCATCATACAATGTAGTGTAATACAGGATGCCGCTCTCGGAGATCGGGGAATGGAAGGGAACCAAAGCAACTTCGCCAAGGTAGTGCGACCCTTCATCCATGGAGATAAGTCTTTCCAGCGTATCCTGACCTTCTTCAGCATGAAAATCGATGATGCGTCCGTTCTCGAATGTGAGTGAAAAACGATCAATGATACTGCCGCCATAACTGAGCGGTTTGGTGCTGGACACCTTACCGTTAACGCCATGCTTGGCTGGGGCGGTGAATACTTCCTCTGTCGGGATATTGGCAACAAAAGGTGTACCTTGCTCATTCACACTACCCGCCTGCGCCCAGATATGACCTTCTGGAAGCTCGACAGTAAGATCCGTCCCCGGAGAGAGGAAGTGCAGTGCCTGGTACTTCTTGTTATTCAGTGCAACGGCTTTGGTCTCCAGTCGTTCGATGTGCTGTTCCCAAGCTGCTACAGGGTCCTCCAGATCGGCTCTCACCGCAGCAAAAATGGCTTCCCACAACTGGCTAACCTGCTCAGCAGCAGGGAGATCCGGAAATACTTTGGCTGCCCAATCCGGTGAAGGGCAAGCTACGCCAGTCCAGCTCATTTTATCCGCCTGCTGATACTGACGGTACTTGGCCATTGCCTGACCAAATGTACGCTGATGGGTCGAGATCCGCTCCGGGTCAATCCCTTTCATCAGGTCCGGGCTGGATGATAATACCGTCAGGAAGGCTGCATTATTGGCTGCCAGTTCTTCAAGCTCCGCCGCATGCCATTTGGGTGGCTCTTGGAATGATTCCTCAGGAGCCATTTCAAACCGTAAGCGATTTACGGTTTCATCTCCGTATTTTACAATAACCTGCTTGGCGCCAGCTTCGTATCCCTTGCGCACCAGCAAGCGTACGAATTCAGCGGTATCAATCATCGCACTGATAACAAATACTTGCCCGGGCTGAACGTTAGCCCCTACTCTTACAGCAAGTTCAGCGTAACGATCCAGTTTTTGTTCAAAACTTAACATATGTGTTCCCTCCAATGATTGAATGTCGATCTGTTGACGCAGGAAAGAGAGGAGTAAAAACTCCTCTCTCCTAATCACATCAAACCGTTTTAAAATGCCCAGTTTCCTTGCAGGAAGATCGGCTCTTCCGCGCCTTCGGAGGTCACGCCGTGGATGTTCATTTCTCCGGATCCAATCATGAAGTCTACATGAGTGAGACTGGAGTTCATACCACGTTCAATCAACTCTTCTTTGGACATCGTTTTGCCACCTTCCAGACAGAAGGCATAGGCATTACCAATAGCCAAATGGTTGGAGGCATTTTCATCAAACAGGGTATTGTAGAACAAAATATTCGTATCGGAAATTGGTGATTGATGTGGAACAAGGGCTACCTCACCCAGATAGTGTGCACCTTCATCCATCTCGATCAGGTTTTTAAGTGCATCCAGTCCCTGCTCAGCGGTGTAATCTACAATTCGACCGTTCTCAAATGTGAGGGAGAATCCGTCAATCAGGTTGCCGCCGTAGCTCAGTGGCTTCGTGCTGCGCACTGTGCCGTTAACACCGGTTTTCAGTGGAGCTGTAAATACTTCTTCCGTAGGCATATTGGCAATAAAGACGTGCCCTTGTTCATTCACACTTCCACCGGATACCCAGATATGGCCTTCTGGAAGTTCGATGGTCAGGTCTGTGCCTGGAGCTGTGTAGTGAAGCTTTTTGTATTTCTTGTTATTCAGCAGATCAGCACGGGAATCCAGGTTTTGCAAATGGGTTTTCCATTCGGCAACAGCATCCTGCTCACCGATCCGTACCGTTTTGAAAATAACATCCCACAGGCGATCCACTTGCTGTGCTTCCGGAAGATCCGGGAACACTTTGGCTGCCCATTCAGGAGAAGGAACGGCCACGATAGACCAGCTGAATTTGTCAGCCATCTGATAAGAACGATATTTTTCAAGCGCTTTGCCGCGCACTTTCTGGCTAGTAATGATCCGTTCCTGAGCGACACCATTCAGCAGATCCGGATTCTCAGCGATGACGTGCAGTACTGCGGCGCCTTCTTCAACGAGTTCAGTCATTTCAGCAGCAAACCATTTCGGTTCAATGGAGAAAGCTTCATCAGGGGCAAGATCGTAATGAAGACGGGTAACCGATTCGTCGCTCCAGTTTACTTTAACCAATTTGGCGCCTTTACCGTAAGCGGCTTTGACGATTAGTCTTACAAAATGTGCTGCCGAGATTGGAGCGTTAACCACGAGCGTCTGTCCTGGGTGGACATTGACACCGACTTGAACAGCCAGTTCAGCATATTGCTGCAGATTCGTTTCGAAAGTATTCATGCTATTTTTTCCTCCAATGTGATAATAATATCGTAGCTTGTTGGCTATTATAGTCCTCATTACAACTATGTAAGGACTCAGAAGGGTTCCTTCATTGAATAAGGTATACGTTGCTACGATATATATTGTACAATTAACCAATAATAATTACCAAACTAGGTTTACCAAAAATGTTGGAGAACCACTGTAGATGAGAGATTAAAGGAGAGAATGATTGTGAATATTGAGATTATAAGTGCTGAAATGCGCCGTGAAGATGAAAAAAGTTTTGTGGGGAATACCGTTTTCCGTACAGAAGGTGGAAAGTCAGTGTATGAAATTACCTTCATGAGCAAGAACGGAAAAGACTGGGACTATAGCTTGCATTTCACGGAACAATCCGGAGATGAAGATGAACTGATGCGTATGGACGAGCTGCTTGAGAATGATGACGACTTGTACAATCAATTGCTTGATGCTGCATTGGAGGCATATCCGGCTTAACAGGCCGAGATGTTCTTGTTCTATTGTGGCGTGTCGATGACTATACTAGACGGTGTATGCCCGAAACAGGGTGTATACCGTCTATTTTATTGGAAATGTTGAATAGATGATCCAGAAAAGGGAAGTCTACGAGATGAATGGAACCAGAGAGACAATCCGCCTAATGGGAGGTAACCGTGAATGGCATCTGACAATCTGATAACAGAAGGGTTGACGGGGCTTGAAGAAGTCGCGCCCGATATCCTGAGTCTGCGCACACTATTCGTTAATGTCGTGTTCATCGGAGAGCCAGGAAGCAGGAACTGGGTCCTCGTGGACACCGGAATGGCGAAATTCACTGATCATATTGTTCAGATTGCAGCAGAACGTTTTCAAGGTCCACCGTCTGCGATCATATTGACTCATGGTCACTTCGACCATGTCGGAACCGTTATCGAACTGGAACAATTCTGGGGTGTACCTGTGTATGCTCACCCGCTTGAAATTCCGTATTTAACGGGGTTAAAAGACTACCCGCCAGCGGACCCTTCTGTAGGTGGAGGTCTAATGTCCAGGTTGTCATTCGCTTATCCCAATGAGGCAATCAATCTGGATGATCGGGTATTCAGCTTACCCAAAGATCATTCCGTCCCTGGCGTATCAGGATGGGAATGGGTTCATACGCCAGGTCATACCCCTGGACATGTGTCGCTTTTTCGGGAAGCTGATCGTTTGCTGATTGCGGGAGATGCGATCATCACAGTGAAGCAGGAATCGCTGTGGAGTGTGTTGCTTCAGGACAAACAGTTGCATGGCCCACCGTCTTATTTCACCACCGATTGGCATGCTGCTCATCAATCGGTTCAGCATATAAGGCATCTCGAGCCGAAACTTGTGATTACCGGGCATGGGCATGCTTTAAGCGGTGATATGCTGAGTGAGTCCCTGAAGCAGCTTGATCTGGACTTTGAAGAGAGCACTGTCCCGGAACACGGCAAATATGTGGATTGATTGAACCCTGATATGAATGGTACCCGAGACAGCCGCAGCGGATTGCAGCTGTCTTTTTTCTGCCTTTTTTGTGTTTCCATCATGAATTTGTTCTCTATCATAGATTGGTATTTTGTGCTCGGGCATGATATAGTCGAGCCGTATAATATAACCTTAGTATGCAGGAGGTACATATAACGATGACACAGCAAAACGCAGCATTTGAAGAACAATTTGGAGGGATTCCGGCCGTTTGGCTTCGTTTTAATCAATTTGAAGCGGCAGTTATTCCAAGCGTGGGTGCCAACCTCGTCGCTTTCCGTGATACAGAAAAGGGATTCCGTTACTTGAGAGAGCCGGATCAGGATCAAATGGATGAGTTCATGGCTGCACCTGCGGTCTATGGAATTCCGATTCTTTCCCCACCGAACCGTTATGAAGATGGACGTTTTCCTTGGAATGGTAAAGTCTATCAACTGCCAGTGAACGAACCCGCAACAGGCAACCATTTGCATGGGTTCTTACATGATGCCGAGTGGAAGATAGAAGGATATGGATCGGACCAGCTGGAGAGTTATGTGCTGCTTAGCCAGGACGTGAAGGAAGGACATACATTCCATCAGTACCTGCCGTTTACGTTCACGGTAACGCTTCGTTACTCTTTGAGTAGCCAAGGACTTCAGCAGCAATTGATCGTTCGTAACAACGGAAAGGAATACATGCCTAATCTGTTTGCATTCCACACCGCGATTGCTGTACCATTTGCACCGGACAGCCAATCCTCGGATTACACGGCCAAAATTACGATTGGACAACGTCGTGAATTGAATGAGCGTTCCCTGCCAACAGGACAATTTCAACCGCTTTCACCAGAAGAAGAACAGTTGAAGAAAGACGGAGTTAGTCCGTTCTTTGCGGCTATGGATAATCATTACACCGCAGAGCCTCAGAATGGACGTAACTATATGGAACTTACGGATCATCGTACTGGAGACAAACTTATATATGATGTGGGTACATCTTACAAGCACTGGATGATCTGGAACAATAACATGGGTGGCGATTTCTTCTGTCCAGAACCTCAGATGAACCTGGTTAATGCCCCGAATGTTGAAGGCATCCCGGCGGAAGAAATTGGTTTGATTGGTCTGGAGCCAGGCGAATTGTTCGAACAGACAAGCCGACTGTATCCAATTGCGTCACAAAAATAAATTCACGCTCGTTTTGCGTTGCGCTTACAATTTTGTCGAAAAGGTGAAAACCTGCTCGTAAATCATGTATAATATGACGAGATACACAAGCTTTGTAGAGACCCAAACCATTTTTTTGGAGGAGGACAAGCAAGTGGAATACCGCATTGAGAGAGATACGTTAGGCGAAATGAAAGTACCAGCCGACAGGCTGTGGGGAGCTCAGACGCAGCGCAGTAAGGAGAACTTTCCGATTGGCCGTGAACATATGCCGATGGAAGTTATACGTGCCCTTGCCATTTTGAAAAAAAGTGCTGCGGCCAGTAACCATAAATTAGGTAAATTATCTGCGGCCAAATCTGATGCGATTGCTTATGCAGCAGACGAGATTATTGCAGGTCGAATTGATGACCATTTCCCTCTGGTTGTGTGGCAGACCGGTAGCGGAACGCAATCCAATATGAATGTGAACGAAGTCATTGCTAATCTGGGTAACCAACTTCTGGAGCAGAAGGGCAAGGAAGAGCGTTTGCATCCAAATGATGACGTGAACATGTCCCAGAGCTCCAACGACACATTCCCAACGGCGCTGCATGTCGCAGGTGTTCTGGCTGTTGAAGATCAACTCTTGCCGGCCATTGCGGTATTGAAAGCCACTTTTGCAGACAAGTCGGATGCATTCAAGGATATTATCAAAATTGGACGTACTCACCTTCAGGATGCTACACCGATTACACTGGGCCAGGAGATCAGTGGTTGGGAAGCCATGCTGGGCAAGAGCGAGCGCATGATTCGTGAAAGTGTGCAGTATCTGAAGGAGCTCGCGATCGGCGGTACAGCTGTCGGAACCGGAATCAATGCACATCCTGACTTTGGGGATTTCACTGCCAAGGAGATTGGCAAGCATACAGGTAAAGATTTCGTATCTGCACCCAACAAATTCCACGCACTTACAAGTCATGATGAAGTTGTGTATGCGCACGGTGCTGTTAAAGCGCTTGCAGCAGACTTGATGAAAATCGCCAATGACGTACGCTGGTTAGCCAGTGGTCCTCGCAGTGGATTGGGAGAGATCCGGATTCCGGAGAATGAGCCAGGCAGCTCCATTATGCCAGGTAAAGTTAACCCAACTCAGAGCGAAGCCATCACCATGGTGGTGACGCAGGTCATGGGGAATGATGCAGCGATTGGTTTCGCGGCAAGCCAGGGTAATTTTGAATTGAATGTATTCAAACCGGTTATCATCTATAACTTCCTGCAATCCGTGCAACTGCTGGCGGACTCCATTATTGCGTTTAATGACAAGTGTGCGGTAGGCATCGAGCCTAACCTGGATCAGATTGAATATAATCTGAACAATTCGCTTATGCTGGTTACAGCGCTCAATCCGCACATTGGTTATGAGAATGCAGCCAAAATCGCGAAGCTTGCACATAAAGAAGGCTTGTCTTTAAAACAGGCAACGTTACAAACGGGCCTGCTTACCGAAGAGCAATTTGATCAGTATGTCGATCCAGCCAAAATGATCGCTCCAAAGGCCTAAAATCAGC
The DNA here is from genome assembly GCF_037144955.1 of Paenibacillus sp. USHLN196. Taxonomy (NCBI): domain Bacteria; kingdom Bacillati; phylum Bacillota; class Bacilli; order Caryophanales; family Paenibacillaceae; genus Paenibacillus; species Paenibacillus sp. USHLN196. Next base: position 604,974 of record NZ_JBBCYH010000001.1, on the reverse strand, counting down.
CTAAATGAGGAATAAAAATCATTGATGAAGACGACCTGCCTAAGCAGGTCGTTTTTCTAATGCAAATCGATGAACTTAAAGCTTGTCAGGCTATACGTATACATATAAACTACATAAGCAACAGGTGTATTGAAATGGAATAGGATTCGTATATATTTGGAGGTTTCCGCGTTGTCAAAAACGAGAAGATTTACGATACGCTCCAAAATTCTCTTGGGCTATCTTGTTGTTGTGGTTTTATTTGGTGCTGTCTTGCTGGTTCTTACGGCCCAAATTAATGTCTTGCAGAAGGAAAATGATTTTATCAGTCATCATGATCTGGAAGTACATAATCTGACCAACGCGATTGAAAAAAATGTCTTGAACATGGAAACAGGGCAGCGTGGATTCATGATTACAGGCAATGAAAGTTACCTAGAGCCTTATTCCCAAGGCCTCTCCCAGTGGAATTCCAACTATGATCAGTTGAATGTTCTCATTAGTGACAATCCTTCACAGCAGCAGAGTCTGGAGAATATCAAAGCACATATTACACGCTGGATTGAGATCGCTGGGGAACCGTCGGTCAACTTAAAAAAGCAAGGTGATCAAGCCGAGGTTATTGCGTTCTTCCAATCTGACCCGGGTAAAACGGAAATCGATCTGCTGAGATCTCAGCTTACGACCTTCCGTAACACAGAAATTGCTCTGACGGAAGCAAGAGTAACCGATCTCGCCAGACGAAGTTCCACACTACTGACGATAATGTATACGTTATGGGGGATAATTGCAGCATTATCAGTCACCGCTGCGTTCGTAATTTCAGGCAATATTGTCAAAACGTTACGTGATGTTATGCAAACGATCAGCGATATCTCCAAAGGTGGAAACCTGAAGCAGCGAATTCAGGTGCGAACCCATGATGAAGTGGGTGACCTGGGGCATGAAACCAACAAGTTGCTGGATGAAGTGCAGGAACAGAATCGCATCAAGGATCAAATTACGGGGATTGCTACACTCTTGCAGAACCCAACCAATCTGGAGGGATTGTCACGTTTGTTCCTGAACGAACTTGCCATCCAGTTTGAAGTGCCTTATAGCGTCCTATATTACTGGAAAGACAATCGACTGTTACGGGTAGCTGCATATGCTGCGGATGGAGAGAAAGAACGTTCGCTCGGTAAAGTGTCGCTTGCCCCGGGTGAGGGACTTGTCGGACAAAGCGCTGTGGAGAAGCGAGTCTTGCGCATGAATGATCTGCCTCAAAACTATATCCGAATCTCATCTGGTCTTGGACATGCATCTGCCACATCACTTACTGTTGTGCCGGTCCTGTTCGAAGGCAGAACGATTGCGGTAATTGAACTTGCCTCAATGAATCCAATGCAAGAGAAAGACATGAAATTGATGCAAGAACTGACGGAGATTTTTGGTGTTTCACTACACTCCACCGTCACTCGTATGGAGTTACAGCATTTGTATGACGAGTCACAAGTTCTGAATGAAGAATTACAGGCACAAACGGAGAAACTTCAGGCTCAGACCGAAGAGATGCTGTCTCAGACGGAGGAGCTGCAAATGCAGACCGAAGAACTTCATATGCTTAATGATCGCCTGGAAGTACAGAAGAATGTTGCAGAGACATCAGCCAATGAACTCTCGGTTGTAGCAGATCAGCTTCGAACTAGTTCGGGGTACAAATCCGAATTCTTGGCCAACATGTCCCATGAACTGCGGACACCGCTTAACAGCATGTTGATTTTATCCGAAATATTGTCTGAAAATAAAAATCAAAACCTGAATAGTGAAGAGCAGAACTATGCTTCGGTCATTCACAAGTCAGGTAAAGACCTGCTGAGTCTGATCAATGATATTCTGGATCTATCCAAGGTGGAAGCCGGGCAGATGGAAGTGGATTTCGATGATGTCTATCTGGGTAGTCTGCCAGAAGTCATGAATCAGTATTTCTTGAAAACAGCGGAGCAGAAAAGAATAGATTTCCGAATTCAGCTCCAAAGTCCTTTGCCGGAAACGATCGTGACTGATGAGATGAGATTGCACCAGATTCTTCGAAATCTGCTCTCCAACGCATTCAAGTTCACCAGTGAGGGTGAAGTTGCCTTAACGATCTCCAGCATGAGTCTGGCTCATCCGGAAGCCAAAGGCCAAGAGACAGATGTGATTGCTTTCTCCGTTAGTGATACGGGTATCGGGATTGCAGATGACAAACTCTTGCAGATCTTCGATGCCTTCAAGCAGGCGGACGGAGCAACAGCTCGTAAATACGGGGGGACAGGGCTAGGCTTGTCCATCTCTCAATCGCTTGCGACTCTGCTGGGAGGTTCTATCTCAGCAACAAGCCGTGAAGGGCATGGCAGTGTATTCACGCTGTTCCTGCCACTGAGAATGGATGAGCCTGAGACCATGCACACATCCCGGTTGTTCCTGAATGAGGTGGCTAGCACCACTCCGGAGATCAACAAACTCCCTTCATTGACCACAGCTCCATCGGATGTGTTATTAACACCTCTGGAAGAAGCGTTGCTCAGCGGACGCCAAGTGCTTGTCGTTGATGATGATATACGTAATGTATATGCACTAGCTAACGCTCTTGAGCAATACGGCATGAATGTTATTTCAGCGCAGAACGGATACGAGTGTCTGGAACTGTTGGAACGCGGAGGAGTAACGCCTGATCTCATCATGATGGATATCATGATGCCGGAACTGGATGGCTATGAGACCACTCGACAGATCCGTGAACGGCTTGGCATGACCCAGCTTCCGATTATTGCGCTAACAGCCAAGGCCATGAAAGAGGATCGGGAAAAATGTATTGCAGCAGGCGCTTCGGACTATCTCAGCAAACCACTGAATATCAAAGAAGTATTATCCCGCATGAAATTATGGATGAATCACGAAACATTGGAGATCTGATCGTAGTTGAACTAAAAGTTATTTACACTGACACTACGATGACAGAACAACCCTCCAATCGCTGTTATCCCCAGATTTTTTCGATTCCCTTTTTTAAAGGGGAAAATCCGGGGATAAAGGCGAACGCTTCGCTTTTTCAGGTTTTTTCTGCCCTCTCCGTTATCGTGTAAATGGATTACTTCAACGTTATGTGGATCATAGTAACTTATAAAACCTATGCCGATTACAGGGAAGTGCGCTGTAATTAGGTCATGGGTTTTATTTTTTTACCGTGTAAGCTTTATTTAGAAAATTGATGTTATAATACTTAACAACAAATAAAAGTTAAACACATGAATATGGATTTAATTAGAAAAATTATGCAAAAAATTAGTTTCGGTATTCAGAATAAGATTATATCGTGTTATATATATGGGAGGTAGTGTCCATGCAACTTACCGTTAAAGAGGCTTTACAGGTATACCCGTTGTCAGAGGCCAAACTGGTTGCTGGTGGAGAAGGGACTTCACGGATGATGAAATCCGTTAATGTCATGGACGCTCCTGATATCGCGGATTGGATCAAATCCGGAGAGATGCTGTTCACCACCGCTTTTATTATGAAAGATAGTGAGACGGATGCATTACGTTTGATGCGACGCTTGAATGAACGCGGCTGTGCAGGACTCGGCATCAAGCTGGGACGTTTCTGGCAGTCCATTCCCCAAGGTATTGTCGAGGAAGCTGATCGACTTCGATTGCCGCTCCTTGAACTTCCCTTTCAATTTACCTTCTCCGACCAGATGAATGCCTTGTTCAAGGCTGAGCATGAACGCAGTAACCGATTGCTGCATGAGGTCGTGCAGAAGCAAAAGAAATTAATGCAGTTTGCGCTGCAACAGCAGCCCCACCGGAATGTGTTTGCCGAACTTGCCACAGTGTTGAACTATCCGCTTGCAGTCATTGGTTCTCGTGGACATGTGCTCTATGGCAGTGAAGGCATTGCAGGGGATGCGGTAACTCAGGGATGGCCATGGAAATCCGTCATGCATCGAGTGAAATGGAATCAAGGAAGCTGTCACCGCGTACCGATTAAGCAAAATGATGAAGAATACGGATCATTGCTTGTATTTACGGATTCAGCCCTATCGCTTCGAGCAGAAGAAGAATTGTTCCAGCAGGCTGCCGATGTACTGGCCTTCTATATGGATATGACCTATCGTGAGCACATTAATCCGACCGTGCAGGATGAGATGCGCACACTGCTTACACAGTATTTGGATAACAAAATGACCGTTCAGGAATTAACCACCATGAGTGAGAACAAAGGTGTCCATCTGTTCCAGGGAACCTATCAGTGTGTGCTGATCACGCTTGAACCCACTGTATTTGCCGAGGGAAAGCTACTTAAACAGATTCATCGCGAATTGCAATACAATCCGCTGATGCAATTCACGGCCTCACAGCATTTTCAGATCGAGGATGGCATTCTGTCGATCTACACCTGTCCAACAGGGCGAGATTATGGAGAAGAGCTGTCCAGTTTTCTGCTGAGCCGGTTCGGTGATGTTCTGGCAGCACAAGAAGCGAAAGGAGCACCGGCTCCACGCTTCTGGATCAGCAAAATGAAACATGAGCCCAAATCGCTCCGTGAAGCATACCAGGAGTGCCTGGATACACGACAACTGGCTCGTCGGTTCGGCATGAAAGACCGTGCGTTGCAATTTGAAATGCTCGAATTTGCCTATGTGTTCCAACACGTACCGGATAACATCATGGAGAACTACTGTAATAAAGTACTTGAACCGTTACTTGCCAGGGACGGTGACCCCAATCAGGTATTGATGAATACATTGGAGTCCTTTATCGAGAATGATGGACTGATCAATGAAGCTGCCAAGCAACTGTTTGTGCATCGCAACACGGTCACTTATCGGATGGAGAAAGTCGGCAGCTTGCTGCAAATGGACTTTAAGAAAACGAATGACCTTCTTAAGTTAAAGCTGGTATTTACCTTCCGCAAGTTCGTGCGGGACAAAGCAGCTGCAAGACCACACAATGTCCAACTCTAAACCACACATTGTGCAACATGACAATGCTACCGAGTTAGACCCCCAGGAACCGCATTCCCTTGATGGAGTGCGGTTTCTTTATGTTTGAGGATAACGAAAGATGTCCTTGCCGTGCATAGCAAACAAATCGCAACTCTGATGTTATGTTATATTACAAAATTGCGTAAATATTGTTGTCGCGACATTGAACGGCACTTAGAATGAAGAACAATAATCCACAACAGACCGGAGGTTCTAACATGAGCGACTTAATTAAACTTGTTAACAACTGGTCTATCACACAGTTCGTGCATACGTTTGGCGGCTTATTTGAGGAATCACCGTGGGTAGCTGAGCGTTCCGGGCTTTCACGACCTTTCGATTCGTTTGAACAGATGATGCATGTGATGACGAGTGTGGTTCAGGCATCGGATGACCAGGTGAAATTGCAACTGCTTCGAAATCACCCGGATCTTGGGGCACGAATCAGCATGAGCAGCAATTCCGTACAGGAACAAGCTGGTGCAGGGCTAAATTCACTTTCACAGGAACAATTCAACGAACTTCAACAATTAAACAAAGCATATACAAGCCAATTTGGCTTTCCATTCATATTGGCCGTCAAAGGCCATACCGCAAGTTCCATCCTCGAATCCATGCGGCAACGTCATCGCCGAGGCAGGGAAGAAGAATTCGAGACTGCCTTAAAGGAAGTATTCAAAATTGCAGGTATTCGCTTGGAGCAGTGGCTCGCACAGATCGGTCATGAACATGAGTTCGTGAGCAAGGCAGCCGCAGTGCAGCAGCGGACCATGTATTACGGCAAAGGGGATGTGTGGATGTATCGTTCCTACGCCAAGCCGCTGACGGGCATACAGTCGATCCCGGAATCTCCGTTCATGGGACGCAGTAATATTCTGTTTGGATTAAACATTAAGGTTGCTGTGCAGGGCGATGAATTCTTACCTTCTTTTGCAGAAGGGGATAATTCGCTGGTGGTGGCAACCGATTCAATGAAAAACTTCATTCTCACACATGCAGCGGAATACACAGGGGCAACGGTGGAAGGATTTCTTGCACTGGTAAGTCGGCGTTTTCTGGAGACGTATCCGCAGATGACCAAGGTTCAGATGACAGCGGACCAGATTCCTTTTGAAGATATACCGATTGGATTGGAAGGAAGCTATCGACCGAGTGCGCTCGTATTTCGTTATTCGCAGAACGATCGCGCGACAGCTGCCGTGGAAGCAGAACGAACCAGTGGCTTGATTGAACTGAGCAACCATTTCAGTGGTGTAGCCGATCTGAGACTAATCAAGGTCAAAGGCAGTGAATTTGCCGGATTCATGCAGGATGAATATACCACTCTTCCAGAGACAAGGGATCGACCGTTATTTATATTCCTGAACATCAATTGGCGTTATGAAAATCCGAGGGATGGCATCGACGATCAGCGCGGACGGTATGTGGCGGCGGAACAAGTCAGAGATTTGGCTGCTGCTGTATTTCATGAGTGTCGATCCGCTTCTATTCAACATCTGATCTATCAGATTGGACGAAGATTGTTAATTCGATTTGAGCAGTTAAGTGAGGTTTCATTTGAATCCAACAATCGGACCTGGGAGACGGTGCTGGAGGAAGTAAAAGAGGGGGAAGGCAAAGTGTTTACCGAGCCGAGACCGCCATACGGATTCCAGGGTTTCTCGATGACAAGAGATGATCTGGGAGCAGACGGCCGTGATTCCTCGAAAGAAGGTGACGTCTAATGTCGATATCTGGCGGACGAATTACAACACATGTCCTGGATACATCCAAAGGCGTCCCTGCTGCGGGTGTTCGGATCGAACTGTATATCCTGAAGAGGGATGGAGAGCAGGAAATCAAGATAAAAGTTGCTGAGTCGGTAACAAATGCGGATGGGCGTTTGGATGCGCCGCTGCTGGATGGAGGCAAGTTGGAGCAAGCGATATATGAGCTTCAATTCCATGTCGAGAGTTATTACGCACAGCGTTCGTTGGAAGAGTTGGGGCAGGCACTGTGGACGGTCGTTCCAATTCGTTTTGCCGTATCTGATGCATCAAGCCATTACCATATTCCGTTATTGATTGCTCCAGGAGGTTACAGTACATACCGGGGAAGCTGAAAATGCACACATCCGGTTCTGATTCAGGGGAGGGTCATCCACATGACAACATTTGATACCATCATTCGGGGGGCCCGGGTGGTGCTGAAAGATCGCGTAGAAGAACTGGATATCGGCATTACTGGTGAGAAAATAACAGCGATATCCACGCAGCTCGCCGCTGGCGAAGCGACTCGGATCATTGAAGCTGATGGCCTTACGGCTATGCCGGGCGTGGTGGACATTCATGTGCATTTCAATGAACCCGGACTCGCCAGTTGGGAGGGATTTAGGTCTGGATCGGCATCTCTTGCCGCCGGGGGAATCACGACCTACGTCGATATGCCACTTAACGGCGTACCACCAACCACACGGCCGGAAGCATGGGAGATGAAAAAGAAAGCAGCCGCAGACCAATCCTATGTCGATTATGCGTTCTGGGGAGGCTTGGTTCCCGGCAATCGTGATGAACTTGCTCCACTGGCAGGGTTGGGTGCTGCCGGATTCAAGGCATTTATGTCCGAGCCGGGTGGAGAAGGGGAAGACATTTTTGCGAGAGCTGATGACCGTACACTGCTGGACGGGATGCATGAAATTGCAAAATTAAACCGTGTGCTGGCACTTCATGCAGAGGACGAAGGCATCGTTGCCGAACTCGCTGCGAGAAGCATTGCGGAGGGAAAGACTGAACCGATGGATTATATCCGGTCCCGTCCTGTTGAAGCTGAAGTCGTCGCGGTTGCCCGGGCGTTGAAGTATAGTGAACTGACCGGTTGTGCGCTGCATTTTGTGCATATTAGCACCCGGGAAGCGCTGGACTTGATTGCAGCGGCAAAACGACGTGGGCAAGACGTCACTTCGGAGACGTGTCCTCACTATCTGACACTGACCGATCAGGATGTGGTCCGATTGGGAGCTGTAGCAAAATGTGCTCCACCTCTTCGCAGCTCCTCCGAACAGGAGCAGTTATGGGATGCACTGACGTCAGGATTAATTGATGTTATTGCTTCAGACCATTCTCCATGTCCGCCATCCATGAAACTATCCGATAATTTTTTTGAAATCTGGGGCGGTATATCCGGAGCACAAAGCACATTGTTGATCATGCTGGAGGACGGACATCTTCAGCGCAATATCGACCTCCCGTTGCTCGGAAGAGTGCTCTCCTTGCAACCTGCCAGAAGGCTTGGTCTGGAGAGCAAAGGAGAGATTGCGATTGGCAAGGATGCAGATCTGGTCCTGATTGACTGGGAGAAGAGCACAACCCTGAACACGGAGGATTTGCTCTATATGCATAAACAGAGCCCCTATGTGGGACGTACATTTAACTGTTGCATTACAGACGTGTTCTGCCGTGGGCAGGAGGTATATAACTCGGAATCCGGATTATCTCCTGAACCTATCGGGCGGCACATCGTAGCCTACTCCTCAAGTCCCATCGAGGTGGGAACGGAGGAGACGCCATGACAGAGTCTGGAGTATACCGATCATCCGGTACGAATAATCCGCCTATTCCTTGGCCGAATGTGGAACAGGTGGAGCTGCAAGCCATGCTTGACTGGCTCTCGACATATGGTGCGGATGCACAGGGTGGCGTTACAAGACTGTTATATGACTCGGCTTGGTGTGAAGCACAGCACGCCCTCGCAGCCAAGATGCAGGAGAAAGGGCTGTCTCCCGAGTTTGACCAGTCTGGTAATCTATATGGCACATTGAAGGGCGAGGGCAAGGAATCAACAACTGGTGCAGAAGCATTACCGATTGTGACCGGATCACATATTGATACTGTGGTGCACGGCGGTAAATATGATGGTGCATACGGTGTGGTGGCGGGAGTCCTTGCATTGGAGTATTTACAGAAGCATTTTGGAGCACCGAAACGCACACTTCAAGTGGTATCCCTATGTGAGGAAGAAGGAAGTCGTTTCCCTTTCGCGTATTGGGGTTCGCGCAGTATAACAGGAATGACAGTTCTCGAGGACGTAGAGCATTTGAAGGATCAAGACGGCATTACTTTTGCACAAGCGATCCGTGATGCGGGCTTTGGACCCGATAGTGCATATAGACCTGCCGCGAAAAATTACGGTGCCTTTATTGAGCTTCACATTGAGCAAGGTCAGGTTCTGGAACGTCTTGGACATTCAATTGGAGTCGTATCCGACATTGTAGGTCAGAAGCGGTTCAGTATCACCGTAAGCGGGGAAGCGAATCACGCAGGAACGACGCCGATGTCCTGGCGCAAAGACGCACTTGCCGGAGCTGCCGAGATGATTACTGCGGTAAGAGGTATCGCATTGAATGCAGGCGAACCGCTCGTAGCCACGGTTGGGCGAATCACGGCCGATCCGGGTGTTGGGAACGTGGTTGCAGCCCGGGCGGTGTTTTCACTGGATATTCGTCATATCCGGCAGGAGAGTATTGATCGCTGCTGGCAGGATATGCTCCAGGCTTTTAGTCGAATCGCAGCCGAGCAGCAGCTCGGACTGGACTGGGAAGAACATCTATCTGTCACACCCATCCCCATGAATGCGCAGATGATCTCGGACATTCAAAACATCTGTGAGCAGGAGCAATTGTCCTACTGGCCCATGCCAAGCGGTGCCGGACATGATTCGCAGATTTTTCAGCCGGCTTGTCCGACAGCGATGATCTTTGTGCCGAGCCAGGATGGTATTAGTCATAATCCACTTGAATATACAGCTGAAGCAGATCTGATGCACGGTTTTCGGGTTCTGGTCCAGCTACTCTATAAATACGGTTACGGGAGTTGAATGAAGATGTCCAACTATAAAGAGTTATCTCCGTCCTTGCGGACCATTATGACCCCGGGCCCCGTTGAGGTTGATCCGCGTGTGCTAAGAGCATTATCCTTTCCGATCCTGGGTCAGTTTGACCCGGAGTTCACATCTTTGATGAATGAGACAATGGCGATGCTGCGTGAGCTATATATGACAGATAACGAGTGGTGTTATCCAGTAGATGGCACATCCCGTTCAGGCATTGAAGCCGTGTTGGTCAGTCTGATTCAGCCCGGTGACAAAGTTCTCGTCCCGATCTATGGGCGATTCGGACATCTGCTGGTTGAGATCTCGGAACGCTGTGGTGCGGAGGTCGTCTTCTTCGAAACGGAATGGGGAACGGTATTTGATCCGGAAGAAGTGATCAAGGCGATCCATACCCATAAACCGAGTCTGGTTGCGATGGTTCACGGTGAAACTTCCACGGGGCAGATGCAGCCCCTTGCCGAGATTGGCAAAGCCTGTCGCGAACTCGATATATTACTCGTTGTAGATGCTGTGGCGACCATCGGTGGCACGCCCGTGAAGACGGATGCCTGGCATCTGGATGCGGTGATGGGCGGCACCCAGAAATGCCTGTCTGTTCCTTCGGGGATGGCACCTCTCACGTACAACAGTCGTGTGGAGCAGAAACTGATGAGCCGTAAAACAGTTGAACGCGGACTGCGAGATGCAACCAGTGCACGGGCAGAAGGCCGCACGATTGCCAGTAATTATTTTGACCTGAGCCAATTGCAGGATTACTGGAGTTCAGCACGGTTGAACCACCATACGGAGGCCACCTCCATGCTCTACGGTCTTCACGAAGGATTGCGCATTCTGCTGCAGGAAGGATTGGAGGCCAGATTCCAGAGACATCTTGTGAATGAACGTGCGTTGGTCGCCGGAATTGAGGGAATGGGACTGCAATTGTATGGGGATATGTCCAGTAAACTTCCGGTGGTTACTTGTATCACGATTCCGGAGGGGATCGATGGTGAGTCGGTGCGCAGCATGTTGCTGAGCGATTTCGGCATTGAGATTGCCAGTTCATTCGGCCCGTTGAAAGGGCAAATCTGGCGGATCGGTACAATGGGATTCAGTTGCCAGCGCAAGAACGTACTTCATGTGCTCGGAGCGCTGGAAGCTGTTCTATTACGTCATCGTCATGTACTACCTGCCGGTGAAGCAGTGCAGGCCGCATTGGATGTGTATGCAGGGAAGGAGGGTGCCTTATGTTAAACCAGATGCCAATCTCCAGAGAGGTCATGGTCACCTCTCCTCATTATCTGGCGAGTGCAGTTGGAAGTTCTATCCTCCAGCAGGGCGGGAATGCTTATGATGCTGCTGTTGCGGTCAGTGCAGCTCTGGGTGTGGTATATCCGCATATGACTGGACTTGGAGGGGATGCCTTCTTCCTGATTCATGATGGAGCCAGCGGTGAGATTACCGCTTATAACGGAAGTGGCCGCTCAGCCGCAGGCATTCATGCCGATACGTTCAAAGCGATGGGCATGAGTGCCATCCCCCAGCGTGGTGTGCTTAGTGCCATTACGGTCCCTGGAATGGTGGATGCCTGGTGGGAAGTCTGGTCCCGGTACGGTAAGTTACCGTGGGAGCAACTGCTTGAACCCGCAGCACAGTATGCGGAAAAAGGATGCCCTGTATCCCGAAATCTCCGCCTGTGGATGGAAAGGGATGAAGATCTCATTATGGGGCATACACCGCTGCGAGCGGTATTTGCCCCGTTGGGTACACTTTTGCAGGAAGGCGATCTATTGATTCAGCTTGAACTCGCTACCTCCATTCGTCTGATTCAGACGGGGGGAAGAGACTCTTTTTATACAGGAGAGCTTGCGGATCGTCTGACTTCGGCTATTCGTGAGGATGGGGGCATGCTTGCACCGGCGGACTTTGCAGGTCATCGTGGCGAGTGGGTGAAACCCGTTAGCACGGGGTATCGTGGCTATGAAGTTCATCAGATGCCGCCCAACTCACAGGGATTCTCGATGCTGATGATGTTAAATATGCTGGAGCATACGGATCTATCCTCTGTAGCACGTACCTCACCTGAATTCTATCATCTGATGGCGGAAGTGGTGAAAAAGGCGTTTCGGGATCGTGACCGTTATCTGACAGACCCGGATTTCAGGGACATTCCGCTGGATCATCTGTTATCCAAGGGTTATGGAGACCAATTGTGGAATGAGATTCAGTCTGCTCCACCTGTGGCACAGCCATTTTTGTCCAAAACGATAGGTCAGGACACGGCATATGCAGCGGTTGTCGATAGCGAAGGCAATGCCGTTTCGTTCATTCAAAGCCTGTATTTCGACTTCGGTGCCGCCTATGTTCCAGGAGATACGGGAGTCATTATGCAAAATCGGGGATCTTTTTTCTCCTTAGATCCGAGAGATGCCAACGTACTGGAACCGAACAAACGCTCATTCCACACCCTGATGCCGGGCCTCGTTACACGAGATGGCAAACCTTATATGCTCGTGGGCACGCAGGGCGGAGAAGGCCAGCCGCAGACGCAATTATCGGTGCTTACCGGAGTGCTTGATTACGGGCTCAACATCCAGGAAGCGATCAGCCTGCCACGTTGGGTGTACGGACGTACCTGGGGTGAAGAAGGCGATACGATGCGTGTGGAGAACCGATATCATGATGACGTATGTGCAACCCTTGCCCAGTGGGGACATAACGTTGAAGCCAGAGCGCCGTGGGACGGGATAATGGGACAGTCGCAAGGCATTGTCATTCGGGAGGACGGCATGATTAGCGGCGCAGCAGATCCTAGAGGCGATGGTATGGCTATCGGATGGTAACAGACAGCGATCGGAAGGTTAGTCTGTCATCGGAGGGCAAGTGTAAATATCTATGAGTTGAACGATACAGACAGACACAGATAGGGGAGATTGGCATGGGAACAATCCTGCTGAAGGGCGCACAGCTTGTGACGATGAATGCAGAAGAGGAAGTGTTCATCGGAGATCTGTTGATTGAGGATAACAAAATTAAGGAGATTGCAACACACATCGACGTTCAAGCTGATCAAGTCATTGATGCTCGCGGTAAAGTGTTGTTGCCAGGCTTTATCCAGACGCATATTCATCTGTGTCAGACCTTGTTCCGTGGACGTGCGGATGATCTGGAACTGATGGATTGGCTCCGTCAGCGCATCTGGCCACTGGAAGCAGCGCATGATGAGGAGTCTGTATATTATTCTGCGATGCTTGGACTTGGCGAATTGATCTCCAGCGGAACGACGACCATTCTGGATATGGAGACGGTACATCACACGGACTCGGCGTTTCAGGCGATGGCACAGAGCGGCATCCGGGTCATCTCCGGCAAGGTGATGATGGATCATGGAGACGAGGTTCCAGAACCCCTGCGTGAGAATACAGCAACTTCATTGCAACAGAGTGTGGATCTGCTGGAGAAATGGAACGGATTTGGCGGCGGACGCATTCAATATGCTTTCTGTCCACGCTTCGTTGTATCGTGTACCGAGGAATTACTGATAGAAGTGCGCGACCTGTCCAATAAATATCATGTCAAAGTTCACACCCATGCCTCCGAGAATCGCGGAGAGATCGAACTGGTCGAACACGAACGCGGGATGCGCAACATTGTATACCTCGATCATATCGGTCTGGCTACCCCCAGATTGGTGCTGGCACACTGTGTATGGCTGAGTGAGGAAGAGAAGGAGATCATCCGCAAGCGCGGTGTCAAAGTCACTCACTGCCCTGGATCGAATATGAAACTTTCCTCCGGGGTAGCTGATATTCCAGATCTGCTGAATCGTCAGATCGCGGTTGGGATTGGTGCCGATGGTGCCGCGTGCAACAACAATCTGGATATGTTTCAGGAAATGCGCCTCACAGCTCTGATGCAGAAGATTCCTCATGGTCCAACAGTGATGGATGCCCGGACTGTATTGCGCATGGCTACCATGGGTGGTGCAGAGGTGCTCGGCATGTCGAAGGAAATCGGCAGTCTCGAAGTGGGCAAAAAGGCAGATATGCTGCTGCTGGATCTGGATGATTTCCACACGTACCCTTCCTATGAGACGGATGTCTATTCCCGCGTAGTGTATTCCGCAACACGTAGCTGTGTGGATACCGTTATTATTGACGGAAGTATCGTGCTCAAGAATCGTAAGATTCAGACGATTGATCGTGGCATTGTGCTTCGTGAGTCGGATAAGAGCATTGCGAGATTGATGAAACGTATCTGATCGAAGGAAGCTTATGCAATTCCAGAAAGGATGGAGACCGATATGGAAATGCATGATCTGTGTGCAATTGCAGCCTGTGAAACGCGCTGCGTGCTCGCAACAGCAATCAAGGTAGAGGGTCATGCCTACCGTAAGCAGGGAGTCTCTATGCTGTTGACCGAGGATGGCCAAATGTATGGCAGTATCAGTCCGGGATGCCTGGAGAGTGACCTTCAGGCCCGGGTGAGCCGTGTGCTGGATACGAAGCAGATGGAATTCGCGGAATACGACATGCGTCCCGAGGATGATCTGTCCTGGGGTGAGGCGATTGGCTGCGGCGGACTCGTTATTGTGTTGCTTGAACCTGTATGTGGTAAACTCCGATCTACTTTGCAGGAAATGCATGAGTGTTTGCAATCCGGGGCTGCAACAGCGTTAACCCGAACGTTCCAAGATGATTATACGAGGGTGGAATATGATTGGAAACGGACTGAGCCTGCGGACACGAGGCACGAGCCAATCTTGCGCCCTTCGCTTGTGCTTCGTCATGATCGCGTGGCGAAGCATAATTTAGGGCCAATGCAGGCTGAAGAACAGCTCAGCAGAGGGAATACTAAGCATGAACATTTGGCTGTAACACCACATTCTCCCGACATACCTCGCCTTACACTCGTGCCTGAAGTGGTACCAACTACGTCAAACGGATCTTATTCTTCCCATCTGTCCACTGATTCACAATATATCTCTGAGTCTGACATACCGACAACCGATGCGGTTTCAAAAAATCCCTGGGGCCTCCCGCAGCAACTTACTTCGCTGTACGCTCCTAAACCTCGCCTGATTATCATCGGAGCCGGGAATGATGTTATTCCTGTTGCCAGACTTAGCCGATCGGCAGGATTTCGTGTTGTGGTAGCGGATTGGCGAGAGTCCTTATGCACCTCGGAACGATTCCCTGAAGCTGAGCTAGTAGTGGGATTCCCGCGTGAGATTATGCCTCTGTTAGACGTGAACAAAGGGGATTATTTGATTTTAATGAGTCACAATTTCCCCCGCGAACGTGAACTGTTGGAGATGTTAGTGGACTCTGAGTATGCGTATCTTGGCATCATGGGTTCGAAAACACGAACGGCCCGCCTCCTAGATGGTTTACCATCCTTGAAACATATTCATTCTCCCGTCGGCTTGAGTATCGGGGCAGACGGTCCAGAAGAGATTGCCATCAGTATTGCAGCTGAATTGATCGCATGCAAACATAAGGTTTCTTCCTTGAGTTCTGAGGTACAGAAGGGGAGCGTTGCACATGCGAATGACGGGCATTGTTCTGGCGGCAGGTAAGAGTCTTCGCCTTGGTCGGGATAAACTCTCGGTTGTCATGCCTGACGGGAGGTCCCTGGCTGCATGGTCACTGGAAGCTGCGCTGGATTCGGATCTGGAACAAGTGGTCTGTGTGGTCAAACCGGAAGATTCGTTGGCATGGTTGCCAGTAAAATGGTTTGATTCTGCCACATATACGTATCATCCTACAGCCAGACTTCGAATTGTAGTCTGTGCTGACTATGCCAGTGGTATGGCCAATTCTCTCCATTCTGGCGTATTGTCAGCCCTGGAGTATAAACCGGAGGGCATCCTCATGCTGCTGGGGGATCAGCCTTTATTACAAGCACAGGATATCAATCGTGTGACTGCAGCACTGGCTAGCCACAAGCTATGTGACTATGTCGCAGCTACCGACGGAGAGGGGGGAAAGCCACCCGTCGCTTTTCGCTCCCATATGTTCGGGCCGCTGTTGTCTCTGCATGGAGATGAGGGGGCGCGCAAGATTATGCGCAGTGCCAACTATTCAGGTATACATGTACCTTTGCCTGAGAAGCGTTTCTGGGATGCGGATACGGAACCGGAATTGGAACGCATTTTGAATGATGTATTTGAATCGAATAAGAAAGACTCATGAATAGGAGAAGATGAATAATTATGTTTAATTTAATGACATGAACAGGTCAGCCAGGCATTCTGGTTGGCCTGTTTGCCTTCTTTTATCATGTGATGAATGAAAGTTTGTGTTAGCTTTCGATAGATCATGATGCATCAAGCACAATTAGAACACGGGATTTATACATTTATCCAAAACGATGTAAAGGTAATTGACGTTGTTGCTGAACTCTCATATGATTTGAAGAATTAATTTGGATCAGACGGTTGAATTGGCGTGATGAGGACACGCATGGGCAGTGTGCCAGTGATGTCATCAATAGCGTTGGGCTAATCACATCCTGCTCATGGAAGAGAGAGAAAGGGGATGCAGCGATGGTAATACCGGCATACGGTTCTGGAGCCATGCCATCGGTATGGCAGCCTGAGAATCTGCAAGAACTGCAAACGTTGAGAAGTAGAATGAAGGGAATATGTTGTTACACGGCAGGCGGAACATTACTGCGAACCCAGTGGGAGGGCGGCTTGGTTCCTGCTCCTGAACACATGATTAGCCTGGCTCGTATTCCTGAAATGAGCGGTATATCAAGTCAGGGAGATGAGATGGTCATTGGCGCAATGACCCGATTAAAGGAATGTGCAACAGAAGCCTTGCTGCATCAACTACCCATCCTGCAAGAAGCGGTGAATGCAATTGCTGCTCCTTCCATTCGCAATGTGGCAACCATTGGCGGGAATATTGTATCCGGAGTAGGAGATACGTTGCCTGCTTTGCTTGTATATGATGCGGAGCTGCACTGGTTGACTGACAACGGCATTGAGATCCGCAGTGTGTCATCCTGGCTTCGAGGTGGATGGGATGGAAGTCGGAATCCAGGTGATGTGTTGATTTCCATTCATATTCCGATGAGACCGTCATCTATGTTCGATGTGGTGGGTGAGCACATACCTGCTACACGAGCAGTTTCCTTTTACCGCAAGCTGTGTCGACGGGAGACGTTCAGTGCATCGCTGGTGACGGTTGCGTTGTATGGAGAGATGGACTCGGATAATTGCTGGACCAAGATTGCGATTGCAGCTGGTGGGGGCTCAGGCATGGCGATGCGACTTCTGGAGTCTGAACAACAGCTTCTTCGTGGCAAAGCTTCTGTAATGCAAGCGGCGACTCTCGCAGCTGCTGTAGCTAGTGAATTTACGACGTATGGCGATGCATTTGCAACAGAATATTATCGCAAGCAGACCGCGGGCAACATGCTTGGCGCCGGGCTATGGGAAGCACTTCACGAATAGAAGAATTCGATCAAACAAAGGGGGAGAGGGATCATGCTGCTGAATCGGGAACAGAGCGGGAAACGCTGGCACCTGCGGCCAGATGGGGCACCCAAAGTAACTGGCCAGCTTCAATATCTGACGGATATGACGCTACCTGACATGATTCATGGCAGAGTATTGCGAAGCGAATATCCTCATGCTCGCCTATTGTCTATAGATACTTCGGAAGCTGAGGCGTTGGAAGGTGTGTACGCGGTCCTGACTTCCAAAGATGTGCCTGGTCTGAATCGTTTTGGCATTGCGACCCCGGACCAGCCTGTGTTCTGTGAGGATATCGTGCGTTATGTCGGTGACGCCATTGCAGCGGTTGCTGCGGATTCTCCGGAACGTGCGGCCCTCGCACTGGACGCGATCCGGGTAGTGTATGAAGAACTTACGCCACTGGATAGTACAGATGCTGCATTGGCTCCCGGCGCACCAGAGTTGCATGAGCATGGTCCAGGTAATGTGCTGCATCGCACGGAAATCAAACGTGGAGACGCCGAGGAAGCCTTTGTGACATGTGATCATATCGTGAAAGAGACGTATTATACGCCTCGCCAGATGCATGCATACATGGAGACAGAAGGTGGCCTGTTTGTCCCGGACGAAGAGGGGCGGCTGAATGTGTACGCGGCAACGCAACATGGCTATAAAGACCGAATGCAGCTTGCGCGCATCATTGGCTGTCCTGAAGAAGATATCCGGGTGGTGTCTTCACCGATTGGTGGTTCATTTGGCGGAAAAGATGAACTAAACGTACAGCCTTATGGTGCATTGCTGGCCTTGAGATGCGGACGTCCTGTGAAAATGCATAATTCACGCAAAGAATCCGTCCGTGCAGGACTGAAGCGGCATCCGATGAAAATTGAAATGCAGACCGGCATGAGTCGAGAAGGCATCATACAGGCGCATCGAGTCCGTATTACAGCGGATACCGGAGCGTATGCCACACTTGGTGCACCCGTGCTGAACTTCTGTACCGAGCATTGCCTTGGACCATACGCCATTCCGAATGTGGATGTGGAAGGCGTATCTGTATACACGAATAATGGGCTGTCAGGTGAGTTTCGCGGATTTGGCGGGAACCAGGCGATTTTTGCCATGGAAGGTCAGATGGATCGGCTGGCAGCAATCATGAACATGGACCCTTGGGAATTCCGCAGACGCAATATGAGGGAAAAGAATGATCCCGGGCCGCTAAACCAACGGATTCTGGTCACAGATGGACTGTCCCAAGTATGGGAGGCATTGGATCGTTCCGAATTATGGAAAAAACATCAAAGTCCCCCGGCAGATCCTTCTCTGCCGCCCTGGATCAAACGTGGTGTTGGAGCAGCCATCGCGATGCACGGTGCAGGGCTCGGTTACGGTATTCCGGACCCTGCGGGAGGGCGTCTGTCCCTGAATAACGAAGGCAAGATTGAGGTGGCGTTCAGCTACGAGGAATTTGGGCAGGGGCTCGTTGCAACGCTGGAAATTATGCTATGTGATCTGTTCCAATGCAGTACGTCGGATCTCAGTATCATCATTGGAGACACGGATCGTGTGCCACACAGCGGGTCAAGTACTGCTTCGCGTTCAACAACCATGGCCTGGATGGCTCTGCAGCGGTTGCAGACTCCGTTTCGTTCCCGTGTTCTCACTGTCGCGTCTGAAATGTCGGGCATTCCGGCGGAGCAACTGGTGACAGGACCTGGCGGTGTATGGCGTAAAGACCAGCTTCCTGGTGAAACTCCTGAAGTGGAAACAGCTGGGCAAGGGGAAGGAACGAGCGAGAAGGAGAAAATGCAGGCGCTGAAGGGAGTAGATCAAGATTCTGAAGCTGGGTTCGATTCTGTAGCAAAAGAAGGAGTTCGCTCATGTGCTGTGGTTTCGTATGCGGAGCTTGTCATGCAGGGCGATGCCGATGAATGGATTTTCGATACAAAGTTTGATTACCCAACTACACCGGACAACGTGGTAGGTGGTCATTATTTGTATACGTACGCGGCTGTTGCGGCAGAGGTGGAAGTGAATACCTTGACCGGCGAAACCAAGCTGCTGGATACACGCCATGTTGTGGCGGCAGGCCCGATTATCAACCCTATGGGCTTCATTGGACAGATTGAAGGCGGCAGTGTCATGGCCCTTGGATTTACGTTGAGCGAGGATGCGGTCATGCAGGACAGCCGCTATGTAACCACGAATCTTGACACCTACCTGATCCCAACCATTCAGGATATCCATACAAATCTGGAGGTTGAGGCTATTGAAGATTTGCCCGAGGGTGATTCATTCGGCCCGAGAGGCATCGGTGAGATTGGTTCCGTAGCGCTTGCGCCGGCCATTACAGCCGCAATTCATCAGGCGACAGGCGTATGGGTTAACCGTCTTCCTGTACCGAGGGAACAACTGGTCAGACCTTTAAATGTACCTTTGCAGGAAGGAGTGAGTCCATCATGAGTAAACCACTTGAAAACAACTGGACAGCCGTTGTGAATGGTGAACAGAAACATCTGGAGATCGCCCAAACGACCCGACTTGTCGACGTGCTCCGGACTCATTTACAGCTGACGGGTACCAAAGTATCCTGCGAAGTTGGTCGCTGTGGTGCATGTATGGTGCTGATCGATGGGGAGCCCGTGAATTCCTGTCTCATGATGGCTTATCAATGTGAAGGCAGTGACATCACGACCATTGAAGGCCTGCACGGCGAAGAGAACGGCACTCTGCATCCGATTCAACAGGCTTTTGTGGAGGAAGGTGGTTTCCAGTGTGGGTACTGTACTCCCGGCATGGTGATCTCCACTAAAGCATTGCTGGATGCACATCCAGAGCCGTCACAAGAACAGATTGAAGCAGGACTGTGTGGGAACCTGTGTCGATGTACGGGATACGGGGGCATTATTCGTGCGGTACGCAAGGCAGGAGAACGTTGTTCACTAACGGAAATATCTGCCGAGGAAACCGCAAGTTGAGCCCGAGATATAGACCGAAGACATAAGTAAGGGCAATTATAGAAAGTACTTGAAAAGCATCCGAACCGGAATGCTTTTTTTGTTTTTATCAGGGTTTCTGCCAAACAAACAATAAATGATGTGTCTAAGTTCCATAGCCGATTTTGTGAGATTATGAACCGTTTTCGTCAAAAACCATAAGTCCACTGAAATTAGAGAAAAAGTGTTTAAAGTACTGGTATAAAAGAAGTTTTAACATTTACATTCACCATATATTTACAAATATTGATGCACATGCTATGTTTACTATGAAAGCGCAATCATGAATGGGTTCATTGACATTTCATTATCATATTTCACTTGGGAAGGAAGATGGAATTGATGAAAAATTTGCTCAAAAAGGCAACCGCAATGATGCTGGCATTGGCCCTACTGCTTGGATTAATGACAGCGCCCGTTCATGCAGACACCCCACTGTTCACCATCGAAAGCGAAAATGCGCAGCTCACCCCGGATCTTCAAGTGGTTACTTCAATCTATGGACAACCCAAGCCCGGATTCTCGGGGGATGGATTTGTCTGGATGCAGAACTCTGGCACATTAACCTTCACAGTTACTGTCCCGGAAACCGGCATGTACGCGATCTCCACTCGATATATGCAGGAGCTCAGTGCCGATGGAAGGTCACAAAATTTAAATGTGAATGGTGTTACCAAGGGGGCGTATATGCTGCCTTACACAACAACGTGGTCGAATTTTGATTTTGGTTTTCATAAGCTGAACCAGGGTACCAACACGATTGAGCTAAAGGCTGGTTGGGGCTTCGCTTATTTTGACACCTTCACAGTGGATCATGCTGATCTGGATCCCCTGAATGTGCAACCAGTTCTCACTGATCCTGAAGCTACACCGGAAACTCAAATTTTGATGAATTATTTAACGGAGGTATACGGAAACAACATTATTTCTGGTCAGCAAGAAATCTACGGAGGAGGGAATGACGGAGATACAGAGCTTGAATTCGAGTGGATTCATGATCTTACTGGAAAGTATCCGGCTATCCGCGGTTTTGATTTGATGAACTATAATCCGTTGTATGGTTGGGAGGACGGTACAACCGATCGTATGATTGATTGGGTGAATAACCGTGAAGGCATTGCAACAGCTTCCTGGCATATCAATGTACCTCGTAATTTCAATACGTATGAGCTCGGGGACTTTGTGGATTGGAAAGAGGCTACCTACAAACCAACAGAAACGAATTTTAATACAGCGAATGCGGTAATTCCCGGTACGAAAGAGTATCAATACGTGATGATGACTATCGAGGATCTGGCAGAACAATTGCTGATTTTGCAAGATAACAACGTGCCGGTTCTGTTCCGTCCATATCATGAAGCAGAAGGCAACGGCGGGCTGAACGGGGAAGGTGCATGGTTCTGGTGGGCTTCGGCAGGCGCAGAAGTGTACAAAGAGCTATGGGATCTGCTGTATACCGAACTTACCGAGACGTATGGCTTGCACAATCTGATCTGGACCTACAACAGTTATGTATACAGTACTTCTCCTGCCTGGTATCCGGGCGATGATCAGGTAGATCTCGTTGGATACGATAAATACAATACGATCTACAACCGTTATGACGGTTTGTCTGGCGTACCGAATGAGGATGCGATTACCTCGATATTCTATAAGCTTGTTGAGTTGACGAACGGTACGAAAATGGTAGCCATGACGGAGAACGATACTATTCCAAGTGTGAAGAATCTGACCGAAGAGAAATCAGGATGGCTGTACTTCTGCCCTTGGTATGGCGAGCATCTGATGAGTTCTGCGTTCAATTACCCGGCAACCTTGAAAACGCTTTATCAAAGCGATTATGTCATTACTTTAGATGAGCTGCCGAATCTAAAAGTTAACAATCCTAACCCCAGTGCATCCATCACACCTGTAAACGTTGAATTTGACAAATACACACCCAATCAAAGCGACAAAGCCGTAACCGTTAATGCGAATGGCAATACGTTGACTGCTCTCCGGGCAGGCAATAATGCATTGACCGCAACGACGGACTATACTTTGAACGGAAGCACATTGCTGCTGAAAAAAGCTTATCTGGCGACATTGCCAGTTGGCGAGCATTCGATTGTTCTGGATTTTAATCAAGGCCAGGACCCTGTGTTAAAAGTCAAAATTGTGGATTCAACACCGGGGACGAATGCTGTGATTTCTCCTGTGAATGCAACATTTGATAAAGCGACGAATCCCGCGCAGGATATTAACGTCTCTCTCACCCTAAATGGCCGTCAGCTTACAAGCATCACGAAGGGGAATGCTACGCTTGTAACAGGTCAGAATTATACAGCGTCCAGCTCTGCTGTTGTTCTGAACAACTCCTACCTTGCTACACTGCCGCTGGGCCAGAACGTATTAACCTTTCACTTTAATGGAGGGAATAACGCTGAACTTACATTGAATGTAGTAGATAGCACGGTTACTGTACCTGCCGGGGATTTGACGATCCAAGCGTTTAACGGCAATACGAGTGCATCCACCAACGGCGTCTCACCCAAGTTCAAATTGGTCAACTCAGGCAATTCGGCTATTCCGTTAAGTGATGTAAAACTCCGGTATTACTATACCATTGACGGGGAGGAAGCTCAGAGTTTCTGGTCCGACTGGGCCAGTATGGGTAGTGGGAATGTAACGAGTCAATTCGTTAAACTTGCGACTCCAGTAGCCGGAGCCGATCATTATCTGGAAGTGGGCTTTACAAGTGCTGCGGGGACGCTGAATGCAGGCCAGAGCGCAGAGATTCAAGCTCGTTTTTCCAAAAACAATTGGTCGAATTACACCCAGACTAACGATTACTCGTTTAAGGCATCTGGCAGTCAGTTCGCAAACCATGATAAGGTCACCGGGTATGTGAATGGTCAGCTGATATGGGGAATTGAGCCGTAAAGGTAGAAAGAACGTTTAGTGAGCTGGATCAGGGTTGAAACCTCTGATCCAGCTTTTTATTGTGTAGACGGTGTACACTCGTTAGATCGAATGTTCTTTCTCATGCTCAGTGCTCGACGATGTATCCATGTCTGTTAATATGCGATCTATTTTCTTTTTCGTATGGCCCATGATGAACTGAAGGAGAAGACCTGCAAAACATACGGTTAGCAACGTTCCAATCCCGATCGGTCCACTGAGCAGAAAGGCCAGAATCAAAAATACAAGGTAAATGAATGTTCTCGATATAAATAAAGGAGTTCGAGTGAGTTCATGCAGGATTAATGTTAAGCGGTCAATCGGAATGGGTGCGAAATTAGTCTGTAAGTAGATTGCTGTGCCGATACTGATGATCACTAAACCAATGACAAAAGTCATTAATTTGGTGTACCAAACTTCGGGCGTAATCAAGAAATCAGATACATAAAGCCAGATATCAATCCCGACACCTGTAATGAATGCGGTGATGAGACCCAGAAGTTCGGGTTTTTGCTGCTTCAACAGTGAATTGCATCCGATTAACAGGAAAGCAAGGATGACTTCCCAGCTTCCTACACTTAGGCCTACATGTTGTGACAACCCTACCAGCAGTGCGTCAAACGGTGAAGTACCCAGTTCAGATTGAATGGTAAGGGAAATACCAAGCGTTAAGATTAGAATACCTGCGACAAAAAGAACATATTTCAATTCATTCAACCTCTTCTTCTATATTATGTTGCAAATACAACAAAATTGAGTTAAATTCAATGTAATACTTTTTTATTGCATTTGCAACAAATGATTAACTTGATAAAGGAATGTGATTATAGATGACGATTCGTATAGGGATATGTACCATCGAACAGGTGTGTGAACTGCAGGAGATTAGTTATGAGACGTTTAATGAAACGTTTAAAGCGCAAAATTCGCCTGAAAATATGAATGCTTATCTGAACAAGGCGTTTAATCGGGAACAATTAGAGAGTGAGCTATCCATGGCGGATTCACAATTTCTTTTTATTTATGTCGACAATCAAGTTGCTGGTTATATGAAGGTGAATATCAATGATGCTCAATCTGAGAAGATGGGGGAGGAATCCCTTGAGATCGAGCGGGTATACATCAAGAAAGCGTTCCAAAAACATGGGCTTGGTAAGGTGATGCTCCATAAAGCCATAGAGATGGCAACTGAACATCACAAGACGAATATTTGGTTAGGCGTGTGGGAGAAAAATGAAAATGCCATCGCATTTTATGAAAAGATGGGGTTTGTTCAGACCGGAGCCCATGCTTTTGTTATGGGAGATGAGGAACAAATTGATTTGATAATGACCAAAACGATATTGTAACGGGTTCATCGAGGGAAAAGCCTGGGGAGAAAAAATGCTAAATGCAGAATTCTTTCGGGCTTTTTTATCTTTTGCTAGAACCGTTGAATAATAAAATGAAGAAATTGAAGGAAAAACATACATAATAAATATTATGTAAACTTATTATTTTCGATGACCTTCATAAGCTGCATCTATGGCATTTGTAAGAGCTAAAGGTCTGATTAATACATAAATGACATCCAAATTTAGCTTGATAACATTGAAGGAAGCAGGTTGATCTCGGCACATATCATTACAATTTATTAGTGTATTTCCGCGTTTGCCGAGCCTACCGAAAATCGTTTTCGCTCGTAGTCAGTCGGAGACCTTTACGTTCTTAATATTCACCATAAAAGTTGTATATACCCTATGTTAACAGACTTATTAGGTGTGAAATGAATACTCAAAATCACTAAATTGAACAATATGGATTTTTGTGAGGTAAGTGGGAATTAAGATTAATATTTCAGTTGAGAAATTAGCTAAATTGGATTCCTAAAACCATCCGAAAAAAGCTACAAAATCAACTTGATTATAAATTGGAAAAACAAGGGAAAAATCGCGAAAAAGGCGCTGCTACGCTGATTTTAGATCAATTTCATATGGATTTGCGATGGATTTAGTACCGCTTTCACGTTATGCTTTTGGAAACTGGAAAGGAAGTGGGAAAAATGGAACGCGAACTGGCGTTGGAAATTGTCAGAGTAACAGAATTGGCTGCGTTAGCTTCAGCACCCTGGATGGGGCGAGGCGACAAGAACAGTGCAGATGAAGCGGCTACTTTGGCCATGCGCGCCATGTTCGATTCCGTGTCTATTCGCGGCACGGTGGTAATCGGTGAAGGAGAAATGGATGAAGCACCCATGTTGTACATCGGCGAGGAAGTGGGCAACGCTGAGGGCCCTGAGGTTGACGTGGCTGTAGACCCGCTTGAAGGTACAGAAATCGTGGCCAAAGGACTGAACAACGCTCTATCGGTTATTGCAGTGGCGGGAAAAGGTAACCTGCTCCACGCACCGGACATGTACATGGAGAAACTGGCGGTAGGTCCTGCGCTTGTAGGCAAGGTCAGCATTGAAGACCCAGTTGAAGTTACGCTGGAGAAAGCTGCTGCCGCATTGAACAAAAACATCTCGGATCTGACAGTGATGATTCTGGATCGTGTACGACATGAAAGCACAATCAAGACGCTGCGCAAGGTTGGCGTAAGAATTAAGTTCCTCAGTGACGGCGATGTTGCTGGGGCGATGGCACCGGCCTTCCCGGAGGCGGGTATCGATCTCTATGTCGGATCAGGAGGAGCACCAGAAGGTGTGCTGGCTGCAGCTGCCTTGTCTTGCCTCGGAGGTGAGATTCAAGGACGCCTGATGCCAGCCAACGCGGACGAATTCCAGCGCTGCCTGCAGATGGGAATCGACAATCCTTACAAAGTGTTAACGATGCAGGATATGATTGGAACAGAGGATGTCATTTTTGCCGCAACAGGTGTGACGCCAGGCGAGATTCTGGGAGGGGTAAGGTATCTGGCGGATGATCGGGCTGAGACCGATTCGATAGTTATGCGGGCCAAAACCAAAACGATTCGTTTCATTCGTTCTCAACATTTCCTGCCTAACAAAGAAGTGCTGCATAAAGTAAGACAACTCCAATCCACGCCAGAACCTTCGGATCGTATTCCGAGTCATGTCAAAACGATGGAACAGGCTGAGTTTAGCCAATCATCCGTTGATCATGGCGTAACAACGACGTTGTAAACTGTTCTCATTAGTAATGGACCATATAGCATCACTATCATCGGTGTAGTGAGTCGGACAAATAACCTTGAGCCCCTAAGGTAACAGTGGGCATAAATTCAATAAAAGTACCATCTCTGGCAAGTTAATAATGAGGGCTTGGGGTTAAACCAAGCCCTCATTATTTTTATGTTAAAAGCATTGACAACGGTTACATGGCATGAGAAAATGTACGCGCGTACATAAATTTTTAACCATTATATTATTATTGATGAGCTAGAAGGGGGTGAAGTTAGTGGCATCTCGTAGAGAAGTGGCTGATCTTGCGGGTGTTTCCGAGGCAACGGTATCCCGGGTGCTTAATGGGGTAGGACCTATTAAAGAAGAGACGCGGCGCAAGGTCCTTGAAGCTTCGGAACAGTTAGGCTATGTGCCCAGCGCACTTGCTCGCAGTTTTGCCAGAAGTAAGAGCGGTAACCTTGGCGTGGTGTTGCCTTATGTTCCGAAGGCGCACCTGTTCTCGGCGTATTTTTTCTCGGAAATGCTGAGTGGGATTGGCAGCAAAGCGAGAGACAATGGCATGGACCTGTTGGTTATGTTCCGGACACCGGGAGAGGTGATGAATTATACGGATCTGTTTCGGCGGCAGAAAGTGGATGCTTGCATCATCCTCGGTGCCAGAGATGATCACGAAGAACTGGCAGCCATACAGCAGCTTCACCAGGAAGGTCACCCATTCTGTGTCATGAATCAGCACTTTGAGGGCCAATCGTTCACGGAGGTGGATGCGGATCATGTGGAAGGTAGCAGGCTCGCCATACGTCATTTGACGGATCAAGGATATAGCCAAATTGCTTTTCTCAATGGTCCGGATAGCTATTCTAACAGCCAGGAGCGCATGGAAGGTGTCCGTCTAGGTCTGCAAGAAGCAGGGATGGAGCTGGACCCGAGCCTATTGCTTGAGGGAAATTATAGCAGAAGAAGCGGTATTGAGGCGGCAGCGATTGTAGCAGATCGGTTACATGAGATCGACGCTGTATTCGCAGCCAATGACCGGATGGCTATTGGAGTCATGCATGGTTTGCGTGAGCGAGGAATAGGGCCTGCGGATTTTCCGGCATTTGTCGGTTATGACGACTCCGATGCGGCCGAGATGGCGGTTCCGCCGCTGAGCAGCGTCAGGGTTCCATTTTTTGAAATGGGCGAGCTTGCTGCATCGAAGCTTATGCATGGATCAGCGGGTGGAACGACTGAAGCGAATAACTCTGTTGTAGCTGAAACCGAGTCAGCAAGAGCGTTATTGCCTACTGAACTGATCATCCGTGCTTCTTCTATTCGTCAATAGTTAAATGGTGCACATATTGAAAGACTACTTATATTCCAAAAGGAGGAAATGACCATGTCAAATCGTCTTCGTGTCGGAATGGTTGGATACAAGTTTATGGGGAAGGCCCACAGCAACGCATATCGCAGTCTGCCAATGTTCTTCCCTTCTGCTCCACTGCAGCCTGAGATGTCTGTCATCTGTGGTCGCAACGAGCAGGGAGTACAGGAGGCAGCGAACCAATTTGGTTGGTCTGAAAGCGTTACGGATTGGCGCGAGCTTGTGAAACGAGATGATATCGATCTGATTGATATTAACGCGCCAAGTGATGCCCATAAGGAAATTGCACTGGAGGCAGCCCGTCAAGGCAAGCATCTGTTCTGTGAGAAACCACTGGCCCTGTCGCTCGCGGATTCACGTGAGATGCTTCAGGCAGCAGAGGATGCTGGAGTCGCCCATATGGTCGGGTTCAATTATCGGTTCTCACCAGCGGTGCAATTAGCCAAGGATCTGGTGGAGAGCGGAAGACTGGGTAAGATCTATCATTTCCGTGCGTTCTTCCTTCAGGACTGGATCATGGACCCTTCGTTCCCGCTGGTATGGCGTCTGCAAAAAGAAGTGGCTGGCTCCGGATCCCATGGGGACCTGGGTGCGCACTTAATCGATCTGGCGCGTTTCCTCGTCGGTGAATTCCAGGAAGTCATCGGCATGAGCGAAACCTTCATCAAAGAGCGACCACTTGCATCTGAGATGACCGGACTAAGTGCCAAGGGCAGTTCCAATGCAGATGCACCGAAGGGAGAAGTAACTGTTGATGATGCCACACTTTTCTTGGCACGATTCGCTGGAGGTGCGCTAGGAAGCTTCGAGGCTACACGCTTTGCAGCAGGTCATCGCAGTACGAACTCGTTTGAGATTAACGGTAGTCTCGGTAGCGTACGATTTGATTTTGAACGGATGAATGAACTGGAAGTGTATTTTACAAAGGATGAAGAGGACGTACAGGGATTTCGCCGTGTACTGGCGACTGATCCGGCACACAAATATTCCGAAGCCTGGTGGCCTGCCGGACATACGATTGGATTCGAGCACACGTTCACACATGAAATGCTGGAGCTGGTGACAGCGATCTCTGAAGGACGACAACCATCACCGAGTTTCCACGACGGGGTCGCCTGTCAGGCTGTACTGGAAGCCGTAGAACGTTCGGTGACGGAGCGGCGCTGGGTAACGCTTGAAGAGATGTAAGCAAGTAAGGCAAGCGAGGGATGGAACCACAACTAAACTATCCGAAAGCGAGTGATTGAACGATGAGTAAAGCACTGATTGTATGGGGCGGCTGGGATGGACATGAACCGGAGCAGGTAGCGGCGATTTTTGAACGCATTTTGAAGGAAGAACAGTTTGAGGTTGAAGTCTCGAATACGTTGGAGTCTTATGCGGATGCCGAGAAGCTGCTGGGTCTGGATCTGATCGTGCCGTTGTGGACAATGGGACAGATTGAACAGGAACTGGTCAATAACGTATCAGCGGCTGTTCAGAGCGGCGTGGGCTTGGCTGGTATTCATGGTGGCATGTGTGATGCCTTCCGAAATAACGTGGACTGGCAGTTTATGACGGGTGGACAATGGGTTGCCCATCCAGGCAACGATGGCGTGGAGTACATGGTGAACATGAAGCGCGGCTCTAGCCCGTTATTGGACCATATTGAAGATTTTCAGGTGAAAAGTGAACAGTACTACCTGCACGTAGACCCGGCCGTGGAAGTGCTGGCAACGACTCGTTTTCCAGTGGTGACTGGGCCGCATGCGGCGAATGGACCCGTAGATATGCCTGTAGTCTGGACGAAACGCTGGGGCGCAGGACGGGTATTCTATAACTCACTGGGACACCATGCGGACATTGTGGACATGAAACCCGTAACTGAAATGATGCGCAGTGGCTTCAAATGGACGGCAGCAGGCAAAGAGCTTGCCAAGACCCGGGCGAGTGCAGTACATGAAGTGTACACAGGTATGGCGGACAATCAGAACTAATGAGATTGTAGTTTAATTGCAAACGTAATGTCAGTTTCAACGTTTCATCCTCAATGGATAAACCATTTCTGATCCACGGCGAAGGGAGCCCCAGGTATGAAAACAATGAAAGTAGGTATTATTGGCTGCGGTAAAATCAGCGGCATCTATATGGAAAACTGTCACCGGTTCGAGGTGCTGGAACTTGTTGCGGTTGCGGATCTCGACCGGAAGCGTGCCGAGGAGCAGGCAGCAGCCTATAATGTGCCTAACGTATACAGCGTCGACGAAATCTTGGCTGATCCCGAGATCGAGCTGATCATCAACCTGACGATTCCTTCCGTTCATGCGGATGTATGCTTACGTGCACTTGAAGCAGGCAAACATGTCTATGTAGAAAAACCGCTCGCGGTTACCCGTGAGGAAGGTCAAGCCGTGCTCGAAACGGCGAAGCGTAAAGGACTGCTCGTGGGCTGCGCGCCAGAGACGTTCTTCGGTTCAGGCATCCAGACTTCACTTCAATTGGTGGAGGAGGGAGTGATCGGCAAGCCGGTGGCGGCGACCGCATTTATGATGAGCCGTGGTCATGAGCACTGGCACCCAGATCCGGAGTTTTATTACGCGTCAGGCGGTGGGCCGATGTTTGACATGGGTCCATACTATCTCACCGCATTGGTCCAACTGATGGGCCCGATCAAGTCGATTGCAGGTATGACAGGTAAAGCCATGGAAGAACGGACGATTACGAGTGAGAAAAAGAGAGGCCAGACGGTTCCCGTCGAAATTCCAACTCACGTCACGGGTCTGTTGCAGTTTGAGCAGGGAGCCATTGGCACGCTGATTACGAGCTTTGATGTATTTGGCGGAAGTGCACTGCCACCGATTGAGATATATGGCACGCACGGTACATTGCAGGTACCTGACCCCAATACTTTCGGTGGTCCGGTTCGTTACCGCTTGCTGGGCGAACAGGAATGGACGGAAGTTCCGCTTCTCCCAGGCTATCAGGAGAATACACGCGGCATCGGTGTGGCCGATATGGCCTATGCAGCCCATAGTGGACGTGCACATCGGGCGAGCGGGGAACTGGCTTACCACGTCCTTGAGGCCATGTGGGCATTCCACGATTCATCAGATGAACAGACATTCTACCAGATGAAAAGCTCGTGTCAGCGCCCGGCTGCATTGCCGGTGGATCTGCCATTGTATACATTGGATAAATAAGATAGCCATTATTGCTTATGTCATAATGAACAGCCCCTTTTCCTTCGAACAAGGAAAAGGGGCTGTTTTTTATTAAATCAAAAAAATCTGAGGATAACAGCGATCAGAAGGTTGTTTTGTCATCGGAATGACCAGTGCTTTAATTCAACTTATATAGCTATTTAGGGCTCGAATCCCGCCTGACTGATCCAGATTTCATCTTCGGCAAAAACGTTTTTCATCCGCTGTACAACAGTCTGATACGCATCTGGATGATACCAATGCTCCATCCCCACTTCTTGATAGAGCGACTCCATTCCGAGTCGCCGGGTTCGCTTGCCCTCGCTGCCATCGCCCATGAAATAATCGTCAATGCATACACGCTGAACCAGAGGTCTCAAGATGGCTGCAAACTGTTCACTGCTGGGTAATACGGGAGCAATCGCAACCTGCGTGGGTATTCCGGCATCCCGCAACTGTTCCAGTGCACGTAATCGGCCTGCAATTGGGGGAGCGGAAGGACTGAAATTCTTGCGCATATCGTCCAGATCCGTCTCTACCGTCATGCTGACCCGAACCCGGTCACCTAACTGCTGTAGCAGATCTATATCCCGGGTAACGAGTGGACTGCGGGTCTGGACTAATACGAAATCTGGAGGATGCTGTACCATCGTTTCAAGTAATGAACGCGTGATACACTCCTTGTATTCGGCGGGTTGATACGGGTCGGTACTGGAGGACATGAACAGAGTGACTTTTCCTTTCATTAAGGCACGCTGCAATTCTTTGGCGAATACTCGAGAAGCCTCCTGTTTCACATCCACCCAGCTCCCCCAATCCTCTTTGCGAAATAAGGAAACAGGCATCTGTCTGACATAACAATAGGAACAACCGAAGGCGCAGCCTGTGTAAGGATTCAGCGTATGTGTATATCCATTAAGGAACCCTGTTCCCTTGTTGAGTAACGTTTTGGGGACTTTGTACGTAAGATTTGTCTTCATAAGTTCTCATGCCTTTCGCGGTAGTGTGCAGGTGTGAGACTTGTGTGTTTGCGAAATACAGTAATGAAATAAGCTGAGTTAGGTATACCGACATGGCGGCCAATATCGGTGACGGTAAGTCCGGTATGTTCAAGCAACTTCCGGGCTTCGGTGATTCGTTTATCCTGAATATATTGAACCGGTGTGCGGCCTGTAATCCGCTTGAACACACGATGCAGATGATAAGGACTGCCATGACTTACAGTGGCAAGGACATCCAAGGTTAGAGGTTCGGCGTAATGATGTTCGATGTAATCCGTGATCCCGTATATCCACTCCTGATCAGGTACCCGCTCGCCTGTAGGTTTACAACGTTTGCAGGGTCTGAACTTTTGTGCTAACGCTTCTTCAACATGGTGAAATATCAGCACATTTTCAGCTTTGGGTGCTCTGGACTTACAGGAAGGTCGGCAAAAGATACCCGTTGTCTGCACACCGTAAAAGAACGTTCCATCATAAGAATTATCGTTGTGGATGATGGCATGCCAATATTTTTCCTCTATAGATTCGGGCAGTGCGCGATCTTGATCTCGACTTTCCACGGTGATCACCTCATCTCTAATTATAACCCTGATTCCAAGGGAGTGACGAAGTTTCGACTTGAAAAGCAAGATATCAATACTTGGGATATAGTCCTTCCTTCAATCTGAACGAAATATGAGCTACAATATACAGGATGGTATACAGGTTATATAGGTTCAACTAAACTTTCTACACGAGAACGGAGAGGACAGAAATAACGTGAAGAAGCGAAGCGTTCGCCTTTATCCCCAGATTTTCCCATTTAAGAAGGGAATTAAAAAAATCTGGGGATAACAGCGATCGGAAGGTTATTCTGTCATCGGAGTGGTAAGTGTAAATATTCTTTAGTTGAACTTATATAGAACTCAAATGAAATTTATAGACGAAAGAGGTAGGTAGGCATGGTTCGTTTTGGCGTAGTGGGTACCAACTGGATTACAGAAAGGCTTCTGGAAGCCGCAGCACAGGTTGATGGATTCAAATTGACCGCCGTGTATTCAAGAACTGAAGATAAGGCTAACGCATTTGCAGATAAATATGAGGTTGAACATCGTTTCACCGATCTGGAAGACATGGCGGCAAGTGATGTAATCGACGCAGTCTACATTGCAACACCGAATACGGTTCATGCGGAGCAGGCTGAGCTTTTTCTGAGAAACGGTAAACATGTATTGTGCGAGAAACCTCTGGCTGCAAATAGCGCCGAAGTTCGGAGCATGATTGATACGGCACGAGAACATCAAGTTCTGCTCATGGAAGCGATGAAATCTACCCTAGTTCCCCAGTTCAAAATGGTGCAGAAGAACCTGCATAAAATCGGTCCTGTCCGTAAATACGTAGCAGGATACTCTCAGTATTCTTCGCGTTACGACAAGTACAAAGAGGGGATCGTCCTGAATGCGTTCAAGCCTGAACTCGCCAATGGTGCGTTAATGGATCTCGGTGTATATTGTCTCTACCCATTGATTACATTGTTCGGTGCACCTAACCGGGTTCAATCCCAAGCAATGATGCTGGAATCTGGCGTGGATGGACAAGGCAGTGTGCTGCTGGATTATGATGGGATGGATGCGGTTGTTACATACTCCAAAATCTCCAATTCTCATCTACCAAGCGAAATTATGGGGGAACTGGGCAGCATTATCATTGACAAGATTGGCTCACCGGAACATGCAGAGATACGATACAATGACGGTACGGTGGAGCAGCTCACAGTCGAACAAAACCATCCGGCGATGTATTATGAAGTGGAGGAGTTTGTGAATCTGGTTCATGAAGGCAAAAAGGAGTCTGACATGAACACGTATGAACGCTCCGATGTTACGATGCAGGTCATGGATCAGATTCGGAAGCAGATTGGGCTTGTGTTCCCTAACGATTGATTAAGCGCAGGAAAGGAAGCTGAGACGAGATGAGCAGAGATGAGCAGAGATGAGCAGAGCAAGAGTAGAGAGGGTCAGAAGAACAGCGGAGAAGATCAGCAGTCCAATGATTCTGGAGGTTTGGAACTGACACAGATTGTTTTCATAGGAAGAACCTTTGAGGAATATATGAAGATGTTCAACCTGACCGTGGAGGATCTTACAGGCAAGTCCATTTTGGATTGTCCAGGTGGAGCATGTTCGTTTAGTAGCAAGGCGCGCAAGTTGGGTGCAGACCCCATGGCCGTGGATATGGCCTACAAATATGAGATCGACGAGCTTGAGGTAAAGGGATTTCAGGACATTGAGCATACGATGAAACAGATGGAATCGGTGCAAGGCATATATGTGTGGGATCAATTTGGATCAATCCAGGGGTTAAAGGAAGAACGAACTCGTGCCATCACAGATTGCATTGTAGATATGAGAATGTTTCCTGACCGTTATGAGGCGTCTATGCTCCCGGATCTACCCTTTACGGATGAACAATTCGAGCTGACGTTATCTGCCCATTTCCTGTTTACGTATGCGGATCGATTGGATGTTGATTTTCATGTTGCAACCGTGATGGAGCTGCTGCGTGTGAGCAAACGAGAGGTTCGCATTTTTCCAACAGTGGATCTGTCTGGTGAACGTTACAAGCACATGGATGAATTAAAAGTAATACTCGAAGAGCGTGGGTGCATCGTATCCGAAGAACCAACAGCTTATGAGTTTCAACGGAACGCTCACACGATGCTTCAAATTGTTAAACATAATCGAACAAGATAGGAGGTTTTTTGGATGAATAAAGTACTTATACTTGGGGGTACACGTTTTTTCGGTAAACGTCTGGTGGATCACTTGCTGTGGGAAGGGAAGTCTCAGATCACAGTCGCAACTCGTGGTAAAACGGATGTTGACTTCGGACCCGAAGTCAACCGAATCAAGATGGATCGTGAAGACCCGGAATCTCTGGCAGAGGTTGCACAGACAGACATGTGGGATGTTGTGTACGATAATATCTGTTATTCCCCAGATGCGGCGAAAGCGGCATGTGAAGCTTTTGCAGGACGCACCAAAAGATACGTTCTGACATCCACACTCTCGGTATACGGTGATCCCCGACCTGGATTTAAGGAAACGGATTTTGACCCGTATACATATCCATTACAGTATGGGAGTGCGGAGGATTTTTCGTATGGAGAAGGCAAACGGCTTGCGGAGGCTGTATTTTTCCAGGAAGCAGATTTCCCGGTTGTGGCGATGCGTATTCCCATTGTACTCGGGATTGATGATTATACGAGAAGACTTCATTTTCATATTGAACATGTACAAAAAGGAAAACCGATCGGCATGCCAAATCCGGATGCGGAGATTGGATTCATCAATTCCACAGAAGCGGCAAGATTTCTCGCGTGGCTTGGACATTCGTCCATTACTGGTCCGGTGAATGCAGCATCCAAGGGTGCGATTACGCTGTCAGCCATGATGCATCTGATCGAGACGGTCACGGGCATGCAGTCCCAGATCCTTAAGGAAACTGTGAAAGAAGACATGTCACCCTTCGGGATCGAGCAATCATGGACGATGGAGACGACCAAGGCAGAACAAGCAGGTTATACGTTCGAAGCTCTGATGGACTGGTTCCCGGGACTCGTTCGTGAGGTCGCTCTCGCATTACAGTCGGAGCGGTAGAATATCGGCATGGATGGAACCATAATGAAACTGAATGAACCTGACGAAATGACCGGTTCGGACGAACAGGTCATCTAACGAATGAATATCAAAAAGGGTGTAACCAGAGCGTAATCTCCGGTGCACCCTTTTTATGTTGTACATTTTTCGAATTTGAACGGGACCTAATCCAGATAAGTGGGACTAATCATTTACACGATAATATTTGGTCAACTCTGGTGCTTTACTCTATTTTTGCTCACGTGGAGCAGTAGCTGAAGCCCGTATGCGCAGTTCTGACGGTAGAATGACGGTTTGGGCTTCGGAAGGGGCCATGCCCTCAATTCGGTCAATCAGCATCTGTACCCCTCGAAATCCAAAATCATATGCGGGCTGTGCAGCTACGGTAAGAAAAGGGTCAAAGGCGGAAGCCAGATCCAGATCGTCGAAGCACACAACAGAGATGTCTTCTGGTACATGCAGTCCTCGTTTGCGCAAAAGCCGAATGACCCCAATCGCCAGCATGTTGTTGGCGGCAAAAATGGCTGTTGGTTGATCCGGTTGAGAGAGTAGTCCATCCAGTCCTTCTTCATCGCTGAAATCCCGGTACCCGGTTCGAAGCACAAGCTCGGGATCGATATCAGCTCCGGCCTCACGTAAACCCGATATATAACCTTCCTCCCGCAGTCTGGCGGTAGAAACCTCCGAAGAACCATTGACCAGTGCAATGCGCCGATGCCCTAATTTCACCAAGTAACGGATCAATTCAATTGCACCTTCCCTGCTATCTCCAGCAATGATATCAGACGTAATGCCAGGTACCGTCCGATCCAGAAAGACAAATGGAATGTTACGTTCCTGCAACTGTTTCAGATGAGTGAGAGAACGATCTCCCGCTGGGGCATATAGTACACCATCCACGCGAGTAGACAGAATAGCATCCACGTAATCCTTTTCCTTGTCGTAATCCTCGTCACTGTTGCCGAATAAGAGCCGGTACCCACGAAGATGGGCTGCATCTTCAGCACCACGGGCCAGTGTTGTATAAAAAGGGTTGGTAATATCCGTAATGAGTAATGACAGCATCTGGGTTCGTTGAAGCACAAGGCTGCGTGCATTGGAGTTCGGAATATATCCAAGTTCGTCGATCACCTGTTGCACACGTTCGCGTGTCGCAGAACTTATGCGGCCAGTATGATTAATAACCTTGGATACCGTCATGGCGGAGACGTTGGCTTTTTTGGCAATATCGTAAATCGTAATCAATAGAATCTAACCTTTCCGCAACATAGTCTTACCATTCTATAGGATAATGCCAATTGACAGCAAGATAGGCTCATGCTATGTTAGGGTTACCGATAACCCTATGTGGGTTCTGAACGTCCTTACTACATAAACCATTTCGTTAAATTCGCTCATGCATGTTCCATCTTCTTGAATAGAGGAACTACATACAAGGCTGATTAATGAAATGGTTTATTGTTTTTTTGAAATTATGTAAACGTATTCAAATAGCGAAGAACTACACTTGTTCATTTGTGTAAGCAGGTCTTGCGTGTAACTCGGGTATCGGTTGTAATTCCGTATTATCTCATTCTAATCAATGCATATGGATCAGACAGAAGGTTTCTCAATTCATACCAAATTCTATGAAGCGAATTGAAGGAGGACATTCTCGTATGACACATCAGGATTATCGTTATAAGCAGGCTTTCCCCAAGATTGGTATTCGTCCCACGATTGATGGAAGACGCAAAGGCGTTCGGGAGTCACTGGAAGAACAAACGATGCGGATGGCGACGTCTGTGGCCGAGCTGCTTGCAGCCGAACTACGGTATCCTGACGGCTCAGCAGTAGAGTGTGTTGTTGCTGAGACCTGCATTGGAGGGGTAGCTGAAGCGGCCGCAGCAGCGGAACTGTTCAGCCGTTCGAACGTGGGTGTAACAATTACCGTGACACCGTGCTGGTGTTACGGTACGGAAACGATGGATATGTCGCCATCCACTCCAACAGCCATCTGGGGGTTTAACGGAACTGAACGTCCGGGTGCTGTATATCTGGCGGCAGTTCTCTCAGCCCATGCACAGAAGGGCATTCCTGCCTTTGGGATCTATGGAGAGGATGTTCAGGATGGAGGAGATACAACGATTCCCGATGACGTACGTGAGAAGTTGCTCCGTTTCAGCCGTGCGGGTCTTGCAGCCGCTACCTTGAAAGGGCAAGCCTATCTGTCGATTGGATCGGTATCCATGGGGATTGCTGGCTCGATTGTGAACGACTCATTTTTTCAGGAGTATCTGGGCATGCGGAATGAATATGTGGATATGAGCGAACTCACTCGTCGTATTGAAGAAGAAATCTACGACCCCGAGGAGTATAAGCTCGCACTGGCCTGGGTGAAGGAGAATTGTAGCGAAGGTCCGGACAACAACGCTGCCCATCTGCAAACGGATCGTAAACGTAAAGAGTACGAATGGGAAACGGTTGTGAAAATGACACAAATCGTGCGTGACTTGATGTCGGGCAATCCAAGGTTGGCAGAGCTTGGGTTTACAGAAGAATCGATGGGCCATCACGCGATTGTATCCGGCTTCCAGGGACAACGGCAATGGACAGACCATTCACCTAACGGAGATTTTCTGGAGTCGATACTGAATTCTTCCTTTGACTGGAATGGCAAACGTGCGCCTTATCTCGTTGCAACGGAGAATGATAGCTTGAACGGTGTGTCCATGTTATTTGGTTCGTTACTCACGCATACGGCTCAGATCTTCGCTGATGTGCGCACGTATTGGAGTCCGGATTCGGTACAGCGTGTGACGGGGCACCAGTTGGAAGGAAACGCGAAGGACGGCATTCTGCATCTGATTAACTCGGGTTCCGCAGCATTGGATGGCACCGGACAACAGTCCAGAGATGGGAAGCCTGTGCTCAAGCCTTTCTGGGAAATTACAGATGAGGAAGTTCAGGATTGTCTAAAAGCAACATCGTGGAGACCGGCATCCGTAGAGTATTTCCGCGGGGGCGGCTATTCAGCGGATTTCTTGACCAAAGGCGGCATGCCTGTAACGATGACACGTCTGAATCTGGTCAAAGGACTGGGTCCAGTGCTGCAAATCGCTCAGGGTTACACGGTCGATCTGCCTGAAGATGTACATGATACGCTGGATCAGCGGACAGATCCAACCTGGCCATCCACCTGGTTTGCACCTGTTCTAACCGGATCGGGAGCGTTTACTTCGGTATACGAGGTCATGAACCAATGGGGTGCGAACCATGGCTCCATCTCATATGGTCATATCGGTGCTGATCTGATTACGCTGGCTTCCATGCTTCGCATCCCGGTCAACATGCATAATGTCCCTGAATCGGAGATTTTCCGTCCACGTGCATGGGGATTATTCGGCACAAGTGAGCCAGAGAGCGCAGACTACCGTGCTTGCAGTGTGTTCGGCCCGCTGTATCGTTAAAGCAAGGAGGCATGGGAGAATGGGAAATCAAGCAACACATGTGCTTGCTGCAGATTACGGCGCTGGAAGTGGACGCGTAGTCCGGGGTTCTTTTGATGGCAACAGACTGTCTTTACAAGAAGTGCACCGTTTCAGCAATGAACCCGTGCAGCTGGGGGACGGATTGTATTGGGATTTCTTGCGACTTTTTCATGAATTAAAACAAGGCATTGTAAAAGGGACGCAAGGAGAGGCGTATGCGATCCGTTCCATTGCGGTAGATACGTGGGGAGTAGACTTCGGACTGGTGGATCGGACGGGAAGATTATGCGGAAACCCGCGCCATTATCGGGAGGCACGCAATGCGCAGTGGATGAGAGAAGTTCTGCACATGGTAAAAGAAGAAGAACTGTATGCCATGTCCGGCGTCCTGCCACAGCAGATCAATACGGTATTTCAATTACTAGGCAGTGTACGAGAGCATGCTGAAGGTATACGTCCGGAAGTGCGCATGTTATTCATGCCTGACTTATTTCATTATTATCTATCCGGTCAGCAGGCTTGTGAGTATACGATTGCCAGCACCAGCGGGCTATTGCATGCAGGCGAGGCCCGTTGGAATGAACAACTGATCGGGCGTCTCGGTATACCGGAAACATTATTTCCGAGGCTTGTTCAGCCCGGGACCATACTGGGGCAGTTAACGGATGACTTGTGCGCGGAATTACGGACTGGACCGATGCAGATAATCTCAGTGGGATCACATGATACCGCCTCTGCCTTGGCAGCGATCCCTGCGATGGATTCAAATTTCGCGTTTATAAGCTGTGGAACCTGGTCTCTTATGGGTGTAGAGCGTGATGCACCTGTGTTGGATGAACGAAGCCGTGTATTGGGGTTTACGAATGAAGGGACGGTCAGCGGCAAAGTCCGCACCTTGAAAAATCGTTCAGGCCTGTGGCTGCTGCAGGAATGCAAACGGCAATGGGAGCGGGAGAATCAACTTTTTACACATGAAGAACTGATTCAGCTGGCTACCTTGGCAACGCCGCATCAAAGTTATGTATCGCCCGGAGATGGCGTGTATTTGGCGCCAGGGAATATGGCTGAACGCATACGCCAACAATGCAGTGCCAGCGGACAGATTGTACCGGAAACGACTGGGGCGATTGTGCGTTGTATTCTGGAAAGCCTGGCCCTGGAATTTAGGCAGAACCTGGATGAATTGCAGTTGATCACAGGTACAAGACCTCGTGTCATTCATATGGTTGGTGGCGGTGTACACAATCCACTATTGTGCCAGTTTACAGCCAATGCAGCCGGTGTCCCGGTGGTGGCAGGCCCGGCAGAGGCGACGTCAGCCGGGAATTGCATGCTGCAATTCCTTGCACATGGAGAAGTGAGTAGCTTGGCCGAGGTCCGGGAGGTCATGGCTGCTTCCTTTTCCCCCGAGACCTATGAACCTGAGGATATAGAGCGGTGGCAGGAAGCTTATGAAAACTACCAAAGTCTGAATCAAGTCAAAAGGTAATGAACAGATTCTATGAAATGAGCATTGACGAAAATATACAAAGAAAAGTACGAGGAGTGGTGAGGAACATGTCTGAACAGCAAATAAGGGAAGAGTTGACGAAGTATGCCCGCAGAGCAGTTGCCCAAGGGCTTGTGGTAGGACCTGGTGGGAATCTGAGCGCCCGATCCGAAGGGACGATGCTGTTGTCTCCAAGTGGT
This sequence comes from Paenibacillus sp. USHLN196, assembly GCF_037144955.1. Taxonomy (NCBI): domain Bacteria; kingdom Bacillati; phylum Bacillota; class Bacilli; order Caryophanales; family Paenibacillaceae; genus Paenibacillus; species Paenibacillus sp. USHLN196. The sequence continues at coordinate 564,277 of NZ_JBBCYH010000001.1, read as the reverse complement.
TATGCACTTGAGGATCTGGAGCCTGAAGAGTGGATCGCTATTGATATCGAGACAGGGGCGACTAGTGCGGGATCAACACGTCCGTCTTCCGAAGTATTAATGCACCTGTACAGTTATCGTGTGAATCCTGATATCCAAGCCATAGTGCACACGCATCCGGCATATACCATTGCACTCAGTCTCGTTTTCGATGAGTTGCCACACCTGTTCCCTGATCAGTCGGCATTGGTGGGCGATATTGGGTTCGTTCCATATGTTCTGCCAACGACGAAACTACTTGCCGATGCAGTCTCTGCAAAGGTAGAAGAACATACGGCACTTATTCTCGTCAATCACGGATTGGTCACGACGGGCAAAAACCTCCGTGAAGCTTATTATCGCACCCAGGTAGTGGAAGAAAGCGCCAAGGTGTATATGATCGCAAAGGCGGCCGGGGAACCCAAAGTGCTTACTGCTGAAGAATACAAGGAAATTCAGTCCCTTGAAAGTGAAGCTTACCGTGTTCAGCTGTTGCAACAACTCAAGTCTTAAACGAAGATTAATCATTCGTCAAAACCTGACACGAAACTGGATAATCCACTATTTTTCTCGACAACTATTGCATAACCTGAAATACCGAGTATAATACTGGGTAAATAGATGAAAAGGGGATGCAATAAACGATGAAAACACATGCTGAATTGAACTCACTTCTTGTTGACGATTATCTGGATCTCCTGAACATAGCGAAACAGCTAGGTGATGAGGAATGGAAAGATGCTATTCTCCAAGCATTGAAGGAAGAAGTCGATGCGAATCATCATCTGGATTCAAAGGAAGTAAGACAGGATTTATGGAGTCAATTTGAAGGGATTAATGAACAGATGCATGATCTGTTAATGCAACTGAAGCATGCTGACAATCCAGAAGAGAAAGAGCAGATTATTGAAATGATCTGGGGATTGAAAGTGGACCGTCATGCCATCACACGTAAACTTGAAACCATGAGCCGTGCCAGCGCTGGACATCAATAAGCTCTAGGTTGATTATACATTGAAACCCGCGTGTTTCCTGGGATTATCCCCTAGGTCGCACGCGGGTTTTGTTTATGTTTTGATTGTTTACTACACTTTAAGTGAGTGTTCAAAAAGGTCGGTTTTCAGTACCGAGAAGATGGGATGAAGCTAGAAATGGAGTAGCCGAGCGTAGGGAACTACGTGAGCAACTACAATGTTTCCAAAGGAAACATACTTCGTAAGCCTCTGCTTAGTTCGGGTGAATCCCATATTCGATGCTGATGATGCCACTAGGCATAATTCGTAATCAAAAGCGGACTTTTTGAACTACCTTTCTAAAATTGTTTTGCGAGAGTGCGTGCCTGCTCTATAGCTTGTTGCTTGATCTCATCCGCACGATCTTTATACTGATTGTGCCCCTCAACAAAAATGCCATCAAGCTTCGGCACACCGAGGAATGACATGATAATGCTTAAGTAACGATGACCGGATTCCATCTGGGCCGCTGGGCCTTCGGAATAAATGCCACCACGGGCCTGAATATGCAACGCTTTTTTGTCAGACAACAGTCCAACAGGACCTTGTTCGGTATAACGAAATGTTTTGCCAGCTACGCAGATGGAGTCAACATAAGCCTTTAGGATCGGAGGGAACGAGAAGTTCCACATCGGGGTTACAAAAACATATTTATCTGCTGCGGCAAATTGATCCGACAGTTCATTCAAACGACTTACTTTCGTCTGCTCTTCGGCAGTCAGGTCACTGCCCGATTGCAGTTTGCCCCATCCACTGAAGACATCCGCATCGATATGGGGAATGTCCGAGCGATACAGATCGAGATGAACAACCTCATCAGAAGGGTGACTTTCACGATACGCGTCAATAAATGCTTTACCTGTAGCCATGCTAAAGGAGGTTTCATGATCATGAGGATGGGCAGTAATATACAATAAGGTAGACATGTTGTTCTTCCTCTCTATGCGATTCATGGGGGTGAACCGATGTTGGTAGCAATGAAGCGACCGCAGTAGTATGCATCGTTTGCCTCATTTTATACGTTAGAAATGAACCAGATGGAATGATCATGATACTGAATCAGATGCTATATAGTGACCAGATACTCAATCCATGTATAATATACAGGACGAGTATTTAATTTCCAAAGACAATAGGATGAGTGAGATGAGCGCACATGGGAATGGACCTGGAGAAGCAACGATTAAGCATTGAAGCAGCGAAATTGTATTATCAGTCCGATTACAGCCAACAGGATATTGCCGCAAGGTTGGGCGTATCGCGTCCAACGGTCTCCCGATTACTTCAGTACGCCAAGGATCGAGGGTATGTCCGCATTGAGATTATGGACCCGCTGGAGGATATCGACATCATTGCCGGAGAACTCAAGTCGAAATATGATCTCGATACGGCACGGCACTAGTGTGTTTTGCCCCTTTGAAGAGTGATGAGGAAATCCAGAAACATATCAGCAAACGAGCAGCGGATTATCTTCAGGAGACGGTTCAGGATGCAGATATCATCGGGGTGACCTGGGGAACAACCATGCATGCCGTAGCACGCCAGCTTCGTCCCAAACAGGTCAAAGGTGTCGAAGTCGTGCAATTGAAGGGGGGCGTAAGCCACTCCCATGTCAATACGTATGCCGCTGAGATTGTACATTTGTTCGCTGAGGCATTCCACACGGTACCAAGGTATCTGCCGCTGCCTGTTATTTTCGACAACATTGAAGTAAAAAACATGGTGGAAGCGGATCGGCATATCGGCAGAATCGTGGAACTGGGCAGACAGGCGAATATCGCCTTATTTACCGTAGGTACTGTGAAGGAAGATGCATTATTATTCAGGCTCGGTTACTTCAATGAAGAAGAGCAACAATTGCTGATGAACTCAGGTGCAGGCGACATTTGTTCACGCTTTTTCGATGCGGAAGGTCAGTTGATCAGTGAAGAGATTAACAGCAGAACCGTCGGGATTGATCTGGCTGAATTGAGAAATAAGGAAAAATCAATCCTGGTCGCCGGTGGACAACGTAAAATTGAAGCTATTCACGCCGCGCTTAAAGGTCATTATGCGAATATTCTGGTTACGGATCAGTACACAGCTCAGGCATTACTGCGATTCTAATTTCAAATGAAAATGTATGACAACATCTGCCACGACAAAAGGGCGGATGTTTTGCTTTTTTAGGCAGAAAATATAATATAACGAAGCAAGAACGACAAATGGACTTGTGAACAAAAGTTCAAGTTGATTTTTACATATGTTCATGTTAGTGTAAGGGTATAGAAAATAACTAGTTCAGATAAGGGAGAGATTCAATTGACTACACCACAATTAGCTAAAATGATCGATCATACGTTGCTTCGTGCGGACGCAACACAAAGTGAAATGGCCAAGTTAACCGAAGAAGCGAAACAATACCAGTTTGCTTCTGTATGTGTTAATCCCGGCTGGGTTGCTTATGCTGCTGAGCAGTTGCAGGGTTCTGGCGTAGATATCTGCACCGTTATTGGTTTCCCTCTGGGAGCGTCCACATCGGAGACAAAAGCTTTCGAAACTAAAGATGCGATTGCTAAAGGTGCAACTGAAGTCGATATGGTCATCAACATCAGTGCTTTGAAAGATGGCAAAGATGATTACGTTGAACAAGATATTCGTGCTGTTGTTGAAGCGGCTGCGGGTAAAGCTTTGGTGAAAGTCATTATTGAAACTTGTCTGTTGACGGATGAAGAGAAAGTACGTGCTTGTCAGGCAGCTGTGCGAGCTGGAGCTGATTTTGTTAAAACCTCTACAGGTTTCTCCACAGGTGGAGCAACGCCAGAAGATATCGCTTTGATGCGTCGTACTGTAGGTCCTGATGTAGGTGTTAAAGCTTCCGGTGGCGTACGTAGCCTGGAAGATATGCAGAAAATGATCGAAGCGGGAGCAACTCGGATCGGTGCAAGCTCCGGTGTTAAGATCATGCAGGGCGGTCAGTCTACATCTTCGTATTAAGCAAAAGCTTATGCATTAAAATGTAGTGGTATATTCTCTGTACTTGGGTATTCAACTCAGGTACAGAAGATACTCTTACACTTAGAATTTAAATAACTGAACTTATTGTAAGCGCTTCATAAGTTTTCTGAAAGGATACTGATTTAGAATCCTTAAGAACCCTTTGAGCTGAATTTTACTTCCGGCTTAACTACCTTCAAAGGAGAGATCAAATGAAATTTTTAATTGCCCTTATCGGCTTGCTCGTTGTTTTTGGACTGGCTTACATCGCAAGCAACGGTAAAAAGAAGATTCGCTACCGGCCGCTGGCCGTAATGGTTGTTTTACAGGTGATCCTGGCGTATGCCTTGCTGAATACAGGGGTCGGGACATGGCTCATTGGCGGCTTCGCCACCGTATTTAAAAGTTTGCTTGATTATGCAAATGAAGGGATTGCGTTTGTATTTGGTGATTTGACGAAGGTTGAAGACGCAACTGGCGGTGTTCCATTCTTCCTAAACGTCCTGATGCCAATCGTTGTCATCTCTGCACTCATTGGGATATTGCAGTATATCCGAATCTTACCTTTTGTTATAAAATATATTGGTCTGGTATTAAGCAAAATCAACGGAATGGGCAAACTGGAATCATATAACGCGGTTGCTTCGGCTGTATTGGGGCAATCTGAAGTGTTCATTTCTGTGAAAAAACAAATTGGGTTGTTGCCAAAACATCGGCTGTACACCTTGTGTGCTTCGGCGATGTCCACGGTATCGATGTCGATTGTCGGTGCCTATATGTCCATGATTGATCCGAAATATGTGGTTACGGCACTTGTGCTGAACCTGTTTGGCGGTTTTATCATTGCTTCCATTGTGAATCCTTATGAGGTTACAGAGGAAGAAGATATATTGGAAGTGCAGGAAGAGGAGAAACAGTCCTTCTTCGAAATGCTGGGCGAGTACATCTTGGATGGATTCAAAGTCGCCATCATCGTAGCTGCGATGTTAATCGGTTTTGTTGCTTTGATTGCACTTGTTAACGGAATTTTCAGCGCGGTGCTTGGTATTTCGTTCCAGGAGTTGCTTGGTTATGTGTTTGCACCATTAGCCTTTATTATGGGTGTTCCTTGGAAAGAAGCGATTCAGGCGGGAAGTATTATGGCAACCAAAATGGTATCCAACGAATTCGTCGCCATGCTTGCTCTAGCAAAGGAGACATTATTGTCTGCCAGAACAACAGGGATCGTATCCGTCTTCCTCGTATCGTTCGCTAACTTCTCCTCCATTGGTATCATTGCTGGTGCGGTGAAGGGACTTCATGAGAAACAAGGTAATGTGGTAGCCCGCTTCGGTCTGAAACTGCTTTACGGTGCATCGCTTGTCAGTGTATTGTCTGCGATCATCGCCGGACTGTTCTTGTAAACCGGATTATTGGAAGGAGTGCTTAGATTATGTCAACATTTAAAAGAGTACATGTGATCGTTATGGATTCTGTAGGGATCGGCGAAGCGCCGGATGCAGCAGAATTTGATGATTTTGATGTAGATACCTTCGGTCATATTGCACGTGAACGCGGAGGTCTGAAAATGCCTCATATGGCCAGTCTCGGACTGTCCAACATCAAAGAAATCGAGGGTGTCCCTGTAGCGGATGCACCTAAAGCGTATTACACCAAGATGCAGGAAGCATCCAGAGGCAAAGACACGATGACAGGTCACTGGGAACTGATGGGTCTTTACATTGATACACCTTTCCGTGTGTTCGAGAATGGTTTCCCTGATGAGTTGATTAAGCGCATTGAAGAGAAAACGGGCCGCAAGGTGATCGGTAACAAACCGGCCAGCGGCACGGAAATTCTGGATGAGCTGGGTGCAGAGCATGTCGAAACTGGTGCGCTCATCGTGTACACTTCCGCTGATTCGGTTCTACAAATTGCAGCACATGAGGACGTTGTTCCACTGAAAGAACTGTATGAGATCTGTGAGTTCTGCCGTGAGATTACACTTGAAGATCCGTACATGCTAGGCCGCATTATTGCACGTCCATTTGTAGGTGAAGCGGGTGACTGGAAACGTACTGCGAATCGTCATGACTATGCGCTTAAACCGTTTGGTCGTACTGTCATGAATGAACTGCAAGATGGTGGATTCGATGTGATTGCCTTGGGTAAAATTGCGGATATCTACGATGGCGAAGGGGTAACCAAGTCCGTTCGTACTGTCTCCAACATGGATGGCATGGACAAGTTGTCCGAAACGATGGATGAAGAGTTCACTGGACTCAGCTTCCTGAACCTGGTTGATTTTGATGCGCTGTATGGTCACCGTCGTGATCCGCAAGGTTATGCTCAGGCACTTGAGGACTATGATGCACGGCTGCCAGAGATTTTTGCCAAAATGACCAATGATGACCTGCTCCTGATCACAGCTGACCATGGTAACGATCCAACCTACCGTGGTACAGACCATACACGTGAATATGTACCACTGCTTGCCTACTCTCCGCGCTTCAGCGAGGGCAAAAAGCTTGATCTGCGCAGCACATTTGCTGACCTTGGCGCAACCGTAGCCGAGAACTTTGGAGTGAAAATGCCGGAATACGGTACTAGCTTCCTGAAAGATTTGAAATAAGTTTTGGTTAGATAATGGAAACTTTGGGGATTTAAGTATTCTTTCAAAAAATGAATTAGGGATGTCGGAGTAGCTGAGGCTGCTCCGGTTCCTGCCATCATAATAGAGATAAACATATAACTGGAGGAGATTCATTCATGAGTACACATATTGGAGCAAAACCCGGAGATATCGCAGAAACGATCCTATTGCCAGGAGACCCTTTGCGCGCGAAGTATATTGCAGATACGTACCTTGAAGATGTTGTATGTTACAACGAGGTTCGTGGAATGCTCGGTTACACAGGTACATATCAAGGACACCGGATTTCGGTGCAAGGTTCAGGGATGGGTATTCCGTCCTTCGCCATCTATGCTAATGAGTTGATCAGCGAATATGGCGTGAAAAACCTGATTCGTGTAGGAACTTGTGGCGGTATGCAGGAGCATGTACGTGTACGTGACGTCATCCTTGCACAAGCAGCATGTACAGATTCCAGCATGAACAAACACGTATTCGGTGGTTATGACTTCTCACCAATCGCTACGTTCTCCCTGCTGAAAGAAGCATATGACCGTGCAACAGCTAAAGGCATGAAAATTCATGTCGGTAACGTGTTCAGCTCCGATTCTTTCTATCGCGATGACCGTTCCGTAACCGAGAAGTTGATGAAGCACGGTGTACTGGGCGTAGAGATGGAAACAACAGCACTATACACCATCGCTGCTAAGTTCGGTGTTAACGCACTGACCATCCTGACGGTAAGTGACCACTTGCTGACAGGAGAAGAAACATCTGCCGAAGAGCGCCAAAAAACGTTCAACGACATGATGGTAGTTGCCCTGGACACAGCAATCACACTGTAATTGTTGCATTTTATATTCAATAATCATTGATTTGGATCGAAACTTTTGTTATAAGCACGTAGTGAAGGAACCGGAATCGATTCTGAAGAAGCGTCAGCGTTCGCCTTTGCCTCCAAGTTTTCTCCATTGCAAAATGGATCAAAAAAACTTGGAGACAACAGCGATCAAAAGAACGATCCGGGGCCGGAACGAATTAACATCAAAGTGTTCTATACAATCAATACACACACAAGGAGAGATCATCATGAGAATGGTAGACATTATTGCCAAGAAACGCGACGGAAAAGAACTGACAACGGCTGAGATTGATTTTGTTGTTCAAGGATACACACAAGGGGAGATCCCGGACTATCAAGTCAGCGCATGGGCGATGGCGGTATTCTTCAAAGATATGACAGACAAGGAACGCGCTGATCTAACGATGTCGATGGTGAATTCCGGTGAAACGATCGACCTGTCCGCCATCGAAGGCATCAAGGTAGACAAGCACTCCACAGGAGGGGTGGGCGATACAACAACACTGGTACTCGCTCCGCTCGTTGCTGCGCTGGATGTTCCTGTTGCCAAAATGTCCGGACGTGGACTTGGACATACGGGCGGCACAACAGACAAGCTGGAATCCGTTGCTGGCTTCCACGTAGAACTTGAAAAAGAAGAGTTCATTCGTCTCGTAAACGAACACAAGGTTGCAGTTATTGGACAAAGTGGTAACCTTACGCCTGCAGATAAAAAGCTCTATGCACTGCGTGACGTAACAGCTACCGTTAACTCCATTCCACTGATCGCCAGTTCCATCATGAGCAAGAAAATTGCAGCAGGTGCAGATGCAATCGTATTGGATGTTAAGACGGGTGCTGGTGCATTCATGAAGACAACAGAAGATGCCAAAGAATTGGCACATGCCATGGTAAGCATCGGTAACAATGTTGGCCGTAAAACGATGGCTGTTATCTCCGATATGTCCCAACCACTGGGTCTGGCGATTGGTAACGCACTTGAAGTGAAAGAAGCCATCCTCACACTGCAAGGTAAAGGTCCAAAAGATCTGGAAGAACTGTGTCTGGCACTTGGACGTCAGATGGTATTCCTTGCTGGCAAGGCAGATTCCTTGGAGCACGCTGAGGAGAAATTGAAAGAAGTGATCCAGAACGGTAAAGCCCTGGAGAAATTCAAAGATTTCCTGGCAAACCAAGGCGGAGACGCTTCGGTTGTGGATCATCCAGAGCGCTTGCCTCAAGCACAGTATCTGGTTGAAGTTCCAGCAGACAAAGATGGCTATGTTGCCGGAATCGTCGCTGACGAAATCGGAACTGCAGCAATGCTGCTCGGCGCAGGCCGTGCAACAAAAGAGTCCGAGATCGATCTCGCGGTTGGTCTGATGCTGAACAAAAAAGTCGGTGACCCAGTCAAAGCTGGTGAGTCCCTCGTAACGATCCATGCCAATCGTGAAGACGTAGCAGACGTCATCGCGAAGATCAAAGAAAACATTACGATTGCGGATCATGCCGATGCGCCTGTATTGGTTCATGATATCGTAACGGAATAATACATTCCGAGCAGACGAGATGTAATCTCACGTCTGACTGAACATGAAAGCCCCGAAGCGATGTAATCCATCGCTTTGGGGCTTTTTGTCGTTGAGGTGCACGTTGTTACTACTACTAGGAACTACTGGCTCTTTATTTTCTCATACGCCATCACCGAGTCCGCATTGGTATAAATGTAAGGCGTGGATGGCTCGGATACAGGTGTCACCTTTGTGGCCCGAATCTCAATCGTATCCTTACCGTTAACCTGTGCAGAGCCGATGCTGCCATCGATTTGTACCCAACTGTCTGTAGGAAAGCTATCCGCGTCGGGCATGTGAATCATTACACCGAAGGGGGCCGCATCAGCGGGGCAGCACATGACGAGAAATCGTCCCAGTGCAAAATGTGATTCGTGATCCATGCTTTTGTCCCGATAAACGAACCCGGTTAAGGAGATATCTTTGCCTGCAAATTGTCGCTGGAACATATCGATCGTGCCGAGGGTTTCAGAGAAGATCTCGGGATAGACTCGGATGACCTGTTCTGCATACAACTTCTCCGCCAGTTCAGCGAATTCGCGGCTATACTCGTCTGGGGGAATGAATTGTACTTTGGTAGCCGATGCAGGCTGAACGGTCGTTGGTTTTTGCGTGAGATCTTGTACATTCAATTGCGTTGCCGGATCAGGTAAAGGCTCTTTTCGACGAATCTCGGGAGGGGCATAGGTGAGAGACATTCCTTTCTGACTGGCCATGGAGCTGCCGAGCGCCCGATCAGGTAACAGAAATCCCAGCAACAGGGGGATAGCAATCAGACCATATACCAACGAGCTGCGTAGGAAACCGGAAGGAGGTGGATGTTCACAATCGCAATGAATCTCGTTACTACTGAACAGTCCATGCCAGGCCATGATAACAGCAATAAATAATAAGGGAACGGGACAGCATAACAGCAGTTTTTGCATCGTGGGTGCCAGATAATAATGAAGCGAATCACTTGAATTCAAGTGAATAATGTACACTGCCACCCCGCCGATCCAGCCCGCACGGATCAGGTTATGCCATTGAATGATGTGTGATCTTGGAACGGGAGGTTTGGTCATCGTATAGACCGTGTGATTCATATCATCACCTCATCTCTATTCATAGTCACTATGAAAGTTCATGTGATTAACCATTCAGGTCATGAAGTATTTGGCTCAACCTTTATACCAGCAGGTTAATCAACCATGAGCCAGCGAAGACGAGCGTAATAATGGCTAGACTTAGACCAATAACAAACCGGGTACGGAAGGTTGAGAGCAGCATCAGGGTGCTTTTGAAATCCAGCATTGGACCAAGCACAAGGAAGGATACCAGCGGCCCCAGTGCAAACGTATGTGAGAACGCAGAAGCCACAAAAGCATCAGAAGTGGAGCAGAGAGACAATACATAAGCAAATCCCATCATGAACACATAGGAGGCGACAGGACCATTGCCAAGTGAGATCAGATCGCTGCGGCTAATGAATGTCTGGATGCAGGCTGTAATCAGGGCACCGATCACCAGATATTTGCTCATATCGACAAATTCATCTCCGGCGTGAATGAAGAAACTGCGCCAGTTTTTTACATGGTTATGATCATGTGCATTTGCGTGCGAGTGAGGTTGCGCCATTTTAAAACCAGGATGTGTCTTAACCTCTGTCACTGCGACTTTTGGCATCCGAAGGGGATTTCGACGAACAAACACATACACAAGCATGCCTATGGAAGCTGCTACAGCAAAGGCCAGTCCCATTCGGGCAATGGTAATCTCAGGATGGGAGGGAAAGGCGAGCAAGGTTGCGGTAAATACGATCGGATTGACTACGGGACCACTCAAGATGAACGTCACTGCGATATAGGCAGGCATGCCTTTGTGCATTAACCGTCTTACTACCGGGATCATGCCACATTCACAGATGGGAAAAATAATACCGAGCAGCCCTGCGACCAGCACACCGCCGATCGGATTCTTGGGTGTAAGTCTGCGGACCATTTCTTCGGATACGAACCACTGCATGAGCGAGGACAATAACACACCCATGAGCAGAAAAGGTGCGGCTTCAAGGAAAATACCTATGAATACGGTTTTCATATTTTGCAAAGCTTCACTGTTCCATGCTTCCTTCAGGTCTGGAGCCATTGTGATCAACACGGGAACAAGAAATGCACAAGGGATCAGGAAGGACAGGAGCTTCAAATTGGCTGCCATTTTCATGAAACAGACCTCCACAACTAGGACTTTGCTAAAATATATGCTTGTACGTGCAGCAACATACATCATTCCTATGTTCTAATCAACATTTTTACGATTAATCAAGATTCTTCATCATATTAGAGTTGACAACCCAAAGAAATCTGCGGTATAGTTCGGATTGATCATCTTTAATAGTAATAATTACGATTAAAACCACAACTTAAACAGAGTGGAGGAAGCAGAAATGTCAGATCAACAGGTTCAACAGCGGGTTCCAGTAACCGTACTTAGTGGATATTTGGGTGCAGGCAAAACGACACTTCTCAATCATGTGCTTCATAACCGCGAGGGGATGCGGGTTGCTGTCATCGTCAATGATCTCAGTGAAGTTAATATTGATGCAGGTTTAATACGAGATGGTGGAGGGTTATCGCGCATTGATGAGAAGCTGGTAGAGATGTCTAATGGTTGCATCTGCTGCACGTTACGGGAGGATCTGTTGAAAGAAGTCGAGCGGCTGGCGCTGGATGGTTCTTTTGACTACATATTGATTGAATCCACTGGTATTGGTGAGCCGGTACCTGTTGCTCAGACGTTTACGTATATCGACGAGGAACTTGGCATTGATTTGACGAAATTCACCCGTCTCGACACGATGGTTACGGTTGTTGATGCTGCCCAGTTCTGGCGTGATTTTTATTCCAAAGAAACGTTGAAGGATCGTGGACAGGAAGCGGGGGAGGACGATGTTCGCGGAATCGTTCATCTGCTGACGGATCAGGTGGAATTCTGTGATGTGCTGATTCTGAACAAGTGTGATCTGGTATCGGAGGAAGAACTGACGAAGCTTGAGAAGGCCCTGCACGCCATGCAACCGGAAGCCAAGCTTATTCGAACAACACATGGGCAGATTGATCCGAGAGAGATATTGAATACGGGACGTTTTGATTTTGAAAAAGCAAGCCAGTCCGCGGGTTGGATCCGCGAATTGATGAAAGAAGAACATACCCCGGAGACAGAAGAATATGGAATTCATTCATTTGTCTATCATCGAAAACGTCCATTCCACCCGGAACGGTTACTGCGTTGGATTGCGAAATATCCAGATAGCATCGTGCGATCCAAAGGTCTGATGTGGCTGGCGACAAGAAACCATATGGCGATCTCTTTCAGTCATGCAGGTACATCCAAGCAGCTTGCGCCAGCAGGAATATGGGTAGGTGCGATGAGTGAGGAGGAAAGACAACTTCACTTTGGTGATACATTGCCAAGCATACCGGATTGGGATGATGAGTGGGGCGATCGGGTGACGAAATTGGTATTTATCGGCATTGACATGGACCGGGCAGAGATTGAACGTACGCTGGATGAGACCCTTCTTACGGAAGAAGAGATGTTGATGAACTGGCGTGAACTGAAAGATCCTTTTCCGGCATGGAGTTGACAAAAGAAAAACCATCAGCTAATATCATTAAATAGTAATGATTACGATTAAATAAAAGGAGGCAACAATCATGAGAGTCATTGTAACCTTAGCCTGCACCGAGTGCGGGGACCGCAACTACACAACAACCAAGAACAAGCGTAACCATCCAGAGCGTCTGGAGATGAAGAAGTACTCACCTCGTTTGAAGAAGATGACGATTCACCGGGAAACACGCTAAATTTTTTGTTCATTTTAAATAGTAATAATTACGAAAAGAGGGAGTGACATGATACTATCTTCCATGCGTGATGTTGTATTCGGATATGGCAAAGAGCCGGTCATTGATCAACTGTCGCTGGATATCCATGTGGGAGAGTTCATAGGCATTACTGGCCCTAATGGTTCAGCCAAAACAACCCTGCTAAAGCTGCTGCTGGGGCTGTTGAAGCCCTGGAGTGGCACGATACATATGAGTCCGCAGTTGAAACGTGGGAACACATCCAATATCGGTTATGTGCCCCAGCAGGTGGCATCGTTTAATAGTGGATTTCCCAGCACGGTGAACGAACTGGTCCGATCCGGATGTTATACCAGACTGGGACTTTTTCGCAGATTTACATCGGAACAGGATGCCATCGTTGAACGCAGTTTGCGTGAGGTCGGCATGTGGGAATATCGGAATACACGTGTTGGTGAGCTGTCCGGTGGACAAAAACAGCGGATCTGTATTGCCAGAGCCATGGCTGGGCAACCGCAGGTTCTGGTACTTGATGAGCCGACAACGGGAATGGACCGACGCAGCCGAGAGGGCTTCTACGATCTGATGCGCCATTATGCGGATGTTCATGGATTAACGATTATTATGGTTACTCACGGGCTGGAAGAAATGGGAGATCGATTGGACCGTACCATTACCCTGGAGCGGCAAGAAAGTGAGGAATGGCAGTGTTTGAGTACGAGTTCATGCAACGTGCCTTCTGGGCAGGTGGACTGATTGGGATCATAGCTCCGATCCTGGGTGTCTATCTGATGCTCAGAAGACAGGTTCTTATGGCAGACACGTTATCCCATGTCTCACTCGCAGGGGTAGCGCTAGGTTCGGTTATGAATCTTAATCCGGTCATCTGCGGATTCGCCATTGCCATGATCGGTGCATTACTGGTTGAACAACTGCGGCGAAGTTACCGAACCTACAGCGAGGTACCTGTGGCGATCATCATGACTTCGGGGCTAGCCCTTGCAGTGGTATTGATGAGTCTCAAAACCAATCTGTCCAAAACATTCAGCTCATACTTATTTGGATCAATTGTCGCGGTTAGCGATATGCAGTTGTGGATGATGGCAGGTGTATGTGTCACGGGTTTACTATTTTTCATCATTCTCCGAAGACCGCTCTATAGCTTTACGTTTGATGAAGAGACAGCTTCCATTGGAGGCGTTCAAGTAAAAGGATTATCGTTTGCATTTGCCATTCTGACAGGAATGACTGTAGCATCAGCCATGCCGATCGTCGGTGTGCTACTGGTGTCTGCTCTCATCGTATTGCCCGCTGCCTTGGCACTCCGAGTATCTCGCAGTTTTACAGCAGCGATGATCGTCGCGGTAATCACGGGGGTAATCGGTATTTTTAGCGGACTGACAACATCTTATCATCTAAATACACCACCAGGAGGAACGATTGCTCTCATCCTGTTGGTCTTCCTATTGACTGGAATATCAGCGCAAAAGCTGATTGCACGATACAACCGCAAGCGTCACCGTAAAGAGAGAAATCAACAAGGACAACGAGCAACGTTAGTTATCCATTCAAGGAGGAATACATCACATGAAATTCAGTAAAAAAACAGCACTTGGGCTGTTATTCAGTCTGACACTTATCGTCGCAGGTTGCGGACAGAAATCCGCTTCCGGTACCAGCGCAGCTCCGACGGGCGCTCCCGTTCCAGCCGAGACGGAAACCGCAAAATTAAACGTGCAGGTTAGTTTCTATCCCATGTACGAATTCACTAAAAATGTAGCAGGCGACCTAGCGGATGTACATACGCTTGTTCCAGCGGGTATGGAGCCTCATGATTGGGAGCCAACACCACAGGACATTGCCAGTATTGAGAAAGCGGATGTGCTTGTATACAACGGTGCGGGTATGGAATCATGGATTGATCAGGTCACCGGAAGTCTGAGTAACACTTCACTCATTCAGGTGGAAGCAAGCAAGGGCATCAACCTGCTTGAAGGTGGAGAGCATGATCACCATCATGAAGATTCAGAGGCAACAGAACATGAACACGATCATGACCATGCGAATGAAGCGACTACAGAAGAACATGATCACGACCACGATCATGCAGATGAAGTGACTACAGAAGAACACGTCCACGATCATGACGCCGAGGCAGAGGCAGAAGCAGGACATGATCACGATCACGGGGGACTGGATCCCCACGTATGGCTGTCACCTGCATTGGCTGTAAAAGAAGTGCGCAATATTGAAGCAGGTTTGGCGCAGGCTGCCCCGGAACATGCTGAACAGTTCAAACAGAATGCAGATGCTTACATTGCTCAACTGGAGTCACTGGATCAGGACTTCAAGGTGGCTGTGACAGATAGCAAACGCAAGGATTTCATCACACAACACGCTGCATTTGGTTATCTGGCGAAAGAATATGACCTGCAGCAGGTACCTATTGCCGGGCTATCCCCTGAGCAGGAACCTTCGGCAGCACAGATGGCATCCGTTATTGATTTTGCGAAAGAGCATCAGGTGAAGACGATTTTCTTCGAAACATTGGTTTCATCCAAAGTGTCTGAGACGATTGCAAGTGAAGTGGGGGCCAAGACGGCTGTATTGAACCCGATTGAGGGACTCACCGAGGAAGAAATGGCGGCGGGAATGGACTACATTAGCGTGATGAGACAGAATCTGGAGGCACTGAAACTGGCGCTGAACGAATAATAAAAGACCAATTTGATGCCTGTCACCGAAAAAGGTACAATAATACAACATGCTGAGGAATGGAGTGCCATTCCTTTGCCTTTTTGCGAAGCAGAGAGCACAGTGATGTGCTCTCTGCTTCGTTTAAGGTGACCCGATTGAGGAGAACAGGAGGAAGCAGTAGATGAATTCAAATGAAGAACATGAAGTGCTGTTAAGTGAACAGCCAGCCCATCTGTGGAAACGGCGCAAGCTGGAGCTGATGAACTGGACGGAGCGTGACAAACATACAGTATCTGCGAAGATAACGGAGATATGGAATGGCGTTGAAGTGGATGCCGAGCTCGTGAACGCATTGTCCATACTTCAGAATGCGGGAGTCAAGACAGAATTTTCATGTGCAGGGGTGAGTCCGCTCGATGAACCTGTCGATCATTCCCTTTATGCTTATGTTACTCTGATACAAAGTGAAGTTGCGGATCAATTCGTGCACTACGCGCTTAGTCGGATGCGGAATCGACTGCTCGTTACACTAGAGGCCGAAAAGGGCCGCTATGATCTGTCTTCTTTTTTCATTGGACACAATCGGAGCTTCTGCTGGTGGATGGAGCACTGCGCCTTACAGTTCGGAAGCCGAAACGAATCGAGTGAAAAAAGCGTAGTATAAAAGATAGACTTGTTTACTTAAAGGAAAAGGAGGTATGACACGATTGAATAAGTGGGTCAAAACGATACTTTTTCTACTAGGCTCCGTTTTTCTTACACGATTCATCCCATTCTCGTCCTTGTTCCGTAATCTGGATACGATGATTCACGAATTCGGTCATGCATTGATGACGCTGTTATTGTCCGGTAAAGTGCTGCGAATTGAATTGTACGCTGATCACAGCGGTGTAACGTATTCGTCCATGCTGACGCCAGGCAGATCAATTCTGGTTTCTCTGGCGGGATATATCAGTGCATCACTGTTTGCCTGGCTGTTGTTCTACTTATACCGCAAAGGCTTGCATATGTGGGGACTGGGGATCATGACAGCTGTAGCTCTGGTGTCACTCCTGTTATATGTAAGAGGGGAGTTCGGCATGTTATGGCTGACCGGGTTCATCGTTCTGAACGTTGTCATTATGATTTTTGGCGCCAAGATCGTGAAGTTCTATTATCTGTTACTGGCGTTTCTTACGTTGGAAGAGTCTGTTGTTAGTGCTGTATACGTTGGATTGATGTCCTGGACCCAGCCTTCACGGGCAGGGGATGCAGCGAATCTCGCTCAGCAGACATTCCTTCCCGCGCTGTTCTGGGGCACGCTGTTTGCTCTGTTTTCACTGTGGTGTGCGAACAGAGCACTCACTCTCTTTTTCCGCAAAGAAGGCACTTCGCGTGCACCAAGAGCTCGCCGAGTAAGAAGAGCGTAACGGCTAGAACGCTAAAAGGCACTTCCTTTTTCGACAAAGGAGGTGCCTTTTGATGCGGCCAATCAATCCCCCAAGTTGTCCCATAACACGTAGAAGTAATAGATTTCCTCCATAATCGCCTTGTCATCCTCTGCCGCAACGCCGCCCTTAATTCGGGCGAGAGTACCCAAAATATCGTATATCGTCTCACGTTCGACACTGAATTGAATTCGGTCTACGATTCGTTCCCAAGCCTGCATCGCATAATCAATCTGTGACTTGGCTGCCGTCCACTGTTTGCCCTCCACGTGCTTTTCCAGCGTTTGCACCGATTCGAGCAAGCGATCTTCCGTACCAAAGGGCTTTTTGAGAAACGATCCGCTGGCCATGATCGCTACGAATAACAAGATCAAAAAGATCGGAAGTACATATAGCAACCAGAAACGTGTTTTCATTCAACCACCTCCCGCTATGTGAACATTTAGAATGGTCCTTCATAGTCACCCATATCTGTTTTTTCTTTAAAATGATCATCGAAGAGATCAATGTACAATTTGTCATTGGGTAGAATGGCAGCAAATGCAATATCCTGAATCGTCACTTTCTGCTTCTTTAGTTGTTCGGTAAGCCACTGGATATCTTTATTTCTCTCAGACAGGTTCTGTTTGATCAGAACACCATCAATGATCAGTTCGGTCATCAGCTTGCTTTTCGGGGGATGCATATGCATATCTTTAGCTGTAAGAGGCTGATTCTCAGGTTTTAACACTACGGAGAGACTGCCATCAGGTTCCATGATTGCATAGTCAAGTGTAGTGATATCAAATACATCCTTTTGCCGCAACATTACGGTCAGTTCGTCGAACTTCACACGCATTTTATGCAGATTCTGTTCCAAAATTTTGCCGTTCTGAATGACCAGAGTAGGATCGGAATCCATCAGTTTGGAGAGGGTTCGGTTTTTCAGCGTTAAGAACTGAAAGACGATCGTAATGATTGTGAAAATGGTCAAGGCCACAAAATGAATCCACGCCTTGGAGGAGAGATCGGTTGCAAAAGTCCCCGCAATGGAACCGATTGTGATGCCGTTAATGTAATCAAAATACGTCAAGTTACCCATCTGTTGTTTGCCCAGCACCCTTGTGTAGATGATCAGAGTCAGAAAGGCAATAATAGACCTTACGGCAACAACCCATGTTTCTTCCATCATAATATGTATCACCTTCCTTTACTTCACTTCTCCAATTCTCTATAACAAGCTTTTCCTAGGCTGGAGGATCTTATGCTTGAACGCAAAAAACCGAAACCTGGATAAGTGTCCCAAGCTTCGGTTTCAATAAACTATCTAATCGTTAAACACCGGAATACGCCATAAACCCGCCATCTACAGGGATAACTGTGCCTGTGACAAAGCCGGATTGTCTTTCATCCGCAAGCCACATTAACGTGCCAAGCAGATCTTCCGGTTTGCCGAAACGGCGCATAGGAGTATGCGCAATGATTTTACTCGAACGTTCCGTAGGAGAACCGTCTGGTTGCAGCAATAGATTGCGGTTTTGCTCGGTAAGGAAGAACCCGGGTGCAATAGCATTGACACGAATTCCGGATTCGGCCAGATGAACGGCGAGCCATTGCGTGAAGTTGTTAATGGCTGCCTTGGCAGCACTATACGCTGGAACTTTGGTCATGGGTGACGGGGCGCTCATGGAAGAAATATTGATGACAGTCGCCGGAACATCGCGTTCAATCATATGTCTTGCAAAGATCTGAGTAGGAATGAGGGAACCGACAAAATTCAGATCCATCACCTGACGAAATCCCTCTACGCTTACATCAAAAAACGTCGTAACGTCCTGCTGTTCCAGATCTTCCAGTCTGAATATTTCATTCGTAGTATTGGCACTGGCGTTATTGCCACCGGCACCGTTAATCAGAATATCACAGGGACCGAGCTGTTCCAGCACCGCATCTGCTGCCGCTTGCACGCTATCGGCTTGGGTCACATCACAGGCTACAGCAATTGCTCTGCCACCGGCAGCTTCAATGGCAGCTACAACTTCCTGACCCTTGGACACGGTGCGGTTCAGAATGGCTACATTTGCACCATGCCGCGCAAGTTCTTCCGCCATGGAGCGGCATAGTACTCCAGCACCTCCGGTGATTACAGCCGTTCTGCCTTCGAGACGAGTTGAGCGTTCAAATTGATGTTCACTCATGCTTTTGCCCTCCTTTGCAACGAATCCCAGACACCCCACAGATACATGATTCCCAGAGCCCGGTCATAGAGCCCATAACCAGGTCGGCACTGTTCCCCCCAGAGATGACGACCGTGGTCGGGTCTTGCATAACCTTCATAACCAATATCATGGTAAGCCTCAACAACTCCCGCAATATCGACGCTTCCATCTTGACTACGGTGCGACGTTTCAATAAAGTCGCCGTTATCATAGATTTTGACATTACGAATATGGGCAAAAGGAATCCGGTCTTTGAATTCGTGAATCATCCCGATAATATCATTATCAGCATTCGCTCCCAGAGAGCCACTGCATAGTGTCACGCTGTTGTAAGGGCTATCATAAAGATTCAAATATTTCCGAACATTCTCCTGACTTGTAATAATCTTTGGTAATCCAAAGATTGGCCATGGCGGGTCATCCGGATGGATGGCCATGCGAATCCCCAGCCGTTCGGCTGTAGGCATAATCTCTTGCAGGAAGTAACGGGCATGCTCCCACATATGATCTTCTGTCACATCTTTATAGGCTTCGAACAGACCTGTTAAATATTGCAATCGCTCCGGTTCCCAACCTGGCATGGTGAGTGCGGAGTTTTCCGTAATGCGTCGAACGAGTTCTAGAGGTTCTATATCTGCGAGTTTACTGTGCTCATAGAAGAGGGCAGTTGAGCCATCCTCCATTTCCTTGTGCATATCCGTGCGAAGCCAGTCGAAGATCGGCATGAAATTGTAACAGATGACTTTCACACCTACCTGGGCCAGTTTCTCCATCGTTTTAATATAATTTGCGATGTACTTATCCCTTGATGGTAGTCCTAATTTGATATCCTCATGGATGTTCACACTCTCAACGACATCCAGATGTAACCCGGCCTTGTCTGCTGCCGCTTTGACCGCTAGTATTTTGTCCATCGGCCATTCCTCGCCAGCAGGAACATCGTGTAGAGCCCACACAATACCTTCAACACCCGGAATCTGGCGGATGTGATCCAGTGTTACCGTGTCATTGCCTTCGCCGAACCAGCGAAAAACCATTCTCATCACGTTCACCTCATCATGAATAGTAGTAAGAAGAATTCAGTCATTGAAAATAGGAAGGATATGTATCCTGCAGGACAGCCAAATCGGTGACAGTTAAATGCAGATGTTCCTGCATCAATCGTTCTGCCGTCTGGGCATCATGCTGCTGAATAGCCTGAACCATGGACCTGTGCTGTTCAATCAGATGATCCCACTGGTGATCCGAGGACAGACGAAGCATGCGGCTTCGATTCAAATGCACATTCATCTGCTGGATGACAGTCCAGGTGTTGCTTTTGTTGCAGCCTGCAAAAAGAGTGCTATGGAATTCCTCATCCAATTGGAACATTCGTTCATCATCCGGTTTGATCTTACATTCCTGTTGACGCGCAAGATTCTGTTCAAGTGCAATCATCTGTTCGTCTGGAAAGGTCTCGCAAGCGAGCCTGATTACAGCACGTTCAAGCTGTTCACGCATGAATCGTGCTTCCTCAACGAGATCGACCTGGATCAGAGAGACGTAGGTACCACGCTGTGGATACACTTCCAGCAGACCTTCCTGAGCCAGTCTTACGAAACTTTCTCGAACGGGTGTCCGGCTGACCTGAAATTCCAACGAAATTTCTTTCTCTGAAATGGCTGTTCCCGGAGGCAGCTTCAGACTCAAAATCAGCTTTTTAAGCGTAACGTACACCGCGTCCCGGGCGGAGTAAGACTGTTTGTTCATGGAAGACAGACTGTTCGCAGCAGGCAACAAACCGGCTTTGGATGATAACTTGGGGGTATATTCCACAACTTCAACTCCTTCTTTGACATACTACCATACTTGTATGGTAGTATGGAAGCGCTTTATCAACATTATGTTGAATTTGTTTAATGATTCACTTGCAGTTCAAGTGAGTAGAGAGTACAATTCAATCATTAGGTTCGAATGTTTAAACCAACAGACGTCAGACAGAGAACAACAATATACGAAGAATAGTGTAGAGGTGAACACCATGGGACAAAAAGCGATCAGCGTTTTTCAAACCTGTATCCCGTTATTTCAAGTATTAAGTGACAACCATCGTCAAGCCATTTTGCTGACACTTACCGAGAAGGGCAGAATGACGGTAAATGAAATTACCGAACAATCCAGCCTATCCCGGCCAGCCATATCTCATCATCTCAAGCTGTTGTTAGAGAAGGGGCTCATATCTGTTGAACAGAAGGGCACACAGCGCTATTATTCGGCTTCATTGAATGCATCGGTGGAACTGCTGAAGGAGCTGGTAGCTGCTTTGGAAGAAGAGTGTCTGTAGATTAATGATAATAAAACATGCTTTTTGCATGTGCCTTATAGGTTCGTAAGTTTAAACGCTTAATCTATAATGAAGTAGAGGAGTATACTTATATGATAACAACTATGCAGGAAGTAACTCGTCAGGAAGTTGAACAGATTTTGGAGCAGCAACGACAATTCTTTCGTTCGGGGGCCACACGATCGGCAGAAGCCCGAATTGCCCGTCTAACCCAACTGAAGCAGGCGATTCAAAAGTACGAGACCAGACTAACAGAAGCTCTCTATCATGATTTGGGGAAAAGTGAATTTGAATCGTATACGACCGAGATCGGATTCATGATGGACAGCATCACACACACCATTCGAAAAGTGAAGAAATGGGTGAAACCCGTTAAAGTCAAAACACAAATGGCACTTCTGGGTTCCAAAAGTTATATCATACCTGAACCCTATGGGGCCGTACTGATCATCGGACCTTTCAATTATCCATTTCAACTCTTGATCGAGCCATTGGTAGGCGCTATCGCGGCAGGTAACACAGCCGTGCTCAAAGCGTCAGAGAATACACCTGCGGTGTCCGCTGTAGTACGTGAAATGATTGCGACAGTGTTCGAACCGGCATACGTTCAGGTACTTGACGGTGCCAAAGATACAACGACAGCGCTAATCAACGCGCCGTTTGACTATATCTTTTTTACAGGCAGTGTACCGGTTGGCAAAATTGTGATGGAGGCAGCTGCCAAAAATCTGGTTCCCGTTACGTTGGAACTGGGCGGTAAAAGTCCGGTCATCGTCGATGAACAGGCGGATCTCAAAGTAGCTGCGGAGCGCATCATATGGGGCAAACTGCTCAATACAGGACAGACCTGCATCGCACCCGATTATTTAATCGTGCATGAACGCGTGAAGGAACAGTTAGTTGCGGAGATGAAAGCAGCGATCGTGTCTTTCTTTGGTTCAGATATCCAGCACAACAAGGACTATGGTCGAATCGTGAACAAGGGACATTTTAAACGTTTGACGACTCTGATCGAAAGAGATCAGGCCAAAGTGATATATGGAGGAGCTTCGGATGAAGAGGATCGCTTTATTGAACCTACACTAATTGATGCGGAGTCCTGGGATGCAGCGACAATGGAAGATGAGATTTTTGGACCGATTCTACCGATCATCAGCTACCGTAACCTGGATGAAGCTATTGTAGAAATTGTAAAGCGGCCGAAACCGCTCGCCTTGTATCTGTTTACTTCCAATACCCAGATTCAGGACAAAGTGCTTCGCGAAGTTTCATTTGGTGGCGGATGCATTAACGATACCATCACGCACGTAGCGAATCCGCGTCTGCCTTTTGGCGGTGTAGGTCATTCAGGTGTTGGCTCGTATCATGGGCAGTATAGCTTCGAAACCTTCTCTCATCTCAAAAGTGTACTGAAGAAAAGCACCAAAGTGAATCTGCCGATTCTGTATCCACCATATGATAACAAGCTGAAGTTAATTAAACGTTTGTTAAAGTGAAAGTTGCTTTACTAAAAATAAGAAAGGTGAACAGCCTGCTACTGGATTTCATTCCGGAGCAGGCTGTTCCTGTCGGTAACGGGATGGCGACATACCGGACCAGCGCTTGAATTGACGACTGAAGTGGGCAATGTCCTTGTACCCAAGCATGACCGCAATATTCTGAACGGACAGCTTCGGATTACCCAGAAGAAGCTTTGCTTCATGCAGAACCAACTGGGATAACACCGCGCGAGGAGACTGACCAAATACCTGTTTAAAGACGCGATTACAGTGAGAAGAACTGATGCCCAGTTCTGCTGCAATATCATCGATGCCATAATGGCTATCGGATTCATGTCCCTGTTTGAATTGTTGACTCATCAGGCCTTGCAATCGATTGCGAATCTGATGTGCGAGTTCAACCTTCTCGTATCCGTCGGTAAACCATTGCGCTGCCTCCTGAGAGACCGCCTCCCATAGATGGCCGAATAGTTCAAATACCGCAGATTGCAACTGCATGCGCTGCACCATTGTACTTGCTACTTCATCATCCGCAGATGACATCAATTTGCGCAAAACAGGCTCGATCTGCTGCGTAACCGGGCTATCTGCACTGAATAGTACTTGTTTGATGCGCCCAAGCAACGATAGGAACAACTGATCATCAATGTCAAAATGCATGCAAAAATAGGTGAATCCTTTACCGTTATGGCTCTGGCTGGAATGAATACTTCCCGGAGGAATCAGGAGCAGCTCGCCAGCCTTTTGAATATACAGGGTACCGTTCACCATCATGCGTTGCTCGCCTTCCGTAACATAATTCAATTCATATTGAGGGTGTTCATGCGCTGGATAATCCCAATCCGTGCCGACACTTCTCAGATGAATGGCGAATAGATTGACCGTTGTTTGCACATCTGGGTAAAAAACTTCATGTACACTTTCTCCCAAAGCGGGAGGCAAGTAAGTTGAAGACATAGAAGATCCCCCTTATAACTAATGAAATGCTGGGTTAACTTATGAGGTCAATTATAAATCATTTTTGTGTAACCGCTTTAATTCATTATAGTCTATCAGCTTGATTTGGGTAAATATCAGATTGATTTGATCATGGCCTGGGGTGAAACCACGTGGTAGGATGGGGCTAATGAAAACGTATGCATACCATTCTGAGAGGGGTTATGATTCATGAGTACATCCAAATCCATCTTTTATAATGCACATCACGCACCGATCGGTGCTTTTGCCAGTTTCACACTTGGATACAAAGGCGCCAAGGGTGGGCTGGGTCTGGAACTCGGCAAGCCGGCAGACCAGAACGTATATATTGGACTACAGTCTCGCGACGGAGAGAATTATCAGGCACTTCCTTTTTATGAAGCTACGGAAGATGAGAGCAGCCGTTATGATGTAGAGAAATTGGAGAATGGTGACACGGCTCCGCCCACGACACAGACAAAAGCTCAACAACCTCTTATTTCTGCTTTTCGTGATGAAGAGATTACTCGCGAATTCACCTCGGGAACGGATACTTGGACTGCAGGAGATCTGACGTTCCGCATCTATTCGCCTGTACGACCCGTACCAGATCCAACGAGTGGAGATCGTGAAGCCTTAATGGATGCACTCGTACCTGCCGTATTGGTAGAGATGACGATTGACAACACGCAAGGTCAACAACCACGGAAAGCCTACTTTGGCTATCAGGGCAATGATCCGTACGCTGCGATGCGTCTGATTGGAGGACCGGAAGGTGGCTCCATCACAGGTGTTGGACAAGGTCGGCTTACAGCCATAATGTCGGCAGATGACGGACTGTGGCCTGCGCGCGGGTTTACGTTGGAGAAGCTGTTACAGGAGAAGCATCGGGAGAATCTGGCTTTTGGACTTGGCGGAACTGCAGCATTACTGATGGAGGTACCGGCCGGAGAGAAACGCACATATCAATTCGCAGTATGTTTCTATCGTGGGGGCATTGTGACGACTGGAATGGATACGACGTATTGGTATACGCGGTATTTTGCAGACATCCAGGCGGCAGGAGAGTATGCACTGCAACGTTTCAGTGAGCTGACCGCTTCCTGTGCAGAGGTTGAACAACGCCTTGGGACAGCTGCGCTGACAGAAGATCAATCCTTCATGCTTGCTCATTCCATTCACAGCTACTATGCCAGCACTCAACTGCTGGATGCCGATGGAGAGCCACTCTGGGTGGTGAATGAAGGGGAGTATCGAATGATGAACACACTTGATCTGACAGCAGATCAGCTGTATTTCGAGCTTGCCTTGAACCCCTGGACGGTGCGGAACGAGCTGGAGTGGTTTGTAAAACGGTACAGTTATACGGACCAGGTACGTTTCCCGGGGGAAGAGAAGTTATATCCGGGCGGGATTACCTTTACCCATGATATCGGTGTAGCCAATGTATTCTCACGTCCCGGACACTCGGCATATGAGCTAGTTGGCATTGATGACTGTTTCTCACAAATGAGCCACGAGGAACTGGTAAATTGGCTCTGCTGTGCGACGGTGTACATTGAACAGACCCAGGATCAGGCTTTTGTAAAAGACATGTTACCTGTTATTCAGGATTGCTTCGAAAGTATGCTTAATCGGGACCATCCCGACGCAGATGAACGTAACGGTCTGATGGGTCTGGATAGCAGCCGGACACAAGGTGGGGCAGAGATTACAACCTACGATAGCCTGGATGTATCACTTGGTCAGTCTCGAAACAACATCTATCTGGCCGGGAAGTGCTGGGCGGTCTACGTTGCATTGGAGAAGCTGTTCGCTGCTGAAAAACTGGCTGATCTGTCCCATCAGGCAGGGCGCCAAGCAGATCGCTGTGCTGCCAGTATCGCTGCACAGATGACAGATGGTGGCTACATTCCGGCTGTAATCGCGGAAAATAATGATTCTCGGATCATTCCGGCGATTGAAGGTCTTGTATTCCCTTACTTTACTGGCTGCGAAGCAGCGCTGGATATCAACGGACGTTTTGGACCTTACTTGAAGGCACTCCAAACCCATCTGAAGACGGTTCTTGTACCCGGAACATGCCTGTTCGAAGATGGAGGATGGAAACTGTCCTCGACAAGCAATAACTCGTGGCTGAGCAAAATCTATCTGTCCCAATTTATCACCAGAGAACTGCTGGGTGTGGAATGGGATGAGACTGGGAAGGCAGCAGACGCCGCTCATGTCAACTGGCTGCTGCATCCGGAGGAATCCTACTGGTGCTGGAGTGACCAGATCCTGTCTGGTGTAGCAGTTGGTAGCAAGTACTATCCGCGTGGTGTAACGTCCATCCTGTGGTTGCTCGAAGGCAAAGGCAATCGCCTAGCACAGATCTATGCCAGTAAGGAGGCGGTACAATGAGCCAATCCGTCGTTCGATCTGGTCTGTCAGGTCCACAATACGATGCATGGCTGGGATATCACTCCACATTGTCAGGAGCGAATGGGTTTGCTAGGAAGACGGCTCCGCTCTGGAGCAGGCTGATTTTGGCCGAAGAAAATCATCAGATCATTACGACAGCTCTGACCGAACTTTCACAGGGATTGGAGAAGTTGTATGGAGTGAAACCAACGGTCAGTCAGCAGGTTGCTTCTCAGGCTAGTGAGCGAGATGAGCATGCTCCAGCAATACGAATCGGCACTTGGGCTGGAAGTGATTCTGTGGCGGAAGCGTTTAGCGAAACCGAGCGTTCTGCAGTGCAAGGGGAAGGGTATATCATTCGCAAGGACGAGGCAGAAGGAGTACTTGTCATTGGATCAGAGACTCCCCAAGGTGTGCTGTATGGTGCATTTCATCTGCTTCGAGAGATGACACTGGATCAGGAAAGTGCAAGCGAAACGGATGAAGCTGTGGACAAGTGGAGTTTTATTACCGAGCAGCCAACCAATGCGCTACGGATGATTAATCAGTGGGATAACGTGGACGGTAGTATTGAGCGTGGCTACGCAGGAGACTCCATTTTCTATGATAACGGCGAATTCACGCTGGACTTGGAACGTATCCGGGATTACGCACGTTTACTCGCTTCCACAGGCATCAATGCCATATCGATCAACAACGTTAACGTCCATCGGCGTGAGAGCCTGTTCCTGACAGAGCGTTACTTGGGTGATGTGGCGAAGGTTGCCGCTCAATTCAGAGCCTATGGCATTCGACTGTTCCTGAGCGCCAACTACGCAAGTCCAATCGAGATTGGTGGATTACGTACAGCTGATCCGCTGGATGCGCAGGTAAGGGAATGGTGGAACATTCAAACGGCTAAGGTGTACGCAGCTATTCCGGATTTTGGAGGTTACCTGATCAAGGCAGACTCCGAGAATCGTCCGGGACCGTTCACGTATAACCGGGATCATGCCGATGGTGCGAACATGCTGGCTGAAGCCCTTCGTCCCTTTGGTGGCTTGGTGATCTGGCGTTGCTTCGTATATAACTGCAAGCAGGACTGGCGGGATCGTTCCACAGACCGTGCACGGGCAGCCTATGACCACTTTACGCCACTGGATGGGCGTTTTGCCGACAATGTCATTTTACAGATCAAGAACGGACCGATGGACTTTCAGGTGAGGGAAGCGGTATCCCCGCTGTTCGGCGCCATGGAGAATACGAATCAGGTGATTGAGTTCCAGATTACCCAGGAGTATACCGGGCAGCAGCGTCATCTGTGTTATCTGGTTCCCCAATGGAAAGAAGTGCTGGACTTTGACACGTACGCTAAAGGAAAAGGCTCAGAGATCAAACGAATCGCGAATGGTTCTCTGTATAACCGACCTTATAGTGGCTTCGCCGCTGTATCCAATATCGGCGCAGATGCCTGTTGGACAGGACATCCACTTGCACAGGCTAATTTGTATGGATACGGAAGACTTGCGTGGAATCCGGAGCTGTCCGCGGAAGAGATTGCCGATGAGTGGGTGAGACTCACATTTGGACATGAGGACGAAGTCGTGCTGCAGGTTACGGGTATGCTTTTGAATTCACTAGGTATCTATGAAAATTATACGGCACCTCTCGGTGTAGGCTGGATGGTTAATCCGGAGCATCATTATGGGCCGAATGTGGATGGGTATGAGTATTCCAAATGGGGGACGTATCACTTCGCCGATTGTCACGGCATTGGAGTAGATCGAACCGTGAAGAGCGGCACAGGGTATACCTCACAGTATTCCCCTGAGAATGCTAAACGTTATGAGTCCTTGGATACCTGTCCGGATGAGTTGATCTTGTTTTTCCATCACGTGCCGTACACCCATGTTCTGCATTCGGGTAAGACAGTCATCCAGCATATTTATGATACACACTTTGAAGGCGCTGCGCAGGCTGAGGCGTTAGCGGAGACATGGAGACAGCTGGAGGGAAAAGTGGACCCCGTTATCTTCAGCAAAGTTGCTTCATTACAGGACAATCAGGCCGAACATGCGAAGGAATGGCGGGATATGATCAATACGTACTTCTACCGCAAGAGCGGAATTGCGGATGAACAGGGACGAACAATCTATTGATTGGTGATGTGAATAAAGAACATACCTTGTTTTCTTTGATGTAAAATAGACAGCATGGACATACCTGAGGAGGAGAATGCGTATGGGACAACATCAACTGCCCAAGACCATGAAGGCGGCTGTCATGACAGAGCCAGGACACATCATTATTGAGGAACAAGCTGTTCCCCAACCGGCTGCGGATGAGGTTCTTATTCAGGTGATGGCCGTAGGCGTGTGCGGATCGGATGTGCATTATTTTGAACATGGGCGCATCGGCAGGTTCGTGGTGGAGAAACCGATCATCCTGGGACACGAGTGTGCGGGGATGATTGCTGCAGTTGGCGAGAAAGTATCCCGTCTGAAAATAGGAGATCGGGTTGCCATTGAGCCTGGGGTCACCTGTGGACGTTGCACAGCATGCAAGGAAGGTCGCTATAACCTGTGTCCGGATGTACAGTTTCTGGCGACCCCTCCGGTGGACGGGGCATTTGTACAATACATGACGATGCGCGAAGATATGGTATTCCCGATTCCCGACCATCTGTCCTATGAGGAAGCGGCTATGAACGAGCCATTCTCCGTTGGGATTCACGCGGCTCGCCGGAGCAAGCTGGCTCCGGGTACAACGCTTGCGATTATGGGGATGGGGCCCGTTGGACTGATGGCTGTTGCGGCTGCAAAATCATTTGGCGTAGAGAAGATCATTGTTACGGATCTGGAGGAAGTCCGATTGGAAGCGGCTCGCCGTATGGGTGCAAGGCATACCATTAACGTGCGTAATGAAGATGCACTGGCCGTGATTCGTGAGTTAACCCGTGGTGTCGGTGTGGATACCGCATGGGAAACTGCCGGGAATCCGAAGGCGTTGCAAACGGCTCTGTATTCACTTCGACGTGGAGGCAAACTTGCTATTGTGGGCCTGCCTGCACAGGACGAAATTGCACTGAATGTTCCATTTATCGCAGACAATGAAGTTGATATCTATGGGATATTCCGATATGCCAACACGTATCCTGCAGGGATTGAATTCCTGAGCTCTGGCCAACATGACGTGATGTCTCTGATTACAGATCGTTATTCACTGGAAGAGACACAGCAGGCGATGGAACGTGCATTACACAATAAGAGCGGCAGCCTGAAGGTCATGGTATATCCGAACGGGATATAAGCTCGTACTGAAAGAGTCCTGAACTTCAGGACTCTTTTTTGTTTTTTTCGCAAAATAAGGAATAGACAAGCTCCCAAAACATGGTATAATTCATGATGATTTTAATATATAAAATGATACACACCATATAGGTGAATACGTACTTAGCGAAAGGAACTGAAGGTTGTGAGAGTACATGAATTTATGATACACGCTGATTTTCATCGGGATGATCTGATGTCGGTATCTTCTCAAGCGTCACGTTTTTCCTCGGATATTATCTTGTCGTATATGGAGTCTGAGCATGAGCATCGAGTAGATGTCAAAAGCCTGCTAGGGATGGCGTTACTCCCCATTCGATATGGTAGTGTTGTTAGATTGCAGACAAGAGGCAGGGATGAACTGGAGGCTTTGGAGTACATGCTGAATGTACTGGAGAAAGGGACGGCGTAACACCTGATGAGGTGCAAAATCATAGAACTCATAATTTTTTTAGCTATTCCTCAAATCCTGCTGGTACTTTGTACAAAAAAAGAGTATAATAAAATTTAGTTTGATTCTAAAGAAGTACCCATATTAAAGGAGTGTAAATAGATTATGCCAAAAGTTGACATCCATCCAAAGACACAACTCGTAATTTTTTACGATGCAAGTGCTGATTTCAAATTCCTGAGTTCTTCCACGAAGTTCTCTAACGAAACTATGGAATGGGAAGACGGTAACTCTTACCCAGTAATCCGTGTGGACACTAGTTCCGCATCCCACCCGTTCTTCACTGGTAAACAAAGAAACGTGGATATCGGTGGCCGTGTTGATAAATTTAACCGTAAATACAACATCAACAAATAGTTTGTCCATACATTACAAGAAAACCTCGGGATTCGTCCTGAGGTTTTTTTGTGTACATAACCAGGGGGTAACCCTCGTGAGTTTTAATTAATATTTGTAACTATATAAATTGAACTAAACATTTACACAAAACGGAGAGGAAAGAAAGAACCTGAAGAAGCGGAGCGTTCGCCTTTATCCCCGGATTTACCCTTTATAGAAGGAATCAAAAAATCTGGGGATAACAGCGATCGGAAGGTTGTTCTGTCATCGAAGTGACCAGTGTAAATATTCTTTAGTTCAATTTATATAGGAATATCCATTTTCATTAAAAATTAATTCAACCAATTATTGCGCTTACAACACAATCGGATGTACACTAGAAAACAGAGTTAGAACATATTGGAGGAGGAAATAGAGATGAGCAGCATCACACATATGGTAACGTTTACACTATACGCAGGTAAAGATACACCGGAGGCGGAAGCCTTTTTAAAGGAAAGTTCAGATGCACTTGCAGTCATTCCTGGAGTAGAGCAGTTTCAGGTTCTGAGACAGGTAAGTGAGAAGAATGAGTTTGACTACAGCTTCTCCATGGTCTTTGCGGATCAGGCTGCGTATGATGCATACAACAATCACCCGGTTCACCGTCAATATGTAGAAGACCGTTGGGAAAAGGAAGTTAGTCGCTTCCAGGAAATTGATCTCATTCAACATAATCATCAATAATCCCCACACATATTGAAATAAAGCTGAACTGCCATATACAATATACAGCATTGAACAATGCTGTATATCTCTCTGAATGAAGTTGATTTGATGAAAATTATAACACTTCACGAAATCGTTTTCGATAAAATGAATTCAAGGAGGTTTTCGCTGTTATGCAATTGGATCTCACAGGAAAAACGGCTCTTGTTACAGGCGCAACCGGACAACTGGGGAGAGTCATCGCCCGCACGTTGGCAGCCTGTGGCGCCAATCTGGCCCTACATTACATCAATAATGATACGAAAGCACGGGAGCTTCAAGGTGAAATTGAGGCATTGGGGCGTCAGGCTGTCATTGTACAGGGAGACATTACGAAGCAAGACACGGCATTCCGGATGCGTGATGAGATCCAGGCTGTCCTCGGCGGAGTGGATATTGTTGTTGCCAATGCAGTCATTCAGTATGAATGGACAACGGTGTTGGAGCAATCTCCTGAAGACTACTTGAGCCAGTTCGAATCTTGTGTCATGCAGAGTGTGTATCTTGCCAAATCTTTCATTCCGCATATGCAATCGGTTAAAGCTGGTCGCTTCATTGGCATCAACACAGAATGTGCGATGCAAAATTTCGCTCATCAGTCGGCCTACACCGCTGGTAAGCGTGGAATGGATGGTGTATATCGCGTGCTGGCCAAGGAAGTTGGCGAGTATCAGATTACCGTGAACCAGGTTGCCCCTGGGTGGACGATTAGTGAGCGTGATCGCTCCAGTGAGCCTGGACATGATGAGGCATATACGCGTACTGTGCCGCTGAAGCGTAGGGGTGAAGATCAGGAAATCGCCAATGCGGTGGCTTTTCTGGCATCGGACCTATCCTCATTTATCACAGGTGCCTATATCCCGGTAAGTGGCGGCAATGTGATGCCTGCCATCTAGTTACCCTTTGGATTCGCGAATGAATGCATATAAAATACGAATCAATATAATTTAACCGTAATCCGTTTGTCATTCGACAAGCGGATTTTTTGGATTTTGTTAAAACTGCAATAATGATTTAAGGGGCAGTTCTTTGTTTCATATATCTAGAAATACATATGATTTGGTTCGGTTTTTAGAAGATTGGGGTATAAGAATAGGTATATTAACAGAGTGGAAACATAATCAAAATGAGCAATTAAAGGAGACCCATCCCTCATGAAAAAAACAGTTGCAGACGTTCTGGTTGAAGCCTTGTTGAACGCTGGCATCAAACGCATATATGGCATTGTTGGAGATTCTTTGAATGCGGTACTCGACTCGATCCGTCGTTCGGGCAAGATTGAATGGATTCATGTACGACATGAAGAAGTGGCTGCATTTGCTGCTGGGGCAGACGCTGAGGTCAGTGGAAGTATCGCTGTCTGCGCAGGAAGCAGTGGACCGGGCAATATGCATCTGATTAACGGTCTGTATGACTGTCACCGCAATCGTGTTCCTGTACTCGCCATTGCCGCACATATCCCAAGTGACGAGATTGGTAGTGAATATTTTCAGGCGACCCATCCGGAGTATCTGTTCCAGGAATGTAGTGATTATTGTGAAGTCATTACGACAGCGAAACAGATGCCGCGTTCCCTGACGATGGCTATTCAGACAGCAGTTGCACGTTCTGGCGTGTCTGTTGTTGTATTGCCGGGAGATGTAGCTGGATTGGAAGCGGCGGATCTGCCTGTACCTGAGCATGTGTATCATGCGACCCATCCAGTGGTACATCCTTCTGAGCCGGAACTGATGAAACTGGCCGAATATCTGAATCAAGGTAAAAAAATCACGTTGTTGTGCGGTGCAGGATGCGCGGGCGCCAGGGAACCTCTCATGCAGCTCTGTGACCGGTTGAAATCCCCGATGGTTATTGCGCTACGAGGCAAGGAATATTTGGAGTATGACAATCCGTATTCCGTGGGCCTTACGGGTCTAATCGGGTATTCGTCCGGTTATCATGCGATGATGGACTGTGATGTACTACTGATGCTGGGAACGGATTTCCCATATCGTCAGTTCTATCCCGAAGATGCGACTGTGCTTCAAGTCGACATTCAATCTTCCCACCTGGGTCGGCGCACGAAGCTCGATTATGGCGTGTGTGGGGATGTGAAAGCGACCATAGAAGCCTTGCTTCCTTATCTAACAGAAGAACACAATGATAAACATCTGCAGAAGAGTGTGGATCGTTATGTGAAAGTACGTAAAGATCTGGACGAGCTTGCGGTTGGGAAACCAGGTAAAAAGCCTATTCATCCACAGTACTTAACCAAGATCATTAGTGAAGCCGCAGCCGAAAATGCCATCTTCACCTGTGATGTCGGTACTCCGACAGTATGGGCGGCCCGTTATATCGAGATGTCTCGTAATCGCAGGCTGCTCGGTTCATTCAGTCATGGTACGATGGCAAACGCTTTGCCACAGGCAATTGGCGCTCAGGTCGCTGATCCGGGCAGACAAGTCATCTCTTTGTCGGGTGATGGTGGTATTACGATGTTGATGGGTGATCTGTTGACACTGAAACAGCATAATCTGCCGATCAAAGTTGTGGTATTTAATAATGGAGCACTCGGTTTTGTTGAGCTGGAGATGAAGGCGGCCGGATTCCTGGAATCGGGAACAGAGCTTGTAAATCCCAACTTTGCGATGGTTGCTCAAGCCATGGGCATGGAGGGGATTCGGGTTGAAGATCCCGCTGAATTAGAAGGGGCTGTGCAACGCGCGCTTCAGCATGAGGGTCCTGTGCTGATCGACGTGGTGGTGAACCGTCAGGAATTGTCCTTGCCTCCGAAGATTGATATCAAACAGGCGGAAGGATTCACCCTATGGATGATGAAAGCCGTGCTTAACGGACGTGGGGATGAGCTGATTGAATTAGCTAAAACCAACTTGCTACGATAGGCGATTATTGCTTCTTGAAGAGGTCGAGAACAGCGACGTTATAGCGTTATATGTTTAAAGAGATGAGCATGCAACACGAAATCATGGTGCATGCTCATTCAATATAATGCTGAATGTGTGACAATTGATATAGTATGAATCCATATTATATGATTTGTTTTTATGTCGAAAGTCTATTAGAATAGGTAAAGTCAGGAAGGTTTTATGACATTTTTGACCTACATATTGCATTGTTACATGTACGAACGTTTCATATCGTATTCATCGATCCAATCACAAGATGACACACACACATGGAGGAGATCAACATGAGTCACGTAGGAAAAGTAGCTATTATCACTGGAGCAGGAAGTGGATTAGGCCAAGCAGCGGCATTGAAATTGGCTGAAAAGGGCGCATCTATTGTTGTCGTGGATCTTGTCGAAGAGACAGGTCTTGACACGGTTAAGCAGATTGAGAAGCTGGGAAGTAAAGCAATTTTTGTACAAGCAGATGTGAGTAAAGCACCTGAAGTTGAGAACTACGTGAAAAAAGCAGTCGAAGAGTTTGGACGAATCGACATGTTCTTTAATAATGCAGGCATTGCGGGTCCTGGAATCAAGTTGATCGAACATACGATTGAGCAGTTTGACCAGATTATTGATATCAACCTGAGAAGTGTGTTTTACGGGTTGAAGTACGTGATTACGGAAATGCTCAAAACCGGCGGAGGTTCCATTCTGAACACAGCTTCCACTGCTGGTATTGTGGGTGTACCCGCGGTTGCACCTTACGCAGCAACCAAGCATGGCGTGGTTGGCTTGACCCGTACAGCTGCGATTGAATATGGCAAGGACAATATTCGTGTAAACGCGATTGCGCCAGGTACAATTGAGACACCGATGGTTGTTCAGTTCGGTAAAGACAACCCTGAAGTGTTCAAGGCAACCGTTGACAGCATTCCATCCGGACGTCTGGGCAGACCGGAAGAGATCGCGAACCTCGTTTCCTTCCTTCTGGGAGATGAAGCGCCATATATTAATGGTGCAGTATATCCGATCGATGGTGCAGTTACAGCCCAATAAGAGTTCGCTTATCGGCAATATAATAGCTGTTAAAATGTTTAAAGAGAGGTCACTGTATGCGTACAGTGACCTCTCTTTTTGGTTTTATTTGTACTACGAATTCATATCAGGCAACGTTGTGCGATGTATTGGTTTGTGTACTTTTGACAGGTGTTGAACGATACGAGCCTATAACGATGATGACGGCAACAGCAACCCCGACAGCGCCAATCCAGGTGATGGATGACAATGAAACGCTGCTGACCGCCATTCCACCAATACCTGCGCCGGCAGCCATGGCTAATTGCATGACCGAACTATTCAGACTTAGCATAATGCCAGAGGATTCCGGAGCCATGGTGACCAGGTTATATTGCTGAGTTGGACCTGAGGACCATGCGGCAAAAGACCACAAAATCAGAACAAGGAAGATAGCAAGATGAGAGCTTGCCGTTATATTCAACAGGACCAGACTCACGATATGCAATGTCATGCCTGTGACCAGCGTTCGTTTGACACCCGATCTGTCAGCACTGAATCCTCCAACTTTTGAACCGATCAGACTTGCTATGCCAAATGCGAGTAAAGCTGAACTGAGTAGTGCTTCGCTCATTCCTGCGACGGATACAAGGTAAGGTGAAATATACGTGTAGGCAATGGAATAACCACCTAACCAGAAAAAGGTCACCAGCAGTGCCAGTACAATTCGTGGCTGTTTGAGCAAAGAGAGTTGTTTCTTCAGCGGAACATGAGCTTCTGCTTTGGAAGGCGGAATGGCGGCCGCGATAACCAGCATGGCGAGAACACCAAGAACGGCGATACCGGCAAAAACAAGTTTCCAATCCCAAGATGCAGCCACAAGCCTTCCGAGCGGAACGCCAACAATCAAAGAAGCCGTAAATCCAGTGATTACTGTGGCGATTGCACTAGCTTGTTTGCCCTCCGCTGCTATTTGGGAAGCAACCGTTAATGCTGTGACAACAACAACACCCGCGCCCAAAGCCATCAACACTCGTGCTGCGACGAACAGTCCATAACCCGGCAACAGATAGGCAAGAACATTAGCCACAACGAATAGACCGAGAAAGTATAGCAACAGCTTGCGACGGTCCCAGCGCGAAGTCAATGCAATAATGACAGGTGTACCTAGCGCATATACGAGTGAAAAAATCGTAATGAGCTGTCCGGCAGCGATTAAAGAGATATTCATGGTATCTGCAATGCGATCCAAAATGCCGGCAATGACATATTCGGACGTTCCTACAAGGAAGCTGACCAAGGCAAGAACATAGATTTTGAGCGAAGAAGACATAAAAACATAACCTCTTTCTGATTATAATTATTATATTTTTAGAAATATAGAAATAAAGACAAGAGGACAAGACATGCATACTGTGAATGCAACCGATCTGCAAACAGTGATGTTACAACCGATAATGAATATTGGTATAAAGCGTAAACTTACGTGAACTAGTTCTATCAATAAATGTTGAGTGTTGTTTCAATATTTCTAATTATATAGAAATATAACTCAAATTTTTTATTTATTCAGCAGATAGGGAACAAACTTTTGTGCAGTCTCCGTGTTCAGGCTGTAATAGATATACGTACCTTTCTTCTGCGACGTGAGCAGGCCGCAATCGGATAGCTGTTTCAGATGATGAGACAGAGTCGATAGGGCAACCGTAACAAGGCGCCTCTCCAGATCGGCAGGACACAGGTTGCTTTCGCCCGATAAAATCTGAATGATTTTGTAGCGTGTTTGCTCGCCCAGTGCTTTATGAATTTTGACGACTTGTTCAATCTCATTCGAGTTTGATTGCATGATGATCTGTCCTTTCGTCTTTATTTCTTACTTCTAGTAATATAGAAATAACAGTAGCATATGTCGTTTGAAAAGTA
Organism: Paenibacillus sp. USHLN196; assembly: GCF_037144955.1. Classification (NCBI taxonomy): domain Bacteria; kingdom Bacillati; phylum Bacillota; class Bacilli; order Caryophanales; family Paenibacillaceae; genus Paenibacillus; species Paenibacillus sp. USHLN196. The sequence goes on along the minus strand of NZ_JBBCYH010000001.1, from coordinate 527,226 downwards.
AACTCTCGGACGGAAATTCCATACTTTCTACTGCGTTTGGTTAACAGCCGAAAGTCTGGAGTAACTTCCCCCGAGAGTTATGTGAGTTGTTTATTACCGATCCAGGGAATCAACATAGTCTTTGGCTTCCTTCAACGAAAGACCTCTGGCTTCACGTAGTCGTTTGATCGCCATAATTTTTTTCCCTTGTTGTATAAGTGCAAGCAACTCCTGATCGAGATCGGAAGGCCCCGTTGGACTTACGTAGGAAGGGGATGCTTCCTTCGGCGACAAGGTATAATTTAAGTCGGAGCGTGCGCTTGCGGTTGAACCGTTCTCCAGACGCTCCACATCTCTTTTCAATTCATTCAGTTGACGTTGCAGGCTCGTGACTCTGAACAGTAACACAAGGATCAGAAGCAAAAAAACGATCCATACCAAGGTGTTCATTTCCATGATGTAAGGTGCCTCGCTTTCAATTATTCATGCCATTATTTAAGTTGAACCGGGATCTCCTTGACACCACGAACAATCATGCCGGGTCTCCATTCGAGTTCATTCACATCAGCCTGTAGCTGCATATTCGGAAAACGATTCAGAAGCGTGCTGACGGCAATCTCACCTTCCAGACGTGCAAGCGGTGCTCCGAGGCAGAGGTGGATGCCTTTGCCAAAGGCCAGATGCGAACTCTTCTCGCGCGTAATATCAAAGATATCAGCATCTTTGAACTGCTCCTCGTCGCGGTTAGCCGAATCAAGCGCAACGATGACAAGTTCACCCTGAGCAATATGCTGTCCACGGAATTCGATATCTTCCAGAGCCCATCGAGATGTACTGAACTCCACCGGTCCATTGTATCGCAGCATCTCCTCAATGGCGTTGTGAATAAGCTCAGGCTGTTTAAGGAGCAGCTCACGTTGCTCAGGGTACTCCAACAGAGCAAGAATTCCATTGCCAATGAGATTAACTGTCGTTTCATGACCGGCAATAATTAATAAGGAGACAACGCCAAGCAGTTCTTGTTCAGTCAATTGCTGCCCGGATTCTTCTGCAATGACGAGCTGGCTGATCAGATCAGTGCCGGGATTTTTACGTACTTTCTCGAACCAGGCTGTCAGGTAATCCGTAAACTCCTTGGCATGCTGCTCAAACAGCTCTGCACTCTCGGCTGTTGAAGCATCGATTACCGTATTGGACCACATGCGGAATTTGTCACGATCTTCATGAGGGACTCCCAGAATTTCACTAATGACAATGATGGGCAGCGGGAAGGCAAAGTCATCAATCAGATTCATTTTTTCCTGTGAAGGAAGGTTGTCCAGCAGATCATCCGCAATGTCCTGAATATGGCTTCGCATGTCTGCGACCAGTTTGGGTGTGAATGCTTTCTGCACAAGTCCACGCAGACGGCGATGATCCGGCGGATCCGAGAACAACATATTATTGGAGAAGATGCTTTGATTATCAGGGCCATAACGTCGGACCATGTCTTTGCTGAAGCGTTGATCTTTCAGCACCTGGACAGCATCTTCATACCGAGTAATGATCCAGCCGAACTCTCCATGCGGAAACATGACTCTGAAGACGGGGTCCTCTTTTCTTAATTTTTCATATACCGGATAAGGATTACGTGTAAATTCTGCGGTAAAAAAAGCGGACGTTGAGGTTTCATTAGTTTCATTCGTATTCAAATGTGAAATCTCCTCTCATATGGCTTTATATAACCTGCACCCTATATATATTCAATACGTATCGCTTTGAAACCTTGTTTTGATTTGGAGATGGGCTTGCATCATGATGCGGTTGTATTATGAATTGCCAACAAAAGCAGGAAAACACAGGAAGATCCAAGAAAATAACAGGAAGAATTCTGAAATGCGCTTGGATTAATATGAAAACGAGGTGAATACTGACATGTCATACGCACAAATTCCCTTGCATCATCACCAGATTCCCGCAAGTCGAATTGTTCTTGGCTGTATGCGGTTTGGGGGTGAATGGGACGGCCTGCCCATAACTTCAGATCTTGTGACGGAGGGTCATCGGGCGGTAGAAGCAGCAATCGAAATAGGCATTAATCACTTTGACCTGGCGGATATATACACACGTGGTAAGGCGGAGCATGTATTGGGCCGAGTTTTATCCGAAACTCCAGGTTTGCGGGAACAGATCATTATACAGTCGAAGTGTGGCATACGTCTTGTGGGTGATGATGAAGGACCGCAGCGTTATGACACCTCAGGTGCACATATCCTGGCGAGTGTGGATGGTATCCTGGAACGGCTCGGCATCGATTATCTGGATATTTTGCTGTTACACCGTCCTGATCCGCTCGCGCATCCGCAAGAGATTGGGGAAGCACTGGCTGAACTTCATCAATCCGGTAAAGTGCGTCATTTTGGTGTGTCCAACATGGGTTCTGAACAGATTCGCCTTCTTCAGCTCCATAGTAGAGTACCTCTGATTGTGAATCAGTTGGAGATGAGTTTGGACAAAAACGGATTCGTAGAAGCTGGAGTGACGGTGAATCGACCTCAAGCCAGAGACAACGTATTCCCTTATGGCACGATGGAATATTGTCAGGCAGAACATATTCAACTGCAAGCTTGGGGTCCACTTGCGCAAGGTAGATTTAATGGCAGGATCGTCGAGGGACAACGGCCGGAGATTGAGCATACGGCTCAATTGGTTGATCGAATGGCCATGGAACGTGGTGTTACATCCGAATCCATCGTACTGGCTTGGTTAATGAAGCATCCGGCAGGCATTCAACCCGTGATTGGTTCGATTCGGCCAGAACGTATTCTTGCATGTCGTGACGCGACGAAGGTTGAGCTAACCCGATATGAGTGGTACGAGCTGTATTCGGCTTCATGTGGGCGCAGAATGTAATCAGGGACATCTGAGAGATGAGTAATATCCGATCACAATTCTTAGAAAATTGGCCGTAAGTTAAGCATATCAGAAGACACAGGCTGCTGGCCTGTGTCTTCTTTATAATGTTCGGCTTCATTTGGTTGAAACACAATACGGGAAGTGTAATGAATCATAAGGTCATATGGCCTACAATACGAACACATTTGCAATAAGGTACTTATTCGGGGCCGAAACCAGAGTGTGGGCACGACTCTATCAATATTTCACCTTCATATTTGTGCTAGAGGCTATGTCCATGGACTTAGGAAAAGTGCTGATAAGAAGGACGTTTCAACCATTTTTACCGTTTTACCGGGTAGTTGTTGGAGTGCTGTGATAAAATGATAGGAATAAGAACATACGATCTGTTTATGTGAGAGGAGACACCTTGACGATGGAGATGCTTAAACCACCCGCCGAGATATTATACGAGTCAGAATTACGTGCACTGCGAGAGGAGGATCAGGGGAAACGTCCCCCCAACTGGCTGTTATCTCCCGCCTATGTGCGCGATTTCATTATTGGCAGGGATAAGCCTGCCATTTTGAATGGAGAAGAGATCCCGATTACCCGCAAATTTTATGGCAATGATGTGCTGATTGAACGTGCAGTGGTCACTCTGGCAGGCAATCGGGGGTTAATGCTCGTGGGAGAACCCGGTACCGCCAAAACCATGCTTAGCGAACTGCTGACCGCAGCGATCTCCGGAACCAGTCTGAACACGATTCAAGGTACGGCAGGCACAACGGAAGATATGATCAAGTACTCATGGAATTATGCCATGCTGCTTGATAAAGGTCCTTCGGAAGCCGCGCTTGTACCATCTCCGTTATATAACGGAATGAAGAAAGGCATTCTTACCCGATTTGAAGAGATTACACGTTGTCCCGCTGAGGCGCAGGATAGTCTGATCAGTATCCTCAGTGACAAGGTCATGAGCATTCCTGAATTGGACGGCGGTGTACTGTTTGCCCAACCGGGGTTTAACGTGATTGCTACAGCCAATATTCGGGATAAAGGTGTAAATGAAATGAGTGGTGCGTTGAAACGTCGGTTCAATTTCGAAACGATCAAGCCCATTCATAACGTCAAGATGGAAGCCAAAATTATTGAATCCCAGGCACGAAACCTGTTATTACATAGTGGAATTGAGATTGACATTAACTCGGATGTGGTTGAATTGTTGGCTACGACATTCATGGAACTGCGCACCGGCATGACACGGGAAGGTTACAAGCTGGATACTCCTCAAGCATCGATGAGCACGGCAGAGGCGGTGTCTGTCTATGTCCAGAGTGCGATGACTTCCTATTATTACGAAGATAAGGCTATTGCGCTGGATCGGTTGGTGCAGAACATGCTGGGGACCATTGCGAAAGAAAACGACAAGGATCTGTCCATTCTCAAAACCTACTTCTCCAAGGTCGTAAAAGAGCGTTCCAGGGAAGAGGGAATGTGGAAGGACTATTATGAGGAGAGAAAATGGATCGGTTAGCAGCAGTAATGGACGCTGATGTGGATCAGTTACAGTCCTTGTTCGAGACCCAGGTATATAACTTAAGTAACCCTACCGTCTATTATCCAATAAGACACCATAGCCCTGCATGTTCGTATCACTTGTTACGATTAATTGGGGAGTACAAGCCGGATATCATTTTGATTGAAGGACCTGAGAGCGGTAATCCATTAATTTCAGTGCTCAGTGATGAGGCAACCATACCTCCTGTCAGCCTGTACTATACCTATGAGAGTGAAATGGAGAGAGAATCCTGCTATTACCCGATGCTTCGTTATTCTCCTGAATATGTCGCGTTGAAAGAAGCAGCGCGTCTGGACATTCCGGCAAAGTTTATCGACTTGGATTATCATCATTTCTCCAGTCGTGCTTCCAAGTCCGGGCAGACAGAACAAAAAGAGATTTCCATCCAGGATGAAACCTTGCTAGCAGGGTCTGAGTTCATTAGCCGGTTGTGCCAAAAAACAAACTGCCGCAGTTTTGATGAATTGTGGGAAAAAGTGTTTGAGATTGGTGGTCTGGACAAATCCACTCAGGAGTTCGTACAGGATGTATTCACGTATTGTACGTTATCCCGAATGTGCTATTCCACGGAACGATTACAATCTACAGGTGATCTGGCAAGGGAAGCGCATATGAGACAACGTATCAAACAAGTGGTACAGGAACATGACCGTGTGCTGGTCATTACCGGTGGATTTCATACGTATGGACTGTTGATGTCTGAAAAAAATGAATCGGACTTGGAACGGCTGAAGATGGATAAACAACAGGCGGATCAACCTCTAGTTGAACAAGAGACGTATTCAAAAGATACGGATGATCCAACTGCGGTTCATCAACAGATGTACCCGATGGTCTATACCTTTGCTGAAGCAGATCGGCTCAATGGTTATGCGAGCGGCATGCCTTATGTGAATTATTACGATCAGATCTGGAACCAGCTCACTCGCAAGAAGAGTACACCATACAATCTAACGGCTCTGGACTTGTTATCCCGGCTGATGCGCCAATTACGGGATGGTCACGAACATGTATCAACCAGTGATGCGATTGAGGCGTACAGTATGATGCAGGGTCTTGCGGGACTTCGGGGTAAACGGGAAGGCGGCGTCTATGAGTTGATGGATGCAGCACTCTCTTCCTTTGTGAAGGGGGAGCTTACCTTGGCGACCGATAAACCTCTGCAAGAGTTACAGCAGTTATTGACAGGAGACGTCATTGGAAGCGTGGCTCCCAATTCATTCAGTATTCCCATCGTGGAGGATTTCAAGGCGCGTTGTACAGGGTACAAACTGCAGATTCGCACAACAGGACAACACAAGAAAGTACTGGATCTTTATGCGAAACCGGAACACCGCCAGATAAGCCAATTGTTTCAATGCATGATGTATCTGGTTCCGGAATTCGCCAAACGACAATCCGGGCCAGACTGGATCGCAGAGCGTGACATGAATCTTGTACGCGAAACCTGGGTGTATATGTACACCTCCCGTATTGAAGCCAGATTGATAGAGAACTCTCTCTATGGGGGAACGCTTGCCGGAGCGGCTACACGCAAAATGGAAGAACAGATGCAGGAAGTACCGGACCATCACAGTGGTGAACTTGCGCGATTAATGCTTCAAGCGCTGCTTATGGGACTTCAAGACACAGCGATGAAACTCTATGAACAGGTCCGCTCAGCGCTGAGAACCGACGGGAATTTTCTATCCTTATGTAACAGTCTGCATGTCTTGAACCGAATTCATCAACACCAGAGACTTTTGGGTTTGTCTGACGAGCAACATCTCCCTGATCTGGTATCCGAAGCTTACAGGAACGCTGTAGACAAACTGCTACAGCTCTCCAGAGCCAATCCGGATGAACATGAAGCCATTATTCAGGGACTGAAGCTGCTAGCCATGCTCGCGGAGTCATCAGAGGAGCGTTTTCAGAATGAGACATTCCGAATTCACCTGAGCGAACTTCTGTCTGATCACCAGCTTCCGGCTCAACTGGAGGGTGTGTGTGTGGCTATCTCCTCAGGACTCGGTGACAGGCCCAGGGAAGAGATTGTTGATCGCGCACGCGGGTATATCCGTGGAACACCGGATCAGACCCGTCAAACGGCACCTTTTTTACAGGGAGTGTTCTCTGTAGCACGTGACGCTTTTTTATATGAAGATCAGCTGTTATCCGAGTTGAACTATCTGATTGAACAGCTGTCATACGACGACTTCATCAGTATGGTACCGGAATTGCGGCTGGCATTTACCTACTTTACACCAATGGAGACGGGTTTAATTGCTGAGCGTGTGGCAAGTCTGCATCAGGTTGAACCGGAGGAGATGTTAAGGCCTGCGGTAGATGAGCAGATGCTCATTCAATCCAAAGCATGGGATGAAGCGCTTCGAAAGGAGTTCGCCGCATGGAAGCTGATATGAATGAAGCGAAACGGATAACGGAAGAAACCAGAGAAACGGACGAGATTTCCAATCCGGATGGAAGCAACCAAGAGTCGCGACAGTCTGTTGAAACCTTGAATCGGTGGCGTCTGATTCTGGGTGAATCTGCTGAAGAAGGATTGTGCAATACAGATCAATATACGTCGGCTGAATTTCAATATACGGAAATGGATGAGATTCTGGGTTATCTGTATAACCGTGAATACGGTGAAGAACAAGGTTACCGAAAAGAGGGCGGACGCGGTGCGTCTAACCTGACTGTACCGAAATGGTTGCACAAGGTCAGGGACCTATTCCCGAAACCAACGGTAGAAATATTGGAGAAGCAGGCGCTTGACCGCTATGGGCTAACAGAATTGTTAACGGACAAAAAGCTGCTTGAATCCCTTGAACCCAACATGAATCTGCTCAAGAACATTATGCATTTCAAAGGACGGATGAAGGGTGAGGTATTAAAGAGCGCCAAGGAGATCGTGCGAACTGTGGTTGAAGAGCTCCGCAGTAAGCTGGAATCTCAGACCCGAGCCAGTATCATGGGCAAGCGCAGTCGTTATACCTCCAGTTCAGTACGATCCTTGCGCAATCTGAATTTCAAACGAACCATCACCAAGAACCTGAAGAATTACGATAAAAACAAGCGAAGATTTGTAATTGATCGTCTGTATTTCGACGGGAATATACAGCCCCATAACAAGTGGAACATCATTATTGGTGTGGACGAAAGTGGCAGTATGCTGGATTCAGTCATCTACAGTTCGGTGATGGCCAGTATCTTCTACCGTTTGAATGCGTTGCGCACCCAATTATTCATATTTGATACGCAGGTTGTTGATCTGAGCGACAGACTGGAAGACCCTGTAGATGTACTTATGAATGTACAGTTGGGCGGGGGGACACATATTACCAAAGCGTTGCGATACGGCGAGACGCTAATCGATAATCCGGGCAAAACCATCTTTATTCTGGTCAGTGATCTGGAGGAAGGGTACCCGATTGCGCAGATGTACAAAGCTTGTAAAGATATCATCGATGCAGGATGCAAGCTGCTGGTTCTCACTGCCCTCGATTTTAACGGGGATTCCGTCTATAACAAACACGCAGCACAGACGTTAACGAATATGGGAGCGCATGTAGCAGCGATTACGCCTAACGAACTCGCGGATTGGATTGGCGAGATCATCACTTAAATTCAAGGAGGAATGTGTAATGCTTACTGCAGACCGTGGAATAGAGACTTTGGTGGAGAAGTTTGCTGAAATGTGTTCGAACGATTACTCGCTTAAAACGGATCGGAGTCAGGAAATCATTGATTATGTCCTCGGAACAACGGACAAGTTTCCTGAAATGATGGGTAATTCCACTCATTATGTCTACTATACGACGGAAGCACTTATGAAGTTTGCTAAGAAAGATGATGGAGATATATTTTTCCGGGCAGGAGCTATCGTCATTCATCTGGAATCTCAGTATTCCAGACGTAATTCGTGGAGAACAGATGGTTTCACGATCTGTATCGGACCTGAATCAGCAGTTTACGGATTAAGCGGAAAGAGCAAAAGCCAGGATCGAATGGGCGGTTTACTGTTCCGCTTGGAGAAAATTCGTCAGTTTGCCGGCGAGAAAGAAATCGTGGAGGAATTAAAAAGCAGGCTAGGTCTCGTTAAGACCTTTATTGAATCCAAAAAAGGAAATGGTTATGGAAACCACCAGGGGGAAATTATTGACGCTTTGTTACTTCTGAACCTGTATTCCAAATTGGAAGGCATGAACCCACAGGCTGAACAAGTACAATTACTCAGTCAAAACCTGCACGAGGTACTTCAACTTGTACTCGTTGACGATGCAGAACAGCTTCGTCCAACGTTACATAAGCTTATAGAACCACTGGTTGTATGCTCTGTCCAGAGCCGTTCAATGCAATCTGTCCGTGATCTGGATCCGGAATTCCTTCAACAAAAACGGGATCAACTGATTGCAGAGCAATATCCGAATACATCATTAAATAAAAAGGATCAGTTGTCGCAAAATGTGTTTCACCAAACGATGATATTGCTAAGCAGTTCGTTATTATATTTGATTAATATCAATGGCGGCAAAGAACGATTCCTTGAGAACAAAGGGGAAACGGGACAAGTTTTACTGGAAGTAATCCATCAATTGCACGAAATCTATCCTTTCGAAGTGCGCATGTACCTACTGAGTTTGGACTCCAGAGCCAAGAATGTAGACAACCTGTTTACGGGTCTTCTTCCGATCGATGAACCATACCAGTTGATCGAGCTACTGAATTACGAACTTAACATGTACACTATATCGTGGCCTAACCTGCAGTTAGCCGTTGCAAGTGAGCCTGATCGATCAAGACGAGCATATAAGCTGCTCAAAAACCCATATCTCAAGCTTATGATACACAAAATCATGGGGGATCGTGAACTCGAGCTTCCTGAAGCTGAAGGAACGATTGAAGAAGCCGTTTATGCTGTACTAAGAGAGCCATTGGATGGTGGACGCAGTGGTCTGGCTATCGCACGGTATCTGGAAGGTAAAACTTCGTTGGAGGAATACTGGAACGATCCAAACAGCCGCGGTCTCTTCAATAACCTGAATCGTGACAAAAAACGTATTCAGAGTTTAATTGCCATCAGCTTCCTTCCTGAGGAATCAGAGGCAATGCGCCGGTTCGTCGTTATGGCTACTTATCCTGACTGGACCATGGATATCGTCTCAGACATGTATCGATCCTATGCATTTAGTGGTGAAAAGCTTCTTCAACGTTACGGTCAAGATCCTGAGGTACAGCATGAGAAACTGTTGACCAGTCTCATCTCACTAAACGGCATGACGGATTATAGATACAATTCAATGCCCAAGGATGAGTATCGCCGTATCATTCAGCAGAATCTTGAATATGCGCTGAAACAGTATAAAAAACTTCCAACGGACACTCGTGTTCTCGTATTGGAAATCACCTTTGAGCAGCGTCAGGAACTACCCAAAAAACAGTTATCTGAAGCGATTCGTGCCGGATTGCAAGATTCGTCGAAGAAGGTCAACGGTGTGGCGCTTGCTGAATTTAACCGGATTCCTGATGAAGAGTTATACTCGCTTATCTACCGCTCGGAGAAAAAGGTGGGTATCAAAGAGATGGCTCTGACTGCTATCCGCAGTCTTGAGAACAGCAAGGAGCTGTACCGTGATCTTTTGAAGGATGAGAAGTCCGACGAGTGGAAGAGTCTGATCCAAATTCTGCTGGATACCGCAGATCTAAGTCCGGAGTATGCCCACGCTGCACTCGCTGATCAGGCAGATGCCAAAAAGTTGTCGAGACTGAGCTGGTTGTCCTTGAAAGATCTTCCTTCCCTAAAACGTATTGAAGACAATCAGCCTTTGGATGATCGGATTAAGCAGTATGCTTTGGTCCAATCGTTGGATCATACCTCTGGTCCTAATGAACGATTGAATGAATTACGGGATTACGTAAGTGAGTCCTCGCTCGCTCGTTTTGCAAGTGAACTGCTCCAGGTATGGATTCAAGAAGGGGCCCCCGCGAAAGAAAAGTGGGTGATGTATGTTTCAGCACTTTTTGGCGATATTCAGATTGTTAATATATTGGCTCCGCAAATTAAGGAGTGGACGGAAAATAGTCGTGGGGCTATCGCAGCAGATGCTGTGAAAGTACTGGCTTATCTGAAAGATCCATCCGCTCTTATGGCGATTGACAAGATCAAACGTGGCGTGAAGAACCGCCAGGTGAAAGGTGCAGCAGAAGAAGCGTTGCAGCTTGCCGCGGATAATATGGGACTTACCTCGGAACAACTGGAAGATCGTCTGGTCACCACGCTTGGTTTTGATGAAAAAGGAACCATGCAGCTTAGCTATGGTGAGCGTTCCTTCCTGATTAAGGTGAATGGAGACTTGCAAGTCGTTGTCTTGAATGAAGAAACGGGAAAATCCGTGAAGAGTCTGCCTGCTCCTGCACAGAAAGATGATGCTGAATTGGCAGCCCAGTCCAAGGCGCGTTTCACGCAACTCAAAAAAGATCTCAAATCCATGGTTAGCATTCAGGCACAACGTCTGGAAGAGTCATTGTCCAAACAACGTCTATGGTCTGCCGATGAGTGGAAAGCCCTGTTTGTACAAAATGTTATTATGCAAAAATTCGCTGTCGGTCTGATCTGGGGAACGTATGAGAATGGCGTTCTGATCAGCACGTTCCGTTATATGGAGGATGGTACATTCAATACCGTGGATGAAGACGAGGTTGATCTGCCTTCAGATACGCAGGTTGGACTTGTACACCCGCTGGAACTGGATCAGTCCACACTCGAAGGCTGGGCAACGCAGTTGGAGGATTACGAGATCAAGCAGCCATTCGAACAACTGAATCGCGAGATTCATCAGCCTGAAGATGAAGATAAAACGAAGAACGAATATGATCGTCTGCCCGAGTCTGATTTCTCGCCAACGGCATTCCCTAAAGCACTGGAGAAATACGGTTGGATCAAAGGACCGGCACAAGATGGCGGCTGGTATCATGAATTTTATAAAGAGTACGGAGATCTTGTTGCAGAATTGCAATTCAGCGGTACGAGCATCACGTATTACGAGGGATTGGATGACATTACACTGGACTCCCTGCATTTCTTCAAACCAAGTAACAAGCAATATTATTACTATGGTGACAACAAATCCATTGCTCTGGGCAACGTTCCAGGCCGGGTGTTCAGTGAAACGATCTATGACATTCTAAGAGCAACGGGGCGTTGATGAAGTGAGTGGATTTAAGGAGAAATTCCGAAGTTTTTCGAAGCTGTGTACAGAGGATTATCTGATTCGTTATGCCAACAAGGGGTTGTACAAAAGGTCTTTGAAAGAGTTGGACAACGGTGTGAGTGTAACGTACACATGGAACGAATCATCCGTGAGTTGCCAGCTCAGTGACGGGACACACTGTACGCTCGAAAATACGCTGGATCATTGGGATTGTTCCTGTCCGTCAGACCATATCTGCAAGCATGTACTGATTGCCATACTATACGATCAACGGGAACATTCAACAGAGGATTCGATGAGTGCGGACGAGAAGCATGCGCTGGATAAGGACTCAGGGATATCGGATACTGATCCGTTGGACGTACCAAAAGACGTATCCTTAACAGACTCAGTGTCAAACTTAGTATCAAACGTGGACGATCCAAGCGAAGATCCGCATTCAGTGTCTCGTGAGAGTGAGTCTCGTTTTCGCTGGATGACGGAGTCTGACCTTACAGTGTTACTTAAATCGTATAGTTCTTCCATGGTTGAGGAAGTCGTGTTCCGATTTAGGTACCCAGAAGAAATTAAGATCATTGAAGATTCACTTCTTACGGTGCATCTAACCAATCAGAATATCGAAGTGTCTTTTACGGAGGAACCGAACCTTGCAAAAGCACTTTGTAAGGTGCAGCAGACAGCTGGGAAAATGGCCAAGCTTGAAGCCTTGTTACGTTACCGGAACCTAAAAGGCCTGGATGATATGGATGCATTAAGTGGACGGGTGTACGAAGCCAAGTTCTCTCTTCACACGGTGCAGGAATGTCGCGTTATGCTGGCAGGATTGTTGAAGACGGGACTGGCCCGTATTCCTCAGTCCTATATGGCACAACTGGAGACTTTGGCAATCGCAGCTCATAGTGGTAATCTGCCGGATATAGAACGCAATTTACGAGGGATTCAAGGAGAACTACAGTTATTTTTTAACAGACATGTACGTTTCTCCATGCAATCCATGCTGGGTCGGGTGAGTAAGCTGTATCTTGCGCTCCAGGTTCTTGAAGAGAAAAAGGTGTCTGCCATTCAGCAGAGCCAGCTCATTGGCAGTTTTCGCAGTAAATATTTCGCTGTCCCTTCACTCCATCTATATGGACTAGGGGCTGATGCGTGGGAGACACGATCCGGGTTCCGCGGAATCACATATTACTTCTATTGTTTTGATGATGAGGAAATCTACACGTATAGCGATGTGCGTGCTGTGTATTATGACGATCAGCAGTTCTCGTATACAGAACATTATGGTGCATTCACACCGTGGTTGCCACATCTGACCTTTCGCCAGTTCGCAGGGGAAGAAGTTCAATTCCATTCGGTGAAAGTGAATGAAGAACGACGGATATCTTCCGGAGAAGGTGCAAAGCTTGAGATATTGGCACGAACGGGTGTAGAAACGTTGAATATGGGCAAATACATGCAAGATGTCTCGTCTATACTTCGTGAGGAATCACGTTCGTTTGACTTGTTTGCTGCTCCTAAAGAACGACTGGCCATGATCAAAGTTGCTCGAATCGTGGATCATCGTTTTGTCAAACAAACGCAGGATCTTGTCCTGACAGTCGAGAATTCTAACGGAGAACGATTGGCACTTACTCTCCCGTATTCAACGGACTGGCCGACGATGATCCAAAGACTGGAGTCAGGATATGGTTCCCAATCGCTTGAACACTTTTATGCCTTTGTTCGTGTGGAACCCAAACGGGTCTGCCCGATTAGTTTCCTGAAGAGTCAAACGATGCTCAGTCTGAAACTGGATATCGGCAATGGAAGGATGGGTAGACTTGGAAGAATATGATCAGTTCATGCAGAAGATCAACGCCTGGTCAGAAGAATTATTGCTGCGCGGGTTATCCCAGTTTACGGTCCGAGATATTGAGTTACTTGAGCAGCTCGCAGCGGAATCCTTACGTTTGCAGATGAGCTTCCTTCATGAATTGCTGAATCACGTTATCGAGGAAGGGCGTAGCGTGGCTCTTGGTCAAGGTGATGAAGAACTGTTGTTATTTCAGTATTGTCGTCTCATCCAATATGTACAGCTCAGTGTACAAGAAGAGGCATAGCATGGGTTAGTGGAAGAACCCATCTGTATATGAGAGCAATAAGATTTATCAGATAAGATGTATATAAAATATAAGAAGATTTGCAGAAGGCCACAAGGCCACTGCAAATCTTTTTTTATCGTGGAGTAAGTAAAGGTCATTTTCTCAACGAATATAGGTAGGAAGCGCTGAACAACACGAGCATTCGTGATCATATCTAGCATGGAAGGGAGGGGGCATGTCATCGTGGAAGAAGAACAAATACGGAGGGCAGTAGCGAATCGTGATCCTGAGGCCATGGAATGGGTGATGAACCACTATGCAGGTTTGTTATGGAAGATTGCTCAGTCCATCCTGTATCATGCATCGACAGAAGAAATTGAAGAATGCGTAGCAGATACATTTATTGCTTTTTGGCAGAATCCGGATGGGTTTCAATCCGGGCGAAGTAGCTTGAAAAATTATCTCGCGACCATCACAAAACATAAAGCAATTGATCGCTACCGGAAACTCAATCGAAGATCTGAGATTACATATGAAGAGGAGATTCATTCGGTGCAAACGGAAGATTTGTTGGTTCAGGTGGTCAGTAAGGAGACGTATACGGAACTTAATGAAATGATTGAATCTTTTCCCGAACCGGAACGTGAGATTATGAAACGTCGATTCTATGAAGGACAGAGACCTCATGAGATATCGGAAGCATTGTCCCTTCACGTTAGACAAGTCCATAACAAGCTTTATCGCTCCAGGCAACGATTGAGGACATGGTGGATGAACAGGAAATAAAGGAGGCGATCCAATGCGGAAATCCGAAAAAGAATTTACTGAGCAGAACCTCTTTAATATTAAAAAGTTGTTCTATGATAAATTGGCGATGAATGAACCAACGACCATTACGAGATCAACGAGATCAGATTCATCATTTTATCCACCTGTATTATATCCATCCGCACAGACCAAGAAGTCCATGAATAGGGGAAGAAAGTATCGCAAAGCCATCTATATTCCTGTAACCGCTGCGTTATCGTTATGTCTTGTTACAGGTGCAGTTGCATCGGTGGGCATCATTGACCTGCCTTCTATTCTTCATTTTCTAGGTGCAGATCGGATTGGCATTCTTCAGCCTGTTCATCAGGTGAGTGAAGATCAAGGGATTCGAATGGAGGTTATCGGTGCTGTCAGGGACGGAGATACAACGGAAATCTATGTTTCTTTGTCAGATCTGACGGGTCAACGTATTGACGAGACGCTGGATGTATATGATTACAGGGTCACCGGAGGTAATGCAAACAACGCTCAGATTATTCATTATGATGAAGCTAATAAAACGGCTATTGTCCGATTCCTCATTCAAGGAAAAGTCAGCAAAAATCGAATTACCGTTCAGATTAATACGCTGATGTCGGGTGCATCTCGACAAGATGGTTACAACGTACAAGTGGACTGGGAGCAGCTGCTACAAGACAAAAAAAACAATAGCTATGATCTTCTGGATCGAGATCGTATAAGTGGCTTGGGAGGTAAAACCGATTTTCAATTGGAAAATGATCCAATTCCGGTACTGCATCAAGATGTAACGAATGTCGCCGTTGAGGGTATTGATTGGATGCATATTTCTAATATAGGTTTTGTGGAGGGCAAGTTACACATTCAGATTAATCCGGATAATGAGATAGGCGAGTATAATCATGGATATTTCTACTTCACGGATGAGCAAGGTCAAAAGCTCGATATACCTGAATATTCCGTTAGCTATGGACATTATATGAAAGATGGGGTCGGGTATGGGGGAGATTATGAGGAGTTTGTGTATGATCTGTCTGCTGTTGACGATTTAGATAAGCTGAGACTTCAAGGCAGTTTTACGAGTATTAGTGAAGTTGTTCAAGGGAAATGGAAAACGACCTTTAACTTGAGTCAACATGCTTTAAGTAAAGTGGGAAACACTCGCCTCAATGCATATGGGGGCTTACAGGTAAATGTTACTGTGTCTGCCGTTGGCGTTACCCTTACAGGTGAGGCACTGAGCAAGATTCGGATGGAGGATCTGAGTATTGAAGTGCATATGAAGGATGGTACTTCATTAAATGCTGCATCAGGTTTCCTCCAACTGGAACAGGATGTCATCAAGTGGATATCCCCTACAACCATTCCGGTGAACGATGTGAGTTACCTGCTACTGAATGGGCAGAAAGTAATTTTGCAGGATAAATAATATAAAAAGTGAAACAGTTAACTGCTAACCTTCTATGCAAACGATGATGAAAGACCTAGAAATGAATTACATGTCATATCCCGATTTATGACGCATACCATTAGGCGAATGCGGTCATAAGGGAGGAAACTAAGATGTCCATGAGCGAACCGCTATTAACACAAATTGTGAATCAACATATTCCGGCTGGTGCAACGGTCGTCACTATTGATAAACCTGTCAAACATCCAGCGATCTACGCGGCAGACCTTACCGGGGATGGTTTGCCGGAGATTGCTACAGTCTACCAGTTGAATGGTGAGCTATACTTGCTTATTCTAAAATTTTATCAAGGACACTGGATCAAAATGGCTCTAATTAAGGGATTGGGGTACGGGGTGACTCTAATGACCGCAGCCCCAGTAACTTCAACGGCAAGGAATAATCTCATCATCGGGTGGCGGATTGGTGCGATCTGGTCTAAGCTTGCCGTATATGAGTGGACTGAATCTGGACTCAAAGATCTGGCGCCTGACGATCAATACTATAGCTATGCAGAGATTATAGATATGCCCGGTCCGCATGGCCGAGATGGCAAGGTGGAAATTGCCCTGTGGATTCACGATACAGGGGAAGCCTATCGCGTGGAGATTATCCGATGGCAAAATGGGAAATGGGTTCCTGCATCGGACGTATATGCAGCCTATTATCCGAAAGTGGTGCAATATTATGAACAACTAACTCAGCATTATCCTGATTATATCTTTTACTGGTATTACCTTGCGGATGCTCAGTATCATGCGGGTCAGTATCCGGCAGCACTCGCTTCAGTTCAAAAAGCACTCAGCTTCCCGGAAGCTTATCCTTCCAGAGAGGTACTCCTTGAGTTGGAGAAGAAAATCAAGCAGGCGATGGTCCCGATAAGCCATGCTCGGGTAGCGACATGGTTATATCCGATCTCCGTTCGAACAACAAGCGGCACCCGCTGGGGTTATATGGATGCACAGGGACATGTTCGGCTTGAACCAGTGCTGGATGACGCCCATGAGTTTCAGCCCAATGGATTGGCTGTTGTGGTCAAGGATGGTCGTGCCGGTGCTATTAATTTGAATGGTCAATATGTGGTTCAACCTGTATACGATTCCATCAACCCCTTTTCCGAAGAACGGGCGATGGTGATCGATGCTCAAGGATTTAAGATGATTAATGAACAAGGTACGGTCCTGACCAAGCGGGCGTACCCGTATATCTCGAATATGAACGACGGCCGAGCGTTATTTTACGATTCTAATCCTGGTCAGGCAGATGGTTCGGTGAGTCTGTATGGTTATCTGGATGCCTCAGGCAATGAGGTGATTCCGGCGCAGTTTGCGTCAGCGAACGATTTTCAAGATGGCAAGGCGGTTGTGCAGATCAAGGATAATGAATACGCGCTCATCAATCGGAACGGGCAGCGGATTGCGACATATCCATATGCCTATGTGGGGCCGCTTGGCGATGGACTGCTCGCATTTCAAAAAGAGGCCTCGGGCAAATATGGGTATATCGACGAGCGGGGGAATATTCGCATTCAGCCCAAGTTTTCATCGGCATTTCCTTTTAACGACGGGCAAGCGATTGTCAATACAGCGGAGGATTACAAGTCCATCTACGGCGTCATTAATACGCAGGGTTCATTCATCATTCAACCCGCCTACAATGACATTCGCGAACTAGGAGAGCAACGTTATGCGCTGGGGCAAGCAATTAATCCGGAGCAGCCTTATATTGGCTCTGTCTACGCGATTGCTGACACTAGTGGTCGAAGACTTACTGAGTTCGTATATCGTGATGTTGGCAATTACAAGAATGGTCTCGCGTCCGCATCAGATGGAAGACAGACGTATCTGCTGGATCTGAGTGGAAGACCTGCTTCCGGGTATCCTCATGTAGAAGGTTCGGGTACGCTAGAAGTCGTGGCACCAAATCTGATTAAGGCGTATGTAGACCAGCGCTTATCGTATGTGAATCGGGCTGGACAGATCATCTGGCGGCAAAATACGATCGTTCCGCTTCATCCGCCGTACCGTGTACGCGAAGAGAAGTACAAACCGAACAGGGATTACCTCGTATATTATCCGCAGGTGGAGGGATTGACGAACCAAGCGGAGCAGCTTGCGCTAAACGCCAAATTGAAGCAACTCTCGCAGGTGAAGCCGATTCCTGCCGATCAGCAGCTGGATTACACGTATACAGGGGATTTTGATATTACGTTTTATCGGCAGCAACTGCTGCAACTTCAACTTACAGGTTATAACTACCCGGCGGGTGCAGCGCATGGTATGCCTACGATGATCTATGCGATCATTAATCTGACGAATGGTCAGTTGTATGAGTTGAAGGATCTATTTAAGCCGAATAGTGACTATGTAAAAGTGTTAAGCCAGATTGTAGGAGATCAGATTAAAAATGATCCTCAATACTCGTATGTGTTTCCGGACACTTATAAGGGGATTAGTGCAGATCAGCCGTTTTTTGTTACAGCGGATGCTCTGCATCTCTACTTCAATCCATATGATATCGCGCCCTATGCGGCAGGGTTTCCAACGTTTACGATTCCTTTTGTGCAGATCAAGGACATCATTAATACAGAAGGTTCGTTCTGGAAAGCTTTTCATAGTTGAGTGCCCATTCACAGTTAAGCGATGAAGCCATATATCCAATATGGCTTCCTTTTGGATTCAATAGGCGACAGTTTAATGATGTAAGTAACCCTCGTAATATTTATCCATACTAAATGGGAAATATTACGAGGGTTACAGATCAAAGAAGTCATATTTATCTATACAAGTAAAAAACGAAAACTTTCTCCAACAACACTTCTTTTGCTTGGCGAGAATGTAAATACTTCACCAGTCATTCTCAAGTTAAGCGACGAGGTCATATGTCCAATATGGCTTATAAGAAGCTGTGAGACAACAATAATCCGGGAAGAGGTATTATTGCTCCGTGAAGAGGTAGTGATCATTCAGGGCTCTATGAGATATTAATGTGCGTATATAGCACTGCGCTATATTGAGAATGATTATTAATATCAGGAGGGGTGAGATGAACAACACGTCTGAAGTGTCCGGACTAATGCAAGTAACGAAGGAGCGCAAAGGTCTGCTGATTATAGCAAGTATCTTCTCGACCCTGTCGAGTCTGTTGCAGATTGTTCCTTTTATCGGGGTGTACAAGATCGTCGAGGAACTGCTAACTCATGCGGGGCAACCCTCTACCATGGACAGAGATCTGTTGATCTATTGGGGGATCGTCGCGTTCGCAGCCCTGATCGCAGGGTTAATTGCGCTCTACATCGGGGGGATGTGCTCACACATCGCTGCGTTCAACATTTTGTATCAGCTCAGAGTGAGACTTGCTGAACATGTTGCCAAAGTACCCATGGGCTATCACACTCGGACGGCAACCGGTGAGCTGAAGAAGATCATCGAAGTCAGTGTGGAGAAATTTGAGAAGTTTATCGCCCATCAGTTGCCGGATCTGGTGAGTGCGATCGTCATTCCGCTGATGCTGCTGGGATATCTGTTCTGGGTCGATTATCGCATGGCGCTGACGTTGCTCGTTCCGATTGGGATCGGGTTCTGGCTGCAAAGTCGTCTCTTCCGCAACGAACGAGGCCGACAGGCTTATCGTGATTTTCAGCTAGCCATTGAAGAGATGAATGCAACGGGTGTTGAATACGTGAGAGGTATGCCTGCGGTGAAAGTATTTGGGATTACAGCCGATTCGTTTCTGACGTTCAAACAGGCGGTGACGCGTTATCGGGATATTTCATTGAGAATAACAGATTTGTGTAAAACATCTTACGGGCTGTTTTTTTGTGATCATGATCTCGTTATTCACTTTCATTGTTCCGGTGGGTATTCTGCTGTCGAGTGGAAATGCGGGCAATCAGTCGTTTGCCATCACGTTTATTCTGTTTCTGATCATTACCCCGAGTCTATCTGCTCCCTTATTGAAGTTAATGTATCTGGGTAGTGGGATGCGAGAGATTGTGGAAGGACAGAAACGGATTGAATCGGTGTTTGCCGAGCCAGTTGTTCATGAACCTGAGTTGCCCAAAGTTCCCGATACATATGAGGTTGCTTTTCGTCAGGTATCTTTTGCTTATGAACACAAGGAGAGCGAAGCGTATAAACCCGTACTTGAACAGATTGATTTTGTAGCCAAAGCAGGAGAGATGACCGCACTTGTCGGACCTTCTGGTGGAGGAAAGTCGACCATTGCGAATCTATTGCTTCGTTTCTGGGATGTGCAAGAAGGTGAGATTACGATTGGCGGGGTTCCGATTCAGGAGATGGGGACGGAGAAGCTGATGGATACGGTGTCCTTTGTATTCCAGGATGTACATCTGTTCTACGATACGATTGAAGAAAATATTCGGATGGGCAATACATCGGCTTCACGACAGGACGTTATAGCTGCGGCGCGAACTGCCTGTTGTCATGAGTTTATAGAGAAAATGGATGCCGGTTATGACACCAAAATCGGAGAAGGCGGCACGTACCTGTCCGGCGGTGAAGCACAGCGAATCGCAATTGCACGGGCGTTGCTCAAAAATGCTCCCATTCTGGTCCTGGATGAGGCGACAGCTTACGCGGATGCAGAGAATGAGCACAAGATCCAGCAAGGATTGGCCCAATTGGTTCAAGGCAAAACGGTACTGATCATTGCTCATCGTCTAACAACGATTCGTGCAGCAGAGCAGATTCTGGTGATCCGGCAAGGGACGATTGCCGAACGTGGGACACATGATCAATTGCGTGCATTGGGCGGAGTATATGAGCACATGTGGCAAGCTCATATCAGTGCAGCTTCCTGGAAGCTTGGAGGTGCAGTGCGATGAGGAATTATTTATACAATATATCTGGCGGTAATCCTCGTAGTCTGCTTCCTTCAGTGATGGCAGCGATTCTGGACGGAATTGCGAAGATTGTTCCTGCGGCGCTGCTTGTGGACATATTCAATACGATCTATATGTCTTTTGCTGAACCGGACAAAGGACTGGATATTAATCGTATGTGGATGGTCTGCTGCATCCTGTTTGCCTGGCTTCTGGTGGAATATGCGGCTTACGCTTCACTCTATGACAAGACCTATCGGGCAGCATACAGCCTTGCGGCCTCAGGACGGTTGAAATTGGCGGAACATATTCGCCATCTGTCGCTAGGTTTTTTCGGAAAACGTGATCCTGGGGATCTGACGAATCTGATTCTAAGTGATTATGGCCAGGTTGAGCACACGATCTCTCACAATCTGTCACAGCTAATCAGCGCGATTGTGCTTCCGGTGCTTGCTTTTGTCGGACTTCTGTTAGTGGATTGGAGAATGGCCGTAGCTATGTTTATTGCGGTTCCCTTAGGTGTGGGTCTGTTATGGCTTACGGATTCCGTTCAGGCACGACTGAGTGAGAACCATGTTCGAGCCAAAAACGAAGCCGCCAGTCGGCTGCAGGAATACCTGAGCGGTATTCGTGAGATTAAGGCCCACAATATGGGGGGCAAACGTTTTGAACGGCTGCGTCGTTCTTTTGACGAATTGAAATCAGCTTCCATTCGGTTGGAAGGCATCATGGGACCGATGATCATGGGGGCGATGTTGCTCGCAAGATCAGGGATGACATGGATGGTTCTAGTGGGCAGTTATTTGCTTGCAGGCGGTGAGTTGTCCTTACCGGTATTTTTGTTGTTTTTGCTGGTGGGCACGAAGGTATTTGAACCGTTAACGGTTGTACTGATGAGTTATGGGGAGATGCGGTACTCCGCATATAGCGCAAGGCGCATTATGGATGTGCAGCAGGAAGCTCCGATGGCAGGAAAGGGAGATATAGAGCCTAATCAGGCCATTTCGTTCGGTCAGGTGACCTTTGGATATGATGACCAGCAGCCGGTGTTGAAAGACTTGTCGTTTACGATTGAACCGCATACCATTACTGCTCTAGTTGGCCCATCCGGTAGTGGTAAGAGTACAGTCACACGTCTCATTGCCCGCTTCTGGGATGTACAGCAAGGAACCATTCGCATTGGCGGCAGACCCGTTGATCAGATGGACCCCGAGAAGCTGTTGCAGGATATCTCTGTGGTCTTCCAGGACGTGTATCTGTTCCAGGATACAATCGGCAACAATATTCGTGTAGGAAAGAAAGACGCTACGCAATTCGAGATTGAGGAGGCAGCACGGAGAGCTTGTTGTCATGCGTTTATCTCCAGTCTGCCGCAGGGATACGATACGCTTGTTGGCGAGGGTGGATCGACGTTATCTGGTGGGGAGAAACAGCGTATTTCCATTGCACGTGCCTTGTTAAAAAATGCATCGATCGTATTGCTTGACGAAGCCACCGCTTCACTTGATCCGGAGAACGAAGCCGCGGTGCAGCAAGCGATTAATGAGCTTGTGGCCGACAAGACGGTCATTTTGATTGCACACCGGTTAAAAACCATTCAAAATGCCGATCAGATTATTGTATTGGACCAAGGTCAGCTCGTAGAACAGGGAACGCATGCGCAATTGCTAGGTTACTCGGGCATCTACGCTCGTCTGTGGCAATTACAACAGGATGCGGAAGGCTGGCAGGTAAAAGTGAACGGATAATGTGGCCGATGAGATAGATAAAGAACTGAAGTAACAGAAGTAAATAAATCTAATGTGGCTAAATGAACTGATATAAAAGGAGAATGACAACCATGTTTAAACGAATTCCTGTATGGATTGCATTATGCTGTATGCTCACCTTGGCGGCCTGTGGAACAATCCAGACAACCAGCGAAGTGAACATCCCCTCCGAGGGAGCGGTGAAAGCAACGACCAAAGTGATTACCAATCCAAATGGAGAAGAGATTACAATTCCCTTGAGCCCGGAGCGCATTGTCGATCTATCCGGCTCGACAGAAGAGCTACTGATCCTTGGCAAAACGCCTGTAGCGACGATGAGCGCTGACTATGGTAATCCGGAGGAGATCACGCCAACCATTAAGGATCAACTGAGTACAGATACCGTTAATTTGGGCTGGTATGGTTTCCCGTTCAGCATTGAAGCTATAGCGGGTGCTAATCCGGACCTGATTATTCTGGGTAAGGATTTTAACACGGATCAGTATGAAACCTTATCCAAAATTGCGCCTACGATTGCATTGCCTTACTCATACTATGATTGGAGAGAAAGATTGACATTCCTGGCAGATACGTTTGAAGAAGAAAGCAAGAAAGATGACTACTTGGCCCAATATGATGCGAAATCTGCAGAGTGGAAACAAAAACTGACTTCGGCTGTGAATGGTGAATCATTTGCCGTGATCGAAACATATCCAAACAATCTGGTCATCTATTCGAATAAAGGTGCAGCCGAGATGTTGTACGGTGAATGGGGTCTGAAGCGCACAGAAGGTATCCCTGATCCAGAGGGCTGGGGAGGCAAAGAGATCGCCTTGGAGGCTCTAGTTACCGTTAATCCGGATCGTCTGCTGTTGATGGAGAATAGTGAGAATAAGATGGTAGACAGCAAGGTGTGGGATAACATGAACGCCGTGAAGAATGGCAAGATCTACAAAGTTTCCAATGTCGATAACTACAATTATTCCTACACAGCCATGGGAAGAATGGAGCTTATGGACCGGCTGGGTACGATGATTTTGGAAGGACAAAAGTAGTTGGATTAGAGCGTTCACTATAAATTACCGCTAACAGAACGTTAAAGGCCGGCTATGTGTAATTGTTCGAAATCATGTAACTTAAGCGGTTCTGGCTGCGTTTAGACATTGGGGTGATCTAATGTTGGTGAACGCGGTTCAACGGTACATGGTATTAGGACTTGTGTTTATCGGAATAAGGTGTAACGGCATTCCTCATTCTCGAAAGGATTGAAGGATACTATATTACAACGACAGAGTATTATGGTTTACGTAATGCGGGGGGGCTGATATATATATTGTCGCTCATCCTGGGATTCGGTCACTATTTACTCGCTTTTTATGTTGTTATTCTAAGCCCGATCTCATGGCTTTTGCGGAAATATGTATGCTTTCCTATGGTGAGAATTATGATCTATGCAAGCGGTTTTGGATGGGGAGGGCTGTGGGTTTTTGATCTCATGTACAGTCCATATTTCGTAAATGGATATCATCTTAACCGAATGACTTCCGTCTGGATCTTTGCAGTCGCCGGTTTAGTCTATGCCGTCGTGGATAATAAGGTGTGGCGAAGAGGGCAGATGCAGAATGAACAGAAGGTTACTTAACAAAAGTTGAGTAGCCTTTTTGTTTACATAATTATTATTGTGTTGAATGATTGAGGCAGAAGCCAAATTAATAAAAAGGGATTAAGTAGAGTATGTAGGTAAACATGAACAACAACGGTTAAGATAATTCGAGAGTTTGTTATAAAATTCACAAAGGGTGCGAGTGAAAAGGAGTTATATCGTAAATTAAATAGGTTGAAATTTTCTGTTATACTATCTGAGTTGTATACATAAAGTTAGATATTTTATGAAGGGAGTTCATGAAGTAATTTAGGCGTTTAGTTTAAAATTGTAGTTTGGAGGAAAGCATTTTGTATAAAGCAGGTTTTTGGATTAGATTAGCAGCAAGTGTGTTGGATAGTCTTATTATTTCAATTCCATTAGTAATTATTGCAGGTGTGTTGACGGGTAACTTTGATGCGGATGAGCCGATTGCCAAACTACTTAGTGCGTTATACTCAATTTTATTACCAGTTTACTGGTATGGTCGAACCATCGGAAAACGTATATGTGGAATTCGAATCCGCCAATACGATACACACGAACCGCCAAAAATTGGTACGATGCTGATGCGAGTTGTTGTGGCTGGACTTGTGTATGTGTTAACTTTGGGTATCGGAATTATTGTGATACTGTTTCACAAAACTCGTATTTTGTACATATGTAGTTTGGAAAATTAAGCACCATTTTAAGCATTGGTGGATCAATTAACTTCCAAATTTTTGTCGGAGCGCTTTTATCGTATCAAGTCTGGCCCATGCTTGAACATAAGTTCTTCCAAGTCTTTTGTTTTCATCCATTAATGTCGAAGTTGAGAGAACTACTGTACTCCAACCATTAACTGCTTGAGTACTACCTCCAATATAAGAACTGTATTCATTCCCTTTGTGATGTAATTGGGGGTTAGCGTGTGCGTTAGGTGAAAAGGTTAGTACTATCGTTATAGACGCAACTATTAGTGAGATGATACTCTTGTTCAAAACCTTATATTTAGACATTAAAGCTCTTCCTCCTCGACGTTACCTATCCCACGAACAATGTTATAAATTTCTTCTGTACCAAAACTGTCATCACCAAAAGATAGTACAACGGGGCCTTCCTCAAGAGTTCCCATAGCTACATAAAAGAATTGATCTCCAGTTTCGACGATGCTTGTAAAACTAATTGTAGTAGGAACTTTTTTCCCATTTGTATCCGTTATTTCAGTTTCAAGACTACCTGTTAACAGATTTTGACCATTTTTCAGTTCAGCATGAGAAATGTTAGAACTATTAATTATGAAATAATGTTTCTTCCCTTCAATAATAAGTTCCCCAGTCCCTCCTTCTCCGACGTAATAATCTCCTTCTTTCTTAATCTCTTGATTAATAGTTAGAGAACTACTATTATTGCTATTTCTAGCGAGTTTAGCGGTTTCGTTACCCTCTATGCCCAATCTTTTGGCAGTTGCAGCATTGTTTGCGTGATCAAAACCAGGTGGTACCTTTGTAGCATTGTAGTTTTTCTTCATATTAAGCTTTAGTGTACTAGATGCATCAAATGTATCTGGAGTAGATGCGCCACTGCCAAACATTAAGGCAACGCTTGTCACAACAGCAATACCTAAAAATCCTCCTGCAGTTAAAGTTGCTCTCTTTTTGTTCATTAAAACCCTCCTAATTCTTTGTGTCTTTAGGACTGCAACCCTAAAAACAACAGGAATAAAGGTATCATAAATAAAAATGGAATAAAAGGAATGATTTTATACGAAGATTAAAACCATCTTAATGTATGTATTTTTAACCTTGTTAACCGCAATAATTAGCACGACAAGGAAATAATCACTAAAGTTAATGGTGAATATCCATGAGGAGATAAATGTTTCAAACCATGTGATAAAGCAGCTAGGATATTGAAAACTCTGGAAAAGAGTAGACGGGAAAAGTGAGTTCCCGTCATCATCGTTCAAAATTAAATTAGTGTGGGAATCCAAAACCTTTGTTTCTTTTGTAGAACATCACTTACCGAGAAGCCGGATTTTTTTCGGTTAAACTCAGCTCTTTTATTTAAATGTTCACTAAGTTCATGCCGTTCATTATGTTCTTGTTCTTTCTGTAAATTCTCCTGATTTTTCTTTTCCTCCTCTATCTTCTCATCACAAGCTTGTGTAACCAATTCATTTAGTCTAGCCACCGTTTTTTATTGAAGTAATAATAAAAATAACATTCACAAGTACTATTGCACTCAATATCATAGGTACATCTCCGGCCATTAATCTGGTCAGTTATTTCGCTAGCGTATTCCAACTGTTCTTTGTAGACCTTTAACTTGTTAGCTTCATTTTTTTATTCTCTGATAATGAGAACTTTATTTATTTACTCACTCGAAAGTATGTTAAATCTTAGAGAAAATAATTAAGCTCTCCACAGGCATAAAGTTTAAGGAGCCTTTTTTCGCTTAATGGTAAGGTGTCCATGCATTCTAGCAGCATTAGAATATACTGTCTTATCCCGACTATAGGTTATGTCACATAGACGATCGTCATGGTCCAAGCTACCTTGGGGAGTGATTGTTGAGCATTTACCATTCATTGAGATGATTACTGATTGATATTTTGCATAATTGCGCTGTAAAGAAAATCTGCTAAATCCTCATTGCCATATTGATTAAAGTAGCTTTTGAATCGTGCATCGAATTTGTAGGTATGGGCAATGCAAGCCAGTAACTCTGCATCGCATGTCATGAATTGCATTAGATTTTCTTTCCACTCTTCGATTAATCGCTGCACTTCATCGGAGGAAGGATCCTGATGGATACAATACGCAATTTGTTTGTATATTTCTTCCATGGATTGAAAACGTTCCTCTTTTTCATCCGGTGATAAACTTTCCAACGTCTCATCAAACTCTTTATACGTTTCTGTTTCACCATAAATGAATTTCGCCTCATTTGAATATTGTTCTTTCAATGGCAAAACGGAGGAACTGTTGAAGATTTGCAAGTTACTAATATCAGTCCCCGAAACGTATTCATCGAGAGCGGTCATGATGTTTTCCAGTCTTTGTTTTCTCGCTAATAAAGTTTGTCTCTGCTTCATTAATATTTGATTCTGTTCTTGCCTGGTTAGCTTTAAAATGTCCGCAATTTCTTTCAAGGAAAAATCCAATTCCTTTAAGATCAAAATGGTTTGAAGTTTTTCCAAACTGCTTCGATCATATAAGCGATACCCTTTTTCCGTTAGATGTGTCGGTTTAAATAAATCGATTCTATCGTAATAATGCAGAGTCCGGGCTGTAATGCCTGTAATCTGAACAATATCTTTAACCGCTAATAATGGTTTCTTCATCCCAAAATCCTTTTACTTCGTCTAGTATTTGAGCAGCAGGCGTTATTGTTGCCTCAAAGATAGTTATTCCTGTTTTTCTTAAGTAATACTGGATTAAATGATATCCGCAAGCGTAGCCGGCACTGTATGGCATATTGACCGGTTTAAAGTTCTGAAGTTCTGCGATCTCATCACCGTAAAGATACGGAGCAAATTGATCAAACCCCGTTAATTGCAATTGCTCTCGGAGCACGGGCTTAATACGCCTGTTAAGTGTTTCCGCATTTGTTTTCGTTACCCAAGGGCCGAGCAATTCTTCTCCAAACATGAATGCAGCAAAGTTTTCAGCTAATCCTTCACTTACAATGAGCTCGCCCAAATTAACGGTGTGATCCCACTGAATAAATTGATATCTCACATTATGGTTGCATTCGTGCGCCAGCGAAACCTTCATTCGAGGAATCGTGTACTCATTTGGCAAGAGTGTACCCCAGATAAACCCAGGAATGCCCCCAAATCCGCTATATCCTTCGTTTATTGTTAAAGCACGGTTTTCCGGATTCCCTAGTTGAACGGTAAACAAATATTCGGATACAGGGAGATTTATTTCATGTTCAATAAATAGACGAAGGCTTTTCCTTACAGCATCCTCGCACTCTGACCAAAAAGAATCTGACGAAATCAACTCTATCTCAGATGAGATCTGCTGGGTAATCTGAGCAGGGGATCGATGCATCATACTATTAAACGTGACAACGTCAAAACCATTTGCCTCTTCAGCTTTAAAAGGGATCTGTTGAATTTGCCATTGTTTCATAAAGGGGGCCATCAATTCGTTTCGGAATAATTCCAGTTTTTCCTCGGGCGAAGCTTGGGCAACTTTTTGATAAATTTGGTCTGAACGCAGTGATCTTATGTTCATCTCTCTCACTCCTAGTTATGAATTCTTAGAGAGAATTATGCACTATGACCTAACGTCATAGTCAAGAACCTTGAATCAAAATTAATTTACACGTTCTTAAAACTATCCTGCCCGTTAGCGCAGCGAAGGCAGCCGATCTTAGTCGTTGGCTGCCTTCGGGTCATCATTAAGCTATAGTTTCCCGTTAGTTCTAAAAGCTGACCCATTAATTAAGTTATTCACCTAAAAACTCTCTTTCGGCTTTTCCCCAATTAAGCCCATCAAAAACATTTGAGAAAAAGCGAACCCTTTATACGTTTTCGATAGACATGAAGGAATTGTCATATCAAGGTCCATGTAGGTGGTTAGTATCCGCTGTGTGAATTCTTTTTGATTCGTTAAGGAATATTCCTGCAATTGTTTTGCAAACTCATTGCTTACGTTTTCTCTCCCGCCAAGCGCTTCTTGTAATTGGTACCCTGCCATATATAGCTCAGCTGCTATTTCTTCATCAACTCGCTGATGTTCAGATATATACGTTGAAATCCAGTCACGCACTAGTGACGAGGTATCTTTATTATTATCCTTAGCAACCTGTTGAAAACTTTCTTTCATGTCTTTTGATATTCGTATTTGTAAATTCGTATCCATTTAATTGATTCCCCCTTAGCCTGAATATGTTAATTGTAACCCAACTGTAATTACAATGTCAATACATTGTAATTACATAAATCAAAACACTATTACCCTGCTTCATATGGTTCGTTATTCCGCTATACTGCCCGTTAGCTTAACGAAAACGGAGCAGTTGCCAATCGGCGAACTGCTCCATGCTAATCTGAACTAACGTTTCCCGTTAGCTTAAAAAACGTGTGGTGTATTCAACTGTAATCTTCAATCAAAGAAATTTTTCCTTCCTTAATCTCAAATGTTGTCTTTCCTTTTAATTGCAGCTTATCCCCACTCTTTAATCCATTAGGAAAATCCACGGCAAGAATACCTTCATAATCGATTCCTACCTCTACTTTGTTATTTATAACACAGTAATTGGTAATAGTCTGGCGACGGCTGGAGAACATCGTTGACGACTGTTCTGCCAACTCCCTAAATGCTGTTATTCCTCTGGTCTCCGTTGTAGTTTCTCCATTGGAAATATTCCTGAATATTATGTCATTATGTAAAAGTCCGACCATTTTTTCAATTTCAAATGAATTGTAT
This sequence comes from Paenibacillus sp. USHLN196, assembly GCF_037144955.1. NCBI lineage: Bacteria > Bacillati > Bacillota > Bacilli > Caryophanales > Paenibacillaceae > Paenibacillus > Paenibacillus sp. USHLN196. The sequence goes on along the minus strand of NZ_JBBCYH010000001.1, from coordinate 497,625 downwards.
GCTTCAAGATAATTTTCAATTATGTCCCTTATTTCTTTACTAACCATAACCATACTCCTCTCCTTTACAAAAAAGATGGTACCCTTGTTTACCTAGGCAACTTATTCTCAATGTAATATTACCATATATTGCAACTAATCTGCCCGTTAGTTGAACAAAGCAGCCGATCACTTTGATCAGCGTCGAGTTCGCCGGGAACAGAAAAGGAATCCACCCGGACCTTTCTTCTATCTCTCCTATTAATAGGTAGAAGCACTATCGTTGCGATTAGTAGAATCATATATTAATACATACAACATGAATAACTTTAAAGGAAGTGATGAGATGTTGGATTGTGCAATCCCCCCTTCAATGGATGAATATAATATAACAAGGTTATCTACCTTTCATAATGTTCTGTTCCTGTCGCACATATTTGAAGAGAGAGACCAGAGAAAAATACAAATAATCATCCTCTCTTACTCATGCCCGCACATCGCTGGGTGAGCGTCTAATCCGATATCCTTGAGCACGGCCGTAGAGTACAACAATACCCAAGAAGCAGACAAAGACGGACAAGTCTATATTGACACGAGTATGTAGGTATAAGATGGACTTCAACTTGCCGGACGTAAGGGATTTTTTCTCCCCGAACTTCAACTTATCGTGCCCAGTTAATTAAACAAAAGCAGCCGATCACGTTGGTCGGCTGCCCTTAATAAATTCGACAACCGGTTCATCGTTCAGATCTCCCTTTACCAGCTTGTCATTTAGTGCGCTTGGAATTTGCGGATTGGTTTGGTGAAAATTCCGATGAATTAAACGTCGTGAGTACATACAATTTAGCTTATAATGCTGGGCAGGAACGCTTTATAGCAGTACAAAAAGGCACCCCAAGAATTTCATTGGTTAAACCATGGGTTTATTCAATGTCTGTTCTAAAGGGTGCACTTCAATATGAGTCCGGGCTTTTGCCTATCGGTTTATTTTATTTTTCGTTGACCCGGGCAACTACAAACGGTTCGTTCAGCGCTTGCAGAGCTGCGGCCATATCTTCTGCCAAAAGTCTGCCACCGGCCGAAATAGAATATTGGAATTCATAGAAGCCGCCCAAGGTGGCCTTAAAATTCGTTTCCCAGTAATTCGTCATCAGCCAGGCATAGGCTCCTGGTTGAGCATCGGGCGCTTGCTGGGTGTGTACCTTTCGGAGTCCGTAATCCAGCGTCCCCCATTGCACAAGCGGCGTGTCCGGGACAGCAAGCAGTAGGCTGCGGTCGTTATCCTGCCAGGCAATGCCCGACTGCACAGAGGAATAATCCAGGCAGGTTCCCGGAATCTGATCTTTCCACGGGCGAACCAACCCTCCCGGCTTGTCAGCAAACAGGGTAACCGGCCCCGTGCCTCCCGAGGTGAAAGGTAAAGCCAGATATACGTTTTCTGGATTCCAAACGCTCTCTTTATGCAACCGTACCGAAATATCCAACCGGTTTTGCCGAGCATAGACCCGCAGGAACAATGAGAAATAGGCGATGCCCTTTAGCTGATAGCCTAGCTCAACCGTAGCGAATAGCGGTCCATTATCCACTGCGCGGACAGAGACGAGCTGACCAACCGAACGATCCACGTTCAGGCCTTTACGGTTGCGCCCCATTCTTGAACGGATGCTCCACACCTGGGAAGCATCCGCCGGATTCGCCGGATTCGTCACCTCATAGATGGGTGTGAAAGCACCATACGAATCATCCGGCTTGAGCAGTTCACGGCCAGTCTCCTTATCGATCCACGAGAAAACACCTCGATCTTCCGACCATGTCAAGTGTATAAAAGGCGACTCCAGCCCGTTTTGAAAAACGGTGATTGGCGCTTGCAGGCTGCTCTGCGTCAACGTATACATATCCTCCATATCGTACACCTGATCGGCACCGATCAGCTTGGAGTTGGAGGTTGACGTTAAGCAAGATTGATCCAGCTGCGCTACCAGAAGCGGGCGCAGAATCAGTATGCAATTCTCCATACTTTGAAGCTTAAGTTCCACTATACTCGTCTGCGGGTGAGTTGACTGCTGGATCAGTACTTCTCCCGTGTCCTCCCGGATCACCTCTACTCCGTTCAACAGTTCATCCGGCTCCCATCCTTCGAGATTCAACTGAACCAACTCGGTTACCTCCCGCTCCGACAGGTTCGTGACTTTGAAGCGGTAAGGCCGTCCTGGGTACAAGGTGGCAGCATTATCGGCCAGCAGCGCCTGATCCAGCGCGCGGTAAGCAAGCCTGCTTGCCTCTGCGGCGTGTGCCGCCTTGCGAACCTCAAGCAGCTGCACATTTTTGTGCCAAGGTTCATACACAGAGGAATGATAACCCCAGGTGTGCTCGGCATAGAGAGCAAGCGACTGCTCCACAGCCTCAATGTCCTGGAGACTGACGCTTTTTTGTTCAGGATCGAGCTTTTCCACCTTACGGAGCGTACGCTGCGCGTCCCGATAAATCTGGGTATGCATCGGCGTGGAGCTAACGCCGTCCGTCCACCAGTCGGGCCAATCTCCTTTATGAACAGGCAGTCCGTCTGTCCCTTCCTCCTTCAGCCGGGCAAAAAAACTGCTCAAGGTGATCATCTCCACGGAGACCACCTCCCCGCTTCGTCGATTCCACGCCTCGATCCATTCTATGATTGCGCTGTTGGGAGATCCGTTATCCGTAGGCAGCCCGGACAGCATCACCGGTACGAAATCATACGGATACCGCTCCGCCTCAAGCTGAGCCAAGTAGCGGTGGATGCGAGTATTGGCGATTGGATCGTGAATGTGTGCCGGCTCCATCCGTCTGTGGCCAAATTCATCACGAATCATGTATTTGCCAAGCGCACCGGGGCATAAGCCAAGTTCGTTGCCAAGCATGTAGTGATCTCCATTCCAGACCAGCAGGCGTTCCCCGCTTGGGGCCTCCCACCAGAAGGGAGACTGCTTGCGTCCCAGCGCATACATACCGTGATGGGTATGTATACAGCTGAATAAATGCCGGATCCCATTATCCAGCAGGCTGTCGGCATATCCCCAACTGTAGCCGTTGATATCCGCCGTCATCGCGCTGTCTATTTGGTAACCGATAGAGTCGGCATAACGCTGTGCCTTGCCGTGTATTTTGTTCAACAACAGCATGTCGGGCAGTTCGGTCATATTCAGATAAGTACCGGATAACTCAATATCACCGCGCCGCACGGCGTCGGCAAATGCAGCTTTCTCCTCATCCCCGGCTTGCTTCAAAAATTGTTCCACAGCCCAGAATGTCTCACAGGTCCAGTGGAATCCTTTCCATTCGGGTTTTATTCCATTATGGGCCTCATTAACAATATGCAGCGCCTGACGGATAAAATCGACATGATATTGCTCAATCTTTTCCTGTCGATCAGTATAACCAAGGTCGGTATGGGAATGGTGAATGACGTATATTTTCCATTCCCGATCAAGCGTAGGGAGAACTGCCTGTTTGATTTGTCGTTCGAGCGTCATATTTATTTTTCTCCTTCATTCGTGGAATAGGTACCGCTTACAAGTTGGGAAATCCCATGAAACACATGCTCCTGCATTTGTTTCTCATAATGCAAAGGAACCTTCTCGGGCAACAGTGCTTCTGAAAGTGCGCGACCAAACAATTCATGGGTGCCGGCAATTTGTCCGCCCAGGATCAGACGTGCGGGGTGAAACGCTGCCACGTACGGACGCAGCATTTCCCCGAGCAGCTGTCCGTAAAGCTGCCATACACGGATGGCGGAGGAGACTCCCTGTCTGGCCTCCATGGCCAGACGGTACACGTCTTCTCCGTCCCTTCTGGCACCAAGGCGGTCCGCCAAGGCCAGAATTCCTCGAGCTCCAAACAGATCATCGGCGGTTTCTCCCTTGAATCGCTCAGCATATAACATGCCTGAGTCGGGAATGCCCCATTTTCCACTGACAATTGACCTGCTCTCAATAAAAGCCGAGCCGAGGCCCGTTCCTAGCGTAAGGCACAGCAACCTCTCTTGAGGAAAAAGCCTGCTGATTCCCAGGGCGAACAATGCAGCATCATTGCCAAACCGAATATCTGCGGCAGCCAGCCGGGAAATCCATGCGGGAGAGGTGCTTTCCGACGCAAGCTTCATTAATTTATGCCGCAGCAGCGTTTTTAAATTCAGATCGTAGAGTTGCTCGTATTTATTCAATCCCCGGATATGGGAAATGCCTGTTTCGTATTCAAAGGGACCGGGGATAGCAAAGCCGATATGAAAGTTAAGAAAGCTGGCCGCTTCCGCGGTCTCTTTATCGGAATCACCCCGCTCCATGTAGGCGACGTAGGCAGCGGCAAGTTCCTGAATCACGGCTGCCAGATTAGCGGTGATTTCGTAGGGGCTGCCATCGGAGTGCGACGGCCTTGTGACATAGAGCTCGGGCAATAGATGCCCCCCTCTTAGAACGCCAGCCTTCAAAAAAGTTCCCCCAGCATCAATAGCGATGGTGACGTCGTTATTCATCCGCGTTCACCGGATTCCAGTGATGAGGAAGCAGGGGGATGTTCCAACCTGGTGAAACCCGTGCCCGAATCAGGGTGCACGGCAGGTCGCCCAGCGACTCAAGGCGAAAACCGCCGACTGAAGCGGGAACGATATACGCTTCTGCGTACCCCCACTCCACGGCCGCTGCCTCGTTACCAAGCGGAGTAAGCCGCACACGGTTGCCTTCTACGAGGTTAAACATGAGAAACACTCCACCCGTATCGTCGATCCACTCTCCGTCCAGCTTCAATCTTTTCACCTGAAAAAGCAGATCCTCCCGCTCACCCAGCAGCTCTTCGCTGCTGGCTCCCTGGATTCGGCATTCTTTTGGGACGGCTACCAAATGTTTATGAACATAATGGGTGTCAAATTGCTCCAGTATGTTCGGTCTGGCATGATCGCTGTTAATCGGCCGCGGCCGCCCGTCTCGATCGAGCCGCAAATGGTCATAAATTTTGAAGGTAAACCACCAGGTTGTCGAAGAGATCTCCAGTACCAGATTATTTTTACTCAAAAAATGAACAGCTCCCGGCGGGATCAGGAACAGATCACCCTTATTCGCATCCAAGATGTTCACATATTCATCGACCTTCAGCGGTTCTCCTGAGGCATGTGCGGCTTCAACCGCCTGAATAAGTTCCTCCCCGGTTGTTCCTTCGGTGAAGCCCAGCGCCACAAAAGGTTGGGGGCCTTCCTTTTGCTCCATAATGTAATAGGATTCCTGCTGCGTCATCGTTTCATTGAAGGTCTGCTCGATGTAAGTCTGCTCTGGGTGAACCTGCAAAGACAGATGATCCCCGTCTATCGTATCGAGATAATCAAACCGGATTGGAAAATAGTCGCCAAACAGTCGAACATTGCGCTCTCCCAAAATTGCTACCGGATGAGCGGATAGCAGAAGCGAAAAGGGAAGCTCCAATATAAAATCCCGATATCCAATTAAAAGGGTATTTTCCGGCGCGACAGGTTCAAAACCCCAAGCGCAGTTATCCCATCCCCGGGGCAGGCCGCATAACGCTTTCAAATATTGTCCGCCCCAAATTCCCGGCGCAAAAAACGGCTTTACTCGAAAAGGCTGTCTGGCTGCAGAAGCCAAAAGTCGTTGAAGCATGGAGACGGTGACCAAAACCGGCTGTTCCCGATTGTTCATATCTATATAGTAGTCAAAATTGTATAAGCGGCGTTTCCGATATGTCTCCCAGACGGGCCATTCCAAAAACAAGGCCTGTTTGTAGGTTTCGATCATATCCTCGCATGGTCCCAATCCCAGGGAACCCATCCCCTGCCGGTGCAGGTTCTGTTGAGTCTCTCTGGATAAGTCGCAAAAAAGAGAAACGTTAGCCGACTCCGCTGCTGTTGATAGGAAGCCGGCGCCGGGCCCGAAGGTCACAACGATGGGGGCCGACTGATCACTATTTGGCAGGTGGGGCTCTGCATTATCGGCGTAACCATAAAGCTGCAGCTGATACTCCATATCGCTGAGCCAAGCCGCCTGTGCGTTTGGCCTGAAATAATCCTCAACGGTTACGTCCGATGCCACAACGCCAAAAGCACGATTATCGGTCAGATAAGGGTGAAACTGCTTCAGCAGATCTGCTGAAGGCTTCAAATAATCAGTGCTGTCTATTTCAATTAAAACCCTGTTCTCCCGGCGGCAGCGCGACCGGAGCCTTTCCATACATTCGCTGAACGGGGCACCGTGTGTACCGTCAATGATCATATAAACGGGACGCAAACCGCTCCGGGCACCGTCGGACCAAATTTGCTCAAGCCATTCTTCATACCCATTCCAGATCCCGGACTTGGTCTCGTGATCTGGCCGAAGACGGATGAAATTGACGGGGTCGGCGTTAAAGGTCAAGGGGGTTATTCGTGGCATGCCTGCACCTCCAGCTCTCTATCGATTTATGTCATTATTGTATAGGGAGTTGGAGGGGCTGTCTTTGAACGATCAAGCTCTGTTTTTGTACAATCAGGACATCTTAGGAGGGTAGTGCAATTGGCCGGAACGGCCTTCGGCAAACTGAATGCGGCGGAATTTGGCCGGGGAAACGCCAAGCTCGCGTGTGAAAATCCGGGTAAAATAGTGCACGGACTGGAACCCGCACTGGATGGCAATATCTTTGATTGGAGTCTGTTCATTTAACAGGATCCAGGCGGCATGTTGCACACGCCGTTCCTGGATATAGTGAACGAAGGATTGCCCCAGGTTTTCCTGAAACAGCCGGGTTAGGTGGCGGGACGAAATGTGAAGGTGCTTTGACACCGTCACAAGCGTAAGCTCATTGTTCATATTATCATCTATATACCGTTTAGCCTGGCGGAATAATGTATTGGTTTCCGCTGGTTGTTCCGCTGTGTCGGCCGAATCTGCTGGTGCAGGAGCGTGCAAATCCGCTATGGATAACAGCAGAGAAGCCGAGATTTGCTTCACAGCAAGAGAAAGCGTTGCCCCCGGCAAGTCAAAAGAAGCAATAAGAGCCTGCCATAAATGGCCGGTCGGCGTAATGTCTGCTTGCGGGACTACGTTCTGTCCAAGCTCGGCAAGACGTCGGAAGGATTTGGCATAATAAGCATCTGTGGGGACTTCATCCAGCTCAAAAGCGACGTAACAAAGCGTCAGACCTGTCTGGCTGCGGATTTGATGCCATTCGCCTGGAAGAGATAGAAACGCTGTACCTTTATTTAAAGCATACTGCCGATTTTGTTCAAAGTAGCTTCCTTCCCCGTCTACCACATAACAGGCCTCGAAGAAGGAATGACGGTGAAGGGCATTGTCGAAATGGTCGGGCATGAATCCCCAATATAAAACGGACACTGAAAGCCCCGCCTGTTCCACTTTCGTAATATAACGGTTGCATATGTGATTGGCCCGGCGAAAACTCGATTCGATAGTCATAGCCCTCTTCCCCCTTCAAGCTCTCATTATACGTTTGCACAACAAAAAGGCAAACCAGAAGTCAGTCTGCCTTTTTGTATATTTTCTCCACTAAGAAAAAGATAAAATTCGGTGCCGGAGAACCACTACAGCGTAATACGGCACCATTCCGGGATTCCCAGAAACGATTCTTGAATTTCGTACCACTTGATCTCATTCACTTAAAGCTTAGGTGGAAAGCTGGAGCCATCACTGTGGTAAACGACTGTTTCCTTTAAGTATTATTCAAATCACTTCAATGCTATGCTTTCGGAAACTGAAAACAAAATGAGAACTATGAGGCCCTCTGTCTAAACCCACTTGAGATTGTAATCATTAGCATTTTAAAATAGTTCTATGAATCACTCTTGGTCTTTTCAGCCTCAAAAATGGTCTCGATCAGCACAAGTACTCTATGGACTTCATTATGCTTAATGGCACACAAGGCCTTACATCTAACGACAGAAGATTTAACCTGATCATGCAGACAGATGGCAATCTAGTGCTTTATAAACAAGGGAAGTCGCTATGGTCTACAAAAACGAGTAGTTAACAATGGACTAACTCCAGCTACCAAGTTAATGTACCAGCAGACCTAAGTGTCGATACATTGGTTTTTCAGGACGAATTTGTTCTTTATATCCGCCTATCTCTGGAAAAAGTCCTTTATAATGCTGCCTATTGAGGTTTTAAATACATCACTTATTATTTAAAAATGCATCTCATCGACAATCGGACTATGTTCTTGTCCATCGATCTATTTGGAAAGACGTTACTTAATACATCAAAGACTCAGTAAGATCGAGATATCTGTTCCCTAATTCGTCCAAAGTTCCTTAACCTGCTCTGCCAGATTATTAAGTGTTTTTCCATCTGTTTGTTTCGTAAAACTCTTCATCTCTTCACTTTCCCCTTGATAAGCAGATAAAACATAATTCTCATCAACAACATAATAGGTGGCATACCTCGTAAAAGAATAACTTCCTTGCTGTTCAGGTGCGGTTCCCTTTTTAACAGAAGCAACGATCTTCATGCCGGGTTTCAAATCTGGTTCGATTCCAATGAAATCAGCATTATAAAATAAGTTCATGGTATCCTCCACATCTGCTCCCACGATCACTTCGTCCACTTTGACTTCATACGAAACAAATGTTGGCTTATAAGGCTCTATACCTCGGGCTTTGTCTTTCTCCGCAGCATCACCTTCTGGAGTCCCTGGTTCAGCAGTTAAGGTAGATTTAAAATTAGGATTTTGCTTAATAACTTCAGCAATAATTACTGAATCTGACAATTCGAGAATTTGATCGAAAGGAACGTCTACGGTTTGTGCTAGACTAGGATTTCCTTGAGAAAGTGGGTACTGTTTGCGAAGTTCTGCTATTCTTTCATCAGAAAGACTTGAGGCGATTTGTTTATCACTAGAGCAACCCAAAACGACTAACACTAAGCTGAACAATAGTATTGTTAATGGGATTTTCTTCAACGTTTTCTCCTCCATTTCAGTATTTATTTTTAATTTCATTCATTAAACTATCCTGCCCGTTAGCTGAATAATAACAGCCGATCGATGTGGATCGGCTGTTCTAAAACTCCCTATGAAGTTATCGTCCAAAATTCTGTTACAAACTCTTGCCCTCGTCCGTATTATGGCTCAATAATTTGTCTGCCTACATTTACATCGTCTACCTTCCATAGGTTATCAACGAATTTATAGAATACAAAACGATCAACGAGCTCGAGATTGATAGGACCGCTTTCAAAGTAAGATGATTGGTGCATTCTAGCCGCCGTGGTACTGCTGTAGATAATATCAGCCTTTGTTGTTAGTAGAGCATTATTTTTAATGCCATTACTGTGTATGATCTTATTTATAAATGAGTCCGTAAAATAAGGTCTGAAATGTGTTCGAATTTGCGAATAACCTGAGAGATCGGTGGCTTCATTTATCTTTTCATTAAGTATGTTTATTCTGTCTTGATTCATTCTCCATGGCTTGAGCGGCTCTGTATGGATAAAGACCTGTTGCAGACCGATCGTTATGGTTGCTTTTCGTTCTTGTTCGGACCACAGCGCTGTTCCGCCAAAGGTTTCAGCAAAAACACGTGCGGGGACATAAGTTGTTCCATTATCGATTTTTGCTGGCACATCAAGGATGAAAGCGGCGTTATTTAATAAAGCTGTGCGAGAATTAACACGCAGCGACAGTTCTCGTTTGCCACGAATAATCGTAATGCTTTTTTTTGCCTGGTTCCAAGTTACTTCTGAATTGAATCTCTCTGAAACAGCACGCAATGGAATCAGCATTCGTCCATCTTCAATTTTCCCATTGTCAACCGTATTCGAAAAATTATCGGCGAAGCTTATCGCTGGATTACCGATTAGTATGGTACATACTAAAGAAAGTATTATTGCGAGTATTGTTTTTTTCATAGATGACTCCTCCCACGGTTCTAATAATGCAGCCCTAGCTTAATCTAAATGGATAATGGTGTAAATCGGATCGCTTCACACTAAAGTCTATAACACAAAACCCTCCAGCAAATGATGCCGGAGGGATCAAGCAGTACGTAATGAAGCTATTTTTGCTCAAATATGATTACAGTTTTGGGGTTCGCCATGTATTCTACGGGGGTTCCTAGCAACTCGGACACTAAGCGTACGGGTACAAACGAACTATTCTTCTTCAACAGTAAAGCTGCATCAAATAATACGGTTTTTCCATTCACGTTTGCTTTCTTCTCATTCACTTTCCAACGGATCGTCGTGTTGTCTTTGCTGATCGTTACCTCTTGTTTGCTTTGGTTCCAGCCTACCTTCGCACCCAATCGCTCGGATACAAATCGAATGGGGACATAAGTACGGCTCGATGCAATAAACGGAGCTTCGCTTAACTTAAAGGAACTCTCTCCAACGTAAGCAGTTTTACTCCCTATTACTAATCGCTGGGCTTTCAGTTGGGAATAGAGGGATCCTTCTCCATCGAGCTTATTGAGAAGTTGATACGTTTTGGTCGTACTTCTTAAATCCAAATAGTTACCGCTTAATTGCAATGCGTATCTTAGCGCTCCCGTGTCATAATGAGTATCGAACGTATGATTTCGAATGGGATCCAAATTCCATACACGGTTATCCGCTAGATATAAATAATGGAGTTCGCTTAGGGACTTCAAAGGCTCAAGATTGTAAACTAAATTAGAGTTTAGATTCAAGGATGACAGGTTAGACATTTTTTTCAGTGGATCTAGTTTCTTGATCTGATTGTTTTCCGCGGAAAGAGATGTCATGAGTGTCATCCCTTCAAGCTCACTGAGATCCGAGATTTGATTGCTTCCGATATCAAGGCTCATTAAACTTTTGGATAGCGGCTTTAGTGGACTCAGGTCCGAAAATTGGTTGCTCGCTAGCTTTAAATTCTTTAGCTTGGTTAATCCGCTCAAGGGCTGAATATTTGTAATCAGGTTCTCGTTCATTTCTAGCCATGTTAATTCTGTGGCCGACGATAATGCGGTAATGTTCGAGATTTGATTATCGTTCGCTTCAAATGTATGCAGTCGCCCAAGCTGCTTGATAACATCAATTGACGAAATTTGGTTCCGGTTTACGATCAACATTTCCATATCCGCCATGGCAGACAAATCCTGAATTGAAGCGATCTGATTGCTCTTAATATCAAGTTCGCGAATCTTAGTCAATGGCTTAAGTGGCGTAATATCTTTAATCTCATTTCTGGACAGGTCCAGATGTGTCAAATTTGAAGCATATTGCAAGCCTTCAATGCTTTTAATTCCTCGATTTGAAAGATCAACCAAGGTTAATGATTCCATATCTTTCTGCATAATGGCCGCACTTTCATCTTTTTTTAAAATCTGCTTTATGGCTTGCTCCAACTGCTCGTCCTGAAAATTTACTTCTAGGGGAGCCTGCTCCATATAAGCCTTTCCTGGTAAGCTGACCAAAATCACCAAAACTAATAATAGTCCTGATAAAACCTTATTCATTTTGTTCCTATCCCCTCTTGTACTGGTGTCTAATGGTAATTACGCTTATAACCGATAAAATGTTGCTGTCCAACTTTTTCCATTATGCCAAAAGTTCTTTGAAATTACATTTTGCTTGTTCAGTCAGCTTTCGAGGTACAGTTCAACCACATAATGTTAGTTGGAGCGAAACCAACGAGAATGTCTAAAAGAATCTTCTGTTTTGAAATATATAGAGTCTGTTTCTATTGAGCTTTGCACGGCTCTAACCTCAAATATCTTACTAATGCCCTTGATCATCTCATAAACCTGATCAATTCGCCTAAGATTCGCCGATTCATTTTCTTCCAGCTCCCTGGCCTTACGCCATAAATACTGATTAAAGAGCATCAGATCCGCGCAGTGGCTTTCTATACCTTGTTTCTCCATAACAGACCAATATAGTTCTACATCTGCCCCATCCTCTTGCCAATAGGCTTCTATAATGGGCATAGATCGCTCAGAAAAGCTCATTAAAGTTTTTCTTCCTGCACGATCCACTGACGCTCTGTAGAGCGCTTGAACGGCTCTACAAAGTCACTTCTGCCAAGCTTATAACATGTCAGGTATTCAGCATCACTCAAATGACCAATTGGATTCCGGAAAATAAAAATATCACCTTGTCGGGCAACCCCAACAGTCTTGCCTTATATCCAGGGACGTGTTCCTTTACCCGCACAATGATTTTTTCATTTAGCACGTCTCTTATCCCCCCACAAACGGCAAAGGATTTACTTTTCTGCCATTGATAATGATTTCGAAATGTAGATGGTTCTCGGTGCTGCTGCCGGTTGACCCACACCCGCCAAGCAAAGTTCCCGCAGCTACTTGATCCCCTACACGAGCATTGATCGAAGACAAATGGGCATAGGTAGTCACATAGCCGCCCCCATCATCCACACGTACATACTGGCCGTAACCTTTACTGGGGTTACTCGCATCTTGCCAGCTAGGCTAACGTACTTGCATGAGTTTGGCCGTCCTGATCGGTATGCTCCACCTCAATGTCTGCATTCTACCATTGTTCCTGCAATCCTCTTTCTGCGGTTTCAGATCTACATTGATCAGCTTGGTTCTGACGATCGTTAGTGTACGCCGGCGTTGCTCCTGTTCTAATGCATTATAGAAATTATCAGTTACATAAGGCTTAGACTGTTCTAAAAAATCAGTTGGACTTTCAACATCGAACGGTACGTACACCTTCAGAAATTCCGGAATAACTTTTTGGATCTCCGTTTGCATTTCTTCCGTTGGGGCCGCTACCTCTTCAGCCTCCTTCTCTGATACGGCTTGCTCATTTGGGGTGTACTGGCGAACCGGCTTCTCCTGAGTAACAGGCTGCTGCTTCTGTTCAGCAGCAGCCCGTTCTTTTTCAATGCGATTCCCTTCAAAAATCGATCCAATAAGTAAGGCTATCATACCTAAAGCTATAATTGAGCCAAGCCATGTTTTCACTGGTCCCTTCATGACTCGTCGCCCCCCCTCGTTGATAGAAGGATTTAACGGAATATTCTTAGGTGTGGAATCGGCATGATCTGCTGCTTGACGTTCTGCGCTTCAGTTCCCAAGAGATTCTACCCCTCTGGATGTTCGTATTCTCTCTGGCTGCGGTCTTCTTGGACTTGAGCTTTGGCTTGGGCTGTGTTCCCGTCTTGTGCCAGGAATGACGTTAAGAGGTACCGTCTGTGGCGCTTGTCCACTATTAGTGGTGCTATGCGGCACATGCGAGTCTATCGCTTGATCCTCATTATGCAAAGACGCAAATAATGAAGCGTACATGTTCGCGATCGAGAGGTCCATTAATAAGATCATTATCAATCTATATAACTTTTTTCTCATTAGTTAATTACGGCATATCCCCCTTCCAATCAGGCTTGGGATATATGAAACTTAAGAAAATTCCGCCTAATGCAGATGGAAACAATACAAAGGCCGTGAATTGGAGTGCTTTCATGCCTTCTATCCATACATACCCATGAATTGGACCTAGGAATTGGGCAAACGTCATAATGGCTGTATGAAAACCGATCGCAACCCATACTGTTCCTGACACTGCTCGGAGATAGCCTAGGATTAGAGCGAATCCAGGTATAAATTGAATCTGTTCTGAAGAATACAATGCACCGATTACCCAGGCAAACAATGAAAAGAGTACCGTTTGAATCATCACAACAGACCACCAAAGTGGTAGAATTGATTGCAGAAGTTTAAAAACAAACCCCCTAAAGATCAATTCCTCAGGTAGTGCCTCAATGAGAAAAACGGAAATCATGAGAAGTCCAGCACCTAACAGCATATCGCTAATAGGAGTATTTAATATGCTGACATTACTCCAACCTAGAGTGATACATAGTGTCACCCCAAATGTTGCGGGTATGAGCCAGATTAGAAAACCGGTAATAAATGAACTTAGTTTTGTTCTAAATGAACGATGTTCCCTCCATTTTAAGTTCTCCTTACTGCATCTCCCGGCAATATACAACGTTATCAATACCAGGAGAGTTATAGTTACGCCCATGAGAAGATGATGTAATTGGCTATAGCCAGACTTCATATAACTTTGTTGAAACCACAACATTAGCCGCCAGTATAGCGAGGCTGACACCAGAATAATCATTATACTCACGATAACTCTACGTAACCTAAACAGATGGTCAATCACTGTTATCCCCTCTCTCTGCTCAGAAGTTATATGTGAATACTACATTTCAACCTAGTCTCAAATTTTCGTTTGGCGAATCATGCATGGTGCTGTTTTCAGCCCTTATTGCCAGTACGGACACACTGATCTTCTGTTAGGCTGAGGAACTGAACAGATCCAGGTTAAGGCAGCCTGACTTTAAATGTGCGCATCGCTGACTTAATTCATTTAGCAATCGGTTCGTTGCCATCCGCTTCCGCACCACCGCGATGTAACTGAGCATAACACCCTGGTAATCGGACGAAGTCCTGTTCCTTCATTAAGATTATAAACTACGAAAGCTTAATTTGGTTATTAAATGGGCAATTCGGAAATAATTCACTCATACCGCCTATAGGAGGGAATAACTTTATGAATTCTAATGATTCTCAATCATCAGAGCAGAATGCTTATGTGAAAGAACTGAACGCCCTATTTATCCCTTTGGATGGCATGGAGAATCTGGACCGCATGGTTGACGCGATCGGAGATGCAGATATTGTATTGCTCGGCGAAGCAAGCCATGGGACAGCTGACTTCTACCGATATCGTGCCGAACTATCGAAGAGACTGATTGCAAGTAAGGGATTCAATATCATCGGCGTGGAGGGTGATTGGCCTGCTTATCGGCTGAACCGGTATGTGAAAGGAATGTCGGGATCCGATTCTTCGGCATCCGATGCACTGGGGGATTTTACCCGCTGGCCAACCTGGATGTGGGCGAATACGGATATTTGTGATTTTGCCGAGTGGCTGAAGGAGCATAATGCAGCGAATCACACTGAAAGCAGTGAACGTCCGAAGGTTGGATTCTATGGTATAGACATGTATTCATTGTGGGAATCGATGGAGGCCATTATCGGTTATTTGGAGGAAACAAAGTCTCCCCAACTGGAACAGGCACGCCGTACATACGCTTGTTTCGATCCTTACAGTAAGGATCATCAGAGTTATGGCATCGCGGCAGGATTACTTTCGGAGAGCTGTGAGAATGAAGTGGTTGAACTGCTAAAACAAATGCAGAACCGGCGCATGGCGCATCCAGGTAGTGAGGAAGAACTGAATGCTGAGGTCAATATGCTGGTTACTTCAAGCTCCGAGGCCTATTACCGTACGATGGTCCGAGGCGGTCCGGAATCCTGGAATGTTCGGGATAAACATATGGTTGAATCGCTAAAGAGAATCATGTCCTTTTATGGAAAATCTGCCAAAGCCATCGTCTGGGAGCACAATACTCATATTGGTGACGCGCGGGCAACGGATATGATACAGGATGGCATGGTGAATGTGGGTCAGCTGCTGCGAGAGGACCCGGAACACCGTGTGTTTGCCGTTGGCTTTGGAACCTATCAGGGTGAGGTACTCGCGGGAAGAGCTTGGGGAGATCCTGTGGAGAAAATGATTGTTCCACCTGGAGAGCCAGGAAGCTGGGAGGATTACATGCACCGGGCAGGTGAAGGCCGGGATGGCCTGGTCATGCTCTCCGATGCATCCTCCGTCTTGCATAAAGTCATTGGCCACCGTGCGATCGGTGTGGTATATAATCCTGATCATGAGCGCTACGGCAATTATGTACCTTCCAACATGGCGGATCGTTATGATGCGTTTATTCATATCGATCGGACCAGCGCTCTTCAGCCACTGCAAGTGCATCAGCCCGTTGCAATAGAAGCTTTATTTTCAACATAACGGATCTTCCTAAACGTCTGGTGGTGTCGAAGGCAGATTCCAACATAAAAGCAGCAGTCTCTGAATCGTTCAATCGAAACGGGAGACTGCTGTTTTTTTATTGGACTATCGTTTAGCGTCAGTAAATGAATAAAGAACTAACATGGTCAGCTCCTTCGAACTTAGTTCCGAATCTTAACTATGAAAAATATCGTCTTATAATATAACTTGGAGTACAGCTCCATGCGTGGCAATAGCTATTGACCAAATTACTGCCGTAAGGAGAAAACGTTTTGTCTTCCGGGTCATAGAGCTCCCAAAACGTGTCTGCTCCATTTTTCAGCATACCGCCCCAATATTTTCGGATATGTTCCATGGCTTTTTCCCTTTGCCCGCTCAGAACCAATGCATCTACGTAATGATGAACCATATACGGGGTGGCCATGCCAATGGCATTTTCGTTGCGTTCCAGTCGTTCGAGCAGCTTCCTGGCAAGAGGCGCATCAACAACCTCGGCAAGAATCATCCATACCTGAGATGCCCAGGACACCTGTCTCGCTTCCCCACTAATGAAATATTCCTGTTCTTCGTCCCATAAATATCGTATTTGAACCCTAATCCAGGCCTCCTGCTCCGATTTTCCCAGATCATGGGCGATCTTCAACGCTCTTCTCATGTTGTAAATGAGCACTGCCTGGGCACCAGCCTGCTTGTTAAGTTCATCATGCCAGTCGAGGAAGCAATACCACGTGTCATCATCTTGTACAAGTCCATGCCCTTCTAGTCTGGCAAGTGAAATGTGAATCTGCTCGTATGCCACCGGCCAGAGTTCTTCCAGCGTATCCCGGTCCCCGTTCGCTTCGTAGTAATTATACTGCAACACTAAGTAAAAGCGGATACGTGCTCCATGTGACACGCAAAGGCCCGATCTCCGAAAAAGAAGCTCTAGAGCAATCTATGGACTTAAAGCAGGTTATCGCAGTTGCCGACACTTGGATGGCGCGCTGGTCTGACGAACGTCTGACATTGGTAGCGAAAGAGATTAAAGATACCTTCATTTATCTCACGTATATTCCAGTAAGGGAGCAAGTCTCCATTCCGCAGATGAAAGTCGTATGGAAATTTGATCGCCGTACCGGTGTATTGAAGAGCTTTGATGCGTCTAATTATTATTCCAATTACAATAAAACCTTCCCAATTCACCCGAAGCTGACAGCGGAGCAAGCCTCCGCGAAGCTTGGCCCAAAAATAAAGGCCTCGGGTAAGCCAAAGCTGGAGCTCCACAACGACAAGCTCGTATATGCATTCCCCGTCACTGGAATCGAAGGGGTTTCTCACGTATACGTAAACGCCCGCACAGGCGCTGGCGAAGGCATCGATTACAACCTATAACTACAACAAAACTAGGCAACCCCACGAACACCTCACTACGGGCAGCCTAGATTTTTGCGTACCGATGTGGGGCCACCACTTCTTTTCATTTATGCTTCTCCTAACTCGAATAATCTATTATCTTCTCAATATACTATTTAATTCAACTATTCTGCCCGTTGGCTTAATGAGGCATCATCACTCTAATATAATTTCTTCGTTCTCTACCGTTCCTAAAGGTATACAAAAAGGATCGTCAGCATTTCTGCAACGATCCCTATTATCAAACCACTAGTTGAAAACAGCGGCCTATCACGTTTATACCTTCTTAGTTTATGAACTAATGTTTCCCTTTTAAGGATGAGAACCCTACTTTAAATTACTAAAATCGTCTACGTAATACCCTTCAGAATCCCAGTAATCTTCGTATTCTTTATAAATATCAATTATCTTCTCTTTAGGCTTTCCGCAACGTTCAAGAAGCCAATTCATTATATAATGGATATCTTTATTTTCATCTTCCCAAATAAAATCTAGTACCCCTGACTCTCTTGCTCCACTGTCCGGTACATAAATTGCATATTCTGATGAAAAATAACGGGCTAAATCGAAAGCAACTTTCTTTAAATAAAGCTGAAGCTCCTCCTCTAGGAGAAAGCTTCTCCATCTTATATAATGATGAAAATAACAGACCTTTTCCGAGAATGTAAAATCCATCCCGCAAGGTCCACTGATTTCCAAAGTGCCACCAATTCCTTCATGAACCGTAAAAGGCTTATCCTCATCCTTAGGGTTATGTGGAAGCAGGAAGTTAATGAATTCATCAACGTGCTTTAATGATCTAGAATTTAGTGCATGACATAATATTTCAATTTTATCTCTATTGAACTTATGGCCTATGAAAGCTGTGAAATCTGCCCCCATCTTCTTCCGCTCCCTTAAATCAATTTCAAAAACCTCTTGAATAAGAAGGTACTGCTCCTAACAAACTCATTTTAACACATACTGGAACTACAATCGGTACAAGTTCTTGTCCTCAACAGCTAGTTAAAGTACCAATTTAATACCTAGCTTGATCTTGACCCCTCGACCACGCGAGCACATTTCATTTTCTACTGCTTGGTTAGTAGCTGGCTCCTGCTGCGAGTTACGAAGCATTTCCCTGATATGCGGCTTAAGTTTAGTTTAGACTCCAGCAGCCGGACCTTTTCTTAAGTAAATACTGTTTTCTCATAATGATGTTCTTAGTAGTCTGAACAATTGGAATGGTCTTGGTGGTCGAACACTCGTTCCTCATCCTATGAGGAGTAGGATACAGTTTAAGTGCAAAAGTATTTTTTATATACGGATATTCGGAATCCGGTAGTTACCGTTTCTTTTGTTACTATCTAGAAGTGAATTTACTTGGTAACTAAAAAAATACCCGCATTAAGCGGGTGAGGGAAACTATGATAAAGGAAAAGTCTCCCTTATTAGTCTGAAACAACGAGGCCATCAAAGGTTTCAGGACATATTCTGTCTACAACCTAGCTAATAAATTCTGTACATGGCTTATGTGAAATTCGGTGGCAGATTGCGATTGCGAATAGCCCCATACAGCATAGGAATGGAAATCAGAAGACTGATGATAACCGGAACCACAGACCCCTCCAGTCCAAAATCACCTCCAGTGAGAAGTGAAGGACCATGCACTTTCACAATAAACAGACCGGCTGAACTGTGTCCAGAAACAGGAATGCCAAGCAAACCTTCAAGTGCATTCCAGGAAAAATGTAGCCCCATAACAAACCACAGATTTCGTCTCCATAAATAAGCGGCTCCGAGTAGAAGACCCGCTTCTAATGATAAGGCGAACGCGCTCCATAATGTTGCTCCTGTATTCCCAAGATGGGCTATTCCAAAGAATAGAGAAGTGACAGCGAGCCCGGTCCAAGTTCCCAGCAATTTATTTATGGCTTGAAACACTAGTCCACGAAAGATAAGTTCCTCGACAATGGCTGCGCCTAAAGCTGCTTCAATAGAAACGATTAGAACAGTAACCGTGTCCGCATCATTTGCCCATTGAAAGGTGTAACCTCCCAATAAAACAATAATAATAGTAGATAGGGCAATAAAGATAAGCCCGGTGAGTGCTCCCATAACAGCTTCAACTCCTGCGCCCTTTCTTGATAATTCAGGAATGGACCGACGAGCCAAATATTTCATGATGAGCATATAGACCATGATCGCCAGAAAGCCCAACGTTAATGTCAACAGAAGAGAAACCAAGCCCGGTGCTTGCTCTACTAGCGGCCGGATGAGCGCATCCACAAGAATTATACCGATGGTCCCCGCTATCATCCAGATGATTGGGAAGTGCCAAAACAAATTCCATTTGCTTAATTTTTCATCCATCTGCGAATGTTCTTTGTGTGCAGATCTTTTCTTCATATCTTGAGTCAGCCCCTTTATAGATTGATGATAGTTATGAGTATAGGCTGAAAAAGTCATAAAGTGACAGTGCACTTTTGTCATGATAAAGTCATGTGACTATACCCCTAAGAAGCCGGCAACTATATAAGTTGCCGGCTTCTTAGGTATGTTTATCTTAGTTATTCATGATTCCCGGGTCTCTGGCTTTGCGGGCCGCGCCTTGTCCTCCCTTTACATTGAGTTTTGAGTAGATCGCTGAAATATAATTCTTAACCGTTCCTTCACTAAGATACAAAGCCTCTGCAATTTCTTGATTACGCATGCCAGAAGCCAGCTTATGTAATACTTCAATTTCACGGCTACTAAGCCCATATTCATTATTTTTAATAGCGGATACCGTATTCATACTTTTGATCATTTTACTCGCCATCTCCTGCGAGATTAACGTCCCTCCCGCATGAACCACCCGTCATCCCGGCAGTTAGTCCTGTCCGATGACCCGCCTCAGCAGGATCTGCTCACCGGAGACTGGAGCTTCGAAATTCCTATGAAGAAAAAATTATGAATGAAAAGCCAACGGCCAAAGCGCGCCCTTACAGGATTCAACCAAAATGTAGTGGACATCGATAACTGCAGGCTCCTCTTTAGCCCGAATCGTGCATAGTAAGAATGCGTCTTTTGCTCAGTGTTGGATATAACACCTGCCCTCTGTTTCTCCCAGGCAAACGAACCTTGTTTATCTCGGACCTATTCATTGTACTCCCTAAACTTCAACTTATAGTGCTAACTAAATGAACAAAAAAACAGCCAGTCACGTTATCGGCTGTTTTTTGTTCATTTAATTTTATTGAGCTATCGTTCCCGTTTGCTTAATACACTATACCCTAGTACAACTAAACACTTCTTTGAAGCTTGACATCAAACTCTGTCGTTGACGCAGTAATATACTCCATATAATTCACAGATCCGTTAAAGTTCAAATAAGCTTCATAACGCATGCGGATTCCAGGTAAAGTAATCAAATCCAGAACATTTTCCTGTGGTACCCACCTACATTCGCTCGTTTCATTAGAAGTAGCTAACTCTCCACCCACAGCTTTACACACGAAATCAAACATGACCTTCGTAGGGACATCAGTCACACCGTCATACCACTTATGGATTGCTGTATTCGAAACAACACTAATCAAATGGCTAACCGTGGCATCTATTCCACTTTCCTCTTTGATTTCACGAATGACGCCATCAATCAGGTTTTCTCCTACTTCAGTTATCCCACCAGGATACACCCAACCATCGTCATGAGCTTTTACTAAAAGGATATTTCCAGTTCCATCTTCTACAATTCCGCCTGCAGATACAATATGTGTCGGGAACGCCATTTTACAACCTCCAAATAAGATAAAGTTGTATATTTATTCCACACAATTCCTACACTTTCCTGCCTTTGTGGATTTCTAAAAGATACTGCCGGCATGATTGAACCAACCTGCCCGTTGGCTTAATGAGGCATTATCACTCTAATATAATTTCTTCGTTCTCTACCGTCCCTAAAGGTATATAAAAAGGATCGTCAGCTTTTCTGCAACGATCCCTATTATCATCCACTAGTTGTAAACCGCAGTTGATCACGAGGATGCTTTAAGCTAACATTTCTACGTCCTCGTAAAGTTCAAAAGTTTCAGCCCATTAGAGATATATTCAAATGGCGGGAAACCAAGATTGTTATTTGAAAGCTGCTTCCGAAGTTTTAACATTTCACAAATTTGTTCGTCAATTTTATAAATTCGTTCGTCATAATGCTCCGTTGGACGTTCAAAGGGCATTCGTTTCAACATTGATCTTCCCAGTATAACTAAAATTTATTAAGTTACCTTGGTTTTGTTATTGAATTCTATCTGAATTTATCCTCCACCTTCACTAAACTATCCTGCTCGTTAGTTGAACTTAATAGAACACCTGTAGAGAATTTGTGATGCATGAAAGTATAATAATTCAACGGTTAATGCATTCAACGTCGATACCAATAAATATATACTAATCCCACCACGTTAAGATAATGAATCACAATGGAATCGGAGGTGTAAATGCCATGAATCAAAATGTTACTTTAATAGGCAAGACAATAAAACTCTTACCCCTAGAATCTAAACATAAAGAAGATTTACTTGAAACACTGATGAATCCAAACATATGGGAATTTACTTGGAGAAAAAATGCAACATATGATGATATTAAGCATTTAATCGATCAAGCCATACAAAACCAGCTTCATGGTACCCAACTCCCTTTCGTCATCGTCGAACTCATGTCGGAAAAAATTATTGGAACCACAAGAATCGGAGATATTGATATGATCAATCAAAATGCGGAAATCGGCTGGACATGGCTAACACCAACTTACTGGCGTACAGGTGTAAATACGGAATGTAAGTTTTTACTGTTAAATTATTGCTTCGAACAATTAGCGCTAGTCCGCGTGCAATTTTCCATCAGCGGCTATAACATAAGGTCACAGCGAGCGATAGAACGGATTGGGGCAACTAAAGAAGGCATATTTAGGAAGCATAGGCGGGATACTCAAGGTAGATTTCATGACAATGTTTTTTATAGCATTACGGATAACGACTGGCCTGAGGTAAAAAGCACTCTTGAACATATGATCCATATAAAATACTCGCCAAAAAACACAAGATAGATGTTTGTACAAAAGAAAGTAAAAGAAGCACCCTGATATTTTCCTAGCCAAATGCCATTGGTAAGCTCAATAAAAGCCCATCGTAACAAGGGCCTTATTTAGCTATTCTGCCCGTTACTTGAACAAAAGCAGCCGATCACGTTGATCTGGCTTTCTTTGTATTATTGAGCTATAGTTTCTTCGTTAGTTGAACACCTACCGTATGCTCAACGACTTGAGCATACGGTAGGTGTCGTTTTCTCAAGGATTTGTAAGTGCTATTCTAAAACCAAGATCATCTATTTTGAAATTGGGCATGCTTTTCCTTCTACTCGTAGAACCACAATTGTTCTCCACTTCAGCCCAACTGCCTCCCCTGAAAACTCTATAGTTCCCATATCGTTCAGCATCATATAGATCCCAGCACCATTCCCAGACGTTACCGATCAAGTCATAAAGTCCCCATGGATTAGGAAGCAACTGTCCTACTTTATGAACAGATCCATTGGAATTTCCTTGATACCATGCAATTTGATCAATTCTTGCATACCGATATTCCGTTGATCCTGCTTTGCATGCATACTGCCATTCAGCGTCTGACAGTAATCGAAATCCATTCGCTATTTTGTTATATATTGTGTTCTCACTTTCGTTTGTAACTGTGTAACATTCCATCCTGCCAAGCTTTCTCGATAACTCATTACAGAAAGCAATAGCATCCATCCACGACACTTCCGTAATTGGCAGCTTACTCACAATCGGCTCTATTTCTTCTTCATGCATGACAAAATGATATAACTGCTGTGTTACTGGATACTTCATTACATGGAATGGCTCTATAGCTTCAGTCCACGTTATAGTCTTTTTACTACTTCCTGGGTTAGATAAAGTGTAATCAGTACTAAGCCATTTATCTGTATTAAGAAAATCGCGTAGTTCAATTGATCCGCCTTTTATGGGTACCATCAAATCCATTATTTCTTTTAGAAAACGTGCCTTGTCACTTCCGTACTTTTCCATATCTTATTCCCACCCCACTCTAACTTACCGCCAACCAAATTCGACCCAGAAACTGTATTACCCTGCTTAATAGTTGCTAACGACGATAAACTCGTCGATACTTTTAGTGTGGTTCACCGCGTCTAATCTTGAAAGTATCCTGCCCGTTACTTGAACAAAAGCAGCCGATCACATGGATCAGCTGTTTATTATGCTAATGTTTTCCATGACTAAATTCAGTTCAGAATTTCTCCCTGAATCGCTAGGCTTCCAATCGCCTTAAATCGTTCTACCTCCATGGTTTTGCCGAAATAATCGGCTGGATCAACGTCTTCCATCAGTCCCCATTCGACCATATTCCTCGAATCTTCTTTCGATGAAATGTTGAATAACCGCCCCGTAAAGGGGCGGTTTTCTTAGGCTTGCATAAATGCTTCTAACGGTTCCAGAATCGCAAACGTCTTCTTTGCATCCTTCTTCCGTTGCTCATTATAGAGATTGGTCAACTCTTCGAATGATTTAGCTTTAATCTTCGTATAACTCGATTTGGTGTATCTGATTATGTACGTCTTTACCCCTTCCTCTTCACTCCACTCGTAAACGACATCATATTTGTCCCTCAAATTCTTTAAATGAAGTGACCGGCGCAACACTGCAAAGTGTTCTTCAATGGCTTCATCGCATTCCTCCATAATCTTCTCGTATGTGCAGCCAACTCGCATCTGAATCTCCGATGCCCGTTCATCGCCGTATCTCGCGAGAAATTCCTTCAACGAAACCAGCGCATATAGCAATATTTGTTCCTTGTCATTCGGATTCCTGTATTCATAACAGCCTACAACCAAATTGCGGTCGGTCATCTCCTCCTTACTGAATTGCATATTAAACAAATACTCGAGTGTCTTTTGCTTCATAACGGTTTCCAACATCTGTTCTTTATCAATCCTGATGCCCGTTGTCACCCACGGAAACGGTAGTTGGCCGTTACCTTCACGCGGTATGCTACCCCTAAGATTCAAAATCGGCATACCCGTAGCAATTGCGTACGACCTGTTATATCCTTCGCCCGCGAATTTTTCCTGTTCTTCTAGCATGTGTCCTGCCTCCTTTTAGTACCGAGTTCCATTCGGCGACTATTGCATATCCATAAAACTACCACTTTTTTGTGCTGGTCTCTTATTAGTTTATCAGTGCTTTTCATTAACCCACAGATATTTCTGGGATATATTGTATCATATGAGAACAATAAGTCCATCTAATGGTTCCGTTATCCTGCGCGTTGGCTAATGCCGGCTGCCAGTCTACAACTTTATTTTCACAGAACAGCTGAAGCCCAGGCGACCGACACGCCACTGCTCTCTCCGATCCGGACGAGATCCACGCAGCTTCTTAGCCCCCGCCGGCGTTGCTCACACACCCAGGACGTTCCTATTAAGCTAACCTGCCCGTTAGCTTAATGA
This sequence comes from Paenibacillus sp. USHLN196, assembly GCF_037144955.1. Taxonomy (NCBI): domain Bacteria; kingdom Bacillati; phylum Bacillota; class Bacilli; order Caryophanales; family Paenibacillaceae; genus Paenibacillus; species Paenibacillus sp. USHLN196. The sequence continues at coordinate 472,922 of NZ_JBBCYH010000001.1, read as the reverse complement.
ATTAACGAGGAAAAGAATCGTTTAGTTTTATGCCTAATCGGTAATCGGACTATGTTCTTGTCCCTCGACATCCTTAAAACAAAAAAGCCGCTAAATGAGCGACTTTGAATGTTGTGCAGCCGTCCTTTTTCTATGCTCCTAATATATCACGGAAAAATGCCCAACTTAAGCTTAAGACGTGTTTACTTTATAGAAAATTAGATAATCCAAATTTGCTAAGATTAATATAAGTTTTTTGAAATTTTTTGTGCCATGCACTCAATTTTAGGGATCATCAAGTTGTCATCCATCATTTTAATTTTATCAGGTTTAAACAACTGAATTTTCTTTAGATTGTAATAGTCAAATAGCACCTGATACACTGTCAAATGGTTCTCCATCAGGTACTTTACATCTAAAACGTTACTTAGAATCTCATCTTGCATAATGATAAGCCTACCATCAATCTTATTAAAAAAACCCTCTTTTATTCCTTCATCATAAAAAGCCAATTCCTGATATTCTCGTTGCTTCATGGCTTCTTTTAGTCGCTCATAGTTCTCAGGATAACTATTTTCAAGTTCCCTTAAGAAAATGTCTGTGATGAACTCTTTTAATAAGATTGTTTGTTCAAATGTTTGCTGAAATCGCTGAACAAATACTTGATCAGCATCAGAATCTTCAATAATTCCGTGGATGTATTCGACAAATGTACTCACAATAAACGAAATAATATCTTCTTTGGTAGAGAAATATTTATATAAAGTCGCCCTGCTTATATCCATAATCTTTGAGATTTCATCCATTTTCAAACCTTGAAACCCATTTTTACTAACGTGTAATAACAATCTATTAGTAAGCTTTTGCCTCATCTGATGTTGTTTTTCAATCTGCCGTTCCATCTAACTGCCCCCTTATAAATTATATTATATCTCATAATCATTATTTTAAACAAATTATACTAAATAGACACTTTATATACTTATTGTTTACTTCATTCAACTCCCATGATATTATGTTTTTGTTCCTATGAAAAACAGTGATGAAAATTCATATTGAACGAGCTAGGATTGGATACGGCTATAAACATTTAGGTGATAGAATTATTTAAGGAGGAACAAAAATGCAAACCCGAAGTCTTGGTCAACAAGGTTTAAAAGTCTCTTCTATTGGTTTGGGTACGATGGGGATGACAATGGCATACGGTCCTTCAAATGAAGATGAAGCAATAGCAACTATTCGTCGAGCTTATGAGCTTGGAGTTAACTTTTTTGATACGGCAGAATTATATGGATATGGAAATGGTCACAATGAACAGTTGCTGGGTAAAGCTGTAAAGGATTTTCGTGACAAGGTAGTACTGGCCACCAAGTTTGGCTTTGATATGACAGCCGAGCAGATTGGAACACGTTTTAACAGCCGGCCAGAAAATATTCGTAAGGTAGCTGAGAACAGTCTTCGCTATCTGCAGACTGATTACATTGATGTGTTCTATCAGCATATCCCAGATCCCGATGTTCCTATCGAAGAAGTAGCAGGGGTCGTCGGAGACCTTATCAAAGAAGGCAAAGTTAAATATTTCGGTTTGAGCAACACCGGTTCAAACACAATTCGTAAAGCTCACGCGGTTACCCCGGTCTCTATGCTTCAGACTGAATACTCGATATTCGAACGCGAGATTGAGGACAACAATATACGAAAGACATTGAATGAACTCGGTATAGGTTTAGTGCCTTACTCTCCTCTAGGCAGAGGGTTCCTGACAGGTGCTGTTAAACCAGCCCAAGAGTACGCGGAAGACGATATGCGCCGTTACGACGAGCGCTGGCAAGGCGAAAATTATACCTACAATTTACGAGCAACGGAACAACTTAATGAACTGGCTTCTAACAAAGGTATTTCTGTAGCCGAATTGGCACTGGCTTGGCTTCTCGCCCAGGGAGAAGATGTCGTTCCGATCCCGGGTACACGAAGTGCTAAGCGGGTTGAGCAAAACGTTGCTGCTGCTTACGTTAAACTTACAGAAGCTGATCTTCAACGTATTAAGGAGATCCTTCCACACGGATCAGCCGGTAGCCGGTATCCAGCTGGAATGATGGAGAATTTCACAAGAGATTCGTAACTTCTATAGAAAATTAAAAAGATGAATAAAAAACAGCTAACTAAGGACATAGTCTTAGTTAGCTGTTTTTTATCAACACACTTAAAACTCCGTATCATCCTGTTCAACTGAGTATCATTTTTGCCTCTTGTACCGATAAAATAAAAAAGCTGCTAAAATAGCGACTTCAATGGGATCATGTTCTTGTCCCTAGACAAACTTGTAATAAACAGCTCCCTTTCTTTCACTTCTGTGTTTTATTTTGCATACCTCATACCTCGGTCCGTCCTGTTGCAAACTTTATGCCGTGTTCTTTATCTGAAAAGCCACAGACACGGAAATGTCTGGGCTGGAGGATGAAAAAAGAAGCTGCAACAAAAGGTCGGGGTATCGTCAAACCTCTTGATGCAGCTTCTTTTGTATTTCTACTCGCTTTGCACAGCGAATTCATAATAACTTTAAGCCTTGCGAAGTATTTGTCTCTCGCTTAGCTGTGAAAGCATATCCTTCGTCATCGCCTTCAGGTCGTAGCGGGCATGAAATCCCCATTCTGTTTTCGCTGCCGTCGCATCAATGGAATGCGGCCAGCTATCGGCAATCGCCTGTCTCTTCGGATCAACGTCATAATCGAGGATAAAGCCTGGAATCTCATCCCGAATCGCTGCAGCGATCGCCTCCGGATCCACGCTCATTGCGGTGACATTAAATGAATTTCGGTGCTTCAACCGGGAAGAATCCGCTTCCATCAATTCGATGATAGCGTTCAGGGCATCCGGCATATACATCATGTCCATGTTTGAGTCCTTGGCGATATAAGATGTATACCGGCCAGCCGTCACGGCTGCGTAATAAATTTCCACCGCGTAATCCGTCGTTCCTCCGCCGGGAGGCGTCATATAAGATATCAAACCCGGGAATCTCAGCCCCCTAGTATCCAGGCCGTATTTGTGAAAATAATAATCACAAAGCAGTTCGCCGGACACTTTGTTCACGCCGTACATCGTATTGGGCCTCTGGATCGTATCCTGCGGGGTATTGTCTTTCGGAGTCGAAGGACCAAAAGATCCAATGGAGCTTGGAGTGAAAAATTGGCAGCCGAGCTCCCTGGATATTTCAAGTGCATTCATCAATCCGCCCATATTCAAATTCCAGGCAAGCAGCGGTTTCTCCTCTGCGGTAGCCGACAGCAGCGCAGCCAAATGGATGACGGTATCAACTTCGTACCGCTTGGCGATTTCGAACATCGCCTTATCATTCGTCACGTCCAGCAGCTCGAATGGCCCGGATCGGGTAATTTCGTGGGCTGATGACCTGAGATCCGTAGCAACGACGTGATCCGCACCATAAATTTCACGTAATTTAACAACTAACTCAGAACCGATTTGGCCCAGTGCTCCGGTCACCAAAATCTTGTTCATAAGACATTCCTCCCGAAATATACTCCCGCGAATGCAGCTAAATCAGCTTCATTTCCTTGCCAACTTTCTCATAAACGGAGATCACCTGGTCGAGCATCTCCTTGGTATGGGCAGCTGTCGGCATGTTGCGTATTCTTCCGGTTCCTTTCGGAACCGTCGGAAACAGGATTGCCTTGGCGTAAACGCCTTCTTCATAGAGCCTTTTGCTGAACTGTTGGGTGGTTACTTCATCGCCAATGATACAAGGTGTGATCGGCGTTTCGCTTAGGCCTACATCATATCCAAGCTGGCTCAAGCCATTTTTCAAATCATTTCCATTCTCCCACAGCTTCTCGATCAGCTCTTTGTCATTCATCAAAATGTCGACAGAAGCGCTGCAAGAAGCGATTACAGCCGGAGGTAGCGATGTCGAGAACAGAAACGGACGGCTTCTCAGCTTCAACCATTCGATCAGTTGTTTTTTACCCGCCACATAACCGCCGACAACGCCGATCGCCTTGGAAAGAGTACCAATTTGAAAGTCAATGCGGTCGGACAATCCAAAATGCTTCACGGTTCCCGCACCTGCTCCGAGAACGCCCGAACCGTGGGCATCATCTACATAAGTAATCAGATCGAATTCTTCTGCTATTTTCACGATTTCGGGCAGCTTTGCTATATCACCATCCATGGAGAAAACCCCGTCCGTGATGACCATAATTTTATGGTACTGACCGGATTCCTTGGCATCTTTCGCCTGCTGTCTTAAATCATTCATATCCGCATGCTTAAAGCGAATCACCTTGGCTCTCGACAGGCGGCAGCCATCAATAATCGAAGCGTGGTTCAGCTCATCTGATAAAATCGCATCATGCTGGTCCATTACCGCGGATATAGCAGCCATATTGCAGTTAAATCCCGATTGATATACGATAACGGCTTCCGTTTTTTTGAAACGGGCCAGTTTTTTTTCAAGCACAATATGAAGATCCATCGTACCATTAATTGTTCTCACAGCCCCTGCGCCTGCCCCGTATGTCTGCGACGCCTTAACTGAAGCATCAATCAGGCGGTAATCTGTTGCCAGTCCCAAATAATTATTGGAAGACAAATTGATTAGGGACTTTCCGGCGATACGAATAACAGGACCATTTGCACCCTGCAGCGTATCGATGACGTTATATAGACCTTTAGTCTTTAGATCTTCGATGTTCGAACTTAAAAATTGGTCCAATGCTTGACTTGACATTCCATTCCCTCCTCGATATACGTATGTCCTTGTGCAGGAGACATAGTATTCATCCGAAAAACCCTGTTATAAAAGGAATTAAACTAATTTCAATGTATCATCTTTTTTATTTATTGTACACATGTGGCGGACAAAAAATAAAAATATCCGCAAAAAAACATAGCGATTGCTTTCCCCATTCCCGGAAGCAATCGCTACTAACTTTGCTTATATCTTTTGCTGCTCGGTAACTTCTTGTGCAGACATTATTTCTTTTGCTTATTCCTTTAAATCAATCGATTTACCCCGGTTCAAATGGGATTCTTCCGCGGCAAACGCAATGAGATGACTCCGTACGGAAGCGCTTGCCGAGGTTAGGCTCTCCTGACCACTATAGTTCCATAGCTTAAGGTGCTAGCATTACCCATGCCAACAGCGCTGTTCGGATCATCATGTTCGCCTGTAGCAAAAGCTGCCTCTTCAATATAATAGACACTCGTTTCTTTTGAAAAAGTCGACGCTTTCAAGCAAGTCATATTTGTCAATAAAACAGGTTATGCCATAAATAGCGACTTTCACTGAACTAATGTTCTTGTCCTTATACAATTTTTCTAACGACAATATTATCAGTGTTCTATGGCTACCAAATACTTTTCATTGCCTTTTTTATTTATCAAAGCAACTTCAAAATCAGATTCCCATTTAAGTTCGCCTAAATGTTTAGCACAGGCAAATTCATCTGGTTGTTCTGATACGACCTTTTCTAAAAGTGCTTGCGTACCATCTCGTTGTAGAATAGATATGAATATATCCATGCTCTCTACATTATGATGGCATATGACTTTTGCATTGTACTTCTTATTAGGACTCTTTACTATTTCTTCCAATTCTATTTATTTACATAACCTAACTCTTCTATTTGTAATGCTATTTCTCTAAATGGATCAATCTGCCAACTATTACGTAGAGCAAGTTTCTCGATCCCGTCCATGAGTAGTCGAAGCGTAACCTTTTTTTTCTCCAACTCATTTTTTGCACGAAAGTCATTCAAACTGAATTGGACTGGCGCCGAACACACCCAATCTAAATGAACGTCTTTTCCATTTCCAATTCAATTCATAATCTAATTTTGTTGCTTCGTTGTACTCACATTTTTGTATTTTCATTATAGATTCAATGCTTTCGTCATTCAGAATATACGGTAAATCTAAATCAAATTCTTTTAGATACATCTGATCCTCTCCTTAGATTATTCCAATGGGCGTGGCCTTTGATATTTACTCATACTCATTGAATTCCCCTTGTTTCGATTTATTTTGAATATAAAAAATTTACTTGAACAAAACAGCCGATCACGATGGTCGGCTGCTGTCTTACTATTATTAAGTTATCGTTTCCCGTTAGTTCAATCGGTTTTAATAATTTCTTGCCAGTTTGGAGGCAAGTCGTAATCCTTAATGTGCTAATACTCTTGAACCACTATTGATCCGGAGTTATCTATACTAAATCTCATCGAGTCGATCCCCACATCCAAATGAGGTCCTACGTACGGGATTGTTTTAACCCGGACATCAATATGTGAAGAATAATATTTAACGTCTATATCGGTTCCATCTAAAAAAGGCGTAAACATAGGTGATACGGTTAATTTATTTTTATAGTATCGGTTAATCTGTTCCTGTATTTTTGGAGTTAACAAAGTAAGTACAAGCCGTTTCAATGGTTCATCGTTATCGTTTAGCTTTGAAAAAACGGGCTGAATTGTCATCAAGAAAATGATGACCGTTAGCAATGATCTGATAAATCTTTTCATTTCTGAAACCCTCATCCCCAGGATTTTTAAAGGCATTTTTCACTAAATGAAGATAATTTATTTTGCTATCTTGCCGTTTGCTGAAGAATAAGTAATCCAAGAGATTATGGAAATCATTGATGACCATATAACGAATCGCGGAGGTGCTTAACATCACTTATCGGCGGACGTCCGAATAAGCGGGCGTATTCCCGACTGAACTGAGAAGGGCTTTCGTAACCAACTCGAAAACTCACCGTAGCCGCATCCAATTTTTCCATGATTAGCAGTCGGCGTGCCGTTTGCAACCTAATTATCTTTTGATACTGCAACGGACTCATTCCTGTTACTCTTTTGAAATGCTTGTGCAATGATGTAGGACTCATACTAACATTTTTTGCTAACTCACTAATGACAAGAGGCTCAGAATAATCTCGTTTAATGAGGTGGATCGCTTCAGATATGCCATGTGCATAGCTTCCGGCCAGCGCAAACTGACGGAGCAATGCTCCCTGCTCGCCCTGTAGCACCCGATAAAATATTTCACGTATGGTCAGTGGAGCAAGCATTGGAATATCCTTAGGTGTATTCAAAAGTTGGACAAGTCGAAGTACTGCATCTAATAAAGAGAGCGTAGATGTATTCACCAATATTCCTCGTCCAGTCTCCCTGCTTCTCTGGGGACTGATCTTATTGGCGATTTCCAGAAGAACATCTGGATTAAGCGTTAATTGCAAACTTAAATAGGGCAGCTGCGGTGATGCATCAGTAATTCTACCGATAACGGGTAAATGGACGGAGGTTACCATATAAGTAGCTGAATCGTATCGGATATTTTCACCAGCCAAAGTGGCGATTTTAGAGCCTTGGACGATCACGTAAAGGGAGGGCATATTGACAGTATGCGTCGGCTCCATTTCGCTCGATGCCCTTCTGAAATATAGCTCAGCAATGGCTGTATTGTGTGTACCATCTATCGGTGCATGCAGTTGAATTAGTCGAGCCAACTCTTGCTGATAGGTTGAAATGGTAAGCCTCGGGAAGAGTTGTTCCATAATTCCCCCTCCTTATTCTGTAGATTTTTTAATTTTATTGTAGCCAGACAGACAGGATTAGGCAAAAAAAGTGCAGTAATCGTCTACCTGATATTAATCACTCTTTTATATACTTCTACTAGTGACGTCAACGACACTTGCAAACATAATCAGTAGAAAGAAGGATTTAACCATGAGCGTAAAAGAGAACATAATTATGTCAGGAATCAAAAACAAAGTCATCGTTATTACAGGCGCAAGCAGTGGAATTGGCGAAGCAGCGGCACTCCTGCTTGCCGAACGCGGTGCTAAGATTGTGCTTGGAGCGAGAGGTGCGGAACGACTAGAAGCACTTGCGAGGCGCATTATGAAACGGGGCGGTGAGGCCGTTTATGTAAGCACAGATGTAAGACGGCGAGAAGACTTGTCCAGGCTTGTCACGCTAGCCTGCGAACAGTACGGCAAGCTTGATGTATTCATTAACAATGCCGGCGTTATGCCGATTTCACCTCTTGATGAATTGCGTGTTGAGGACTGGGAGTCAATGATCGATATCAACATGAAGGGCGTGCTTTACGGTATCGCAGCTGCGTTGCCTATTTTTCGTAAACAGGGTTTTGGTCATTTTGTCAACACTGCTTCTACCGCTGGACATAAAACAGTACCGAATCAATCTGTCTATTCTGCCACGAAGTTCGCTGTTCGTGCAATTTCAGAGGGGCTTCGCCAAGAGGCTGGCAAACAATTACGTGTAACAATCATATCGCCAGGAATAGTGCATACAAATTTCACGGAGGGTTTAACAAATAAGGAGGTAAAGGACCGTCTCACGGCTATTCGAGACGAGTTGGCGATGCCGCCGGATGCGGTTGCTCGCGCTATAGCATTCGCAATAGAGCAACCAAATGATATTGATGTGAATGAGATTGTAATCCGACCGACTGCACAGGTCTAAGCTATACAGTTTGAAAATGAGAATGATTTGAACTTCAGATGTGACTAATCTCGGAAGTATATATTTGTCTATTCCAAATTGAATTCTTCTACCCTTTAAGGAAATGAAGCTGCTGATCGTGTGGGAGAAACTTCGGCCTAGCTGTCTTTAAACTCTCCTGCCCGTTATAGCTTAATGAATTAACAAGGAAAACGTTTAGTTATATGCATAATGGTAATCGGTACAAGTTCTTGCCCACTGACTATTTAAGGCTGAATCAATGCCCTGTGCAATAAAATAAAAAGAACGCTATATTAGCGACTTCAATGGGACTATGTTCTTGTCCCTCGACACCATTACTCTTATGTAACGGCAAGTTTAAAGGCCATCCTTTGTGGGATGGTCCTTCCTTTTCTAGTATCGTTCCCGTTAACACAAAAAGTCCATATCAATATAGGGAGTGTTATTTAACAAATTTTCATAGTAGAAGCGTCGGGCTTGCTCATCCCATTCGCTCCAATCAGGAGCGTTAAAATCTCAAAACTTCTAATTAAACAGTGGATGTGCAGTCTTTTTTTCTCTAACTCACTTTTTGCCACAAAGTCGTTTAAACTAAATTGAACTAAATCTCAATGATGTCATCCATTTCAAATTTAAAGTTTATGCCTTCTTCTGTTCCAACAAATAGGCAGCCCTCATTAATTCTTTAGAAACACCAAGGAAAAATTCATCTTGATTATTAACTTTAAATACTTTTGAACGTTGTACTTAAAGTATCCTGCCCGTTGGCTGAAAAAAAGCAACCGATCACATTGGTCGGCTGCTCCTATTCAATCATAGATTACCCTAATCTAACCTTATGCTTTCTAGACATTGTGAGTTAGCGCAAGCAAGCCCCGAACTGCTCTTGATTCTCTATATCATAGAATTGGCAAGTTTGAGTAAGTCTGTTGCTTTAAACTTCGCTTTCAAAATTTTCTTGTTTCCAATCGCAAGCGTATATTGCATCCCGTTTTTCTGGAATCGAAGTTCATATCCCAATTCGAATTTAGGCCGGTATATTGCTTTCGTTCCGTCTTTTAGTTGATAATACACATCGTCCTTTCCTTTGTACCGCTTCAGTTCTACTACGACTGGGAATACTTTGACCCGGAAGAAGCCATTCAGTGCTTTGTTTCGATAGATTAGTTCAAGTGATTCATGACCATCCACGTATCCGTCGAAGTGAGTTATCTCGAACGGAAACTCAGAGGGTACCAGTACGTCCCTTTTGAACCTCAGTTGGTATTCCCTGATCAATCGGGCCTCATCGACGAGCGGATTGGCTCCGTCGAACAGAATGCTAATTTTAGTGATTCGATTTTCCTTTATGATTAGTTCCCATATGAAAGCAAGTCGTTCTTCCTCTAAAAATTCATCATTAAAATGAGCTAGTAGGTATTTCACATCTGACTTTGGTGAGGAAACGAGCTGTACTCCGCTGATTTGGGAATTCCCCCTTATCTCGGGGATTTGCACATAATCCTTTTCTACATATTTTTGTGCCTCATCAAGATCGTTTCGAAGTATTGCTTTTGCAAACCGATTAACTGGTCCCAGGCGAGTTTCGCCCTCAGTGGGGGCTGCCACAAATTCGGATGATTCTATGTTATAGGCTGTAGCAGTGCTCGACAGCATCGAATAGAACAAACTTATTATCATTAGAAGAAACAGTGTCTTAACTCTCATAATATCCTCCATGATAAGATTCTACTCGCAGAAATAACTTCTCACCAATGCGAGTAGTCTACCCAATGACTGGAAAGTTATTCATTAAACTAACCTGCCCGTTAATTGAATAGAGACACCCGATCATGTTGACCGGCTGCCCCCGTTGTGTTATTGAGCTATCATTTCCCGTTAGTTTCATCTTGTTTCTAAGTAGTAATCACATTAATATCATCTACCTTATAGCCATTAAGACCATCTCGTCGAAACGTCATTTGGACTATTTCTGGCTGCTCTCCTTTCATAACTGTCATTTCCAAAATAAAATTAGCCTCCAGATTATCCGTACCTTGGATTGGTAACACGCGGACGTTCGCGTACAAAAAGTTGTCGTGGTACTTTTGACGAAGAGTACTTATTATTTGAGGATTTAATTCAATTATCAGCGCCTGTTGGATTAAAGAGCATTTCATTGTATGTTTTAATGACAGGGTTTCTTCGCCTGAAGCTGGAGTTTTGATTAGCGAAGTTAACCCAAGCGCTAGAACGATTGTCAAAATTAACTTTTTCAAATGCAAGCACCTCTTAGTTGGGATGTTTTATTTTTCCCAAAAAGAGGAGTTGAATACGGTTTTGAATAAAACTGTCCATTACATGAACAAAGGCAACAAATCATGTAGATCGGCTGCCCCCTTGTTTTATTAAGCTATAGTCTCCCGTTAGTTGAATGAATATTTTACTTTTATAATCTCCAAATCCTCTCTTCTCTAAAAATAATCAAAAGTGGGGCTCGAATATTAATATGTTCTTATTATGTTGCATTAAGAATGAATTGTCCTTCTTCAGCTTTAATTTCAAAGAAGTACTTTGTATCTCTAATCAGGCCATCTAAATGCTTGCTGGTCCCAGGAGATACTTGGAATTCCTCAATAACAATAGCCCCTTTTGCATCTTTAACTCTCAATAACACGTTTCGGTCACTATTTGCATCATTAATGATGGCCTTATCCCAGAAAACAGTATCGTATTCAATTGAGTCTTTACCATCAAATATTATAGGATTCCATTCGTCTCTGGTATCTTCAGCATCAAAAACAGATGTTAATTTTGGCGAAAAATAATGATGAACATATCCTACATTGAGATAAATCTGATAAGAACAAACAAGAACTACTGTTACAATTAGTACTGAACCAATAAGGCCAAATATCTTAGATTTACTATTAACCATTTTTTTGATTCCTCCTTGTTAATTGTATTGTTAAACGTAAAAGGAGTGCAATTGCCCAAGAAGTTAATTTACTTTAGTTTACTTTTCTATAAAACTTAGAAAAAACCCTTTTACAACAGAACTAAACTGCTCGTTAGACGAACAAAAGCAACCGATCACATGGGTCAGCTGCTTTCATTGTTTTATTTACCTGCTGAAAAACTGTCGATTGACCTGTTCTATAAATGGAACTATACTTTGTAGCAAAGAAGGTGAGTAGATGAAACAAATAAGCAGTCGCTTTTCGATGGCAGTCCATATTCTCTCGATGATTACGTTGGATCCCCTATATAGTACAGGTGATCGGATTGCACGTAGCATCAACAGTAACCCTGTTGTAATTAGAAGGATTATGGCCCAGCTCAAAAAAGCAGGGTATATTGAAACAAAACCAGGAGTTGCAGGGGCCTCCCTTCTGGTATCGCCCGAAAGATTAACCCTGCTGGATATCTTTCAAGCGGTCGAATCTGTGGAAGGAAATCAGCTTTTCAATTTTCACAAGAATACTGACCCCAATTGCTCTGTAGGTATGAACATTGAATCGATACTATTACCAAAACTCTCTAATGCGCAGAAGGTCATGGAGCTTGAACTGGCTTCTGTTACCCTAGCTCAGATTGTGGAGCAAATACGAACAGAGGCAAATGTAAAATAAAGCTGCTCCTACGGTGTATGGAGTAGCTTTATTTTACATTTTTTAATTTTTCACCAATCAAACAGTAGCTTGCGCAGGCTCTACATATTCAATAAAACTGCCATCGGGATGCTGCACAAAAATGCTTGGACCAATAGGACCACACTGATCCCTTATGATAAGGGTATTTTGTTTTTTTAGTTCTTCCTTCAATTCGTTCATGGAATCCACATACACCACGGCACGGAGTGATTTAGCAGGCTCCATGGCATCGGGACTTCCAGATACAATAACGTAAGGATAGACTGTGGCTAAAGATAAGCCAGCTTCAGGAATGTCCCACGTCCGATCCATAGATCGGTTAGCAAGAGATTCATAATAAGCAACGGTTGATTCAAGTTGCTCGGTAAAAACGGGGATAAAATGATTTAAGATTTTCATGTTAACCTCCATTTTTTTGTTTTCTAACTATAACTACAATGGTTATAACTGTCTTAGTTATACAAAAACATTTTGATTTTGTCAATTTTTTTCGATGAGTATTCTCGTAATTTCGCTTATTGTTTCGTGTGCTGAAGTAAGATTCAACGTTTAGATATACGCCTAATCGGCAATAGGAACATATTTTTGTCCATTTCGGCTATCGGGTACAAGTTCCTGTCCTTGGCTCGGGACAAGAACTTGTACCGATAAAATAAAAAAAGCCGCTAAAATAGCGACTTCAATGTGACCATGTTCTTGTACCTCGACACGAGTTGCTAGCAGCATCCAGACCTTTCGCCCCTGTTTTGGTTTACCATCCGATAGCCGCACCATCGCAGCGGGGGTCTGTGCCCCCGAGCAGGAAGCCATTGTCATTGATCATAATGGCATGCGCATGTCCCATGACTCTAGCAAAATCTTCAACTGTGTGTACCTCGTGTCCGGCTAGCCGTAAACGCTGCTGCACTTCTGCCGCAATTCGGCCTTCCACTCTCAATTCTTGCGTTGCCTCTCCCCATGTTCTTCCCCACACCCAGCGGGGTTCACGCACAGCGATCTGGGGGGTCATGCGATAATCCACCATGCGGGTCAGCAGCGCGGTTTGTGTCTGCGGCTGACCTTCTCCTCCCTGGGTACCGTACAAAATATACGGCTTCCCATCGCGGCAAGCCATCGCTGGCATCAGGGTATGAAAAGTTCTTTTGCCTGGTTCAAGCCTGTTCACATGCGACGGTTCAAGAGAAAAGAACGAGCCCCGGTTCTGCAGCAAAATACCGGTGTCTCCCCCAACCACAGCCGAGCCGAACTCAAAATAGAGGCTTTGGATAAATGAAACGGCATTGCCCTCACTGTCTACTACTGCCGCATAAGCCGTATCATGGCCTACCGGCTGGGTATCCATCGGCAGAGCTCGCTCCATATCGATGCAGGCCGCCAGCTTCGCGGCATAGGATTTGGATAGCATCCGGTCCAGGGGAATGGAGGAAAATTGTGGGTCTGTCAAATAACGATCGCGGTCACGGAAGCTCAGCTTCAGCGCCTCCACAAGCAGGTGATAGTACTCATAGGAACCATGCTCTATACTCTCCAAATCAAACTGTTCGAGAATATGAAGCGCCATTATGCCAGTAAAGCCCTGTGAGTTCGGAGGGACTTGATAAAGATCAAGTCCTCGGTAACTCCCTTTGACCGGTTCCACCCATTCACCTGTGTGTCTCGCAAAGTCCTCCAGTGTCAGCAGACCGCCCTGCTCCTTAAGTGAGCGAACAATCTCCTGACCAACACTGCCTGAATAAAATACGTCTCGGCCCTGGTCCGCAACCTGCAGCAGGCTGCTTCCCAAAGCAGACTGCACAAAGCGGCTGCCTTGCTCCGGGATCTTGCCTCCGGGCAGATAGATGGCGGCTGTCTGTGGATAAGCTGCCAGCACATCGAAACGCTCGGCTGTATTGACATGCTGGTCCGGCGACAGCGGGAAGCCCTCCAGTGCATATTGGATCGCGGGCTCAAGCACCTCTGCCAGCGTCTTCAAGCCATATTCCTGCAATATGGCATCCCAGCCGTCCACCATACCCGGCACGGTAATGACACTTCGGGGTCCCCGCTGTGGGATGGCTGATTCGCCGGCAAAGCAGCTGGCGGTAATCCGGCTGCCCGAACGTCCACTCGCGTTATATGCCCTGACTTTTCTCTCTTCGGTGCTATACGTCAGCCAGAAGGAATCGCCTCCCAGTCCCGTCATATGTGGGTATACGACGGCAAGACAAGCGCTCACCGCCACGGCGGCATCAAAGGCGTTACCTCCTTGCTGCAAAATACGCGCTCCTGCGGCGCTGGCCAAAGAGTGAGGACTGACTACCATTGTCTGTGTGCCTGTGACTTGTGCAACCATCTTGCCACCCTCTTTCTCATCTGTGTTCAACTTACAGTAATCCCCTTTTGTTGCCAATCATGTTACCAAATCAGACGCAAACGTCTGCGCTGTATGCAAAGCAGACTGCCATCTGCCGGAGGCATACACCCAGCGACTCATTTTTGTACCTGATAGCAGCTGCGTGATATCCGAAGCATCCGTTACGACAAAGTTGCAGTCATGCCCTTCTTCTATTCCGTACCCGTCGCAGCCTGTGATCTCAGCAGGTGTCTCCGTGATCATCCGCAGCAGCTGTACTAAATCCTGTTCACTGCCCATATGGGCCGCATACGATGTGATTTGGGCGATCTGTATCAGATCCCCCCGGCCGAACGGATGGAACGGGTCTTGAATATTGTCGGAGGCCGCAGCAAGTGGAATGCCTTCTGCAAGCAGCTCGCGAATGCGTGTTGTGCCCCGTCTTACCAGGCCGCGATCTTCCCGTCCCTGAAGATACAGGTTCACCGCAGGCAGCGTTACCGCATTCAAACCAGCTTCCTTCATCTTCGCCATCACATGCTGTGCATCATTTTCCGTCATTGCGGACAACGAGCACAGATGATCTGCCGTCACTCTGCCCTGATAACCGTAGCGAATTGTATGCTCTGCGATGCTCAGCACGGTTTTTTTTCCGGGATTATCACTTTCATCTGCATGCAGATCAATGGGTACGCCGAAACGTTCCGCTAACCGAAAAATCCTGCCAATCTCCCGTTCAGGGTCGTCTGCCAGATGAGGGGCTCCACCCAGTACATCAATTCCCATCCGCAGTGCTTCCTCGATTGCCTCATCTGCTGCTTCATGATTGCCGCGGAACGGAACCATGAGCGCATATTGGATAGACATACTGCCCTTCAACTTCTCCCGTACTTCCAAGGCTGCCTCAATCGTCCGAAAGGCCACCTCTCTCCCCAAATGAACAGGGAAGTCAAGGTGGCTTCTTATAGTCGTGGTCCCGTAGCTCAGTGCCATTCTGGCGGCCGTCAGCATGCGTTCCGCCAGCTGCTCCTTGCTGAATGTCTGTACAGCCTGGCTGTAATTAAGAATGGCTTCATGAAGTGTGCCGGATCGGTTCGACACCTGCTCAAGCGAAAAAGCTTTATCCAGATGCATATGACAGTCAACCAGGCCAGGAAGCATTATGCCGCCCTGCAGATCGATGCAATCCGCGTCTGCCAACCGTTTTAGATCCGATCCGGCCTGATGCGGGACCAGCAGACGGGAAGCACCACTTTCCCGTGCAACAAGGAAACGGTCCTGCCGACGGACGCTAACCCATTTTCCATCCTTCGCCTTTACTTCATAAAGACACAGGTCTTCTCGGTGCGGAAGGCGAACATTAATGAAGCGCAGCTCTGCACTCATTGCGCGGTAGCCAGTGCCTGAAGCACGGCCAGATCCTCCTCATCCAGCTCGGTGGCAGGACCTGCTTTGATCATATCCGAGAACATTTCGTCCGGTACCATCGTCGTCAGACAATACAGACGTGTACTGCCCGTGTTGATAATATCGTGATGGTTGCCCGGTGGAATAATAATGAATGAGCCTTGGCGGATCGGAGTCTCATATTCGTTTCCAACTTTGGCAAGCCCCTCCCCTTTTAACACATAAAAATATTCATAAGCTTCCCGGTGTTCATTGGATGGAGTTCTGCCTCCAACCTCGAAGATCTCCACAAATGAAGTGAAAGGAACCTGCTCCCTGTCGCACAGTAAAATGAACTTGTTCGTATCCTGTGCGGAAATTTTGTGGACGGGACAATTCTCAAAGTTACCAGCAACCAGACCTGGAATGTTCACCATATACATTCAACCTCACTTTGATTGATTTAATTTATGCTTCGCTTTTCATCTTTTCAACGGCAGCTTCAAACAGGATATGTCCTGTTCAGTACTGCGAACAGCCGTGGTGGCAATCTTCAACCCACCTGTTCCCGTGCTGTTCGTCTCATCCCAGACACCGTTCGGATGCCGGGCGAATAACGGGAAGGCGCTGCCTGTCAACTCAAGCCGGACATACGAGCCAGCCGGCAGGGTAGCAGCCAAGGGACGCAGCCGAATCCGCGCCATTCTCCATTCATTGGAGGCATCTGCTCCTTCACTGCAGATTTCCGTGCGACCCACACTCAGTAGCCGGGCCGTCCCTTTCTCGGATACGGTCGTGAGGATGGCCACCAGATCCGTAGGTCCTCCCAATGTTTGGTACTGAACGGTCAATTCCGGGGACCCAAAAATCGGGATATCCTCTGCAAGCGGTCCTCCCGTATATACCAGAATCTCTTGCCGTTCCTGAATGGCAGCTCGGTCGGACGGCAGGTAAGAGTCCAGACGCATTGGCAGACGCGAGTCGAATACGAATACATCCGGCACAGCTTCCTCCACATCTTCCTTATGCTTTTCGAGTCTCCCCCCTCCTGCCGCACCGTTCGCCGGGGTCTGTGACCCCGACAGATAAAAAGATTCGGACGGAGAGGACCCATCCTCAAATACAGAAGGCAGCTGTTCCGCCGTATGCCATTCACGACTCAATTGGTCAAAATATCGGATCGGCAGTTCACCAGGCAATTCGATGTCTTCCTTGCCCTTCAGCCAATAATCAAACCAGCGCAGCTGCTCCAGATGATGACCACCATCCGCTTGCTCTCCATGGTCGATTCCGCCCGCTCTGCGTCCCCATGGAATGTGAGCCCACGGGCCGACAATGAGCCGATGGAAACAATCCGAAGTGGCCGTAGTTTGCAGAGCCTCGAACGACTGCAACGTGCCCATGAGGAAACCGTCATACCAGCCCCCAATATGCAACGCCGGCACCGGTTTCCGGGCGATCTCGTCGATCCAGTTCATCCGCTCCCAGTACTCATCGTACGTTTGATGACCAATCCAATCATAAAATGCGGGAAAGTATTGCTCTAGAATCGGATCTTTTTCATTCAATGGCATTTTCCAAAGCATCTCCTCGGGGCTGCGCATCAATCGGGAGCATTGCTCTGCCGTTTCGAAGTCACCCGCTCTTTGTGCCGTGTCACGAGCCAGCTGGAAAGCCCACGGCAGATGATTGCCAAGTGCGAAGGAGCCATGCGGGTAAAATAAGCCATGATACATGTCTGCCGGACACATGCTCGGTGCAATCGCCTTGAGCGCAGGGGGGTGAAGGGAAGCTGCTGCCCATTGTGTTAGGCCTTGATAAGAGAAACCGTACATGCCTACTTTCCCGGTCGAGCCGGACAGACCGGCTGCCCATTCGATGGTATCAAATCCGTCCTCTGCTTCTTGAACAAACGGATTAAATTCGCCTTCCGACTCTCCCCGCCCTCTAACGTCCTGGATTACTACGATGTACCCCTTACTGGCATACCAGACGGGATGGGCATGTGTAACGGTAGACGCAATGGACCGGCCGTAAGGCTGGCGCATCAGCAGCACAGGAAATTCTTCTGTCTCGTCCGGCAGGTATATATCTGAATACAACGTTATGCCGTCGCGCATCGTGCAAGGAACCTTTCGGCGGATGACCACATTTCCAAATTTCATGCAACTCGCTCCTTTGCTGTAGATACGGATTGACTATAAAAATCCGCATGGCACGTTAACTGCTGCAGGTTGCGCCATTCTTCCGTCACCCGTTGATCAGACACCGCTAACAGCCGAACGCTTTAATTTCTCCTGATTCAAAATTCCCTTCGGATCGTTACGATGTTTGATTTCCCACAAACGATCATGGGCGTATGATCGCCCGCCTTCCTTCAAATCCCAAGTATGTGGATTATTGACTATAACCCGATTTTCCTCGTAAAGTTCCATCAACTGATTCAGGTTTTCCTCCGTTGTGAAGGGAACCAGTGGCAGGCCAGAGATCAGCAAATTTCCGTTTTGCCGGGCAAATTCGATATGATTCATCACTTCCGGATATTCCTTTTTCATAGATGAGATTTGCTCAAGGGCACAGGATGGATCAAAATTCAGCTGCAGGTAGGTTAAGCCGGGGTCTGCCTTGCGCGCCCACAAAGTCGTATGATTCCATGTGAAATCGGAGACCCCTACACCTTTGTGATACTGCTCGGCAGAGACCTTCATAACCATATGACCTTCATATTCCGGTAGGATACGTTCAAGTTGGGATTCGTTAGCTGTATCCACTTCAAGCAATACAACAGCACGACCAGCGGGGAGATCAAGCGGAAGAAAATAGGACGGAACCGGCCATTCATGAATGGAGATTAGCCTTTTCACCAAGGAAGTGTCCTCAGCAACCGACTGCCCGAAGCGAAAAGCCTGTTCAAACCTGTCAAAGGTTACTGCCCACTGCATCCATTCCACCCGGGGAGCCAGATTGATTTCCACTTCGGATAAAATGCCGATTGTACCGTAAGTATGCAGGTAAGGCAGCACTTCGTCCCCCTGGAGCTCAATGGTACGGGGATGAACCTCAACGGTCTTGATTTTTAGAGAACGTACCAGCCCATCCCAGATCGTCCCCCAGCTGATCGAACCGATACCGCCAAAACCGCCGCATAAAAAACCGCCGATCGTCGCTGATTGAAAGGTGGAAGGCATCGTGCGCAGCTCATACCCTGCCTTGCGGGCAGTGGATTCCATTTTGCCGAGTCTAGCCCCGGCCTGGATCCGCATCGTGCCTTCTCCCATTTCGAGCACCTTGTTGTATTTGGCCAGATTCAGGACGATTCCGCCTGTGACCGGAACGCATTGACCGTAGTTGCCGGTGCCGTTCCCCCTGATGGTCAGCGGAACTCCCAGCTCTGCTGCAATGGAGAGCAGATCGTCAAGCTCTTCCTCGGTGCGCGGACTGGCGATGCACTCGGCGACCTTCCCCTGCAGCTGACTGGCCAGCACAGGAGAGAAGTGATGATAATCCATCGAATATTTGGCAAGCGCCGCCTCCTCCCACTGCAGCAATTCCGGATCCATGCGTTCTTTCAATACGGCTATCCAATGTTCATTCATTCGGTTCCCCTCCCGTATGTTGTAAAACTGATCTCCTAAAGGAATCTCTTAGGAATTCGGCAAGAACTCATCCGTAAATACTTTGCTGACATCAGGCTCCTCTTTCAATGCCCCAATCTCCTTTAGCTGCTTTCCGAGCTCCGCCCAGCGTTCCTCTGTCATGTAACCAACACCGTGTTCCGCCGCATCACCTTCGTACACGAACGGGATAAGCGTTTCAGCGGCATAGTTCAGCTTTTCTTTCGTAAAATCAGGGTTTTCCTTTAAAATGACGTCATTCACGGTATCATAATTGGTCTTGTAATAATCCCAGCCCTTCATCGAAGCCTCGACATAACCACGCACAATATCAGGATGATCCTGGATATACTGCTCCGTGGTGAACAGCACATTGGAATACGGGTTATAACCGGCATCCGCCAGTAGTAGGAAATCAATGTCTACATTCTGCTGCTTCATCTCGTACGGCTCACTGGTTACATATCCCTGAATGGCAACCGTTTCATTGGCTACAAAAGGAGCCAGAGAACCGGTATAAGCCAATTCCTTCACGTTACCCAATTGGTATTTACTCTTCACAAAATCCCAGAACACCGAGCCCGTTCCCACGTAAACAGAGCGGTTGTTCAAATCGGCCAGGGAGGACATGTTCTGGTTGGCATGAACCATAAGTCCCTGCGGGCTTTTCTGGAATATCGTCGCAATCGCTACAAGGGGGATTCCTTCTTCACGAGCGACCAGCAATTGATCCGCTGTAGCAAGTCCGAACTGCGCCTTGCCGGAAGCCACGATCTGTGTTGGAGACACCTGCGGACCACCTGCTTGGATGGTCATATCGAGACCAGCCTCATTGTAATATCCTTGTTCCTTTGCCGCATATAGACCCCCATGCTCCGCTTGTGCAAACCAGTTCGTCACCTGTGTAATTTCCGTGAGTTCCTCGGTTCCCCCCGTAGCAGAGGCATTCTGAGCAGTTGGCTGATTCCCGCAAGCCGCAAGCAATGTGGATAAGGAAAACAGTGCTGCGAGTAAAACTACAGTGCCCTTTTGTCTGTACTTGTTCATCTCATTACCACTCCCCAAGGAAAATTACTGATGATTTATTTTACTTCCCCTACCGGATTTCGAAGCGTCATAAAGCCACTGATTCTACACTCTGCGACATCTCCTTGCTGAATCCGGACGGAACCAGGTGTGCCCGTCATGATCACATCTCCCGGATGGAGAGTCATCATCTGTGAAAAATACGAGACAATGAACCATGGATGATAAATCATGCGAGACACCGTATTGCTATGAATAACCTCGTCATTCAACACAGTTTCAACGACGAGGCTCTGCAGATCGCCTATTTCGTCAGGTGTTATTAGCTGTGGTCCAAGACTGAAAAATGTATCGAATACCTTGGATCGCTGCAGGAATCTGGGGTTCCGTGCGTGAATGTCCTGGTTAGTCATATCCAGCGTTGCGGCAAAACCGGCAATAACCTCCTGCGCACGTTCTTCCGGCACATTTTTACAGCTTCGGCCGATGATAATGCCAAGCTCTGCTTCTGATGTCACATTTACATCCTGAGCTGTCAGCTGGATATACTCTTCCGGTCCGATCAGGCTTGAGTCCGGCTTCATGAAGCAGACCGGCTCACGCTCTGGAGGAGTGGATGCAAGATCGATCGCTTTCTGCACATAATTCATGCCAATTCCCCAGATCTTACGAGGGTGGCGGAAGAGAGGAGCAGGTGTGGCTTCCTCTGAAGGTATGAAAGGGATAGATGAAATTGTTCTGTCCCCGTGCTTCTGATACCACTGGACAAGCTCCTCTAGCTGGCCTTGCTGCAAGACTTCCATTATGGAGGTTCCCCATGTGCTTCCTTCCACCCTGTTGATCTCCTCCAGAAGAAAGAATCGTCCCCCGTGTTCAATCGCTGCCTGTTCACCATCGTCGTGTTTCAGACTGACGAGCTTCACGGGGTGCTTCCTGCTGGCTGCTGAACCGGTTCAGTCCCGCGGACATCGGTGATTTCAAAATCACACAGTTCCTCCAGCGCCTCCGACAAAATCGTTGAGATTCTATCCTGAATAATGCTGCCTTTTTCAGGTGTGGCCGTCGTAGCATCACCAGCAATGCCGGTAGCGGAGATGTCAGCCATCTTCCAGGCGAAGCGAATTTTCCCTTCTAATGTAAGAAAGCGGTAAGAGGACATATCAGGAAGCTCTTTGACGAGGAACTCCTTCTTCACCCAGTCCGGTTTGATGGACATTACGAGAGAAGTTTCATAATCGCCACCATGAATACCGTATTCCAGCTCCTCGGAAGACAGGAGATCCTCTGCTACATTCAGACTGCTGGGACTGAGATAGAAAACCATCATCCCCGTTCTGATCCGTATTTCTCGGGATACCGTATTCAGCAAATCCACGTTGCCGCCATGGGTATTAAACAACAGCAACTTGCGAAAACCACTGGCCTTCAGACTTTCTGCAATGTCCAGCATGATGGCATGCAGTGTGCTCGCCGATAAGGAAATGGTGCCCGGAAGACCGATATGTTCATTGCTTTTGCCATACGAGACCGGAGGCAGCAGCCAGATCTCCTTA
This sequence comes from Paenibacillus sp. USHLN196, assembly GCF_037144955.1. Lineage (NCBI taxonomy): Bacteria > Bacillati > Bacillota > Bacilli > Caryophanales > Paenibacillaceae > Paenibacillus > Paenibacillus sp. USHLN196. Next base: position 450,893 of record NZ_JBBCYH010000001.1, on the reverse strand, counting down.
TCCGCTCGCACCCGCTCCAGCGTTTGTGTTAATGTCGCTTCCCCAATCAGAGTGTCCGTATATACAGGCAGATGGGGTCCATGCTGCTCCACAGCTCCGACCGGCAGAATAACCAGCGCCTTATCCTTCGGCAGTTCTTGGACCTGTTTGCTTGTCAGACGGGGCAAAAAGCGCTCCTCCCACGCTGTTCCTTCATATCGTTGAAACATAACTGACACCCTTTCTCCTGTGGCTTTGATGTTCTTTCCGCGTAGCTTAATGTCCTTATTTATCGAATGATGCTCTTATCCTTTTACTGCTGAATTTACCGCTGGAAAAAGGGATGTGGCCCATTCCAGCAGACGTTGATCCTGTCCCGGACCGGCGATGATCGAAATACCGACCGGGCAACCCAGTACCTCGGCAGCGGGGATCGTAAGCTGGGGCAGACCCGACAAGCCGGCAATGCAGGTCAACCGCATCGTTTTTACTCTTCGTTCTTCAATTAAAGGTCCTCCCATTCCCAGCTTCGGGGCCGCTCCAGTCGTCGTTGGAATCACAAGCACCGTATCTGTTCTGAGCAGGTCAGCCATGTGCTTGCATACCTCAATTCGGCGTTTGGTTGCCTTCTCCTGATCGGCACGTTCAACGGTGCTTGCCCAGGAGAATCGCCCGGCTGTATCTGGTCCGAAGATCGGCTGCTCACGTTCAATCCACGCCCTGTGCTCCTGCCATATTTCATAGCCCTGGATCGTCCTGAACATGGTCATCCATTCAGGCAGACCCTGCGGGGCGATGCGAATAGTTTCATGGCTCGCAGCCAGGCCGCTCAGCAACTTCAGGTAAGGGGTAAGTGCCTCTTTGCTCTCAGTGTCAGCCAGCTCCCACGCATCCTCACCGATGAGCACCCGGCTAAAGCCTGTACCCGAGTCTGTATGCGGCAAAAGCACTTCACCTACCCGGCACAGCGTCTCGAGATCGCGTGCCATCCAGCCAACGGTGTCGAAGCTGGGAGCGAGTGGGATAACGCCTTTCTCGGAGACAATGCCATGCGATGGACGCATTCCATAAATTCCACAGTACGAAGATGGCACACGTACCGATCCTCCCGTATCCGTTCCAAGGGAAAAGTCAGCAAGCCCAGCGGCGACAGCAACCGCCGATCCGCTAGATGAACCGCCAGGGATAAGATCGGGTGCCCTTGGATTCACTGGTGTTCCATAATGAACATTTTCACCATTCAAGCTGAACATCAGCTCATCCGTATGCGTCATCCCCGTTAGTCGTGCTCCTTGCTGCAATAGCAGGTTGAGTGTTTCCGCGTGTTCCGTCGCCGGCTCATGCGTCTGGAGCCAACATGGATTACCGGCGCCATTTGTAATGTCACGTACGGCAAACACATCCTTGACCATAAAGCTGAGTCCGTTCAGCCTACCCTGTCCTGTCGGTTCAACTACCATCTGGTTGACAATGGCGTTCCATTGGTCCTTCATTGCGTCATCCCATCCTTCCGCTCAGCCTTCTAGCGATGCCAGCTTTTCCGATGTGTTTCTCTCTATAGGGGTCGCTGCCCCGCTCAGCTCTTTTACCAACCAGGTGGAATCCGTAACGAAGCCATAACATTGCTTGATATTGTACAATGTCGCTTCTATGCAGAAATCTGGGGAGCTTGTTGCCGAGCAATCCTCCAGAAGTATGCCGTCATATCCGAGACAAGCTGCGTCCTGCAGGGTATGCATGACACACTGATCGAGATTTACCCCGGCAAACAACACCGTTTGAATATTGAGATTGCGTAGAATACTGTCCAGTGGTGTATCCCAAAACCCACTCATGCGGTATTTATCCACATAGATATCATCGGGGGATGAATCCAAGCCATCGACAATTGCCGTTCCCCAACTGCCTTTCTCCAGCACCTTGGAGCCGTTCCCCGGCAGCGGGTCCCCGATGCCGTTGCCCCGTCCATCCAAATTGTACACATGGAGTACGGATGGCGGCACGTTCATTCGGTCTTCCCGGTTGCCCCAGTTCACCCATATTATAGGCACTCCCGCTTTGCGCAGCTCGGGCACCAGTCGGTTCAGCCGGCTGACCGGGTTAAGGAGCGGCGAGGTATCGACCCCAATGGAATCCAGCCATCCACCCGGTGTACAGAAATCATTCTGCATATCGATGACAATAACTGCCGTATGCTCGAGATCAAATATGACTTCCTGCGGCTGTGCAGGGAGGGTTACTGACTTGCCATACTTTTGCGTTCGCCTTAGATCCACCAGCGTTTCGGACACTTGCCAATAGCTCTTTCGATTTCCAAGTTTGAACATATAAAGTCCCCTCATTTTTCTGAAATTTCTGATTTGAGGCATCAAATACTTTTGGTCCAGGTTTATGGCTTCATCAGATACTCGGTTGTAAACGCCTGGGTAACATCTAGTGCCTTCGTTAATCCTCCGCCCTTGATCATCTGATCCTGCAGGGTGCTCCAGCGTTCCTTTGTCATGTAACCAATACCATTTGCCTCGGAATCCTTGTTAAGAATAAAGGGTTTTTCCTGCACTGCCTCGTAATTCATTGCTTCTACCGTCATATCGGGATTGTAGGTTTGAATAAACGGGTTTACCTTTTCATAGTTGTCTAGATAATAGCTCCAACCTTTCTGACTTGCCTGCACCACAGCTTCAATGACATCAGGGTGCTCTTTGAGGTAATCTTCAGTCGTAAAAAGAACGTCTGCATAGTTCGCATAACCGGAATCGGCGATTTTCAGATAGTCCACCTCAACCCCCTGCTGAGAAAGTGCGTAAGGCTCATTCGTGATGTAACCCTGATTGAGCGAACGGGGATCATTGATAAAATTGACAAGCTGCCCGTTATACTTCATTTCTTTTACATCTGTCAGATTGTATTGGCTCTTGATATATTCCCAGTAAGGCACCGCTGTACCGATGTATACGGTTTTGCCGTTCAGGTCTGTGAAATCCTGAATGTTCTCCCCCTTGTGGTACATCAGAACCTGCGGTGTGCTTTGAAAACCGGCAAGGATACCGACAACAGGGATTCCCTGTTCCCGCGCCTTCAAAATTTCATCCGCATAAGAGATGCCGAATTCAGCTTTGCCAGCAGCGACAAGCTGCATGGTTGACACCTCGGGGCCTCCGGGCTGAATCGTCATGTCGATCCCTTTGTCCTTATAAAAGTTCTGCTGCAAAGCCGCAAAATAGCCTCCATCTTCTCCTTTGGCGTACCAGCCCTCGATCAGTTTCACCTGCTTCAAATCTGTTCCGGCTTCCCCTCTCGCCGGGGCGGCGGATTGTAGAGCGGAAGAGTTGGAGCATGCGCTCAGAAGCAGTATGATCAAAGAAGTAGCCGACAGCAGCCATTTCTTGTAACGAAAGTTCATATGATGTTTGGACATGTTGGATATCTCCCCCGGTTCTGGTATCATTTCATTGCTGATTCATGCCAGGACTTCAAAAGTTTGTTCGACACCATGTTGATGATCAAGAAAAATGCGATTCCTAGGGCGGATGCCGCTAAACCGCAGGCGAACAGATAAGGAGTTTGCAGGCGGGTTGCCGCAACGGTAATCCCGTAACCGAGTCCGCCTTGTCCGCCACCAATGCCTGCAATGTATTCACCCACGATCGCTCCGACAACCGAACTGGAGCATGAAATTTTCAGCCCTGCCATAATGTACGGGAGTGCCGCCGGAAATCTCAGCCTCCAAATGGTTTGCAGCTTGCTTGCATTATACAAATAGAATAAATTCTTCATGTTCTGATCCGTTGAGTTCAATCCGATCAGTGTATTCGATAAAATCGGGAAAAAGCTAATTAAGAATGAGATGATCACAATGGCATTTATTCCCGCTCCGAACCAGATCACAATGATTGGCGCTACCGCAACGACCGGTATAGTTTGCAAGATAATAGCATATGGATATACACTTTTTTCCACTGTTTTGGACAGGGCCAGCAAAATGGCTAATGAAATACCGAGCACTACACTGATCGTAAAACCGATCAACGCCTCAACAATGGTTGTGCTTACCGACGTAATCAGATTCGTGAAGTTCTCAGCAGCGGCTGTGGCAATATCGGATGGCTTGGGCAAGATATACGGGGGCATTCCCAGTAGCCGCACGATTAATTCCCATCCGCCGATAAACAGGACGAACACGACTATTGGCGGCAGAATTTTTTTCAGCAGTCCAATGACTTGGCTCTCTTCTGCCGGATGATGGCCGCGGGCATTGTCCTTCCCAGAAGCTCGGATACCTGGTGTCGTTTCAACGGCTGGATTAGCTACCATCTCTTCCATCTTGCTTCCCTCTCCTCTCATTTCTGGCTATCAATGTTTCAGTACATTGGACACGCTGCGCACATATTCACCGAATTCAGGCTGGGTCCGGAATTCGTCATCCCTCGGATAAGCAAACGGAATATCGATGAAATCCGAAATTTTACCGGGACGAGGCGTCATCACCACGACTTTCGTCGATAGGAACACACTTTCAAACACGTTATGCGTAATGAACAGAACCGACATCTTTTTGTCCTGTTCCCAAATATTTAGCAGTTCATTCTGCAGCGTCTGCCTTGTAATTTCATCAAGGGCGCCAAACGGTTCGTCCATTAACAGCAGCTTGGGACGGGATATCAACGCTCGTGCAATAGATACCCTCATCTTCATTCCGCCTGACAACTCACGGGGCAGCACCTTCATATAATCCTTCAGGCCTACCAGCTCAAGAACCCGCTCCCCTTCGGTAACACGCTCCTTCCTAGATACGCCACGCAAAGTAAGAGGCATGGTGACATTATCAATTAGCTTGGCCCATGGTAGCAGGGTATGCTCCTGAAATACAAAGGCAATCTCATTCTGTTTACGTGCTTCCTTTGGCGTGGTACCCAGCACGGTCAGGTGACCGGAGGTCGGTTCCGTCAAACCGGCAATCATATTAAAGATGGTAGATTTCCCGCAACCGGAAGGGCCGACAAAACACAGAAATTCCCCTTCCCCCACATGCAGATTCGCATGCTGCACAGCTACAGTGCCATTGGGGTAGATTTTGCCGACATCATCGATTACAAGCATGGAACGGCTGTCCTTTTGGGCCGCTGCCTGTTGATTTTGGGTGAGCTGCATCTGAATCCCCTCTTCTCTTTGAAGTTGGTCCTATCATAAAGCCAAAAAATAAGCGTGTAAATATTCCTCACACAATTTTGGTTTTTTATCTAACGGTATACGCTTTACATTGGTTCAAAAACAGTGAAAATCATATATCGAGTCAACTTATATAACATATACATTACAAAAATGATTGCAGGAATTCGACAAGAACCTATATAATTGCTTAAAAAGTTACGTCGTGTCCGGTACCTGATTCAGATATGTATCGTTTAGGAGGATGGATTGACATGCATTTAACTATAGAAGACGCGTTGGCGGTGTACCCGTTATCGGAAGGGAAGTTGGCAGCCGGTAAAAAAGGAATTTCTCGAACGATTAGCTCCATCAACTTGATGGATGCGCCGGATGTGATCAACTGGATGAAAGAAGGGGAACTATTGTTGACTACAGCTTATGCGATTAGGGATTCACCCGAGGAATTTGTTAATTTGCTGCAAAAGCTGAATGAACGTGGGGCCTCCGGGCTGGGCATCAAGCTTGGTCGATACTGGGCGGAAATACCAGAGATAGCCCTGCTGGAAGCCGATCGGCTGGGCTTGCCCCTAATTGAGCTGCCTTTTGAATTCACCTTCTCCGAGCAGATCACCGCTCTCTACCAATCCGAGTTCCAACGCGATACCCGCCGGCTGAATGAATTGCTTGAAACGCAGAAGAAGCTTGTTGATTTTGCGATGCAGGCGGATGAGTACACCAATTATTTTCAAAGTATCACAAGCATTTTAGGGGTTCCTTTAGCCATCGTTACCTCTGACGGACAGACCTTGTATAACATGACACGCTGTTCCGAAATGGAACTGTTAAGCGACTGGCCCTGGAATCTGGACAATCGGTTTTATAAGTCGGCCAACAATCTGTTGTATCGGGTCCCCCTGCTGAAAAACGGAAAGTCATACGGTTACTTGCTGATACAAACTGAAAATCTGCTGGAAGCACATGAAATGGAGGGCATTTTTCACCAAGCTGCCGTTATTCTTTCCTATCATCTGGAGGTCATCCAGAATCAGGAGGCTACTGCGGCGGGCAGTCGTCTTGGCATGGCCATGGAACGTTACTTAAAGGGGAACGCCTCTCTGAAAACGGTGCTCGAATTCGCGGAAGCATTGGGAAGCACATTTTGGAGCACTTCTTACGTATGCATGGTATCTTCCACAAGAGCGGATGCTTGGGACCATGAGAGTCAGAGACGCAAACTGAGGGAGATTCAGAATAGACTCCAGGATCATCCCAAAACGACCTCCTCGGAATCCCATCATTTTTATGTGATGAACCGCGTATATTCACTATTCCCCCTTCTAGAAGAAGAGGCCAAGGATCGAAGTAAGTATGAGAATTCGGTACGTTTGTATGCGGATTTGATGCATTCATGGGACCACGGAATAAGGACATGTTATATCAGTAAAGTGAGAACGGGCATGGAGGAGTTCATCGACGGCTTCCGGGAGTGCGGAGAGGCTGAGAGAATCAGTACGGAGCTTGGTTTAAGCGAACCGGTTGTCATGTTTGCTGACCTGGAGTTTATTTATCTCTTCAAGCATATTCCACAGGAGGTTATGGTCAGGTATTGCTCTTATTTATTCCGTCCACTGCTGGACAAAGAAGAGGATTACACCAGCGAGATGATGCACACACTTGAAGCCTATTTCGCCAACAACGGCCAAGTGAATGAAACTGCACGTGAGCTGTATATCCATCGCAACACAGTGCTGTACAGGCTGGAGAAAATTTCGGGGCTGCTGAATCTGGATTTGAAGAATACAGATCATCTGCTTCACTTAAAGCTGGGACTTATGTTTAGGCATTTGATGTCACCCGAGAGACCAATTTGAGTGAATTAATTAACTTAACTTCCTTTATCGCCTTTATGTGTTAATGTAGTCCAAAGGACTTTCTTAAAAAGGGAGCGAAAATATGACAAATACTTCGGGCTCAATATCAAAAAAGAAGGCGATAATTCTGGTTACAGGGATGTCGGGTACAGGTAAATCAACGGTTCTGGGCGAACTTGCTCTTAGGGGGCATAGAATTATCGACACCGATTATGATGGTTGGAGTGAGAATGTGGATGGTTCTGGGTGGTTATGGCACGAGAATCGAATCGATGAGCTGCTCACTGAACATAGCGAAGGTACTTTATTCATTTCGGGTTGTGTATCAAATCAGGGAAGGTTTTACCCGATGTTTGATGCAGTAGTGTTGTTAAGTGCCCCCCTCGAAGTAATCCTTGAACGTATGGCTTCCCGTAAGACGAACGATTATGGAAAAACTGTCGAACAACGTGAAGAAATTATGCAATACGTCGCTAGTGTTGAGCCTCTCTTACGTGCTGGAGCTACTTTTGAGATCGACACCAGGAAGCCGCTTGATGAAGTTGTAACCGAGCTTGAGCTCATTGCCAACTCCACTAGCTGATCACTTCTTCGCACTGTACAAAACCGCCCAGTTCGACCAATCTAAGTTCCTTGTTAAACTAAACTGCCCGTTAGTTTAGTGAATTGAAGGGCAAGATGACGATTAGATATACGCCTATCTTTTATTCTTAGGTGGCAGGATCAATATATAATTATCGAGCCCAACCATCAAGTTATTTGAAGCCAAGATTTTATGGAAACTATTACTGAAAGAACGCAAAAAAAGATGCAATCTTCAAAAATGATTAATCCCGCAAAATTAGTGGAATTGGTCACAAGGACACGATTAAACCCGTGGAAATGAGAAATCAGGCGCCACTTATTGTAAAATATGCTGCTCCTGTTGTGATTCAAGGAAATACGTATTCATATTTCATCTTAAGGGAGCAAAACGAAATCATCGTTGCACCCAGCAGGATTGTGGATATTAGCGAGATGTACGCTTAACCACATCAGGGAATGAAGAAGAACCGATCATTTCTTCATGGTCGGTTCTTCTTCATTAAAATTTTATAAGTATCACGAAATTATGTCTCTTGTGCAATATGTGCGTTATCCGGCGCTTTTTGGTTCATGATCGGAACCATGACCAGTGCGCCAAGAAGAAATAATAATCCTGCACCGCCATAGATCGTCCCCAGTGAAAAGGCATCCTTTAACGCGCCAGCGAAAGACATGGAAACGACCATCATGCCCACGAACATCGGATTCAGAACCCCATTCACCCGGCCGACAATCGAAGCCTCTGACCATTTTAGAATCATTGTGCTGATCCCAATATGAATGCATGGGAAAACAAGTCCATTCAGAAATTGAACGGTCAGGGTGAGCGGAACGCTTGTCGAATACCCTACAATGGCTGTGCAGACAGCGCCTGCGATCATACCTATCGCTAGAAGAATCTGCGGCGGAACCCGCTTGGCGAAGACGGCTACGATTCCGCCACCAATCAGCATAGCTGCACCATTTACCATCAGCAGATATTGCAGGAACTCCTCGCTCCTGCCCAGCCGCTCCGTTACGATAAACAGGTTGAGCGCTTGGGCTACGCCAACAGCGAGTCCCGCGAGAATAAACGCAAGTCCGAGCATCCGCAGTACTTGGCTTTGCCAAACATAGCGGAAGCCTTCAATGAATTCTTTACGGAACTGCCCTTTTACAGCGACGGTTGGAGCTTGCATATTATCCTCTGGCAGACGAATAAGAACGAGTGCGGAGAGCAGAAAAACCACGCCCATGACAGCGATCGATATTTCAAGGCCAAAAGTGCTGTAAACCATGGTTCCGAGCATAGGACCAAGCACCATGAAGATGGCCATCAGCGATTGGAATAGAGCCATCCCTTGCTGCAGCTGTTCTTCCGGCACATGATACTTAAACAATCGCATGCTTGAAGGTTGGGAGAACTGCGAAAGAATAGCTGAGATGAATGCGACAAGGTAGACGGAGTGCCAAGAACCGTAATGTATGGTCAGAAGTACTACGAATACCGATACCGCGGATAATAAATCGCACCAGATCATCGTTCGCTTCGGCCGCCAGCGGTCGGCAAATGTACCTCCGATGAACGAAAAAACAAAAATTGGCGCGAATTCTGCTACGCTGATTAGCGAAATGGCGTAAGGATCATTGTTTGTTCTATCCGCAACGTACAGGAGAATAGCGAAATTACGTACCCAGATGCCAACCTGCAGGAGCACGCTTGATAATAAAATCGTCTGCAGGAACCGATTGCGAAACAGGCTTGGCGCATTGGTGCTTTTTTCGTCCCTATTCAATCTTTTCAACCTCCAATTTGTCTATAAAGATGCCCAGTTTGAGTAAGATATGACTCTCCTTTCAATTCCTAATTATACGGACTTCATCATCGTTCACCTCCTACTAAAGACTGAAATTTCAGAGTCCGGATTGGATCATATTTTGAATTTTTCAATACGTTCCCGCAAGGCAATATGGAGAATCAACATTGTCTTAATAACTCTGGACTGGCTCCCCCTTATAACTACGTTACTCTCCTACGATATAGTAGATTGGAAGTGGATGATTAGAATATGGGATTAGCTTATTTTCTTAAATATAGCTTCGAGTATCATTGTTCCTTCCAAACTTATAGACGGCTATTAAAGATAAGGCAACGGAAAAAGCAATCAAAATGATCAGATTCAAGGATAGTTGCCCCATGGATATCCCTTGCTGTAGGTTGCTAAAGGTATCCAGAAGCCAATACTGGGGAAGAAAATGCGCGAGCTGCTGCATCGTTGCCGGCATTAATTCAAGCGGGAACATACATCCAGACAGCAAGCTGCTAGGTATAAGGATCATATTCTGCATGCCGCTGGCTGCTGAAGAGCTGCTTGAGAATGCCACGACTACAAGCGATAGACCGATTGCCACCAGAGCAAATAACACAAGAATTAGGAACATGCTCCAATAAGGTATACCCGGATCGACATGAAAAATATTTATCATGATCAACAGTGTCATTGCAATCTGCAGCATCATCATAGTCAAATTAACGATGATATTAGATAAGACATAGGTTCTAGGATTGATTGGTGAGGATAAAAGGCGATAATAGGTTCTATTCTCTCTTTCCTTAATAAGAATTCCAGATAAATTCGAAGCGGACACCAGCATGAGAACGAGCAAATAACCTACGGATTGATTGGTTTTGTTGTAATTTACGGATTGATCCTCTACTTTCTCTGCGGATAATCTGAAGTCTGTAGTTTGAAATCCTTCATAAAGGGCATCAAACTTAGCCTTATCTCCTTTAGCCACCTTGCCGATCAAAGCCATATTGTTAATATGTTGATCCAAGGATGCTTTCACATGTCCGGTAACCTGCGTCCCCTTAATGGATACGATCTTAATCTTTGCTGGTTTGCCGACAATCAAGCTCTGTGCGAAACCTGCGGGAAGGATAATCGCTGCATCAAGATCGCCAGCAGCAATCAGCTGGTTTATCTCATTCTCCTCAATCTCACTTACAATCATCGAATCCTGTCTGCCCACTGAATCTATAACACTCTTCGTAATCGTCTGACCTCCATCATGATTAACAATGCCTATTCTCAATTCGGTTTCTCCCGAGCCCCCTTGGACTAGGGTCGCGAGCAGGATTCCCATAACAGGAAAGACAAAGTATACAAATAGATTCATATAATTTTTAAAGGTAGAAATAAATGTTTTCCGGATTAGCCATAACGTGTCTCTCATTTTTACAAGCCCTCCTTTCTGCGCATCATCGTTAATGCGATACCAAGCAAGACGACCGCGAAGCCGATATTTAACAGCATGGCGCTAACCGCTGCTGACAGACTGTCTGCATAGATCATTTCAAGAAGTGCAGCATTGGACCATTGCAGCGGAGAAAGAGAAGAGAGGGTTGCCATGATCCCCGTAGCCTTCTCGACCGGGAAGTATGAACCGCCGAGAAATGCAGCCAATTGGATAATAATCATAACAACAGTGCCTGATGCATCACCCTTGATGATATAACTAAACCCGAGGCCCATGCTCACAGCGAAAATGATTTCAGTAAAGAGCGTTAGAAACACTAGGCCCAAATTTTCTCCCCAATAGGCATTAAACATGTATTTACTGATGAGTACTACGACAATTGTGAGTATTAAATTCAGCACGACAAGCCCTGCTAATTTACCTGCGAAAATTTCGATTTTCGTTACCGGTGAAGCAAGCAATCGGACAGCGGTGTTCCTTTTGCGTTCACCGTCTATTAATTGTGCGGCCGTCAAGGCACTATATAAAATAATCATTGTCGTAATCGCTATAGCGAAATAGTCCATAGAACCAGGCTTTCTTGTCGTATTCAGCGACTCCTCCACCACATAACTTTCAGTGCCGCCTCCGATCATGATAGCATCCGCTTGCTCCGAGTCTGCACCTGCTACTTCTGCCGCCAATCGGTAACGATCTGCAAAAGTTATAAGCACACTCTTAGCAATATCGCTTTCAATCAAGCTCTGACTACTGCTGTAAAACTTCAGCCCACTGTCCGAAATCTCGACGTAACCCGCATAGTGGTTGTTCTTCAATTCCATTTTTCCATCCGACTTTTCGTCTGCCTTCTCGAGTTTAATGCCAGCTTGACGCATCTGCCCCGTGAAGTCGTCCCAATACTTAGAGAACTCACTCGATGTGCTATTATTCCTATAAAGTACGTTGATCTCTTCAACCGTTAAACTGCCGTCAAAAGCATTCGTAAGCGCTGTTCCCAAAATAAGCATGGTTAATAGCGGCGAAACCACTAAGAACAAAAGCATCTTGGGATCGCGGATAACCTTTAACTCTTTAAGCATTATTCTAAAAACGTTCATTTCCCCTTAGCCTCCTTTCACTTCTTTCTTAATTAGTCCCGCAGACTTCTGCCTGTCAATGTCAGAAACACCGTCTCCAAACTAGGCTCATTCTCTTCCAATGAACGTATTTCAATATCATCCGCCATCAACTGCTGGATGATTCGGTTCAAATTATTGACCTCGGAATCAGAGGTGATCTTAACAATTCGATCCTCCACTTCAACCCGGTTTACGCCAGCAATTCCCTCCAACTTGTTTTTATCCAGATTTTCGGTTGAACGGACCTCGATACCTATATTTTTCTGATTCGTAATGATAGCCTTTAATTGACCTTTCGTTCCTTCCGCGATAATCTTGCCGTGGTCGATAATGGCGATTCTTGTACAGATCTCCTCGACCTCTTCCATGTAATGGCTGGTGTAGATGATCGTGCTGCCTAATTCGTTCAGTTTCTTCACGGAACCAAGAATATAGTTGCGAGATTGCGGATCAATCCCCACCGTTGGCTCATCCATGATGAGCAGCTTTGGCCGATGGGCGATTGCACAGGCTATGTTCAATCTTCGCTTCATACCGCCTGAGAAATTTTTGGGATAGCTTTTGTGCTTGTCGCCTAGTCCCACGAATGCTAGTGCTTCAATCACCCGCTCCTTTAACTCGGCTCCTCTGAGTCCGTATAATCCGGCGAAAAAATGAACGTTCTCGTATGCAGTCATATCCTCATAAATAGCCATTTCCTGCGGCACAATCCCGATGTTCATCTTTGCGAATTTGCCATGCTTAGCGATACTCTTGCCAAGAACTTCGATTTCACCTTTGGTTACCCGGAGCAGAGAGGCAATCATGTTAATGGCCGTACTCTTACCTGCTCCATTCGCACCCAGAAATCCGAAGATCTCGCCTTCCTTCACGGACATCGTGATATTGTCCACGGCAATAAAATCCCCAAATTTCTTCGTAAGCTGCTTAATTTCAAGGACGTTCATTCGTAACACTCCCGTTTCGTCTTTAGGATAATGTAATTGTAATAAAAAAGGATGCTCCTGTGACAGTGCACAAGTTCATCCTTCACCCCTGAGAATATTCCTATCTAATCATCGTAAATCTCATCTTATCCGTGAGGAATTAATGTAGTGACACTGAAGCCTCTTGAGCCATCGACGATAATCGTACCAGATACGCTTGCTGCCCGTTCTTCCATGCCGATTAATCCCAAGCCTTTTATCACCTTCTGCTCTCCTTTGCCGTTGTCCGATACATCGACCTTGATCAAGGATCTCAGTACCTCGATATGGATGGAGACGAAAGTAGCGTTTGAATATTTCATGGCATTGGTCAACGCTTCCTTGGTGTTCTCCTGAATGACCTTCCACTGGATCGGAGTAATGATGTCGACATTACCTTCATGGGTGAGAGAGGTCCTGAACGTATGCTTCGCTGAAAATTCATCAACGAATAATTTCATCCGATTCATTCCGAGCTGCTCTTTCGGAGGCTTCATATTCTTAAGCACAAGGCGAATACTCTCGATTCCGTCCTTGGAGATATTGATTGCATTTTGCAGCAGTTCCGCCGACTTGTTCGGATCGGAGGTGAACAAACGCTTCGAGGCTTCCATCTGGATCAATGCACCCGTCATAGAATGTCCGATCTTATCATGAATTTCCTGGGACAGTCGGTTACGCTCCTCCAGTTTAATCGTATAATCGGACTGTCTGATATATTCTTTATTCTCATTTAGGCTTTTAGTCAACTGCTGGATATGTTCGTTTCTTTTTTCAATGTCCTCTTTGAGGTCTGCATTTTTGTTTATGTAGGTGTTAAGCAAGAGGTAATAGAGGAAACTTAGCATCGCAACGAGACCATAAGTAACCAAGATGGCTTGAAATTCTTGAGACAGTAACAAGAGCGGAACCATCATGAGAAATAGAATAATTCCGCGTTTGCGCAGATATATAGTAAATAGTTCGTATATGTTCAGAGGTAACAGGAGTAACAATAAGGGTTGGATGTATGACGAGGACATTGCAGTAACCAGCATAGACAGCAGAAGCACGATCGTCGTGACACTACCTTTTTTAGTGATATGAATGGAAATATTCAAACACAGGTAGAGGAGGATGTACAGCATATACCATGGTGAAATCGAACCTACAGATACATAGGATTGAATAACCACATAGCTCAAGAGGATCGCTTTTATGCTCATTGTCCAGAGTTCTTTAGGGGCTCCCCTCTCCGTCATTTAATCCACTTCCCCGGTCAGAAAATAAATCGCGATTTGTGTACGATGTGTAAAGCTCTTCTTGCCTAGAATAGAAGTAATGTGGTTGGCTATGGTGCCTTCTGAGATGAACAGCTTCTTCGAAATTTCACGATTGGAAAGCCCCTTCGCAATGAGGAGCATAATGTCGTGCTCTCTATCAGTGAATAAGCTTCTGTCGATCTTACTCCCTCTATCTTCTTTCTTATCTTTATCCCTGTCCGGTAGCAAACTAGATTTCAACTTATCCAGCACAGCATCCTGCAGTACATTATGTCCGTTGTGTACAGATATGATGGCGTCCCTAATCCGCTTCGGATCGTTATTCTTGAGCAGATATCCCTTCGCCCCGTTGCGGATCGCATCGATAATAAACGCCTCGTCATCGAAAGTGGTTAGGATTAGCGCTTTGGTTCCTGTCTGCTCGGAGATCAGCTTGGTCGCTTCCACACCATTCATATTGGGCATCTGCACATCGAGCAGTGCTACGTCTACTTCATTTTTCCGGCAGAAATCAACCGCTTCTTGACCATCCTGAACCGTCGCCAATACTTCGAACTCATCGAAAGTGGTCAGAATGATTCTCATGCCTTCCCGGATAAAGGGATTGTCATCCGCAATAATGACCTTTATTTTCAACACTGCTCACTCTCCGTTCACCGCTATTTAGCAATATCCATCACATTGTCATATTCATTTGTTAGTATAGCATTCTTCTCTTCGCTCATTAATACATAAATTATGATATGCTTTTACCCGTGCGTTCTTTAGAAAATTGGTCAATCATCCATATGTATCAGACAAGTTATTAGTGCGCATTTTACTACGTTCCCAGGTAACTAAATGAATTAGCAGTGAGATATACTGGGGCTATTTAACTAAGGTTCCCATTTTATTTAATGAGTTCCTTAGGCGGCTGAAGTCCTTCGACTTGCTCGCGGGTCTACCGGCTCGTCTACCGCTCCCTACTCCATATCCACATTATACGTTGACAATTTGCTTCAATGATTTTATGATGAATTAAAATTCATTCAATAAAGGAGCTTCCAAAGTGCCCCGTACACCTGAGCAATACGAGGCTATGCGCCTTGCAACCCGCACCAAAATTCAGACAGCGGCGATGCGGCTGTTTGTTCGTCAAGGATACGGCTCCACCAATGTGCAGCATATTGCCGATCAGGCTGGCATTAGCACCGGTCTGCTGTACCGCCATTACAAAACAAAGGATCAGCTATTCGAGGAACTGGTGCAGTTTGCCATGGCCGGACTTGAGACGCTGATCGCGAGATTTCAGACCAGTGATGAGCCTGCTGAGGAACTGGCACGGTTCGCGAACGAGGTGTATCTCGATCTGTCTTCTGGCGATGACTTGGGGCACCTCTTATTGCTGATGTTGCAATCCTTCTTCTCCACGGAGACGGACGGTCGGAAAGCGGCTCTCAAGCAGATTAATACCGATCTACTGCAAGCGACTGCCACGCTCATCGTTCAAGGACAGCGGCAGGGCCAGCTCCGTGAAGGGAACGCTTTTGAGATGGCACAATATTTCTTTTCCTCCATTCAGGGGCTGGCGATGATGAAGGTGATGCTGGAGGAAAAATTCACGATGCCGTCGAGATCGCTCTTGACCTTAGTATTCGAAAAGGAAGGTGAAACGTTATGAAGTACTCGGGCGCATTTGAGGTTGTCCGCGCAGACCACGCGGGTGTACAGGTAAGAAACCAGATGGCGGAGATTTTCGCCGACGGCTTCTCGCAGTGGCTCACGTATTTTTCTAAAGACCGAGATGTCACCGCAAAGGCGTTCGCCCATATGTTCGTGCTAGATCAATTTTATGTGGCTCTCGCTGGCGATCGGGTGGCGGCCTTCGGCGCATGCACGGACTGTCAGAGCTTCTCCCTAGAACTTCAGAGCGCACAGCTCCGTAGGCATCTGGGTTGGTTCAAGGGTTCGATGGCGGCACTCATTCTGAAGAGGGAGTTCCAAAAGCCGTTTGTCGACCCGCCGGCCGAAACGGGATCGGTCGAGTTTATCGGTACTGCCTTATCCTTCCGCGGCCAAGGAGCGGCTTCGGCAGTTATTAAACATATGCTGGTTCATTTGCCGTACCGAAACTATCTCATAGAAGAGGTTGCCGATACCAATGTCCCGGCCATTCGATTGTATGAGAAGCTGGGGTTCACGGAGTACAAACGCAAGTCCCTATCTCCCAGGCAGGCCCGCATATCTGGAATCAATCACATGGTCTCGCTGCGTTTGGAGAAGGCCTAAG
Source organism: Paenibacillus sp. USHLN196 (assembly GCF_037144955.1). Classification (NCBI taxonomy): domain Bacteria; kingdom Bacillati; phylum Bacillota; class Bacilli; order Caryophanales; family Paenibacillaceae; genus Paenibacillus; species Paenibacillus sp. USHLN196. Next base: position 434,453 of record NZ_JBBCYH010000001.1, on the reverse strand, counting down.
TCACAACAAGCCTGAACAACTTGCGCCGATAATATTTATAAGATTTGCGTATCTTTCAGATTAACGTTATATTCACTAAGTTCATAATAATAATCCAAACTATAAAATACCCGTGAATTCGTTCCCATTTGAATAATCGGAAAACAGTTTTTCACGTAATCTTTTAATTGTGTGTATCGACTGTACATTGATCATAAATTTGCTGGCGGGACGACTTCCACACTTCTCTGAGTAATTCTTCTCTAGAAAACGCCTTTTCCTGATGCTTAACCAAAAATAAAGCAAATCATATGCAGCAACCCTTCACGGACAGCGTGCTCGTTTACATGGATCACTCCCATTCCTGCAATCTCCAGTGCTTCTACCTCTTGTCTTAAGCCATAGGCCAGTTGATATGCAACTTGTTCCCGTGAGATATCATTACGTACGAATGACCAGTTCATAATAGTGATTAGGCCTGTTAACATTCCTTTAACCGGACGTTCAGTCAAGGATTGAGCATATAAGGTCTGGCATTCGAAGAGCTCAGTCGTAGCCATTAGCTTAATTTGTGGTGCTTTCCATCAAGAGGCTGTCCCATAAGTAACCCCGACTTTATGCGACAAGGATCACGGTCGACGGCTCTTGGACGGCTCGCTAAGGGTCTCGAAAGAAATAAAACAGCCAAGGAAGGCGCATGCCTCCTTGGCTGTTCTTCGTACTAGACTTCTATCGATTGAACAAGGCCTTTCAGCTTCTCGGCCGACTTGTGCAACAGCGCCTTCTCGGAATCCGAAATCTCCACCTTCAGCAACAAGTACGCATCCCAGTCTCTTCTTCGAGCTATAATTTCAAGTGGTCAAAGTGAGTTGCGAAAAGAAGAAATAAGTCATTTTTAATACTACTTATTTCAAATCATAAGCTCACTTTATATGATGGTATAATTCGGTTTGAACTTAAAAAGTTGGAGGCGTCGACACGGCAATCACCAAGGTCTCACCTTTATATACATTCTTATAGCTATGCGGTGTCTTGGCATCGAAATATATACTATCCCCCTCTTCTAACGTATATCTATCATTCCCAAGCATGAACTCCAGGCAACCAGAATGGACATACAGAAACTCCTCTCCTTCGCTGTGTCCTACGCCAACATCACCAGAAGTCGCACCTTCTTCAAGCACCCCCCAGATTGGTCCCATCTTATTTTTACTTCCTTCGCTAAGGGAATACCATGTAATACGTGAGCCTTCAGAATGTACCAACGGTTTACGTTCGTCTTTTCTCACAACGATGCTTTGTTCTTTCTCTCCAAATAGATCAGTAAAATTCACGTTTAACGCATTGGCAATCCTTTTTAGGACACTTATCGACGGATTCGCTTTGTTCCGTTCAATTTCGCTGAGAAAAGAGACTGAGATAGATCCTGCTTTTGCCACTTCTTTAAGAGTTAATTTCTGCTTTTTGCGGGTATTTCTAATGACCTCGCCTATAGAATTCATCTTTCATGTCTCCTTTACATTTGATTTTTTCGCTCTCAGCGAAATTTATAATTTGATAATAATTAAAATATCTAGCAATAGCAAGCTTTCTTACGGTGGTTCAATTTCGGTGTAAAAACGTTGATTTAAGAACATTATTGGATTAAGATTTTAACAAGACTGATGTGTAAATACGTTCCCGGGACATGTACACATAATTCTTTTTAAATATAGAATTTCATTTCCAGCGAAATTTTGAAGGAGGGCGATGAGCTATATGACTAAGCTACCTAAGATTTACACCGTAGGCGATACTACTGTTACCCGAGTCACCGAAATGGTAATCAGTGGTGTTCCACCAGAAATTTATTTCCCAGGTGCGTGGGATCCCTCTGTATTAGAAGAGAATCAACAATTCTTCCCTGAGGGCTTGCTTGACGAAAATTTGCAACTCATCGTGAGTATTGGCACCTGGGTCGTGAAGACACCCCATCATACGATTCTTATTGATACGGCTACAGGTAACGATAAAAACCTGCCACTAAATCCGGATCTTGCCAATCTGCAGCTACCTTATCTCGAGCGTCTTCAAGAGGCAGGCGTTACTCCTGAAGAAGTCGATTACGTGTTACTAACTCATTTGCATGTGGATCACGTCGGTTGGAATACGAGGCTAGTTGACGGCAAATGGGTACCTACATTCCCCAATGCCAAGTACGTATTCCCTATTAAAGAACAAGAGTATTACTCCAGCGAAGCGAGCCATAACAAAGAAAATGAAGCAAATTTCAATGTTTATGAAGAGAGTGTACTTCCGATCGTTGAGGCAGGCTTGACGGAAACTATCGGTCCAGAAGGCGGAAAGTTACTAGATATATTTACATTCATTCCGACTCCAGGTCACAGTATCGGACAAATGTCTATTCGTCTTTCATCGGGTGGTGAAGAAGCTTTGTTCGGCGCCGATATCATGCATCACCCATTCCAAGTTATGCGACCGGACTGGAATTCTATGTACTGTGAATTTGGCGATCAGGCCCGAATTTCACGCCGCTGGGCTTTGGAATATGTTGCCGACCGTCCAATTATCTATTTCAGTACGCACTTCCCAGAGAGTTCAGCGGGATACGTCACCCGAAGCGAAGACGGCTTCAACTGGCGCTTTATCTAATACATTGAAGAGAGGCGAAAAATATAATGTCTAACAACACATTCAACAAATCTATCTCCATCGTATCTGAGAACTTTAACATAGCTAGCGATACGCCTGGTATTGAGCTATCGGTCCTTAATAAACGTCCTGCATCTATGACTGTCTTCTCTAATGAGAAAACGATCGTCATGGTCCACGGTGCTACTTATCCAATTGGCAGCCTATATGATGTGGAGCTAGACGGTTTCACCTTCCTTGATTACCTCGCAAGTCACGGTTATGACGTCTATGCAGTAGATGTTCGTGGCTATGGTGGATCCACAAGACCGCCAGAAATGGAGCAACCTGCTGATCAGAATCCTCCGCTTGTCCGTACAGAAACCGGAGTTCGTGACTTTGGCTCGGCCGTAGACTTCGTCCTAAAGCATCGAAATCTATCGAAGGTCAATGTACTTGGGATGTCTTGGGGCGGTACGGTGGCTGGGGCATATACAAGCCGTAATAATAACAAAGTGAACAAGTTAACCCTTATTGCTCCTCAGTGGCTGAGCAACAAACCAATCCCTATTGATACAGGCGGCCCGCTTGGCTCTTATCGCCTTGTGCCCGCAGCTACTACTAAAGAACGCTGGTTAAGTGCTGCTCCTGAAGGAAAACGTGACAGCTTGCTCCCTGAGGGTTGGTTTGAAAAATGGGTTGAAGCAACGCTGGCCTCCGATCTTAATAACAAGACCGTACACCCTGAGCATATTCGCGCTACCAACGGACCGATTCTAGACATACGTGAATATTGGACGGTTGGCAAAGCCTTCTATGAACCTAAAGATATCACCGTACCCGTACTCCTCATTCATGCGGAGTGGGATATCGATGTACCATTAGATTTGGCACAAAACTTCTTTACTTCCTTAACTGGAGCTGCTTATCGCCGTTGGGTGGAAATCGGAGAAGGTACTCATATGGTACTGCTCGAAAAAAATAGAGTTCAAGCGTTCCAAGCTGTTCAATCATTTCTAGACGAGAATTACACACCAGCGGGTCAATAACGACGCGATTAGCGGATTTTAATACTATCTCGCACCCGCAGCTTATTACTGCGGGTTCTTTATTAAGCGAACAAAAACGACAATCATTCTATATTCAATAAAGGAGGAAAATTCACCATGATTCATACTATGATTACATCCGCACAAGCGCCGGCGGCAATAGGCCCTTATTCGCAAGCCATTGCTACCGGAAATGTTATTTATACATCCGGAATGCTCCCGATAGATGCTGAAGGCCAATTAAAGGAAGGCATCATTGCACAAACCCAACAGATCCTGATGAACCTTCAGAACGTGTTATCTGAAGCTGGTTTCACCCTAGAAGACGTTGTGAAAACCTCCGTTTTTATGACGAATCTAGATCACTTCGGGCAAATGAATGACGTTTATAGTCACTATTTTGGTAACCATCATCCCGCAAGAACTACCGTACAGGTAGCTAAGCTACCACGTAGCGCTGAAATCGAGATCGAACTGGTTGCCATCAAACGACAGCTTAACCAATAAAGCTATTGGATTAGTCAAATTTTGAAAGAAGGCGCATCGGCTTGCGAACTTACCTGCTTCTCTTACTTTGTGCAACTCTTTATGGAAGCAATTTCATATTCGGCTCACTCTTGCTGCAGGAGTTTCCTGCAATACATCTTTCCGCATACCGCCTTGCCGTCTCCTCCGTGTTCCTAATTGGCTATCTCATCTTGTCCAGACGTATGATTCGATTGACTTCAGGGGATATCATCTACTTAATTCCACTCGCTCTTATTGGGATGTTACTGCATCAGGTATCTTTCTTTACTGGATTGCAGACGATAGATGCAACGACAGCTTCGCTTATTTTATCGCTCTCTCCTATAGTTACCGCTTTGCTAGCGCGACTCTTCTTAAAAGAACCATTCACTCTGCGTATGGTGGTAGGATCTCTGGTTGCTCTTATCGGTGTCTTTTTTGTAGTCAGCCAAGGTAGAGGATTACATGTATCACTGACAACTGGTATGGGAATCATGTTTATTTGCATGCTCGCATTCTCTGGTTCTACCATCTTAATGAGAAAGCTCACAGAAAAAATGGATGCACTCGGAGCGACTGCATATTCAACATTGCTGGGCTGCATGCTCGTATTTCCGGTGGCAGCATGGCGCGAACCTCATGAACAGAGCTCCCATTCCTTGGGATGGTGGGTACTTTTAATCGGTTCTGCTCTGCTCATTCAAGGCTTATGTGCAATCATCTGGAACAATCAAATTCGTAAAGTTGGCGCTGCCAAAGCATCCGTATTTCTGAATCTCCAACCATTTGTAGCCATGTTGCTTGGTTACTTCATGCTCGGTACCCCAGTCACCTTCACACAAGTTGGCGGTTCCACCCTCATTGTATGCGGAGTAGTTCTTTCTACTTTGCAGAGATTACCAAAAAATAGTTCTTATAACAAACAGTTAAGAATAAACGAGGGTTAGTTCTGTTCAGGGCTTTAGTGTTTTCTCTTACGGTGATGACAGCTGTATAAGCGGCAGAGGTACTGCGAATTAATTCATTAGGCACTATAGGACACTTGGCCATTTTTGGAGTAGATATGTCAAGGAGAGTTAAAAAATAAAATACGAGCATAGACGGCCATAGTTCGGTATTTTCACCGAATTATGGCCAGCCGTTTCAATAAGTGCTTAAATGCTTATTTTAAGCACCCAATTCCAAACGTAGCATTATAGCGTCAACCTTCAACTCGATTCTTCGCCTTACCACTGCTTGTGATACGGTTCACCGTGATGTATCTAAGCACAAAGTACAGTTTGACCACAAGATATACATATCGGTATAAACACAAACCCACTCCTTTGGTGGAGAGGGTTTGTGTTTATAACTTTTCTTTTATGGAACTATCGTTCCGCTAAATCAAGGGAGTTTTATATTTGGGCTCGTTACTATTCAACTCATTTTTGTATATCCGACACGTTGACCTCCTCAATTTATTAAACTAACCTGCCCGTTAGTTTAATGAATTAACGACAAGATAACGATTAGATATACGCCTAATCGGCAATAGGAACATGTTCTTGTCCTTGGCTCGGGAAACGAACTTGTACCGATAACATAAAAAAGCCGCTAAAATAGCGACTTCAATGGGAATATGTTCTTGTCCCTCGACATTTATTAGATTAGTTTCACATATCAGTGCTGCCGCATATCTTGTGTCTTTCAGTAAAGCAGAACTAATGTCTAAAGTGCCTTGTTTCCCTTTGTTGTTTAGAATACTAAGGAGATGTAATCATCTCTTCAGCTATTTTGATCAGATCCTCTTTACTTAGATTGCTGTCCCCATTATTGGATATTTCATACAACAAATGATTGTGATCGTCCCTCCATCCAATCCGATGGGGAGTAACGGAATTAGTTTCCCTATCCTTAATATCGGATTGAATATAATAGACCTCATTATCTTGAATGTTCAGCTTCTCGGATTTAGCCTGATCGTCCTGGAATATGGTCACTTTGGAGTCGGGGAATATTCTTGTTGCCATTACAGTTACAACGTTCTTCCCCTTGACATAGCGTGCTAAAGAGAAGTCAGCCTTGTTCCAATTCAGTTTTTGAATATAGACCCGTTGCCCATCCGAAGAAGATTCAGCTTGTCTTCTAAGGTCGTCTGTTAACTTCAGGTAAGCAGCATCTGCGAGATGGTTTGTATACAGATCGGCAGGATAAACGTATCCGTAATCAAACTGGTACCCTTGAGGAAGTTGCGTTATTGATTTTAAAACTGGAGCTTGCGTCCGCGTAATTTCAGCTTGCAAACTGCTGAAATTAGAATATTCGATCCACTTATATTCAAATTTTACGGGGTTTAATTTATCCGCGTTGTTAATTAACTCATCTTTGACATAATAGGCTACATAATCCCCAGGTTGCAATTGTTCTTTAATCTGATTTGTGTAAAAGCCCAGTCTTTTTGTGTAATTTGTAACAAAGTCAGTCGGCTCTTTGGCGGCGGCAGTGTTTAGTACCACCTCGCCTTTATTGTTAAGGAATTCAATATATTGTGAGGCAGCATACCCAGTCACTGATACTCCAAGAACGAACATTGCGGCTAGCCCGGGAACCACGATTCTTTGACGAATTCGTGCTCTCGCATCTAACTCTCGCTTGTGAACTGCCAGCTTCCGGACCCGAGTCATGACTTTGTCAGTGACATCAAAATTCTGAAACTCTTCTTCGATCAAAAGATCCATTTCCTTCAGATTTTCGTTTTGAGAAGTACGTTGTAATTTTGGCACAGTTCTTCCTCCTTTGGACTCATCCATTTTTTGAGTTTGATTTTGGTTCTGGCGAACTTTTTCTTGACGGCATCGGGACTTTTATTAAGAATTTCAGCTATTTCTACAAACGATTTTTCTTCAAAAACGCGCAGAATCAGTAGGTTCCGTTCAACCACATTCAGTTTTCCAAGCGCCCGGCTTAGTGGTTCGTTAAACAGTTGGCGATCCAGCATCTCCGCAGGACTAATGGTAGATTGATCTTGAGTCATTAGTCTGAATTTCCATTTCTGTTGCACTTTTCTTCGACGAATGATGTTTATGCAGTGATGATAGGCCATTTTGTAGAGCCAGGAGGAAAAATTCACCTCAGGCTTATAGAGGTTTATTTTCTCATAGGCCTTAACCAGAACGTCCTGAACAGCATCCTCAGCTTCCTGTTTGTTTGAAATAAGTCTCAAGCAATACATAAATATCTGTGTTTGGTATTTTTGAACGATATAAACGTAATCCTGAATTTCGCCCGCTTGAACTCTTTTAATTCTGTATTCGGTTTCCTCATCCATGTTTCTTTAAGGCACCTCCCAGGTATTCATGATGAAGTTTATATATGTATAACAAACGAGGTAGTTCTAAAGGGACATTTTTTAGAAATGTCTCTAAATTGTTGTTCAACCATACTCCTCCTTATTTGTTTGTGATACAGAACCGGTCTGGTTAATAGGTCTCAGATTACTTACAACAGTACCAATCAAAACCCAAACACTGTAAGAGCAAATTCAACATTTAATGTTTCAATAATACATTCTTTGATCCCTATGGTGAAACTCTTCTCGGCCAATCACCCGATGTGGTTATAGACCTTATTCTGCTTGAACTCCATGTTCATGTGGGCAATTCAGTAATATCAACGTTCATATGTTCAGTAAGCATTAAGGTTACATCCACTTTCACTTTGCTCCACAATAGTGTCATTTTATGAAGGTAACCTCTTACCGAATAATCTACCGTTAAACTCAGCTCAGATCTCTTTTCATCTATGATTTTAATATGATGTTCCTTTAGCCTTTGTTTCGATTTGTACATTTCTAAAGCAATTTTCTTTTGGGTCCCGTCCAGGTAGTCAATATACACAGATTTCATTTTGAAGTTTGAAGCGTATATTTTATGCTTATCTACCTCCAGAGCACCTAAAAGATAGGGGAGTTCTACCACCCTCTTCACGAGTGAAAGTTCCTCAGAAGTCTGTCGCACTTTACACGCCTCCTTCTTCAAGTTTTACTGCGACCAATTGATCAAAATCGACCCATTCAAATCCATTCTCCATTTCAATTTTGATTTTCTTTCCAAAGGTACTGACTGAAGTGACGATCCCATGTATATACCGATTGCCCCACTCATGAAACACTTCAATGGTGGCTTGCAATGTATAGTTAAGCGACATATCTATATTTTGTGCAATAATCTCCCACTCATCTTCATGGATCAGAGGTTTCGCTTGATAGTGAACTTGAGTACGATGCTGTATAATCCGTTCTTTATGTTGTGGAAGCATCATTCGGCTCGATTCCCATAATCCATTGGCCTCCAGTTTTTTGCTCATTTATAATGCCCCCCAATTTTAGATGCTCGATCTATCGCTTGACCCGCAGCCGTAATGGAGCTCGCTCGTAGAATGGCAATGTCGCCAAATCGATCCTTAATGTCGTCCATCACCTGATCAATGGCCCGTTTCTGCTCTTGATCATCAAAAAAAGATAGTTGATATGTATCCGCGTTGGATAATTGAGAAAGGGATACACCTACACGGCGCACAGGTTGCCCATCCCAGTGTTGATGGAATATGCACTTGGCTATCTTGCACACATCAACAGTTATGTTTGTAGGGTCAGACAGTTTTACCTGCCTGTGAAAACCCGTTGGATGGTCAAAATCCGCTCCAGACACACTCACGGAAATAACACAACCCATCAGCCCCTTTTTGCGGGCTCTTCTACACACTTCTGTGCAGATATCGAGGATAACCACTTCGATCTCCCATGCCTCTGTGAAATCTCTAGACAGGGTCATTCCGTTTCCGATATCCTTTTGTGTACTGTGCGTGTTGACGGTTACCGGCGAATTGTCGAGTCCATTTGCGACTCTCCAGATGACTTCTCCATTAACACCCCACTTACTTCTTAATTTGGAAAGAGGCGTATTTGCCAGGTCTTTAATGGTTCGGATGCCCATCTTCCACAGATGTTTTTCCATTCTTGAGCCAATCCCCCACATATCGCGGATGGGCTTATCTCCAATGTGAAGGTGTAGTTCCTCTTTCTTTAAGTGGAAAATACCCCCCTCTGCTTTTTTAGCAATCATATCGCAGCACAGTTTACTGATGATTTTGTTTTCGCCAATACCAGCTCTCGCGTAAACACCTGTTTCATTATAGATTTTGTCTTGAATTTGCTTGGCCAAATCGACTGGATCATTACCGAATAGATGCATAGACCCTGTAAAATCAGCGAATAATTCGTCTATGCTGTACGGTTCGACCAGATCGGTGAACTCCTCAATAATGGACATGATTTGAGTGGATACTTCGATGTATTCTTGCATGTGTGGTCTCACAATGATCAGTTCAGGGCACTTCTGAAGAGACTGCCAGAGTGGTTCCGCGGTAGATACCCCTTTAGCTTTGGCTAATGGACAAGCGGCAAGGATAATTCCAGAACGCCTTGCTGGATCTCCCGCGACGGCGAGTGGTCTATTTTTGTATTGAGGCATTTTCGCCTTTTCGACCGAAGCATAAAACGACTGCATATCAATGAGCATAATGGTTCGTTGCTTAGCCAACACTGAAATCACTCCTGTACATTTAAGAACGTATGTTTGTATATTATAAACCGAACGCATGTTCTTTATGCAAGAGGTAAATATTTATATTCATCCGAGATTAACGGACAATGAAAAATCCCATTGCTTCTGAAAGTATATAATCCATGTAGAAACAACAACCCCAATCGACTTTTTACGATTGGGGTTGTTTTCAATTACACATGCCATGCTCCATACTGGACTGATCCTATTTAGTATTTCATACTCTGTACAATTGGAAAATTGTACAGATAGATCTATTCTCTTTTTTTTGTTTTAACATCGCTAATGTTGTGTACATAGCAAAAAACATTAAGGGGTTTACTTAATTGCAGAAAAAGAAAGTTTTAATTTCATTGGGAGGACTATTAGTTCTCGTCACCAGCCTAAGTTTATTTGCAGGTGTGGGGACTGCCAGTGAGGTAGGGTCTAATGGTGAAATTGAGCAAAAGTGGCCAAACAGGTCAAATTATTCCTGAATGACTTGCCGATAGAGTACCAGAGTTCCAAGGAATTTTCAGATCAGTTTAGTGTTGCTGCTGATCATATAAAACCTTTATTACATCTTAATTTTTAATTTATTTGAGCCGCGCTTGCGGCTCTTTTTCTATATTCAAAGAAAATCTAATCCTAGCAACATGATCCATCATGATACTATTTAGATATTTACTAACCGAAATTACACAATGTTCTTGTCCCTCGACACTATTTTCACTGGTAAACTGTTCCTGACCTGAAATTATGAGATCCTCTGCTTTGATCTAAACCTTAAATTTTTCTCGCATAATACATCCACGATGCAAAAAATACGATTAAAACAAATAATAAGCAAGCTAGTAAGGTGTAGAATATCAAGGAATTAAAGAAACCGGCGATCACGGAGGCAATGCCCAGACCAATGAGAATGATTGCTGTGCTGAGTGTGCCGGCACTCTGGAGTATCATTACACTCCGCTCGTCATTCTCCTCAATATACTGCTTCTTCAGCTCGGTTTCATTATTGCTGGCTTTTATATACCTGACGAGGAAAAAAGCGACGGCCACTTCAACCCCGATAAAAGCGCCTGTGTGAAATCCCTTTATAAAACTAGGCAAATCGGGTAGTCCACCTCGGTAAAATATGAGTCCTACATAGATCAATAGTGTAGCAGCAGCTACCAGTGACAGTACGTTTTTGCGAGTTTTTACTTTAATCTTGTAATTGTCCATTTACATTTCCTCCACTTCGCTGAAATCAAAAACATCTTCAATGGCGAGTCCGAAAAAATTGGCAATTTTGTAAGCAAGTATAAGGGAAGCCGTATACTTTCCCCTTTCAAGGGAGGTGATGGTTTGCCGGGTAACACCAACAATTCGTCCCAGCTCTTCCTGTGACAGCTTATGCTGCTTACGCAGTTCTGCAATTCTTGTCTTCAAGTGATCACGTCCTTGCAATGTTTACTTTGCATTTTTAGCATAGTTCACTTTGCAATATGTGTCAAGTGAACTTTGCATTTTATATGGTTTACAAATTTCACCGAAGGAGTTTGCAAAATGGGGCTTCCTCTAAGCTTCTGGCCGTTATGGATCAATCCGAAAGACGTGCCTATGAAAATGAGCCCCTCCCCTGAATTCGTCAAAATAATTTTGATCGCCATAGAATTTCATAGGTTAAACCTAGGGTTTTTCCAATGTCCACCCTAAAGGGGTGCATTTCTCCCCAAAATGTTTGCACTCTCAGTTGTTTTTTTCTTGTTACTTACCTCTGAATGCAAAACAATCCAAGCCCCTCTTTGTAAAAGAAGGGCTTGGCTCGGTTGATTTTGTTTATATAAGATGCCAGAAGCGGTTCAAACCGCTACACCTGATTTCTCTAAACTGAAAGAGTTACCAGACGATTTTGTTGTCTCCATTACAGCGAAAAGCGACAAATTCGATTTTGCATCTAGAAGCTTTTTTCCAAAGTCAAACGTAAATGAAGATCCAGTATGCGGTTCCGCGCACTGTAACTTCATTCCCTACTGGGCAAAACGGTTGGGTAAAAAGGAGATAACAGCAAGACAGCTTTCTAAACGTGGTGGAACTTTATACTGCAAACTCGAAAATGATCGTGTGAAAATGGCTGGCGGAGCTGTCTTATATTCCATTGCTGATTTGCAAATCGAAGATTTGGAAGGCGTACGTTTAAAATGAAAATACAAAATAATTAAAGAATTATAGATTACGCTCCCTGAAATCCCTAGCTGACCGTGTTTCTCTTATCGAGTCTTTGTTTCCAATAAGAATGTGAAAACTGCCCTGTAGTACGCTACTTATACAGCGTTTTTTATTTAGATAATCATCTAATCGGTAATCGGACTATGTTCTTGTACCGATAACATAAAAAAGCCGCTAAAATAGCGACTTCAATGGGACGATGTTCTCACCCCTCGACATATATATATGCCAGTCTTTTTATCGTTAAGCAAAACCGAAATCAGTTTTGATGGCTGATTTTCGTTTTAAACAGTGCGTTTTCCATAAGCGCAAAGAAAGACGCGTACGCCTTCTGAGATGATGCGTTTGGTTTGTTCCTCCTCCAAATTGCCTGCTTTTATCGGTTGATCAAATACCAACAAAAACGTTAAGGCAGCGAAGTGCTTTGTAGCCATTACAGGATCTGGCACATCGAGCAGTCCGGTTTGTCCAAACTCGGTAAACCTCCTGATAATCCCCTCTTCCGTTGCGTTATCCAGCTTTTCTAAAAACGAGCCTGGTAGGTTGGCCGCTTCCATTGTAACCAGACGGATCAAAGCGCTGTAATCGGACGAACCGTTCGCAGAAGCTACGAATTGTTCGCAGAATAAGATGAGCGCTTGCTCCAGATCCTCGAATTCCCAAAGGTAGTCTGATATCCCTTTCTTGATCATGTCCAGAACCGCCTCACTGGTTTCTTCCACAACAGCAAGCAGCAAGTTCTGTTTGTCGCCATAATAATCATAAACGGTCCGTTTGGAAACTCCCGCTTTAGCTGCGACTGCATCGACGCTGGAACGATCAAACCCATCTGAAAGAAACAGGTCTCGTGCTGCCGCAATAATTTTGGCTCGTTTGTCTGAAGAGCCTTTGCGGATTTTTTTGTTTTCCGTATTATCCATCCTTATGTTTCCCCCCTATAGGTATACTATCAAAAATGAGTTCCACTTTACAAACTACACTGCACGGTGTAGTATAATCAATGCGACATACCACAATCAATGATTAAGGAGGATTTTATCCATGAAAACCGTGCAGTCTTTTGTTGATGTTCTCATTGTCGGGGCCGGACCAACAGGGCTTACACTTGCCTGTGACCTTGCCCGCCGAAACGTCAACCATCGTATTATTGAACGAAGCGTCTTATATAACGTAGCGTCTCGCGCCAAAGCAATCCAGCCCCGCTCGCTTGAGGTTGTTGATGATTTGGAGGCCGTTCGTTACATTATGGACACAGGTGTTATGGATTTGCCTGTTCGTTACTATACCGCAGATGGTAGGAATGTGGACAAGCCGACTATTACCGTTGCAGCCAGTGCCGAACTGGAGACACCCTATCGTGATCCGGTCTGGATTGCTCAGTATGATGTGGAAAAAGCATTGCGCGACCGCTATGCGGCGCTTGGCAGTCAAGTCGAGTTGGGCGTGGAGGCTGTAGGGCTTGAACAGGATTTGGATGGTGTGACGGTAACCGTGAATACACCGCAAGGAGAAGAGCAAATTCGGGCTCGCTATGTCGTCGGCGCTGACGGGGGCAAAAGCAATATCCGCAAGTTTATTCAGTTGCAGCTGGTTGGAGAAACACATGATGATGAGCGGTGGTATCTTGGCGATGTACGATTGGAAGGGTTAGATCGTGACCATATCCATATCTGGACATCTTCGGAGGGGATGGTCGGGGTGACACCGCTACCGAAATCCGATATTTGGCAGCTGCAGGCTACAATTCCGGCAGACATTGAAGAACCAGAGCAGCCATCGCTAGTGGCGTATCAAGCCATGTTTGACCGCCGGGCCGGGGCAGGACTTGTTCGGCTCACGGATGCTTCCTGGCTTTCCATCTACCGGGTCAACGTCCGTATGGTTGAATGCTACCGCAATGGCCGGGTCTTCCTTGCCGGCGATGCTGCTCATGTTCATTCGCCGGCTGGCGGTCAAGGCATGAATACGGGGATGCAGGACGCGTACAATCTCGGCTGGAAGCTGGCAACTGTCATACGCGGAGCAGACACCGCCTTGCTCGACACGTACGATGAGGAGCGCCGCCCTGTGGCTCAAGCCGTGCTTGAGGACAGCTCGAAGAAGATGGATGGTGTCATAGGAACGGCGACTGAAGGCGGGGGGTTGTCCCAGTCTTTGAGCACTATATCCGACGATCTGACGAGTGGGCTTCTCATTTCCTATCGGTCAAGTTCTCTTACCCGCCCGTCTGCCCGAACGAATGTTACCCGTTTATTGCCCGGGGATCGTGCTCCTAATGCCGAGGGTCTGCAAGGTACAGATTTTGCAGGAAGTGTATTTGACCTGTTACGTGGTCCCCACTGGACTCTTTTGGCTTTTGTAAACCGCACAGATCATCTTTCTTTGGATAACTTCACCTACGACGAACTTCATGTGCATTGCATCCTTCCATCCCGTGTGGAAAGTGTGGAAGGCATAATAGACGCAACAGGGAATGCCTATCGAATTTACGATGTAACAAGTGATGAATTCGTATTGATTCGTCCCGACGGTTACATTGCACTGCGGGCCTCCATTAATGATACCGCAACGATTTCAAATTACTTGAATTCCATTTATCGCGCAAACTGATTTGGACAAGGCCGGCGGAATTCTTTTCAACATCTCATATGGCTGCCGGCTCTTATATTCGTTTAATTTAGGTTATGGAAGGACTGTTACTATGGAAGATATTATTCGAACCGTTAACTTGACAAAGCAATACGGGAATAAAGTCACTGTAGATCGCGTTTCGATTTCCGTTAAGAAAGGAGAAATCTATGGATTCCTGGGGTTGAACGGTGCAGGGAAAACGACAACCATCCGAGCTCTTCTCGGAATGAGCAAGCCTTCTTCCGGAGAAGTGTATTTGTTTGGTCAGCGCTGGGCGAATGGGAATCCCGATTTATCTAGGCGAGTAGGTTATATGGTGGAAGTTCCCTATGCCTACCCTACCTTTACGGTTAGGGAAAACTTGAGTTTGATGGCCAGATTGCGGGGATTACCGGTTCCGAGGGCAGTTGACGAAATTATGGAGCAATTGAATTTGACCCAATATGCGGATAGTAAGGCAAGAGATTTGTCACTTGGTAACGCGCAGAAACTTGGATTGGCCAAAGCGTTAATTCATAAGCCAGACGTTCTGATTCTTGATGAGCCAACCAATGCGCTTGATCCAGCCGGAATTGTCGAGATAAGGGAGATGCTGAAAACTCTAGCTTCTCAACAAGGGGTTACCGTATTTATATCGAGCCATATCCTTGAGGAAATGTCCAAAATGGCTTCTCGAATCGGCATTATTCACAAAGGCGTTTTGCTTGAAGAACTGACAACAAAAGACTTTGAAACCATCCGACGAAAGCAGTTGATGATCGGAACGAAGGATGATCGGAAGGCTCAAGCTATTCTTTCAGACTACGGGTATGAGGTACATTCGACTTCGAATAACGGCTTTGCGCTACCGGATGATCATGCTGTTAAGCATCCCGAACATATTGCGAGATTGCTTGCTCAACATGAAGTACCGCTCACCATGCTTAACATTGAAGAAGAGAACTTGGAACATTATTTTCTCAATGTAATCGGAGTTAAGGAGGAAAAACCAGATTGAGACCATTGTTGACAGCCTGTAGTGTTGAAGTTTACAAATTGCGTCGGTCCTTTGTTTTATGGGGTACGCTTCTGTTTATATTGTTTGTCATCACGTTGTTCTTAGGACAGCCCAATTGGTCTTCTTTTTTTGAACGGATTGCGTTTTTGTATGCATCTGTATTTGGGCTGCTGGGGTTTGGATTGGTAACAAGTTGGACATTTGGCCGAGAGTATTCTGATCGAACGCTCAAGGATTTGCTCGTTTTGCCTGTATCACGTGGTAAAATCGCGATTGCCAAATATGTCGCAATTATATACTGGTGTTTTGTAATGATGTTGATCAGCTTTGCTTATGCCTTAATACTTGGTTTTTCAATCGGACTTCCTGGCTTTTCGTTTGCAATTGTTCAACATTATTTGTTCTTAATACTTATGATTGGTGCTCTCCACCTATTATTAAGTGCTCCTCTTGCCCTATTGGCCTGTATATCGCGTGGCTATCTGGTACCGATCAGCTTTGCATTTACAACTTTAATGTTGGCATTGGTGTTCGGTCCTACCGCCATTGGAGCTTATCTGCCTTGGTCTGTACCTGCTTTGCATTTGCAGGAAAGCGGAGTATCTTTACTTCCCTTGTTGGGTACTAGTTATTTACTGGTTTTCTTAATCGGACTTCTAGGTCTCATTGGAACGGTTAAATGGTTACAAAACAGGGAGCAGTGATTGCCAGCCTCTTCATTTTTGCAAAGATCAAGCTTTTGATGCAGGAGCTTTTGTCTTACCTACTTTTCTTTTAATCAGCTTGCTAACTAATTGTTCAGTTGCCCAGCTAATATTACCTGCACCCTTTTGCATTCGCATCCTTCAACATATATCTGAGCTCTGTAGCATAGGAAGGCTCAACCATATAGTCGATAGGTACTCCCTCCATTCATCTTCAGCGTCAGCTAAAAGGATATAGAAACAGCGGCATTGTAGGACACAGAATCCTGGAATGCCCACTGTTATTATAAAACCTGACTTTTTATATGAATTAATTTGATGTATATCTAATTAAAGTACAAAATTCATCCATATCCCAAGTAACTCTACGCAACGTAACCGAGCGGTAATTTATTGTCATTGCTAGCTGCCTTTTGGCTAAAATTCCAACATCATTAGCAAAAAGGTGTAGAGTGGTTTTTTCCAATCCAACACCTTTTTTGAAGAGACTAATCACTGAGTTCCTACACTTTTTAGTTATCTAGCTCCAGCCAAAAATCAGCTGGCGAGCTGAACACTTTAGCAAGATTTTCGGCAAAATATAAAACGGTTCTTTAGTGATATTTTCGATATCATGTATTGAACTAACCTGCCCGTTGGCTTAATGAGGCATCATCACTTTAATATAATTTCTTCGTTCTCTACCGTCCCTAAATGTATATAAAAAGGATCGTCAGCATTTCTGCAACGATCCCTATTATCATCCACTAGTTTTTTATTAAGCTAACGTTTCCCGTTAGCTTAATCTTGAGCTTCTTCGAATAACTCTCTGAGCATCCGATCCTTGTTATTCACAAACTCTTTCATAATCATATAATGGTCGGTTTCTTCCAATACTTGGACCTCGATACCATCCGGCTTTAGATTGTAAATAATCGAATCTGGATATGCCATCAGGATTGGGGAATGGGTCGCAATAATAAATTGAGAGTTTTGCAAAACAAGTTCATGGATTCGTGTTAACATCGCCATTTGGCGAAGAGGAGACAATGCAGCCTCAGGCTCATCCAGTATATATAATCCATTCTCCCCGAACCGATGAATGAAAGTGGAAAAGAACGACTCTCCGTGCGATTGCTCATGCAAGGACTTGCCACCGTACGAATCTTTAATAGGGCGAATCGGGCGACCGAATGAAGGTTGGCTGTCCAACTCATCGATCGTCGTGGCTAAATTATAATAACTTTCTGCCCGAAAGAAGAAGCCATCCCTCGGGCGTCGCGGACCTCTGATCAATTGTATATATTCATATAAGCTCGAGTGGGTAGCCTGGGTTGAGAAGGAAAAGTTGATCGTCCCACCCTCCGGGTTAAATCCCCATGCGACAGCAATGGACTCCATCAGTGTTGATTTGCCCATCCCATTTTCACCTACGATGTAGGTTACCTTGGGGTGGAAATCAAGAGTATTTAGGTTTCGAATGACCGCCAAATCAAAGGGGTAACGATTATAGGTGGGTACATGTTGCCTCTTAAGCTGAATTTGTCGTAAATAGGGATGCTGTATATTAATATAGTTCACTCCCTTGTAAGCTTTTGATCGTTATACTTACCTTTTTTGGAAAACACTGACTCATGTTCGTCTCACCCTTTAGTTTACTCCATCAAACAAATAATAACACATACCGAAACTAACCTGCCCGTTACTTGAAGAAAAGCAGCCGATCAATTTGATCGGCTGCTTTCTTGATTGTATTTAGCAAACGTTTCCCGTTAGCTTAAAGCTTATTTGTACCCTCCTGATCTTTTAGTTTAAGTCTTGTTATCTATGGAATATTATTTGATGACCATATGGATTGTTCATTTCTTGCTGTTTTAAATGCTCCTCAACTGGGACAAACGTATTTTAATTTGTAAATGTCTCCATAGCCTCATGGGGATCCTCTTCTTTATATGCGCTCATTGATTTTGATCAACAATTTCTTTAAGACTTGCTTCTCCTCGTTAGTAAGGGCTTGAACGATTTCATCCTCCACCTTTTGGAATGAGTCATTAAAGCCTTCAATCAACTCAATCGCTTTTGGCAATACATATATATTTTTTTGCCGTTCATTATTGGCCGGAATTTTGCGCTCAATGAACCCTTTTTGCTCTAGACCCTGAAGCATGCTTGTAATACTGGCCCCACGCACATGAAACCGATCTGCAAGGTCCTTTTGAATAATATGATTATCTTGGTTCTCGTAAATATAGTCGATTACTTTTCCTTGTTGAGCGTTTAACCCGAGTTCCTTTATACTCTCGTCTGCTCTTTTCTTTAATTTAAGACCGATAATCTGAAACAAATCCAAATAAGGCGTATCCTTTCGGGATTGCATGATCGTCCCTCCTGAAATTGTTAGAAAGCTAATTGTAAGCAACTAAACTATACAGTGATCCTATACGAATGTCAAAAAGATTAGTTTATTGACAGTTAGAATTCTAATAGTTATAATTCGAATTGTTATAGACAAACACATTGGAGGAATTTCAAATGGAGAAGATAAATCAAAATGCTGCGTTAGAACAAGTTACTGTGATTACAAATGTACGTATTTTTGATGGAGAACAAGTTATTGCTTCAAGACATGTTGTCATCAAAGGGGAGTCCATTATTGCAGTAGGTGGAGACCTTCCGGCCGATGCAACGATTATCGATGGGGAAAATGCGACTTTAATGCCTGGGCTGATTGATGCACATGTCCACACCTCAATCGGCGGATTACGAGATGCCTTAAAATTCGGCGTTACGACAGAACTCGAAATGAACGGCGATTTTACGAAAAGAGGACGCGAGATCCAGCTAAAAAATGTAGATGACGTTGCAGACGTCCGTTCTGCCGGCACAGCCATCACCGCTCCGGGCGGACACCCAGATGAATTGCTGCCGGATGGAGATGAAATACCGGAATTCGTATTAAGGGAGTTAGAAAAGTTATCGGAGGAAGACCGGGAAGCGATGTTGGCCGCATACGCTCACGATGAAATACCGCAAGTGACAACGGTGGAAGAAGCGATTAAACATGTGCATACTCAAGTGGAGAATGGTGCCGACTATATTAAGATCATGATTGAAGAAGGGACGGTCATGGGTGCACCCGGCCTGCCTGTTCTAAGCGACGAGATTCTAAAAACAGCCGTGACAGAAGCCCACAAGTTCGATAAGCTGGTCATCGCCCACGTCTTGACGGCTTTTTCATCGCAAGCAGCCATCGATTTTGGAGTCAACGGTTTGGGCCACTTGTTTATCGACAGACCCGAGTACACGTCCGAGTTGGTGAAATCCATAGCGGATTCAGGCGCTTTTGTTACACCGTGCTTAGTGTTGAACTCATCGATTGTTGGGAAACCGGCATCGGAATTGGCGAATGATCCGCGTGTTCATTCCAAATTAAGTTCGGATTGGATCGGTATTTTGAACTCAAGCTTCAATACGTTCCCGCAAGGCAATATGGAGAACAGCTTTAAGAATGTGATGGATCTTCACCGTGCCGGAGTTGATATTCTGGTAGGGACGGATGTTGCGCCAGTTCCCGTTCCGAACCTTGGCGGCCTTGCTCACGGAGCAAGCGTCCACCACGAAATGCAGCTGCTGGTGAAGGCAGGGTTCACTCCAATTGAAGCTCTTCAGTCGGCTACTTCTAAACCGGCCCGTTGCTTTGGTCTTCACGATCGCGGCCGTATTACCGAAGGTGCGCGCGCTGACCTTATTCTCGTAAACGGTAATCCGACAACCAATATCTCGGATACCTTGTCGATCACATCCGTGTGGTTCAATGGTTCGCAGCAACTAGGTTAACCGGGTTAGATCTCCCTGTACAATGTCGTCAATGCGAATGATGAGCGAACCGGAGATGATGATACCGTTGCTGATCGTAGAATTGTCAAAAAGAGGGACTGCAAACTAGTCCCTCTTCGACTTTAATCTATTAATCCAAATCCTCCTGTCAGTATCGACAGCCAGATCAACGTTCCTCCAGATACAATCAAACCCGTTTTATTCCCATTGAATTATCAATGTAGTCATTGTTTTAGATTTTACTACATTTTGGAACTATCCTGCCCGTTAGCTTAATGAGGACATCAGTCTAATAAAATTTTCCATTTCGCTACTCTCCTAAAAGGTATACAAAAGAGGATGGTCAGCATTTCTGCAATGATCCTATTGTTAGCCCACTAGTTGAAAACGCAATTGATCACGTTGATCGGCCGCCTTCTTGTTTTTGAGCTATCGTTTCCCGTTAGTTCAATGATTCAATTTATAATTAATGCGGATACCAATTGCCCCTTTTTAACCAGTCATGCAGCTATACTTATAACTCATTGTTTATTAGTACTCTTACTACTCCTTCACCGAGCCGAGTGTAATCCCGTGGATGAAAAAGCGCTGCAGGAATGGATATACAATCAAGACGGGAAGCATGGCGATGAAAATTTTTGCGGCATTCAGTGTTTGATTGGACAACTCATTCATCCGCTTATATTGGTCTTCCGTCATGTTGGACGCGTCGATGACCACGACAAATTGCTGGATTAACGTTTGCAGCGGATAATGATCCTGCCCTGAAGTCAGCACCAGACCATGAAAGAACTCGTTCCAGTGGTACACGATGGTGAACAATGTAACGGTGGCCAGTACGGGCACGGCCAGCGGCACATAAATGGTGATTAACATTCGCCACGGCCCGGCCCCGTCCACGAGAGCAGCCTCGTCGAGCTCCTTGGGCAAATTGCGGAAATAGTTCACGATCAGAATGACGTTAAATACCGGCACTCCCCCGCCAAGCACAAGCGCCCAAATGGTATCATAAAGTCCGATGGCCTTTACCGTCATATACCAGGGAATCAAACCTCCATTGAACAGCAGTGTGAACACGAGAATCCACATAAACACATTGCGCATGCGAAATTCGCGCGGGCTTCTGGAAAGCGGATAAGCCATCATTGTGGTCACGATAAACGTGATTGTCGCACCAAGCACAACCCGTTGAATGGAAATCCAGAAGGAATTGAAAAAGGAACGGTCTCCGATAATTTGCTGGTATGAATTGAAGTTGAAGCCAACGGGCCATAACCATACTTTCCCCGCAGCAGCAGCCGATTTTTCACTTAAAGACACGGCCAGCGTATACCAGAGAGGCAAAATGCACAGGAACGCGATCAGGAGCAGCACGACC
The DNA here is from genome assembly GCF_037144955.1 of Paenibacillus sp. USHLN196. Taxonomy (NCBI): domain Bacteria; kingdom Bacillati; phylum Bacillota; class Bacilli; order Caryophanales; family Paenibacillaceae; genus Paenibacillus; species Paenibacillus sp. USHLN196. The sequence continues at coordinate 412,965 of NZ_JBBCYH010000001.1, read as the reverse complement.
AGCAGCGTGACATCGAATACTCTGGATCGCAGCGTCGTTTCTCTTATCATCTCGCTCGACTCCTTCTCATTCTCAGAATATGCGGTAATTGGCGAACTTCGAAGCAAGCAGGTACGAGACGATGATGAGTACGAAACTGACCACCGATTTCAGCAACCCAACCGCGGTTGCGAGTCCGTACTGCATGTTCAGCAGACCTTCGCGGTATACCCAGGTATCGATAATGTCACCCGTCGAGTACAGCAGCGGATTGTACAGATTGAAAATTTGATCAAAACCTGCGTTGAGCACGTTTCCCAAACTTAGCACGGCCAAGAGCACAATCGTAGTTCGCAAGCCAGGTAAAGTCACGTGCCAGATTCTGCGCATCCGGGTTGCTCCGTCAATCGAAGCAGCTTCGTACAGAGATGGGCTGATGCCCGTCAGCGCTGCCAGATAGATAATCGTGTTGAAACCGAATTCCTTCCATACATCACTGCCTACGACAATAAACGGGAACAGGTCTGCACGGGCAAAGAACAGCACCGGTTCAATCCCCAGCAAGTTGAGTAGTCCATTGACAGGACCCGTATATGAAAACACATCGAGCAATATGCCGGATAGAATAACCCAAGACAAAAAGTGCGGAAGGTATACGATCGTTTGAACCCAACGCTTGACCACCATGAGACGCAATTCATTGAGCATAATTGCAAAGATCAACGGCACGATCAGATTGCCCGCGATTTTCATGACAGCAATGTACACCGTATTAAAGAAAATGGTTTTGGTATCGTTCAGGCTGAACATATACTCGAAGTTTTCGAGCCCGATCCAGGTTGATTTCCAGATGCCTTGGCCCGGGTTAAAGTCCTGAAAGGCGATGGCAATCCCGAACATGGGAATGATGCTGATTAACAGCAGCCACACCATTCCGGGTAACAACATGATGTAATAATGTTTGATGAAACTTCGGTTTCGCATCCGGTGTTCCTCCCTTGCAATCTCCCATCCTGATTCTTTCAAGAATAAGCGCCGGATGAATCCGGCGCTCTGGAAGGCTGTCTACTTGACATACTCCTTGACTTCCTCGGTAATTCTGTCTCCGCCTTGCTTTTTCCAGTCGCTGACAAACGTATCAAACGTATCCAAAGGGGCGGCTCCCATAATGATCTTCAGGAAGGTTTCATCCTCCAGCTTCTTCAGGTTCGACCAGCGGCTTTCCATTGTGCGAGTCTGGGAATATAAAAGGCTATATACCTTGTTGTAGTCCTGCTGCAAGGAAGATGATCCGACCAACAGCGAATAGATGCGGCTCCATACGCCAAGGTCCGCCTGAGGATCCCAGTACTGGATGTCCATATTGTCATACGGCTCTTTCTTTACCTTTTTGACATTTTGGATATCTGCCGCAAGCAGTTTGTAGCCCGGATCGGTAAAGTCTTCAGGTTTTTTTGAGCCAGCGAGCACTTCCTGCAGCGCTTTTGCCGAATATTCGCTCTCATCCATATAGGACATCGGAACACGCAGCGGATAATGTCCTACAGGCACGGAGATATCGAATTTCGACTCGTCCCGAATGAGCAGGTTCAGCATTTTGATGACGGCTTCGGGATGCTCATATCCTTTGCGAACGACAACAAATACGGTAGAAGGAGCTCCCATGTGAGCGTTAAATTGCCTATCGGCATCCAGCGGCAGCAGGTATGCTTGCCAGTTAGCTTCAGGATTGTTTTTGATCGCATCCGGCAGTGGTCCGTATCCCATCCACCACGGAGCGAAGAAGATACCTGCGTTTCCATTGACTACAGGCTCGGACGCACTTTTACGTATGCCAAGTTCCTTGTCGATTAGCCCATTAGCATACATGTCGCGCAGTTTGGCGAGCGCCTCCTTCGTTTCGGGCAGAATGGAGCCGTAGACCGGGCTGCCTGAATCGTCTTTTAACCAGTAACCAGGATAAGCTTGGTACGCACCAAAGATCGGGTCAAGCCCATACGTGTTGTTCGTCGATTCCAAAAAATTGGCGTATAACCGGCCGCCATTCTGTTGCCCGGCAATACCGATCGTATCGTTCTGGCCGTTGCCATCCGGGTCCTGTTCCACGAATGCTTTCGCAACGTTCTCCAAATCTTCCATCGTTTTTGGTGGCTCAAGTCCCAGCTTGTCGAGCCAGTCCTTGCGTATCCACATTTGGTGAACACCGTCGGAGTGTACTTGTATACTAGGGATAGCATACATTTTCCCGTCGAATGTTACCGCCTCAGCCGATACACCGTTCGTTTTTTCCATATAACTCTTCATAGCCGGAGAAGCGTATCGATTAAATGCATCGGTAAGGTCCTCCAGTTGGCCAGCCTTCACCATCGCCCGCAATTGGGTATCCTTGACCACGAGCGCATCGGGCAAATCGTTACTTGAAATCGCCAGGTTTACTTTCTGCTCATAGTTCGTTCCGGTGGCCGCTTGCCAGGTTACCTTGGTATCGATGTTCAGATTGTCCTTCACATAACGAGAATACTGGTTATTCTCCGGCGTATCTCCGGCAGGCAAACTTTTGTCCGTTGGATCGACCTCTTTGCCATACGTTAGGGTAATCCCCTGTTCATACTTGCCGAACGGATCGGCCGGCCCTTCTTCAGCAACACCAGGCGTGGTATTGTTTTCCGCCGTTCCGTTCTCCTTGTTGCCTGCACTGCTGCAGGCGCTCGTGAATGTGAGTAACAGCATCATCGCCACCATGACCATTTTTTTGCTCAAATGGATGCTCCCCCTTAAATGGAATGTCATTAGCGTCCAGCACCAACAATATAACACGGCGGGAAAACGTTTATGGATAGAGGGGCGAACGAGAAACAGGCGGTGAAATGTCCGTTTTTGATAACGCTTACAATCCATTCATCCCCCCTGAGCTCCATCTGTCTACCCTCCTCTTGGTGCATTACGGTACTCGCTTGGCAGCATGCCCACCTGTTCCCGGAACATCCGGCTGAAGTACTTTTCGTCTGCATAACCTGTATGCTCCGCAATCCAGACAATCGGTTTGGCCGTTTGGGTCAAATAGTCCCGCGCCTTGTCGATCCGGATCTTGCGAAGATATTCATTAAAAGAATACCCGACCATTTCCTTGAAGCATTGATTGAAGTAACTGCGGCTGAGATTGACCCGCTTCGAGACATCGCTGGCGAATAACGGTTTCTGCAGCTCGTCATGAACAATTTTGACGGCAGTCAAAATGCTGCTGCTCACCTCCTTGCGAAGGTACTGGCCGCCCGATAATACAAGCGCTTCTGCACGAAAGTCAGCCATCCATTCCACCACGTCTTGCCATGACGCAAAATGAACGGGCGTGGTCATTTCCGTTTGGACGATGTTTTTGAATGTTCGGTTCCAGTCTACCGTAACGCCGTATAGCAACTGCATCAATCGGGGCACGGGCAATCTCAAGGTCCTCATTTCTTGCAGCAGTTCATTCAAGTACCGCTCATCATGAACCCAGCGAAAGGAGTGCAACTTGTCCTTTAGGCTCCCCTCTCCCGTTTCAACGAATGCCGATCCGGTTTGCTCACATTCGTAGATCGATTCGTTCAGTAATGATGTACCTGTATCAGCCCCCCCATAAAACAGCGTGTCCTTTTCGGATTCTGATGCGGTATCATCATTTAAACGTTTTCGCTTGTCCGTCAGAATACGGTCATGGATCCGCCCAAGCACTTCCTCGAACCGTTCCTTCTCCAGTTGTACTTTGGCAATATAATCGATGGCGCCCAAACGCAGCGCTTCCTGAATGTATTCGAAATCCTGATGCAGCGTAAGGACAGCAATCGGCAATTCCGGGTATTGCTTGCGTGCGATACGGATTAACTCAATTCCTGACATGACAGGCATCGCCAGATCTGTAATCAATAAATCCACGCGGTTCTCTGATAAAAATTCAAGCGCTCTCTCGCCATTCCCCGCTTCGCCAATGACCTTCATTTCAAATGCATCCCACGGCATCGCAAGCATGAGCCCTTTGCGTACAAGTTGATCGTCATCGACGATCAGCACGTTGATCATGGTGATTCCTCCCCTTTGCATCGAATAGGCAGCTGTATGACAATCCAGGTTCCTTTTCCCGGTTCGCTGGATACGTTCAGGCTGGCATGGCCTTCATAATAAGACTCCAGCATACGCTTGACATAATTCATGCCGATCCCCATTCCAACCCGATGACGTTCGGCCTGTTCTTGTTCCAGCAGCTCCTTGATCTTCTCTTCCGAGATGCCCCTGCCATTGTCCCTGATCGAGATTTCAAGCCGGCTGTTGTGCCTGCTTACTTCCACTTCAATCCTTCCCTTGTCGTCCAGCCCATGGTACAGGGAGTTTTCAACCAGCGGCTGCAGAATGAACCTCGGCACCGATACGTTAAGCAGTTCGTCATCGATGTGGATGCGAACATCGAATTGAAAATTATAGCGAATCTGCTGCAGAATGAGATACTGCCTGAGCGAATCCATCTCCTCACGGATGGTAGAGCTCTGACCGCCTTTGCGCAAATTGTAATACAGCAACTTGTTCAACGAAGTTACGAGCCGGTCAATCTCCTCCTGTCCATTCATGACAGCCAGCCAATGAGCGGTATCCAGCGTATTCATCAGAAAATGCGGGTTTATTTGGTACAGCAGCTTTTCGATTTCCAGATCTGCCCTTCGCTTCTCTTTTAGCTCAACCTCGGAATATAACCTTGCAATGTGAGACTTCATCCGCCCGAACTGCGTCAGCAGCATTTCAAACTCTGGTATGCGGGAGTTTGCATCCACCACATCGAAGTTGCTGTCAAGCATCTGCTTCATCTCCCGATGAAATTGGGATAATGGCCGATATACCATTTTCCACAGCAACCAGCCGATCGCCAAGCTGACTGCGGCAAACAACACGGTTAACAGAAGCATCTGCATCATCCACCGGTTTTTCTCCTGGTCGTAATCCGCTTTGGAAACAAGTGATACCACACTCCATCCCTGATTGCTGTACTGCCTGTACCAGTAATAATCTGAGGTGATGCCTGAAGTTGCTGCGGCAGCTGCAGAATCCCGAGAACCAGGAAAAGTCGTGTTTTCGGGAAACATATCTCCTAACTCGCTGTAAGAGACTCGCCCATGGTTATCCAAAATGAGATGAGCTGTGTTTTTGCTAACATCGTCCAGGTCAAGGATGCTTTGCGTTAGCTTAAACCCGGATTCAATGTACACATAGGCGTCCTCACGTTCAGGCAAATCCACCTTTCGCAGCGCGGAAAGAACGTATTGATCGTTAAATCTGTCGTTGCTGATATGGGGTCCGAAATACGTAATCCCGTAATAGCTGGCCATGATGGGCAGTTTCTCCGGATCGAATGAATCCTTAACCCCCATCGTTTCAAAAAGATAAGTATCGTCTTCACGAAAATAGTACATGGACAGCCCGATATTGGGATTGGTAAACGCAATCAGGTTTAGCTGATATTTGATCTGGTCGGTCAAATAACTGCGGTCATAGGGTTGATCCGCAATCATGAGCTGTTCCAGCTGTTTGCCGATGCTTCCTTCGAAGGCAAGTTGCTGGGAGGCATGGTTCAGGTTGCTGAGCGTGTTTTCCAGGGACAATGTCACCTGTTTCAGATTGCTTTGGATGCCGGATTGCAGTTTGGTCGTCAGGATGGAATTGATCGTACGGTAGGATAGGTAGCAGGATAAAAGGAAAGGAATGAGGGCTACGACCGCAAAAAGCAGAAGAATTCGATTTTTCAGCGTGATTCGCTCCATACGGGACTTTCGTACATGGTCTGTGTTCATGCATTCATCTCCGCTTCCGGGTTTCAACCTGCAGGGCATGACGGAAGGTCCCCGGTATACACTAGGGACCTCCTGACCTGCCAGTCTCGAAACCACGCGTTATGTTCAGTTGTCATGCAATGCCTTGAAACGTTGGGTTCGATTCGATGACTCCCGCCTTAGTTACGCAGCCATACGCTCATTTCACCCGGTTCGCGGTTGCCCCATAAATAATAAGGGATGGCCGTGAAGCGTACCGGATTACGTGACTTGCGGATCGGTTGGTACGGCTGATCCTCCGGCCATGCGGATCCGTCAGCGACCAATCCGTCACCCTCCACCAGAATGCAACCGCCGAGCAGATCCGCGGCTTCCCGCTCCGTCAAATTGGCTGTCTCGGCAATGGATAACGAGGCAAGCGGTGCTCTGTTATCCGCCTCTTCCACGCAATAAACAAGTGGTCCGCGCTGAATGGCTGCCTTGCCAGCATCGGCCCGAATTTTCGGATGAGCTTCAATCAGCTTCGTTTCCAGTGGCAGCAGCCACTCCAGTGTATCTCCTTCTGACCAGAGGCGGTTGATATGTGCATAACCGTTATTCACCGTAACCTTCTGCACTGCACCATTCACTCGCAGAACAGGCTGCCCGCTCTGGAACCAGTTGGGGACCCGCAGCGCGAGCGTAAAGGCAGCACCATTGGCGCTTCCTGGAGCAAGCGAGACGTTGAAGTCAACTTTGCCGTTCCATGGGAGTTCGGAACGCTGACTCAGCGTGACTTCTCGGCCTTCGGCCGACGTAAACTGCACCGTGCTGCCAATGTACAAATGAACGTGAACCACGTGCCCTTCCGCAGACACATCATAGATGTAATCATTCATCGAGCTGAGCAAACGGGCCACGTTCGGCGGGCAGCAGGAACAGCCAAACCACTTCTGGCGGATCGGTTTCGCATGGTGCTTGTCCGGATTGCGTTTGCTGGCCTCCGGCCATACTTCAAGCGGATTGACGTAGAAAAAATGTTTGCCGTCCTTGGACATGCTGCCAAGCACGTTGTTGTACAGCGCGCGTTCCATCACATCCGCATATTCGCTTTTCGCTTCCAGGCGAAGCATCCGGCGTGCCCAGAAGATGAGTCCGATGGATGCACATGTCTCCGCGTACACCGCATCATTGGGCAGATCATAGTCAAAGGTGAACGCCTCGCCCAGATGGGTTGCTCCGACGCCGCCCGTAATGTACATCTGTTTGCGGGTCGTATTGGCCCACAGCCGTTCACACGAAACCCTCAAGCTGTCATCATTGGTCAAGCGGGCGAGATCGGCCATTGCCGTATACATGTATACGGCACGTACGGAGTGTCCGACCGCAGCTGTTTGCTCACGCACCGGAAGATGTGATTGATACATCTCCAGATTGGGTGAACCTTGCGACCAGATGCCCGTTCTGCCGCGCCGTTCCCATTCCTGGGTGAAATAACTCGGGCTGCTGCCCCGCTCATCGATGAAATATCGGCTCAGATTCAGGTATCGTTCCTCCCAGGTTGCATGATACAGCTTGACGAGTGCCAGTTCAATCTCCTGGTGCCCGCAATATGCCCGCTTCTGATTCTCCCCCGTGCCGAAAAGAGTATCGATCAAGTCGGCAAATCGGCATGCAATGTCCAGTATCTTATGTTTGCCCGTCGCTTCGGCATAAGCCACCGCGGCTTCAATCAGATGCCCGGCACAGTACAGTTCGTGGGCCTCATACAGGTTAGTCCACTCTTTGCCCGGCTCCTTGATCGTGAAATAAGTGTTTATGTACCCATTGTCATGCTGAGCCTGACCAATCAGATCGATCGCTCCGTCTGCAATGTTCTCCAATTCGGGATCAGGGTGGTTTCTTAGTGAATAAGCAACCGCTTCCAACCATTTATATAAATCGCTGTCCTGAAACACCCAGCCCCCGAATTCGCCCTGTTCCAGTCCCGCAGCGATCCGGAAATTGCGTATGGCATAGCTCGGTTCTGCCCCTGCGATGCGATCGTTCAGCGCTTCCCATTGATAGGGAATGACCGTTTGGCGAACCAATTCGGAATAGTCCTCCCAAAACTTGTCCCGGATGTGAACCTGTGTTGTCTGCATTTACCGTACCTCCTATATAAATTGACTCTTTTCGAACTCAATTATATGCTTGGTAGTACGGACTTAATAGCGATGGAATGAACCAATTTCTATAAAATTTAACACAGCCGAAGGGGCGTGAATGTTCTGGTGGAAGACACCATGATTATGCTTCGGATCCCCCCGCTACCCTATTATCTGGGATCGGGCCGGACGGAATACAAAATCGGGGATCAACATCCCCATCGCAGCAATATCGGGGCATATGATTTGCTGATCCTGGTTCGTGGCGAGATGCATATTGGCGAGAATGGATCGGGTTGGACGCTAACAGAAGGGGACATGTTGCTTTTGCTGCCTGATGCGGAACATTATCCTCTCCAGCCCTGCGGGCAGGATACCGTTTTTTACTGGGTGCATTTCGAGCATGCACCCAGACGGGATGCTTTTCCGGAAGAGCAAACGGAGAACAATCCATCACTTTATTCAACCAGGCCATTCATCAACCCTTACACGCTGCGATTGCCAAAGTACATGCACTTGCCTGACTCACGGACGGTATTTGGCATGGTGGAACAGCTGTTGGCTCAGCCCTCAGCCCTTTCCTTTTGGCAGGAGCAGCATTTGCTTGGCGAATTGCTTGGCTTACTCGAAGAAGGAAGCTTCGGGAGAACGGATTCCGTCGCTTCCCGACTAGCCGAACGGACTGCGGCATACCTTCAGGCCAACTATCGGGAGAAACTCACCAATGATGCGATTGCATCTGCCCTGCATTTTCATCCGAATTATATCGTTCGCTGCATGAAAGCGAGATACGGCTGCACACCATCGGATTATCTGCTGCAGTACCGGCTGGAGCGGGCCAAACGTTTCCTGGTCACCACCGATTGGTCCATTGATCGGGTCGCCGAAGAAGTGGGGTTTCGTCACTCTCCCTATTTCTCGTCCTGCTTCAAGCGAGAATTCGGCCTTTCTCCCTTGCAATTTCGCAGGCAATATTTGAAATGAAAAGAAGGGACTCATTCGATATGGTCCTCATAGCCCCGTCAAGTAGACAATCAAAAAAGAAAATTATCAAGCGGCGACTTCTTCCCAGAATTCAATCGGGGAGAGGTCGCCGAGTTAGTTTTGGAAACGTCCCTTATTGTAAAACGGAGAATCACCCATAATTTGGGTTCTTGCTTGTTCCAGATTTTGAGGCTTCTCCAAATACAACTTCTCCGTCTTCAAATGGGAGAAAAACGACTTAATACAGGCATTGTCATAGCAGTTTCCACGCCGAGAATGGCTTCCTGTTAGCTTCTTTTCTTCAAGCAACTTGGCATAGCTCTGTGTTGTATACTGGAACCCCTGGTCGGAATGGAGCAAGGTAGGTCCACATTTCAGTTTCTTTACCGTTTCCATAACGAGTTTAAGTCATTTCGCTCGGAGAGTTCCCAAGCTACAATCTAGTTATTGTAAAGATCCATCACAACTGAGAGATAAGCAAAATCATGTCCAATCCGGACATACGTATATCCGTCACGAGTTTTTGTACAGGAGCTGCCGCTGAGAATTCCCGATTTAAGGCATTACGGAATAGAACTGACGGTTTCCGGCCAGCAAATGAACGTTTCTTGCGAATCTCGGATGGAATCTGAAGTTCTCTCATTAAGCGGCGTAACTTTTTGTGATTCACTTTCCTAACGCGGTTCGCATACGTTTGTAGCCGAAATAAGGACGAAGCCGGTGAATGCCTAAAATATGTGCTTTTAGATCCGCATCCCGATCTGCTCGTTTCTCTCTGAGGACGATATTCTTCTTCCATTTGTAGTACCCTGCACGAGAAATTTCAGCCATTTTACACAAACAAAATAACAGGTGCCCACTTGCTTATTTCTTGAATGGACTGGCACCGGGCTTCGAAATCCAGCTTCCCTCTCCGTGCAAATTCGGATTGAGCTTTTTTAGATATTCTACCTGTGCTTTCAGATAAGCATTTTCTTCTTCTGCACTGCTAAAATGCTTCTTCGTCCAACGTCATCTATAATCCTCAAAACTCTCTCCATTTTGGCTTTTCCGTACCCAAGTAATAATCTGGCTCTCACTCTTAATACCAAACTTCTCCATGATCCGACTATATGTCCAACCTTCTTCCAATCGTAGGCGAACAGCCCTTTCTTCGTTTCTTCACTAATTTGATTAAAGGTTTGGCCTTTTCCCATTCGTCTAATAAAGATAACCTAATAAATCCAAATCTCCCTCGGTCCATTCCCTCTTACCTACTTCTTTTACCATCAATTCGTTCATCGATTCATAGCCTATTCCGTTTGTAATCTGAGACTCATTATCTATCTTCAACCACTTGCACTTATTTTCACATGTTTTATATCCATTCCTTAAATATAAAGTCTTATTATCTGCAAATAATAGGATGAAATCAATATTCCTTCCCTTAGCAAATTCATCAACCTCTAATAGTAATGTAGTACCTATTCCTTTAGAACGAGTGTTTTGTGAAACGCATAAATCAATTATACCTAATATTTTTAGGGGTTCTCCATTTAAATTCATTACTCTGTAATCTAAACCCACGTGTCCCACAAGTTGATTTTCTTGATTGAAAGCAAGAAATCTTAGATGGGGCAATTGCTTGAAATAGATTCTATTTGAGGGATAAATCTCCCGAAAACTGTTGGTTAATAAAGCTTGTATCTTTGCCTCTAATTTCACATTAATGTCATATTCAGATATCTTTTCTATTTTCAAATTACCTCTCCTACTATTTTATTTGTATTTATCCATTTCTATACAATGACACTACATACTTTTCATGAATAAGAAAACAAATCTTTTATCAAATGAACGCTAGTCCGATTTTGTATCTTCATTTTCCGCTTTTTTGAGCTGCTTTCTCTCGATATGGGCCTTCCCCCATTGATGTAATGTTTCCAAAATCGGAGAAAGGCTCATGCCGTATTCCGTGATCGAGTACTCCACTTTCGGAGGGACTTGAGGATAAATGACTCGCTTCACGATCTCTTCCTCCTCCAACTCGCGCAGATGGAGCGTAAGCATCCTTTGCGTGATATCAGGCAGTAATCTTTTTAATTCATTGAACCTCAAAGGTTCACCTTGAAACAAATGATAAATTATAGTTTACAGTTACAGTATGACGATTAAATAGAAAAGGGCTGCTAATCCAAAACGGTATAGAGCAAACCACTCCAATCGAAGTCGCTTGATCAGTCTAATAAACGTTACTACCGCAATCATAGCCACAAGAAAGGATGTCATAAAGCCAATTAACATTAGATAAAAATCGTCTAAACTAAGTAAATCGCGGCTATCATATAAGTCCAACAAGGTAGCACCAAACATAACAGGTACAGAAATAATGAACGTAAAATCTGCGGCAGCTTTTTGGCTTGTACCGAGCAAAAGGCCACCTGAAATCGTCGAACCCGATCTCGAAAAACCTGGCCACAAAGCTAGACATTGGAATAAGCCAATCCCAAAAGCTTGTTTGTAACTAATCATATCAATTGTATCAACGCTGGTAGTTCTCTTACTCTGTGCTGCGATGATCATTAACAAACCACCAGCAACTAAACCAATTAAGACAGGTGTAGGGCCGAATAATTGACTTTTTATAGTGTCCTTTAGTAGAAGATATACGATTAATGCTGGTAACATAGCCAAAATCATATGTATTACGTTTAATCCTTTACTTTTTGAAAAGTCCATTTTAATTAAGTTTGACCCAATCTCCATATACCTTTTCCAATAAAGAATTAGAACTGCCATCACTGCACCCAACTGTATAACAATTTTAAAGGTTATTGCCGCGTCTCCCTCAAAGTTAAGTAAATTGCCTGCTAAAATAAGATGTCCAGTAGACGATACGGGTAAGAATTCAGTTAAGCCTTCTATTATGCCAAGTATTATTGCTTTTATTACATCAGTCATTAGCAGATATCCCCTTTACGAAAATAAACTCGCTTAACAAGTTCAAGTATAAGAGTAAATGACTATATATTCCCATCGATTAGCATAACAATATTCATTTCAGTGTGACATTATTGTCACATCATTTAAATGATACAGATCATATTGATGTATCTTGTTAAACTAACCTCCCCTTAGAAGCTATTACATCTAGGTTTGCTTCTAAAGAGAGGTTTTAATCTTCTAACCTGCTTTAACTAACGTCTCTCGGCAAGTATTGCTGGACTTTGTTATTAATACAAGGCTACATGATTACAGATGAAATTATATAACCGTTCCCTGGAGGAAGATTAGGAAACGGCTACAGTTTGAATGTTGTCTTGGTATATTGTTAACTTGAGGTGTTTACCTGAAGAATAGCATTCAGTTAAAACTCAATCCCCTTTGTAATCAAACCAATCAAAATCAACAAAAGAAGAATTTGTGATATCGTAGTGTAATTGATCAACACTGTCTACCGAGTTTAAATCGACTTGTGTGCTCGCATACATGCCGATGTATGTTCCCGTAAATCCCCCAGCACGATCCGTACTGAGCAACCGACCATCGGCATTTTCGACTAACACTTCCCATTCCTCAACATCAGTTAAACGATAATAAAAACTGTATTGTTGTTGTTGCGCCTCCACTTTCAACTGGATGATACTGGTGTTCCAAGGTATTGAACCCAGCAGCCTTTCCTCACCATTTTCGTGCTCCACAAGTTGAATGACAGGCTCTCCTTGTTTTAGTGTTAACTCATATCGAAAATGGTGATCCGCGTTATGAAAAAGAGTAAGACCGGCTGCTTCTCCTTCATGTTGCGGTTTGAATTCCAGTTGTGTTGCTGCGTAGAAGCACAAATGTTGTTGACGGCGTCCCACAAATGCCGGGTTTCCTGAATCCGTCAGTTGGTCGCTTTTCAATCTTAATCGCAAATGTCCCGGTCGCTGAGTTAAGCTCCAGAACTCGCCGCGCGGAGTTCGCAGGAAATTCCACTCTGGAGACAAACGGGCCTCGTCGAAATCCTCTCTAACAGGTGTATTTGGCCACTTCATTTCAGGCAAGTCTGGCGACATTGTTTCCAGTTCCAGTCTGCCAACACCCGGACTGACAACCGGCCACTCCTCTTCCCATCGAACAGGAGTCAGGAATGTTTCCCGACCCAAGTTCCGGTAATATCCTCCAGCCGTTCTGGATGCAAGGCAAAACAACCACCAGTCGCCTTGCTGGGTCTCAATTAGTTCGGCATGGCCCACATTCACGATCGGATAATCTCTACCGAGATGCCGATGTGTGAGAATTGGGTTGGCACGGTGACCTTCAAATGGACCTGTAATATGGCGGCTTCGTGCAATCGTTACCGCATGTGTATGGCCGGTTCCTCCTTCTGCAATTAACAGGTAATACCAGTCATCTTTTCTATAGATATGAGGTCCTTCCTGAGCATGGGCAACTTTGAGCGCTCCCTGCCATATGCTCACTTTTTCACCAACAAGCCTGCCCTGCTTTATATCAATTTCCTGGAGCCAGATATCCATATGTTTGGGATAGTCCTGTCCTGCTGGTGGGATTCGATTCCCGGTGTAATAGATTCGCCCGTCTTCGTCAAAGAAAAGTGACGGATCAATACCTGGCGCATCATCCAGCCATATCGGATCAGACCAGTCACCTGACGGATCAGTAGTAGTTACATAGAAGTTATGTTCCTTCTTTTCGTTATCAACAAATGTAGTAATCATATAGAATGTGCCGTTATGATAACGAATCGTTGGAGCCCATATGCCCCGAGAAGGCATAATCCCATCCAAATTAAGCTGTGAAGTACGATCAAGAACATGGCCTAGCTGCTGCCAATGAACCAGATCTTTACTATGGAATAACGGTACGCCCGGAAAATATTCAAAACTGGACGTAACGAGATAATAATCTTCTCCTACACGAATGGCCGACGGGTCTGGATGAAATCCCGGCAACACGGGGTTGCGAAATGTTTTCACGTGAAGTTCTCCTTCATTAATATGTTATGGATTATCGATCTCAGCGTTCTCTTGCACGAGTGAAAGTTCTAAAGCCGGATTCCAATCATCCGCTCCTGCAAAGAGCTGGTCAGGCAGATACTTCCCTGCTTCTTCTGCAGTCAACTGAGTCGTCCAGTTAAAACGTGCTTTGGGATTCGCTCCAGGCCCATAACTGGAAAATTCGGCAAAACGTGCCGTACGTTCATTATCCACGTTACTCCAGTTATTCCATCCGGATGAACTGATGTGATTATCCATATAGCTGTTGATATAGACTACATTGGCATAAGGTCTCCACGGTCTGCCAAGAGGTATCGTACCAGCAAGACCTGATTCGCCAGTAATGCGGCTATTCAGGAATACATAACCAGACTTCTCTTCCGCAGTGGATGCTGCTGTAACGTAACCACTGCTTAAGCTGTGAATGACGCTGTTCTCAAACAATGCAGTTGCATTGCCAAAGATAAAGTCGACATCACCTTCAATATAACTGTCCACATAATATTGTCTTCCATCGTTCACATAGAGTGTGTCCTGCCATCCCTTTAGGCTAACGTCCCGGAATACCAGACGATCACCACGAGCGAGCAGAGCAACCGCTTGACCTGCATTGTCGCCGGCATCATTCTGTATCGTCAGATGCTCAGCCGTAAAATCGTTTGTCTGCACCCGAAAGCTATAGCTGCCTGAGGTGCCGAGAGGTTTGCCGGATGAATCCAATGTGCTGGCAGAATCACCATAGATCAGCACAGTACCCTCCCGGCTCTCGCCAATGATTCGCAGATGTTTTTTGCTGGACGGTACATCCAGCTTCTCACGGTAGACTCCGTCCTTGATTCGTATGATGGTAGGAAGCGTGCTATTGTCAGGAACCGCATGAATAGCTTCCTGAACCTGTTCATATTGCGCACTTCCATCAGATGACACTGTTAGAACAGGTGCAGGAATTTCAGATATTGGAGCGGACGACATGCTCTCGCCAACTTCATTAAACGAAGTAATGACGTAATAGTAGGCTGTGCCATTGATTAACTGTGTATCAGAAAATGAAGTATCCTGTACACTGGAAGCTACAGTAACGAACGGCCCTTCGGGTGATTCACTTCGTTTCACTGCATAATACTCAGCTCCCTCGGCTTCTTGCCAAACAAGAGAGATTGTACTTTCATCTGGCTCTGCACGAATCTCCGACGGAGGCTGAGGCCTACCATCATCCAATGCTGGTCGAGTGCCAGCGGCTGCGGAGTCAAGGCTTCGTGTACCTTGAACAAGTGCTGTCACCTTGTAATAATAGGGCTTACCGTTCACGAGTTCTGTATCCAGATAGGAAGTTCCAGATTCCTGATCAGCAATGACTTCGTAAGTTCCAGTCACGGACGTTGCACGCTTGATCACGTAAGTCGTAGCTCCTTCTATAGCTTCCCACGTGATGGAAACGGATTCGGGCAGAGACTCTACTGTAACTTTGGGAGTAGATAGAGCCATGGTCGGCTTTACAGCAACAGGGGCAGAATCTCCTCCCTCTCCTCCAATTCCAGTGGCAGATACGACGTAATAGTAGGTCGTTCCATTATCCAGTCCCCCATCCCGAAACGTAGGAACAGACGTACGAGACGCCACAGTTGTATACGGACCTTCAGCCTGCAGACTTCGTTTTACTGTATAGTAGTTAGCTGCTTCGACTTTTTCCCACGTTAATTCTGCTTGTGCATTTCTAGCAACAGCCATCAGACTCTCAGGCACTTCCGGCCGCACAGCATCCTCCGAGGGTGTCACTGAAGACGTATTCGAGTTGCCGCTCTCGCCCAAAGGACCAACGGCCGTCACGACATATGTGTAGGTCGTTCCATTGGTGACCTCTTCGTCAATGTAGGTTGTCTCAGTTAATTCAGAAGCAATTAATTCATAGTCGTTCTCGGACTGGATACTACGCTTTACATTGTACGTAGAAGCTCCATCCGCTTCCTCCCAGTGTAATCTCACCATACCATTGCCTGGTTCCGAGCGTAGCCCTTTAGGAGAACTAACTGGTTCAACATAGAGTTTTACATTGTCATAGAACAACGTTCCTTTACCCGTGCCTGGTGTTCTGGCAAACATTCGTCCAACACCATCAGCAGCCACATCGGCCTGGAACGGCACATCATCTGCGACGCGCACATCATCAACGTATATATCCGCTTTTTGCGAGGCTACATTGCCAACGATCTTGAAGCTGTACCAGCGGTTATTGACCGGTGCATCCATTAATTTGTAATCTTTGCCGTCTTTTTTGTAAATTAGCGTATATTGATCCTCTGCTACCGGAGCAGAAGGTTTGCGCAACTCAATAGAAAGTGCGGTGCGACTACCCGTTCCATTTTGCAATTGCAGAACCGTTGATGTGCCAGGCCAGCCCTGAGACATAATATCAGCTTCAAACACAAAGCTGTCACGTTGTGGTGGAAAGGATCTCACGAATTGAGAAATGCCAACCCCATTGTCGTACAGCATGAGCGCTTTAGAAGATGAGTTCCCCGTTGTTCCTGTAGGAACAGGCGTCACAACGACCTTGAGATCGGCTGTCTGTGGATCAGGTAATACAGTGTAACTTGCTGGGGTTGTATTGGTTTCGATATCCTCAAAATCATCATTTATATGATGAATTGTCTCCGGCTCTCCTTCCGCTGATGCACTAGCTTCATTTGAGTAGAAGCTTGTGCCATGATCATTCGTAGCCTTTACAGCGTAATAATAGGATTTACCTACAGTGAGTTTGGGATCTGTGTAGCTGGTGGTCGTGATACCCTCTTGCTGCAAAGTGTATGGCCCACCAGGAATCTCTGATCTATATATCGAATAAGAGTCCGCACTTTGCACTTCATCCCAATGTAAGTGAATGGACTTGAGATCTGGCTCAGCTACAAGTTCAGTGGGTGCTATTGGGAAATCAGCAGGCAACTCCTGAACAGATGCATTGGAGAAAACAGATATATTGAGCTTATCAACTTCATCATCCGGTTTGGAAGCATCGGCTGCCAATCCGATGTAGACCGTTTCGTCTGCTGGGAATGATTGTGAATCGATAACAAACCAGTCGTTACCATCCTGGGATACGAGTGAGTTCACTTGATCCCCAAGTCGCACAAGCTTTACCCAATACGGGAGTGTGACCATACCACCTTTTTCCTGATGTACAACTTCGTTACCTGCTCCATCACGAACGAGGCTAACTGCTTGTTGTCCACCCTTCACATAAGTGACCATGGCGGCAATAAACGGGGATGACGCATTCAGACTTTTACGAATCATGACACCTGCTTCCGCACCATCATCGGTAGCTGTCACCTGATCAACTCTAGCTACAATCTCACCATTGCCTTCTAAGGCTTGGTAAGCATAGTGGAAATGATCCGTCTCTCCACTGATATCTCCAGCTGATTTTACCGTAACGTCAGTATCGTTAGCTCCCAATTGGGTATGACCCGTAATGCCCGGTTCTCCAATATCGGTGGATGACCAAGGGGCAATACTGTTCTGCTTGTGAACATGTACCGTGACATTGTTGGACTGCGTTGAAGTACCTGATTCATCAATTGCTCGGGCAGTGAGATAATGTGTGCCATCCTGCACATTTTCCCAAGTAAACGTGTAAGGCGCTGTATCATCTTCCCCCAGTTTCACATCGTTTTGGTAAAATTCCACTTTGGCAATGCTACCGTCAGCATCAGAGGCAAAAGCAGTGATCTCAACGGAAGAGCCTTCTGTCTGAACGGTATGGTTGGCAGGTGATTGAATTTCAACCGTAGGATTAATAGATCCATTGCCAGCAATGCTGTTCAGATATACTTCCAGATAGGTATAACCCGATTCATGTATCTCATTGCGGTCAGCAGAATCATTAGGATCGAGTCCCATGCTGATCTCCCATTCGTCAGGCATACCGTCATGATCAGAGTCAACCAGAGCTGACGTCGTTTCCTCGAACTCAAGGTAACCCCCGACTTCCTTTTGCGAATTAATATGTTGTCCGGTGCGATTCTTCACATCGTTTACGATTCGTGCATCGATGGCGTCTCGTCTTGGCAGACTTGCACCTGCCTTTGCAAGGACTTGCTCATAGGCTATCTCTGCATCGTCAATGGATGCGGGATTAGCCATCTGCACTGGCGAGAGTAGTTTGGAATCTGGATTCGCAAGTTCACCCACACCTAACCAGTTGTCCGCTGTGACATCGGGATAACCGTCCACGACATTGCCGCTCACATGTATACGTGTATCAGGGCCAACATCGAGGAAAATTTGATCCCGGGCGTTGCGATACGTATTCGGACCATATTTATAATAGTTATTCATGAGGTTATAATTGCCTTCCTCACCGCCATAAGCAGAGAAGAACCCCCAATTATAGACAATATTGTTGTAGGACTCGGTATTAAAACCAGGAGCTCCTGCAAATCTTGGGTTACGGCTCACATTGTGAGCAATGATATTGTGATGGTAAGATGTGTTGTTCCCGCCCCAGATGCCTGCATATCCATGTCGACCCTTCTGATGCGTGGTCATCAGCATGCTCTCAGCAATGACAGACCACTGCACAGTTGTATTCTCGTTGGCGTACATACTCAGCACTTCATCGACAGACCAGGTAAACGATGAGTGGTCGATCATAATGTTTTTGCGGTATCGCCCGCCAAATACGTCATCCTCACTTGGGTGCTTATCCCCGAGCCGAAAGCGCATATGTCTGACGATAATGTTATCCGCTTGGAATGTAGTCCAATAATCCGATACGGTGATGCCTTCTCCTGGAGCTGTCTGTCCAGCAATCGTGATATTAGAACCGGTAATCGCCAGAGGGGATTCCAGATGAATCGTTCCTCCCACTCTGAATACAACGGTTGTATCGCTGTGACTAACGGCATCCCGAAGAGATCCGGGACCGGAATCGGAGAGGGTGGTCACTTCATACACCGATCCTCCCCTACCACCTGTCACGTACTTACCGCCACCTTCAGCACCGGGAAATGCGGGTAATAATGGAGTAGCTTCATCTTCTGCAGCAACCATACCTGGTAGCACACTAAATAACATTGCAACGACCAATACGAATGATACAATTCTTTTCAACGAATCTTCCTCCTCCGGTTTACATGTATTTGTGCAGATGTTACCTCACTGAGAACCAGATGCTCATGCAGTAAATCTTTCTGTTACCTGGCATCACCTCCTCAACATAATGTAAGCGTTATCAGTAAAAAGTGCGAAAGCCAGTTGTAATCCGAAACCTATCCGTATTCTTCCTGCGATCACGTTCTAGGTTTCCGATACACCGGTTCTCGTCATAGGCAATTAAACTTTGGCATGCAGCAGGTACTCGTATTCGGTACATGCGAGCAAGAAGGCACCCAATCCTTTTTGATCATTGGTTATAATCGGCTCACTTATATAATAAGCGTAACTTCCGTCACGTCGGGTATCTCCACCGAGCCCTGCCACCTGGCAGTTTTTGTAGAGATTCACCCAACCCTGATTGGTTTCCATTACGAATTCAGAGATTAATCCTGCATAAGCATGATTCAATACCGGTTCCCATTCCCGTGTTAACCATCCAAGGCGAATACCTTTGGCCAGGGCGTATACAGTCATGCTGGATGCTGACGCTTCCAGGTAATTCCCTTTGCGATTCGCCTCATTCACCACCTGATACCATACCCCGCTAGTTGTATCCTGATAAGTGCGCAGAGCGGCCAGCGTATCCGTGAAAATCTCAACCAACTTGCGATAATCGGGATGGTGGTTCGATAATAACTCCAGAACATCCACTAAAGCCATAACAAACCAGCCGATAGATCTGCCCCAAAAGTTAGGCGATTGCCCTGTTACCGAATGGCTCCAAGGCTGAACGCGTTTTTCATCCCAAGCATGATAGAGCAGTCCTGTAGCATCGTCTCGGGTATGTTTGGCACACAATATAAATTGTTTGGTTACATCATTCAATAATTCCTCTTCGGGTTCCCATCGAAGCAAATACTCCAGATAGAACGGTGCTCCCATATAGAGACCGTCCAACCAGATCTGGTAGGGATATACTTGCTTGTGCCAGAAAGCTCCCTCTGACGTGCGCGGGTGAGTCACAAATTGTTCCCGTAACAGACCTGCTGCAAGCTTATATTTCACTTTCCCTGTCCTGTCATAAAGGCCGAACATCAGCTTGCCATTATTCAAATGATCGATATTATGTTCTTCCATCCGGTATCCCCGAACAGATCCATCATCTTGAACAAAATAATCCATATTATGCTGGATGTATTGCGCATATTGCTCATCACCTGTTGCTTGCCATAACCGTTCAAATCCTTTTAGCACTACTCCATAATCATAAGACCACTTGCCGTGATGCCCGTTCTCTTCATACAGCTTAGGGGTTCGCTCCATGATGGATGCGGCTGTTTTGGCTGCCCATAAATCCTTAACAGATTTCGTTTCAAGCATCTGTAGAGTTCCTCCTCCGCACTTATTTGCTGTTTATTTGCTGTTTATTTGCTGTTTATTTATTGTTTAATAAGGCTTGGTGCGCTGCCTCATATTCGGTAATGATTTTGTCTCCACCTGATTTTCTCCAGGTATCAATTGCATTCTGAAAGCCAGCACGATCCAGCTTGCCCAGGATATACTTGTAAGTTGCATCCGTGATGATCTTCTGCAATTCAGACCCTTGTTCTGAGAACGTTGGTGATTCCAGCGAGTACACCGGGTTCAGCACGGCAAAGGTTGTATTTTCCTCAATTAACCGTGTAGATTCAATACGGAGCGGGTCAGCATCCATAATGGCATACCCGTTCTCGTTGGGGCGCGAGGAAGAAAATGGCTGTACCTCTTGCTCCCATAGCTTGGTATCAATAATTGTGGCACCATTGTTCTCGTCGAGGCTATAATGCACATCTTTGATACCATAGGTCATTAAAGTAAATACTTCTTCACTCATCAGATCATCCATAAACTTCAGAACCCGTTTCAATTCAGCTTCGTCTTTAACTTCCGATTTTGGGAAAGCAAGCAGTCCTCCTACACCATTGGACGTGGACCATATGGCCCGGTCACTTTCATTTCCCGTTGATGTAATATCATTCACCATAACGAGTTCCATGTCGTCCTGTACGCCTTTGGCCAGATTAAACAGGCCTTTGCTGTCAAACAATGCTCCCACATATATCCCGGCTTTGCCCTGAGCAAATCCCTCTTGTTGATCCTTCTTGGCGGTTACCGCGAAATCCTGATTAATGTATCCATTCTGGTACAGCTCTTTCATATAATCCATGGCCTGGATATAACCCTCCGCTTCGAACTCGGGTGTCACTTTTCCATCCTCGCTAATGGCCCAGCCGCTTGGGGTGCCAAAGTAGGAGCTCAGTGTTTTGAATGCACCGAATACCAAGTCACTCCGATCAATGAATCCTGTCGTATCGTTGGCTCCATTGCCATCAGGGTCTTGCTCCGTGAAGGCTTTGGCAACTTCCATTAATTCGGCAGTTGTTTTGGGAACAGGTAATCCAACATGATCGAGCCAGTCTTTACGAAGAATGACACCGTTACGTGCAACCTGTTTTTGCATGGGTATACCGTACAACTTCCCCTCAATGGATGCGGAATTACGCATATCCTGAGAGATGCCTTTCAGATTTGGATATTCATCGAGATAAGGTCCAACTTCCCAGAAGACGCCTGCTTTCAGCGCATTTCGGACCGAAGAGTTTTCCAGAATGGTCAGGGAGACGATATCAGCCAGTGAACCTGAAGCGAGCGAGGTATTTAGGCGTTCTTCCTTGGAAGCATCGGGTATCCATGAAAATTGGATATCTACATCTGTGAACTCTTCAATCTTATTAAGTACCGTATCGGTCGGCGGCGAAGCAGTATGCATGATGTTCAACCAACTAATCGTTGTCTTTCCATCGGCATTGATGCCCGTATCGTTGTTACCCCCGGAACAAGCGGAGAGAAGTAAGGTTCCACATAACGTAAACGCTAACAATTTGAAGGATCTAAATCTCATGTTTAACTCCCCTTTTCATATTTTTTTGTAGAGCCTACATCCTCACGATTCAATTAAATTTCGACATTGCACTTCGTTCACTAGTAGACCCCGTCTTCACCCAACTTTTTCGCCAATCGGTTAGCGAGCATAACGAGTACCAGTCCTACCAAGCCCTTGAACAACCCTACTGTGGTGCTGAAGCTTAATTGACCGTTCTTTAAGCCGGCGGTAAAGATGTACGTATCGAAAATCTCTCCCACTTCGCGATTTAGCGAATTCAGAAGCAAATACATATGCTCGAATCCGAGTTCAAGCGTGTTTCCGATTTTAAGAATAAGCAATGTAATAATGACGGGACGAATGGCTGGCAAGGTCACATGCCACATTTTACGCAACCGTGATGCACCATCCATGTCTGCGGCCTCGTAGAGTTGCGTATCCACCACGGTAATGGCTGCAAGGTAGATGATCGTAGACCAGCCTGCTTCCTTCCATATAATCTGTAAGATGTACATCGGACGAAGCCACTCCGGTGATGTCAGAAAGCTGATTTTGCTTCCTCCAAAGGCTGCAATAATTTCGTTGACGACTCCCCCATCTACGCTAAGGAATACATATGTGATGGATACGATGATTACCCAGGACATGAAGTGTGGAATGTACACGATGGTCTGAATGGAATTTCTGAACATCTTGTGCCGTACTTCATTCATCATCAGGGCGAGTATAATGGGAATCGGAAAGAAGATCACCAACTCCAGCGCAAACAAAATCAAAGTGTTGCTAAGCAACATGGCAAAGGTCGGCTCCGTAAACAGACGAATAAAATGCTTGAAACCTACCCATGGGCTGTCCTTGATTCCGAGAAACGGTTGATAATCCTGAAATGAAATGATAAGTCCGCCCATGGGAAAATACTTGAAGATCACAAAGTACACGAAGCCGGGAAGAATCATTAAATAGAGAAGTTTGTTGGATGCAGCCCTTCTTAAATAATGAGTTAGTCCGGTCTTTCCGTATGTGTTGCGTTGCAACGAAACGACTGCGGGTTCTGATTCTCTCACTGCTTGCTAACCTCCTCGATCTGGATTTGCGTTGATTGCTTCCCAAGCATATTTCATGTAAGCGATTACGTACATAATCATTAGCTATTGTGGTTGAACAACTCCGCGTGTACCGGGGCTCTAGGCCATTTTTGTATTGGTTGATTGTAGTTCAGGATTATTATTCGTCCTGCTGATTATCAGGGTTCTCTATCCTCAAAAACCACGATTCTCCCCCTCTTCAAGTTCAGTAGGTGAGGATTATATACGTAATAATCTTTGCTTGTTATGGTTAAGGCAGATCATTATCCATCAAGGAGGAACAATCCATATGTCCAAAATCGCTATTCGAAAGGAACGCCTCGGAGGCGTCATATTCAACGTAATGAATTATACGCTGCTGCTTCTTTTCTCTCTGGCTTGTCTGTTGCCCTTCGTAAATGTCGTTGCTAGTTCCTTCGCCTCCACACAAGAGATTGTGCAAAAGAAGTTTATTTTGTTCCCCACGACCTTCTCTCTGGATGCCTACCGTTACATCTTTTCTACACCTACCATCTTCAAAGGACTGGGCGTATCCATATTCATCACGCTGGCAGGAACCATTGTGAGCATGACACTAACAGCGCTCATGGCTTACGGGTTATCCCGGAGATATCTTCTGGGTAGAAACTTTATCAATTTCCTGATCGTTTTCTCCATGTTGTTCAGTGGCGGCATGATTCCTACCTTTTTGGTCGTCAAAGCTGTTGGGTTAATCGACTCGTACTGGTCCATGATCATTCCTACAGCCATCAACGCCTTTAATCTGATCATCATGCGCAATTTCTTTCAGGCGCTCCCCGACAGTCTCGAGGAATCAGCCAAGATCGACGGAGCCAATGATTTTCGTATTCTGCTGCAGATCATGATTCCACTGGCCTTGCCATCGATAGCTACACTGTCCCTGTTTTATGGCGTATCCTATTGGAATACCTATATGAATGCTATTTTGTATCTCAATGAGTCCAGAATGTGGCCTCTTCAGGTGCTGCTCCGCCAGATTGTCATTGTCTCCAGTGGTATGGATGGCAATAGCTCCGTTGTAGATATCGTACCTCCATCGCAAACAATCAAAATGAGTGTGATCGTTGTAGCTACCGTACCGATGCTGATTGCGTACCCATTTGTACAGAAACACTTTACCAAGGGAGCCCTTCTCGGATCGGTGAAAGGGTAAACACTCTACTGAGAACGAACAATCCCCTCGGGTTATTAACCTGAGGGGATTTGAACGTGGATTCTAATCCATTCTCATCCTGCGGTAAGCACCAGGGGTGAGATTCTCTTTTTTTCGAAAGGAGCGAATAAAGTTTTGGGAGTTCTGATATCCCAGACGTTCGGCAATGTCTTTAATCGGCATATTAGTGTCCACCAGCCACTTTCTTGCCACGTCCAGTCTGAAATTCATCAGATACTCACTAAAGGTCATACTGTACTCCTTACGAAAAATACTGCTTAGATAGTTAGGCGTATAGTGCAAACGTTCACTGATCAATTCGAGCGACAAGTCCTGATCATATTCTGTGCGAACGATGGATGCCATCCGATCTGCAATGGTGCGAAATTGCTGGTTGGCCCTCTCCTGCATGCTCTCAACCATCGGATAGATGACCTCATGCACAAGAATATGCTCAATCTCTTCCGGGTTAAGCGTGTTTAACAGCCTGTGGTACAACGTGGAGTTATACTGGGTTAATAGTACGTCTGCACCAATCAATTGTTCCAATTGTATCAGATTGTTCACAAAACGAATCAGCGTAATTTCCAGGTTCATCGGATTAGGACTGTGCTTCATCATATCAGCCAGAAGTGGATATAACGTGCGCGACACTTCTTCTCTGTCCCCAAGGCGAATGGCATCGAATAGTCGGGTTTCAAGCTCTGTTGGATAATGCAATAACGTAGGTCCGCTGCTGCCGCGTGAGATATCCTCGTAGAACACAATAGACTCTTTGCCAAGCTTGAGACGTTGGTATAATGCTTCAAGGCTCATATCACAAGCTTCCCGGGTATTCATCAAATCTTCGTACGGGGCACTGATGCCCACGCTGACTGAAGCAGACCAATATTCACGGGACAACATAATGATCTTCTTGGCATAGCGCATGATGACCTCTCGCATCTGAGGAGATTCCGATTCAAAGAACAATACGGTTGCCTGCGTCCGATCGTTCAGTACGACAGGCAGCAAGCGCTGTGATGGGGGAATGATCTCCTGCACCAACTGATTCACTGTAAGCAGCAACGTATCTCTGTCCGACAAAGGACCTTCTCCGCACCGATCAATCTGAATCAGCATGGTAGCGAACACACCATCGGACGTATTGAGGTATGCGAACCGTTCAAGGTTGTTTATAATTTCTTCCCGAGTTATACGATTCTGTAGTACATTAAGAACGAATTGGGTTTCGAGCTTCGGTTTTTCCAGATGAATAAGCTGCTCCAAATGTTCTTTCTCGGATACAATGGAGTGGATGGACTGAATAATCCAATCGACTTCATCTTTGACCGTTCTCTCGGTGTGTCCCCCAAGACTATGCTGAATTTTGCGGAATGGCTTGGCAAGATGCAAGGAGATAATGTACGCAAGAACAACCATCAGTCCCATAATCACTACAGCCATCACGATTAAGCCAATGCGGGTCGTTGATAAGGCCTGGCTGATTTCCTTCTGATCGAGCAATGTGACGTAAGTCCAGCCATTGTAGGTGGAACGGGCATAGAGTCCAATACGAGTATCCCCGGATTCATCAGGAATCTCCATCTTTCCAGTCAGCGGTTCGCTGACTATCTGCTTACTGAGCCAGCTCATTTGCTCGCTCGACATGGTTTTTTGGTCTGTTGGCGTTGCATACAATAATTCGCCCTTTTTATTTAGAATGTAGATGGCGGCTCCCGATGGGGTCTGCAACGATTGATTTAGTGTACGCAAAGAAATATCCGACATGGCGATCGCTTGTTTTTCCTTGGAGTAGACAGGTAAGGTATGTAGTAACCGGAGGCCATCCTGGGTTTTGCTCCAGTACAATCCATTGCCGTCCGGATCAGCAAACAAATCCTGCATCTCCTGTTTCTCATCATCCGTAATTCGGGTTAACGACCCGTTGGACAGACTCCAATTTTGCCTCAGGCTTACGAGCGTGTATTGCACGCCATCAAGGCCCATCGTCGAGATATAACCGAGCTGTGAATTCAGTTCCCGATAAGCCTCGTAATCCTGACCGGTAAGTGGACTATTAATGACTGTACGAAATGATGGCGTTGTGCTGTACGTGGCAAAAGCATATTCAATCGTTTGAATTTTCTGCTCCAACGTGTTGCGCACTTGCATGATCAGACTTTGCCGGCCTTCCCCTACCCGTTCAATGACGGATTTCGTAGTGGAGACATAGATATAGCTTCCAAAAGCAACAACAATTCCGATACTTAAGAGGAGAACAGGAACAAAGATGTTGGTAAAGGTTTTGCTCTTACGCACAAAATGGCCCCCTCCATTATGAAATTCGTCAACAAGCTGTATTCAGTCGTCACGAGACGTATTCATTGTTTTGTAATCGCTTGCAAATATCAGCACAAAAATATTTCTAATGAGTAATATAAACACCACATTCTTGAATTTTAACATGGCAATCGACAAGAGTGTGGACATAAAGCATTAGAAACTAGCCAAAAATTGCACAAGGAGGACATGAAAGGTGCTACCATTTTACGAGATTCGCAAAGATGATTTATCTGTAATTCGAAATGCCAAGCAGATATCTTTCCCCGCACATATGCACGGTTACATAGAAATTCTATACGTGTTATCAGGGTCTCAACGGGTTGAGATTAACGAAAAATGTACGAGTTACATAAGGGTGATGTGGCACTGATCTTTCCAGATATAATTCATCGTTATGAAACAAGCGGGTATCCTACCACCAAGGAAGTATTATTGATTATTCACCCCAAAATTTTTGGTGGCCTGTTTCCTGATCTCACCCGCTTTCACCCGGAGAACCCAATTGTTACCCAACCCTTTGTCCATGAAGACGTCGCTAGCGCTTTTGAAAGAATAAAGCGGGAAGATGATTATGCGATCAAACTAGGCTGGACCCACATCATCATGTCCCATTTATTACGAGAGATTGAATTCAAACAAATACAGCGCTCTCCTATACAAGACTTGTCCAAAAAATTAATGGAGTATTTGTCTAATCATTTTACGGAACCGATTACGTTGGATTCACTTGCTGCCGAATTTAATGTAAGTAAATATTATATTTCTCGGATCTTCTCCAATAAGATCAAAATAGACCTTCGAAACTATCTCTCCATGCTTCGGGTAGAGTATGCTTCCATGCTGATTCGTACAACGGATGCATCTTTAACGACGATATGTGTGAACGCAGGTTTTGATAGCCAGCGTACATTTAATCGTGTATTTCGAGCCATTTATGGAATGACACCGCGAGATTTTAAAAACAATGTCCACAACTATTTAAAATAATGTTTCCGCTTTCGAAAATATATTTGTGTTGCAAAACCGCACTGATTTACCCGCCTGTAGCTTTATGAATTAAGGAGGTACAGAATAATTACTTATATGCCTGATCGGTAATCGGACTATACTTGTAATTCTTTTCTAAGTAGATTCCTTGTTTTTCTGGATCGTTTGACAAGTTCCAATTGATCCGGACAAGCTCAGGAAGTACACCATGGCTGTCTAGAAGCTCATAAAGTTGTTCGTTTATCAAATCATACTGTTTAGTGGCAATCAATTTTCCAACTATACTCTGTGCTGTCCACGTTACCATGGATGTACTAAAACAATGCAATGTAAACTTAAAACACCATGCTTCAATGAGCATGTGGAGCTCTTACTTTGAAAATGTAAAAAATCCACAACCTCTTACGGTTGTGGATTAATATGGTGGGGGCGAACCGCGGCTCTGCAAAACCACAATTCGCCATAATCGAACTGTAACTCTTGTCTAATTCAAACGAAACATTCAGAGAGTTATATTATTCTCTGATCGCAATTTTCACATTGCTGAGTTGAGCACTGCCTTGACTGACGAACAAGCCTAGCTTCCCTTGAAGAATATCATACATTCTGGCACTCATCGCAATTTCATCGTCCACGTAAATTTCGCATATCGATCCGTCAATATACACTTTGATTTCATAAGAACGATTGGGAACAAGCTGAACGGGGCGTTCCAGCTCAACCTCATAAGGGAACGTCTTTCCCCCTTCTTCCGACTGCATAATCGCCCCCCGAAAGGTAATGCGGTTCCGCTGTGGTTCCAGCGTGACATAATAGGCCGCATCTAGAGTGTCTTTTGTCCGGAGCATGAACCCAACACCTTGAGTTTGTTCAGAGAATGAGACAATAGCTGATATTTTACATTGATCGGGTAAATCTTCCGGAGTTGTACAACCGGCAAACCTATACGGTGACTCGCAAGAGATCGATCCGTCTGCGAACTCCCACTCTCCAATAATACCATTGAATTGAACAGGCAGCGTTTTGGCAAAAGCGGCATCAACTGTTTCCGGTACTTTTACGCCAAGGGTGCCATCCGCCCGTTGAACGATTTCATGCACAATCAGATTCCCACCCCAGTCCCAAGTGTCGTAATCCTTGCCAAGGGACTTCGGCGGATTCCAGCCGAATAAATCGTCATTCTTCGTCGGATTCCATCCAAACAGATAGCGCTTCTCACCGTCTGAAACGGATTTGGCGGCATAGTAGGCACGACCGTCGAAGGCATCTTCCTTTGGAGTAATCCAAGGGCCTTCCAGGGAACGGCTCATCCGGTAAAAAGTCGCAAATCGTCCGGTATAAGAGGAGTAGATCAAATACCACCAATCCCCGATCCGAAACAAATCGGGACATTCGTGTGCCCCCACGTGCAGATTTGGCGAGTACAGGGGCTCGCGGTACTCCCAAGCTTGAAGATCCTTGGATGATAGCAGTGCGGTGCATCCCTTTCGATTAGTTGGCCCTTTTGCCATCGCTGCAAGCAACATCCAGTACTGGCCTTCCTCTTCATTCCAGAATACGAAGGGATCACGCCAATCGGATAGCTCATATATGCGGTCGTCAGCGGTAAAGGTATCCTCAGGGATCGCCTCCCATGTCTTGAAGTCTCTACTTATCGCATGGCATACCCACTGCTTGCCTTCAGGAAATATGCAATAGAACATATGGTAGATGTCGTCCACTTTCAGAACGTGACCGGTGCCGCCTTCGATCTTGCAAGCTCCTTCTTCCCGATAATTCACAAAATCCTTCGTTCCAATAAGATACCAGCCGTGATCCAGGCCCTCCCGGTAGTTATCTCTCCATCCGTGCAGATAGAACAGCTTAAACTCCCCGTCTTCATAATATGGAATAACGTCTCCTACCCATGCGTTATCCGGCCGATAGAAAAATTCCTTCATCTTTTATCCCTCCTGGTGTTTAAAGTAACTAAGCGGTCATTGACCGAAACAGGCCTATAATCATCGCTTGTGCACCGCTCCTGATACCAATAAACCGTGGAGGCATACAAACATTGGTTATTTGGGCCCCATTGATTCTCTTTATATTTCTCAATAAATCCCTCGAAGGAGTTCATGAAGGGAATGTTATCACAAATATGAAATCGGCTAACCGAGGTATGTCCGTTCGCATCCAATTCGATAAACGGCTGACTGGCGAAAGCACTGTCAAACATCGGGAAGGGAGGCTCAGCCGCCCAGGCATAGCCGATGTAGTCCTCGCTGCCCGTTCCGAAAGTGGACGGAAAGGATTCGCCATCCACGAAAAATTTCTCGTCCCCTTCTCCCCACCACCAATCAATCGTTTTTCGATCCCAACGCCCATACCACCAGGTTTCGGCTTCCTCATCGGGTTTCTCCCAGGTATTGTACACGTGAAGGTGAACGCCGCAGAACCTTCCCCGGCCTTTCGTCAGCAGCAGAGGCCAATCCGGCCAGCGATCCCCTCCTTCTTTGAAGCGCTCCATGTCCAGATCCAGATAATCGTCCCGGTGCCATTTCGCATGAAAACGCAGAAGATCGTTAGTATGAGATGCTCTTAAGGGAAAATAACGGATATCAGCTGATATCTCACACGGCTGCGTTCCATCATTTTCAATTTCGATCCTGGCGCCTTCCGAAAACGGCATATACCAGTAACTGTACATTTCATGTTCATTCATACCTAGAGGCAGAGAGCGGTACGGCTTGATGCCAGGAGCGCTTCCAAAAAAATCACCCAGTGGAGCCCATACGGAGGGATCTACTTCATTGTCCCATTTCATTAAGATGGCCAATTGCCTAACCAAGATCCGCTGCTGTTCCTCGCTCTTTCGTCCAAGGTCAGTCCTGATCCGGATCATGGAGATAGCACCGGCCCCTTGTTTATCAAAAAGCACCGCCTTGCCCCCTGCTGGTACGGATACCGTAACGTTCTCGAGGGAAGACCCTTCCGTATTCAAGAAAGAATCGATTCCTCTTTGCTGTAATACCCGATCCGCTTCGGCCAGTGCAATAGCTGACTCCTTGTCGATTCTACCATCAAAGGACGACAGTTTGACTTCGGAAGGGAACGAAGTATAAGTGATGTGATAATAAGCGCCCCAACCTTTATCCAACAGCACCTTGCAATGTTTTTGAAAGGGAATCGGAATGAAGCTGTTTCTTCCGCGGGATAATGTAGGCGACAGATTCGGAAAATTGGCCGGGGGCCCTTCCCGGTTGAATTTTTCAAAATAATCCCGGAAGGGTTGATTGATCACAGGGGTATCGGCATGATCAATATAAATCCGGATATTTCCATCTTCCGGAAGCGCAGACCAGAATCTCCAGATCACGCCAGGACCGTCCAGTTCCATAGCGACGATGCTGTCCCCTTCCTTACGAATGAAGCCTCCTCCGTCATTGTTGGCTCCCCAATTCTCGTATAAGCCGGTCTCGGCATTATAAACAGAACTTCGGTCAAAGCTTGAGAAGCATCCTGATTTCTCACCGGCCTGCGGCGGTACCGTCAGCGATTCAAAGTCATACAGTCTTCTCACAATGTCCTTATATAAATAAGATTGCTGCTCTTGCTTGGCTTGAGTCACGCTGTATACTCCCTTCTTGCTTACCTGTTGATCTTCTCCATAAAAAGTGAGATGATTTCCGCATTTTCCGCACGGTTCACTTTTTCATGTGGCATGAATAATTGGTTGCCGCGGCCATTTGACCGGGAACCGCACCTGCGTTTGTTTGCGGTGACCACAGAGTTATTCGGAGGGCTGGTAGGACCGGCTGGATCGATTGGATTGGCCGAGGTATTTTGGAGTAGTCGGGTTATTCACCTTAACCGGTACATTGAAGTCATCGACGTTAATATGTCCAAAACCACCTGTGGATTGGTCAACCACCTTAATATAAAGCTCCTCGCCGATATACTGCGACGCATCCCAAATTTTCCGTTGATACTCCTCATAATTGGTGGCAGTCTCTTTAAATAGCTCTTTGCCGTCCGACGCCCGGACCAGCGCAACATACAGTTTATCGATATCACGCCCGCCGCTGACCAAGAAGTTGAGTTTACCGTTCCCGCCAAGGATGAAGTTCTGTGATTTAAGCGTTCCCGTTAAACTGTCACCGCCGGCTTCCTCATTGAAGCCCCACAGATGATGGCCTCCGGGAATTTTATGCGACGGATTGAAATAAATCGTGTCCCAGAAAAACTGGGCATCGGTCACATGGACATTCTGGAACGCGTCTCCTTCTGTAATCCAGCCTGTTAAGTCGCCTGTGGCAAAATCATGGTTAGGCAGGTCCGTAATATCGGTGTATACGGAGTTGTCCCAGTTGTCAGGCACATCGACCGGAGCAGCCGGTTCACCCATCAAGGCATTCATATTCCATACTTCCATCGACTTGACCGTTATATCGTTGTCGCCCCAGACCTGCAAGCCCAAGGAGTCGTATCTACCTACGTAGACGCGGGTTGTCAGTTTTTTCTTGTAATTGGCAAAGGCTTCAACAACCGAGCGATCGAGGAAGATATGCAGCTTTAAATTCTCCCCGTCAAGATCTACGTACCCTCCTTGAATGCCGTCCACGCGCACATCCGGATCAATGCTGCTCTTAGTTCGGTCCACATTGAATGTCTGGTCGGTCTTATCGTAGTAGATCAGAGTTTCCTCTTGGCCGTTATCGGAGCGTCGCACCTTGAGACCGAATTTCTGAGCTTCGCCTGGATCGATCTCCATCACGATCTCCAGCATGTCACCCTTGACATTTTGGATCAATTGATTGGCGGCAGCCAAATTTTTGTCTGCGAAATCAACCACCTTATCTCCCCGTAGACTCTGCAATTCCTCAATAGGCTCAATGCGCAATTCATCATTCTCATCCAAGCTCAGGGAAACCGGCAGTGCCAGATTATGAGCCCATCCAGCCTGATATTCAGCCTGCGGCGTTCTCACATTTTGCACCATGGAGTATACGACCGTTCTTCCATCAGGTGTAACCATTCCGCTCTCTGCGGTCAAATAACCATCCCCCACATCCATTTTGGAGGGAGCGTCCTGATCAGGTATAAACTTGAAGTTATCTCTATCCCAGGTTCCAATCCAGTAAAAGACTTCAACATCTCTTTGTACATCGTCAGCTGGAGGAACATGCTCTGGCTTCTCATGGGGATTAACCATAAAGATATATTTTTGTTGTCCTGCACTATCCTCACCTAGCGG
Organism: Paenibacillus sp. USHLN196; assembly: GCF_037144955.1. Classification (NCBI taxonomy): domain Bacteria; kingdom Bacillati; phylum Bacillota; class Bacilli; order Caryophanales; family Paenibacillaceae; genus Paenibacillus; species Paenibacillus sp. USHLN196. The sequence goes on along the minus strand of NZ_JBBCYH010000001.1, from coordinate 380,281 downwards.
CAGTAATACTGGCAGTTCCCATACCGTACCGAGCTCTGGATAAAGATTTCTATCACTAACATACAACGGTCCCTTATACTCCCAGTTGTACATATCGTCAGACACATACACCAGTGCTGTACCACTACTGAAGTCTTTAAGACCGGATGTCACCAGCTGATACCACTTGTCGGTCTCTTGGTCATACCATACAAAAGGATCACGGAACTCATTATGGATACCATTGTCGTTCTGCTCCGTTACCGGCTCAGGATATTTCACCCATTGCTCCAAATTAGGGTCCGACAGATCAGCTGGAGTCGCCAGGCCCGTTCTTTGATTTGGTGACAAAGAGTCATTGCCAGCGGTATAGAACAGAACAGGATTGCCCTCACGATCATACGCTGCGCTACCTGACCATGCACCGTCCGGATCAAGAGTTCCCGCTTCTGGTGCAAGTGCAGGCCTCACATTTTCCCAATGCACCATATCGTCACTCACCCAATGTCCCCAGTGGATTTGATGCCAGAATGGACCTTGCGGGTTATGCTGATAGAATAAATGATACTTGCCGTTATAATAAATCGGTGCATGCGCTTCATTCATCCAGTTTTGAGGAGGCATCGCATGATACTGCGGACGGTGCTGATCACCGTCAAACACACTAGGATCCTCGTCAATGTCACCATTTGGAATTTCCGGAACCGCACCGCCGTGAAGCGCCTTCACATTCTCATACTCAGCAAGGATCTCTTGACCCGTGAGCGCTTTGTTCTGCAGTTTCACTTCATCGATAAGTCCGCTGAACATATTGTAGGAGAATAATCCCGCAAACTCTGCAGATCTATTGTTTTTTCCGATTATCAGCTTTTCCGTAGAAGGTGTAATCGGAACGTTGACAGGGGTTGCTTGAGAAGCTACTTCCTGACCATTTAAATATAATTTAATGATTCCGTCCTTTTTGTCGAACGTAGCTGCTACGTAATTCCATTTGTATTTTTCGAGTGGATGGTCTTTGACCCATACCTGAATCCACTGTCCGCTGATTCCGACCTGCATTGACCATGTGCCGTGCCGGTACATCCCCAAAGCAAATCCTTCTGTCTTATCCTGATCAGACTGGTTTACGATAGCAGACAGCTTGTTTCCGTCTCCCCATTCGTAGCTGTGCGGAGCGACCCATGCTTCAAGCGTTAACGCGTCACTTACTGGCACGGCATCCTTTGCGTTGACCTCGATATCATTTGAGTATCCATCGAATAGCAAGGCGCCACCTTTTACTCCGCGCGGAGTCCATCTTGGATCTTTGGAGTCCATATATCTGGCATTATTAAACACGTAGTTTACATCATGCTCAAGATTGCTTACTTGCTCAAGCGCCTTTTTTCCTGCGCCTTCATCAAGATTCATGTAGAAAATGGTTCCCGTACTATTCGTTTGAAAAGCGTCAACGGATATACGTGCTTGATTGGATTGATCGATAACTTTGACATAAAGTCTCTTATTGTAGTGCTTCTGCATTTTCCATGAAATCTTCTCATTCGCATTGACATCCTCGGTCTTCTCAAGCAACGTGTTAGTGCTGGCATCATATAATGCCACGTAGGCTTCCTGCGGATTAACGATGTCTAAAACAGTGAAGTTAATTGTCCCGGTCCCTCGAAGCGTAAAGGTATTGGAGGTAATCGAGCCCTGTCCTTCCAAGGAGGATTTGGCATAATAGTTACCTTCTTTACCGGCTTGAGGTTCTTGGGTCACTTGAAAAGCATTACCTTCAGCTGTCCATCCATCGAAATTCCCGGTTTCAAAACTGCGGTTTATGAGTTCGATCGGGATAATGTTTTCTGCCATGACTCCTTCTTCCGGCACGAGTTCATTGAAGGTATGGAAGGCGTCCGCAAAGATTACTCCCCAATCCGCGTGCCCATTATCGACGATCTCCACATACAGCTTCTTCCCGATATACTTGGAGAGATCGGCTTTATATTGCTCCATATTCGCGAGTCTCAGGCCCTGTGCCGGATACGGGAACCCGGACTCGTTAAATTCGGTGTTGCCGTACCTGGCAATCAGTTCATCTGTGTCCGCATTGATGACGTTCACATACACTTGATCCGTATGCTTGCCTCCGCCCAGTCTGAAGGTAATCCAGCCTGTTCCGCCCAGCTCGAAGGTGCTGGAACGAAGCTTACCTGTCGCAGTCTCGTTATACTTCAATCCGTTTAAATGATATGTGCCTTCCTGGTTATACGGAATTTTTTCAACCCAATAGGTGGTTTCGTCCGACACGCTGTTCGGACCAAACGCTTCTCCTTCTACAACCGTCCAGCCTGTTAAGTTCCCGGTTTCAAAGCTGGGATTCTCAATTTGATAGCGTTTGAAATCCGGCTTGATATCCGTGGCGTTAATTCCTTCAGCCGGCTCGGATTCATGATACATGAAGAATGCGTCCGCAAATATCACGCCCCAGTCCGTGGTTGCGTTGTCGACGATCTCCACGTACAACTTTTTGCCCAAATATTCGGAAAGATCCGCCTTATATTGCTCCATATTGGCAAGCCGCAAGCCCTGGTCGGGATTCGGGAAGCCAACGTCAGCGAAGGCGCTATTGCCATACCGGGCAATGACCTGCCCCGTCTGGGCTTCCACGATATTTACATATGCCTTGTTTGGATTTTTGCCACCGCCAAGCTTGAAGCTGATCCAGCCGCTGCCGCCCAGCTCGAAGGTGCTGGAACGAAGCACGCCGGTCGCAGCCTCGTCATGCTTCCAGCCGTTTAGATGATAAGTACCTTCCTGATTGTACGGGATTTGTTCCGCCCACCAGGTTGTTTCATTCGATACGCTGTCCTGACTGAACGCTTGAGCTCTGACAACCGTCCAGCCTGACATATCCCCAGTTTCGAAGCTTGGATTTTGGATTTGATAGACTGTATCCGTAACTGACAACCCCTCGTCAGCCTTGGGAATAGGGTAGACAGCATCCGTAACCGTCAATCCTGCATCAGCCATAGGGGGGAACGCCTCACGATCACCCACTCCTGCTTCAGATGCGGCCGAAATTCCGGGAGCTACAAGCTGAAGAACCATCAACCCTATAACCATTCTGGAGATCCATACTTTGTTTCTTTTGGCTTCTCTCATCTACAAGCCTCCTTCGTCATTTCTTATTCATGCAAACATTCATACGTAATTTTGAAATGGCTCTCCGTATACAAGGATGCATAGTCATGAAGTAAGAGAGGCGTGAATGAAGCGTTTCCATCCCGAGGGGGGCTAAGTGGCTTAAGTGTTAGTTACATTACCCATATGGTATAGTAAGGAGCGCCTAGGCGCTCACGTTACCATATGGATTGCATATCCCATATTTCCATGGACTTAACCAGCGGTTCCCCATCGCCCCAGATCTCAAGTCCCAGAGCATCCTTACGGCTCGGATACACGCGGGTCGTCAGACTTTTCAATCCGTTAGCATACGCTTCGACCATGGAGCGGTCCAAATAGATGTGCAGCTTCAGATTCTCCCCCAGCAGCTCCAGCTGACCTCCCTGAACCCCGTTACACTTTTCTCCCGGGTGCAGCGTCGTTTTTGTCCGATCAACCAAGAGCTTAGCTTCATTTAGATCATAAAATAGCAGCGTTTCTTCTTCTCCATCCGGCGTACACCGGACTTTGATTCCGAGTTGGCTGGCACTGCCCGGCTCCAGTTCCACTTGAATCTCAAGCATATCGCCTTGAACATCCTGAAGAAGTTCATTAGCCTCAGCCAATGATTTGTCCTGGAGCGCTAGCCGCTTGGCACCACGCAAGGATTGAAGCTCTTGAATCGGCTCGATTCCCAGCCGTCCGTCATCCCGCAAATACACACTGAGAGGCAAGCCGCCGTTGTGCGCCCAGCCCGATTGATATTCAAGCTCAGACGTCCGGTCGCCTTGGGCTATTGTAAATATGATCTTTCTGCCGGTCTTTGGATCCACCATGCCGCTCGGGCCGGTAAAATGGAAATCACCGACATCAATCAGTTCCGGCTCCTCTTGATCTGGAATAAACGAAAGATTTTGTTTATCGAGCTGTCCAATCCAGTAGAATACCTCGACATCCGCTCCTTGTCCCACAGGGCTGACCAGTAAAAGATGCTTGTTCACTCCCTGTTTATCGCTCCCAAGTGGAAGAAGCACGGGCAGCTCCCAGATCGGTCCAAGATAAGGGAACTTCTGAATCTCTGCTTTAAATAATGGCCCTTTGTACGTCCAATTCAGCATATCCTGCGACGAAAATGCCAGCGCTGCTCCACCTTCGCCTTCGATCCCGGACCCGACCAAGGCAAACCAACCTTCATCATCCTTCCACACGAAGGGATCCCGGAAATCTCCGAATACGCCCATGCCCTTCTTCTGTACAATCAACGGCTCCGGATGTTTGACCCATTGAACCAGTTCCGGGTCCTTATCCCGGGAATAGGTGCTTCGGGCAAGTGCCACGCTCTGATTCGGCGAAGCACTGTCATTGCCCGCCGTAAAGAACAAGACAGGCAGGCCTTCTGCATCATAGGTCGCACTTCCCGACCAAATCCCGTCCGGTGCGAGTTGATCTTTTTCGGGTGCTAGGGCCACGGGGAGATCCCGCCAATGTACCAGGTCCTTGCTTACCCAATGTCCCCAGTGGATCTGATGAAAGAACGGTCCGAGCGGGTTGTGCTGATAAAATAAATGATATTGTCCATCAAAATAGATCGGCGCGTGGGGTTCATTCATCCAATGGGCCGGCGGGCTGACATGATATTGTGGTCTGTGCCGATCCTGCAGCAGAGGCGTCCGACCCAGTTTGATCTCATCATACGTTAATTGCGGATGGCTTCCTCCATGGGCGGTTTCCAGCACATACCGATAGGAAGCGGCCACCTCGTCCGCGCTCAGAGGCCGATTATAAATCTTGAGCTCATCGATGATACCGCTAAACATGTGCAGGCTGAATACTCCCGCCAGCAGGCTGCCGTGATTATTTTTGCCGATGAGCAGATCCTCGTCCACTGCCTCGGCCAAGCGGGAACCACGAGGCAAGACGGCCGAAGCGATTTCATTTCCATTCAAATACAGCTTCATTTCCCCTTGGTCCCCATCGAACACGGCACTCAAGTAAGACCACTCATTCTTAGGCAGTTCATGGCCGTCCGACGACCAAACTTCCTTCCATCTCCCCCCTTCCAAACCAACTTGGAAGGACCAGGTGCCGTGACGAAACATGCCAAACAGATAACCCTGCTTGCGATCCATGTTGTAGCGATTCACAATGGCGGACAACTTGCCCTCATCTCCCCATTCATAGGAGCGTGGCGCTACCCATACTCCGATACTTAACGCCGATCGGTATTCCGGCTCGCGGTTCAAATCTCCCTCTTTTGAGAATGAATGAGCAATGCTAGTCGAGTAACCGTCGAACAGTAGGCCGCTTCCCAAAACTCCCTGTCTCCACTGCGGATCGCACGGTTCGGTAAACTCCGCTTGATTAAATACGTACTGAATATTATCCCGATCTTCGGAGACGCTCTCCATCGTGCTGGCTCCGGTTCCTTCATCGAAAGCCCAAGACATAATCAAACCCTGATTGTCGGGTATTTGGTTCACGATTCATCCCTCCTCTATATCTTTCCAGTGGTGTTATTTGAAATATGGATGGACTGAAGTGTATGGACATACAGCGAATTCAGTACAAACTGCCCTGATTCCGTACTTATTGAAATTTGATCCATCGGGGCATCCGGAAAAATTTGATCCGTCAGCACAACCAGGCCTTCATTCGCATACACTTCAACCGAATTGCGATCCAGCCAGATATGTAGCTTAATTTTCCCGTTTTCCGGAACTAACCTGACTCCATGCTGACATGCAAACGAAGGATGGAAGTCCGTTATGCCTGATTTGGATCGGTCGATGAATAGCCATTGACGCCCAGGATCATATCCTATGATGGTCTCACTCTGCTCGGACGATTGCATTTGGATACGAACCTCTCCCGAAGATCTAATATCGATATCCGCTTCGATCTCCAGGAGATTATCTTTTGTCTTTAGCCTAATCGGAACCTCCGGAGTAACCGTGGTATCAGACCAGCTTATCGATTCTTTTCGAAGCTGCTCTATTTCCTGGACAGGCATTTGGGTTAACACGATACCCTTATCCCGATTAGTTAAGGACAAGAAACGAGGCAGCGTCATGGCACCTCTCCAGTCTCCCGTAGGCGTCTCGTTGGCATATTTCCAGTTGCTCATCCAGCCAATGATCACGCGACGTCCGTCTAGTTCATGCATATCCGACCAGGTGACCCCTGCATAGTTGTCCCGACCGTGGTCCAGCCACATGATATGATCGGCAGGGTTGTCGTTGATGAAGGTATTTCCGTCAAACTCTCCAATAAAATATTGCGTGCGTGATCCTTCCGGACAAGAGGGATTATCCCCAATGCTAACGACAAGTACCCATTTGGAACGCCCACTGTTATCGATTGACAATTCAAAGAGATCCGGGCATTCCCAAACGCCATCATGCGAGCCTTCCTCATGACCGAACTCCCCTGTTAGTGACCATTCACGCAAGTTTTTCGATCCATAAAACCGAACATGATCTCCCGCGACAATCGTCATGACCCACCGCTCACTTTGCGAATGCCAGAACACCTTCGGATCCCGAAAGTCTGCCAGAGCAGGTTCGGCAAGCACCGGATTCCCCTTATATTTGTTCCAGGTCTTTCCATTATCTCTGCTGTAAGCCAAGCTTTGCCGCTGGCGCGGCTGTTCGGTCTCTGGACATGTATCCGCATGGGTAAAGATTGCAACCAATCCATGAGCACCTTCGAAAAATCCACTACTGTTGTTAAAGTCAACCACACAGCAACCGGAAAAAATAGCTCCATGTTCGTCCGGGAATAGAGCGACAGGTTCATGCTGCCAATGAATCAGATCTCGACTTACGGCATGGCCCCAGTGCATTGGCCCCCATGTATTGCTATAGGGATGATGTTGATAAAAAAGATGATATTCTCCCTCGTAATAGACTAATCCGTTCGGATCGTTCATCCAATGAGATGGAGGCGAAAAATGAAATCCCGGTCTATATCCATCATCCACATGCTGTTTATTTAGCTGCATTATCTTATTAATCTCATCTGTTGTCGGCATAGACTGAAGAGCCCCTTTCCGTATTGTTAATAACGCACCGCCAGCATTGGCAAAGTCAGCAACTTATAAGTCTATCAATACTCCCTCGTCGGCTATTACATCAAGCACAGGTTCTCCCCACCCAACGTTTGATTATTTATTTTTTTAAATTTGCGTTATAACGATCCAGCCCATTTTGATAGATCTCCATCAATTCGTGCAATCCCATCTTCTCCAGGTTCTTCAAATAGCTGTCCCACTGTTCATTCACGCCGCCATCAACAATGAACTTTCCTCGTTGGGTATTTACATATTTAATCAATTCGGGCTCAATTCTATTGATTTTGTCCAGTTCCTCCGGCTCAAAGAAGATACTCGGATAGTTTTCCTCTTCCATATAGGGATCGTAATATTTCTCCAAATCTTTAACTCGCTGTTGGGCTCTAGGCTCCAAATCAACTACTTTCCCCAAGTCTTCGATGGTAATAACGCCAGGTCCGCCTGCCCCTGGAGCCACCTTTTGACGGAATTCGCCTGCGGAAGTTCCTTCAGGAAGCGGCAGGTTTACCAACTTCCCATTCTCGTCCTTCTTAAATACGATATCCAGCGGACCCCAGTGGATTTGAGCAGCCATGTTCGGTTCATACTGCTGATCGATCCAACGCATTGTGATTTCCGGATTCTGGTTCTCTTTTGTAATCACGAAAGCGCCGCGTCCTGGACCGCCACCATTACCGCGACCGATCAATTGATCCCCGTTCGGTCCTTTGAGCGGAGACAGTAAAGCATAATCCTTGCTTCGCTCCGATCCGACAACCTCATCGGCTTCCCACCAGATGTAGGAGCCAAGCGTTTCGATTGTCGTTTTCCCTTTTGCCAGATACTGAGCGGCATCCTGGGTGAACGATTCAGGGTCAATCAGGCCCTGCTTATACCATTTTTCATGAAAATAGTTCAATGCTTCCTTATATTCAGGTTGCGTAGCGGTAAAGATCACTTTTCCGTCGCGCACGACCCGATGTTCCATATTATCCGGAAGTCCGAAAGCTCCGAATATGCCGGCAATATCCATACACCACTGCATGTGCATAAAGCTTAACGGAATTTCATCGGCTTTGCCGTTACCATTTGGATCCTGTGTCTTAAAGGCAACCAATGCTTCCGTGTATTCATCCAATGTTTGCGGCATTTTTAGGCCCAGTTTGTCGAGCCATTTTTTATTGATGACGTGAAAGAAAGGATTTGTTCCAAGGTTGTTCTCTTCCCATGAAGGCAGCCCGTAAATATGCCCGTCCGGTGCTGTGATCGCTGATTTAAGGTCAGGTCGACGATTTAAGAGCGCTTTCAAATTAGGCGCATATTCATCGATTAAATCCTCCAGCGGAAGGATGGTTCCGTCTTCACCGTAATTGATCAGCTCGTAATCCGAGAATCCGGCTCCATAAAAAGCGTCAGGCAAATTTCCACTGGCCAGCAGCAAATTTTTCTTCTCTGTAAAATCGGTATCCGGAATGTTCTCCCATTCGATCTTAATGTTGGTTTTCGATTCCAACCGCTTGAAAATTTCCATTTGCGAGTACTCGGGCGCTAATGCAGCTTTGGGGGATACCATCCTTAACGTTACCGGTTCATCAACAATCGGCAGCCCCGTTTTGTTGAAACTAGCAGCCTGATTGGAATTTTCCGACTGATTCTTGGAGCCTCCACCGCCTCCTGAACATCCACTCAGCGCAAACGCTCCGGCCAGTATAAGAATTCCCGCTCTTTTGAATACAGATTTCATCGTACATAACCTCCCTTTAGATCATTGCACAAGCTAGATACCTTTCTTTGACCTTCTTCTGTATTGTTCTGAATACAGATGTATCGAAACTGCTGCACATCCCCCCTTTCAAGTACCATGACAACATCATCCCTTGATCGAGCCGATCATTACGCCTTTGACAAAGTATTTCTGCAGGAAGGGATACAAAATCAGCAGCGGCAGACTGGATACCATGATGACACCGTATTTGATCAGTTCCGTTACGCGCATCTTCGCCGCATAGGATTCCACATCTACCATCATGCCGGAGTTTACCTGATTCTGGACGAGAATATTGCGAAGCACCAGTTGTAGCGGATATTTATTTTCGTCGTTTAAATAGATCAAAGCGTCAAAGAAACCATTCCAGAACCCGACGACATGATACAGCACCATGACGGCTAATATTGACTTGGATAAAGGCAATACAATACTCCAAAAGAATCTGGTATTTGAACAACCGTCGATTGAAGCGGCTTCCCACATTTCATCGGGGATGGAGGACTGAAAAAAAGTCCTTACAATAATGACATTCATGATGCCGCCAGCACCGGGGATCACAAGTGCCCAAATCGTATTTAGCATATGAAGATCCTTGATTAACAAATACGTAGGGATCAACCCGCCGCTAAAAAACATGGTGATTAGTAAAAACCACATGATGGCCGATCTTCCAACCAGATTCTTACGAGCTAACGGATAAGCTGCAAATACGGTAACACCTACTCCGATCAAGGTTCCTAAACCCGCGTACAACAAAGAGTTGGCATATCCGATCCATATGGAAGAGTCACTGAATATTCGTTCATAGCCATCGAGCGTGAAGCCCTTTGGAAATAGCCATACTTCCCCCGAATAAATCAGATTGGGATCACTAAATGAAGCAATCAGTACAAAATACAGCGGAAATAAAACAATCAGCATAACTACGGTCAAAGAAAAATAGTTGATAGCGTCAAACCATGCGTCCCCTCTGGTTTTTCTCTTCAAAAATTGGTTCAAAGTGAATCCCTCCTACCACAAACTGGTTTCCGTTAATTTTTTGGCGATCCGATTGACGATGACAATCAGGATGATATTGATGACAGAGTTAAACAGTCCGACCGCGGTAGAAAAGCTGTACTGCGCCTTCTGAATCCCCAATTCATATACATAGGTTGGAATAATATTCGAGGTGGCATAGTTCAGATCGCTATGCATAAGAAATGCTTTCTCGAAACCAATGCTCATGACGTTCCCGAGTGCGAGAATTAGCAGGATAACGATGGTCGGCAAGATGGACGGAATGTCAACGTACCATACACGCTTCCATTTACTTGCTCCATCCACAATCGCTGCTTCATGCAGTTCGGGATTAACCCCGGCAAGGGCAGCCAGGTAAATAATCGTGGCAAAACCAGTCTCTTGCCATATCCCTGACAAAATGTACAAAGGACGAAACCATCCCTCGTCAGCCATGAATAGAATGGGTTCTCCACCGAACCAGGTAATAATGTGGTTCACGATCCCGCTGTTTGGCGATAAAAAAACATGGAGCATACCGACGAGGACAACAGTAGAAATAAAGTGCGGTGCATAAATGACCGTCTGGATAAATTTCTTGTATCGCTTGCCCAACATCTGATTCAGCATGATTGCGATAATAATTGGGGCAGGGAAGCTGAACACAAGCGATAGAAAACTAAGTGTTAGCGTGTTTTCTATGATCGCCCAAAAGTTATAAGAATTGAAAAAATCAACAAAATGCCGGAACCCCACCCATTCACTGCCCCAAATTCCCTGGCTCGGTGAAAAATCCTTAAATGCAATTTGTACTCCGTACATCGGATAGTACTTGAACAGGAGGTAAACCAGAATGATCGGTAGAAGGAACAGATACAGTTCATAGTCGCGTTTGACTCGACTCCAAGTTTTACGATTTTCTTTGATCAGGGGTGGATCTCCCCCGAAATCTCTTGAATTCATCCTCATACTCCCTTTCTTCATAGAATGTATTTTGTTTTTGAAACGTTTCCAAAACAATTGAAACGTTTCCAATTTAGTATAAGAAAAACGTCATCCGGTAATTCCACCGGTGAAACAGCCGTAACAGCTGATGTTTTTCTAGTAATAATTAAAAGGTATATTATTTTTTTCGAGGAATAATCAAGTCGTTTCGCCTTGTCTAAATATGACCGGAAGACGATAAACTTCACTGTCCAATGTTTCGCCATCGATCTTTTTGTAGAGCAGTCTGATCGTCGTACGAGCCATCTCCTCTACAGGTTGTCTGATCGTTGACAATATCGGATGGAAATAAGTATGATCCTGAATGCCGTCATATCCGATGACTTTTACATCCTCCGGAACGCGAATGCCCTGCCTGCCTGCCCTTTCAATATATTTGGCGGCGAACATATCGGTAATGGCAAAAATGCCGTCCACATCCCGATGATCTTTTAGAAACTCGCCAAAATAGGCATCATCATCTACAACCGGGTCTGGCTTTTCGTATATAACATAGTCGACTCCCATTGCTTTGGCTTCATGAATAAAACCTTCTCTCCGATTCATAGTTTCGCTGAAAACGGATGTGACACTTCCCAGAAAAGCCGGTTTTTGGGCTCCCGCTTTGACAAGTTCCCTTAACGCTAGACGTCCACCTTCATAATTGTCCGAAGTAACGCATGTGATTTTCTTGTTGAAGTGCCTGTCGATACTGACAATCGGAATGTCATTGCTTACGAAATTTTCGATATCGTTGTACGTAATGCCGACAATACCTGCCACTTTATTTTGCTGAAGCATATCCAGATAATACAATTCCTTTTCAGGTTTGCCGCCGCTGTTGCACAGCATAAGCTTAAAACCTTCCCTGTCCAACTCATCTTCGATGTAATAAGCCAGTTCAGAAAAAAAGGGATGCCAGATACTTGGGAGCAATAGGGCTACCATCTTGGACTTCCGCATTTTGAAATTTCGTGCAATCTCATTAGGGATATAATTCAACTCTTGTATAGCCTTCTCAACTTTTCTGCGTGTTGAGGGTTTAACAGAGCCTGAATTGTTAATGACTCGGGACACAGTCCCTACAGCTACACCAGCTAAGGTGGCTACATCTTTAATACTTGACATTTAACCCCCCACTTAATCTCTTTTATGAAAATCATCATATCATCGAATTGGAAACGTTTCAATATAAATTTTGAACCGCTTTCTTCTGTTTAGGTTACCTACTGAATGGGGATTGGTTACGGTTACATTTAGGTGATTATCTAATTGGCTATAGATGCAAGTTCTTGTCAGTTCAAGTTCTAAGCTATGGACAAGAAGCGGCATCGTTTAAACAAAAACCAGCTAATGATTGTCAAGCATTTCAGGTTGGATGAGTTTTCCTTTCATGTTTGCCTCCGTTTAGCTATTTTTATCACAACTGTTGCAGGTCGCGTGATAAGGAGTTTGTGTAACAACAACCTAAAAATGACTCATGCTTCACTACCATTGTGTGTTTTTTTAAACTAAACGTGCGTTTCTTACCATTACCTCCTTGCAGGCTTGTTTATATCCAGACGAGGTCTCTACTCGATCATGAGCTATTCTGGCTTAATGCTCAGGGCGTTCAATCAAATGCCATTTTTTCGGAATCGGTACAAGTTCTTGTCCCGCGACACTTCTCCATCATTTGAACTCCCATCTGTAACACAGTTTTCATTCAAAAAGTTAGTTAAACAAAAACAGCCGATCACGTTGATCGGCTGCCTCCTTGTTTGTGAGCTATCGTCTTACATTGGTATATTTACATTTATTGCAAAAATATCTTCATAATCATTTCCTTCAAGAGTTCCCGTAATCGTCTTGCCCATAGCAACCAAGCCCTCTTAAACGCTTTTTAAGTCGAATAATAATCATCCAATATTATTATTCTTCTTCATAAACAACGACGGTTTTACTTTCTTCTTCCCATTGCACGGTTGCATCCAATGCCTCACTTATGAAACGTACGGGTACATAAGTACTGCCTTTTGTAATAGTGGCTGGCGCATCCAAAGAGACGTTTTTGCCATTAACTGTTGCAGTCTTACTGTCAACCACAAGTTTAATGCTCACCCCATCCTTCGTGACAATGATGGAGCGTTCTTCGGGATTCCATGCCACTTCGGCTTTCAAAGACTCAGCTATGGCGCGAAAAGGAACAAACGTGTTGCCTTTTTTGACAAAAGGTTCGGAGTCAGAAGCTTCCCCGTTCACATACAGCTTCACCCCATTCTTTTTACCCGCCTTTTCATTGAGTTTTCCCATTGTTTTGTACAGGTCCAGGTTTTTAAAATTGGATTTAATGGCCTCTTCCTGCAAATACACCGCGTCAGTCACACTACCGTTTTTTTCGAGCATTTCTGCTGCAGTTTCCAACGCCTTGTCCTTTTCAATGATGGCTTCAAGTTCTTTGATTTGTTCGTCCGTCAGCTCAGTCGCATATTTTGTAAGCAAAATATCGGCTAGTACAGCACCTGCAGGTTTATCTTCCACATGTTGAATAGCATTTAGCAAACCTTTGTATCCTTTGGAGCCTTTTTTCTTGGATTCGGTTGGTTCGGTTGTATTGTTGGTTGTATTCTCTGTCTCCGATGTTGAGGGATCCTTAACTTTGTCTTCTTCAGTGCTGACCGTGTCAGCACTGAAGAAGGCTTCCTCGGTTTGTTTCTCCTCAATTGGAGTTTCTTTGTCTTTGGGTGCTTTTGATGATACCTCTTTACCTGATTGTCCGGGTGGAGTGTTTCCCGGTTTGGCTGAGGTTGTGCCTGCGGCGGTGGCAAGCATTAGCGCCAGACTGGTTAGCAAGATAACTGTTTTTTTCATTGACGATTCCTCCTGAAGTAAAAAATATATGCTCCTTCATTATCGGCAGAATAAATACTTTCTGATAGGAATTTTACGAATAATTCGCCTATCTCCTTTTCTTGAATACATTGTAGTGAAATCAAACCTGAAGGGCGGCATCAAATATGAATTTTGCTTATCGTGAAGCGATTCTTTTTACTTCAAATGTTGGAGGTGGTTCGTACGACATTTGGCTTTATCAACCTTTAACAGGTCAGACCATGAAGCTAACCCAGGATCTTGGTGAGGCTTTTACAATTCCATATTGGTCGCCAGATGTCCGGAACATCGCCTTTATCGGCAAGAAAAATATCGTGTATGTATTCAATCTAAACAGCAGGGCATGGGCACAAATTGATCAGATTGACCCTTATACTTTACTGAGCTGGTCGCCGGATAGTCTATACTTGAGTTATGTAAAAAACGGACGAATTGTGATCTACAATATCAACTCCCATGCCAGCGGTTCAATCGTTCAACAAGGAGCCACCGATGTCCAGTGGTTTCCTTCAGGAGAGGCTCTCCTGTTTGCAGCTCCGGATGAAGCAGGCAATATCCAACTATATAAAATCAACCGAGATGGCATGATCAAACAGCAATTAACTCAAAATACGGAGGGTCCTCTCCACAATGTCAGAATATCACCTAACGGAGAATTTGCCCTATATACATCCCCGGGAGCCAGCATTTCGTTGATCACTACGGTGAACCTGACAACAGGAGCGAGCTACCAACTTAATGGTGGCCCTCAGGCGAAAAACTATTTCCCCGAATGGTCCCCGGACTCTTCACTCATCGCATACAGTGCCACCGACTTCGTGGATAATCAATATGTTTCTTTAATCCAGACCGACAGCCGAGTTGGAGGGCAACAAAAAACATGGGCGGTCTCCACCTGCTTCTCTACCCCTTTAAGTTGGTCGCCAGATGGGAACCGAATCGCTTACTTATCAGGGTGCAATAATCAAGAACAAGCAACCGAAATGTGGATTATTGATTTAAGAAACCCTAATAATCCGATCAAAATTGTTGAAGCAAGGTGGATTACAGCTCTTAGATGGTCACCACGAGTGCATGATGTTCATCCGTATGGATTATATTTCAATCAGGTATATAAGGTATCTTTCTATTATCCGCGAAGCTGGCACAAAGTTACCGAAGAACGATTCGAAGGAGCGGACGGATTTTTTCAGATATCCGCGATCTCTTCTGAGGAAGGAATTCACGCGGTATGCAGAGCGGAAGCTTTTCATATGTTGAAACCCTATGGGGCAACCCCCCGAATTTTCCCTGCTGTTATTCAAGCACAAGAAGCCTGTTTCATATTTCCTTCGGAAGACCAACCCGTGGAAATGAGAAATCAGGCGGCACTTATTGTAAAATATCCTGCTCCTGTTGTGATTCAAGGAATTACGTATTCATATTTCATCTTATGGGCTGATCAAAATCACTTGATTTCACTGGGAAAGACACTTACTTTTAACTATCAAATTTAATACGTTGGCGGGACAATGTACTTTTCAATTCCGTTTTCTGTTGTTATTTTAGGACTGTAACTTCTTTCCAATAAGCGGAAAACTCTTTCGAATCAGTAACATACGATATTTCAGTATAATAGATTGGAGGAATGAAAATGGTTCGTACACTCGACGCTCGTACTTCTCTCGCATCCACAGGGATTACTCCGCTCAACATCCCACTTCCATCAAACACACCTACCCTGCTTGGGATCGTGGGACTCAACATTGTTAATCCAGGACCGCTCATCCGTACTCAGTTTAATGGGACCTATGGATTCTCAGTGGCCAGTTTATCTTCGTTGCCCTCTACTATTCGACTGGAAATCTTCAGGGGGGCCACTAATACAGGCCAACCTATTTATGTCGTTTCCCAGCCTATATTCACTTCTACCAACACTATACTCGCAAGTTTCGAAGGTTCGGATTACAATGTGCCTCCCCCTATAAATGGACAACTAATCTATTCTTGCTATGCAACATTCGTGCCAGCATCCGGAATGGAACAAGCCACCCGCATTGGACCGGAATGCTTCAATGCTGTCACTTACAGCGACGATTAACTTCAACTCTATATGACTCCTTTACGGAAGGAGGAAATCACATGGTTAAAACTTTAGATGTTCGGACTTCCCAAGGCTCAAACGGACTGAACAATTTAACCCCCAGCTTCACGAATGGAGTCCCACAATTATTTGCTCAAGTTGGACTACAGGTAAGCAATCCAGGAATGTTCATCCGAACGTTTTTTTCGGGTATTATCGAAGTTACTGCCAATCAGCTGCCTGTTAACGGGAATTTTGTCATAGAAGTGTACCGAGGATTGAGCAGTTCACAGCAGCTTGTTTATCGTGCGGGCACAATCGTTCTGGCCAATGAATTTTTCAGTCCTTGCGTATTCAGTTTTACTGGCTCTGATTACAATGTGCCTCCCCCTGGAAATGGTCAACTTATTTATTCTGCGTACGCTACATTCACCTATAATCCAAGCTTCAGTGTTAGCAACGTTCGCCTGGGACCCGAAAGTTTCAATGCTACAGTTTATTCCGATGATTAATAGCTATGAGTTAATTGAGGATCAACTTTTCTCTTTTGCTTGATTACACGTAATAAAAGGAAAGCTCATGAATTCATGAGTTTTCCTTTATTTAGGCCAACTGTAATCCTCTTCTGCCCGAACAATCTTGATTATCCTGTTTGGCTTGTCAATTGATGTAACGGTACAAGTTCTTGTCCTTGGATCGGTACACGAACTTGTACCGATAAAACAAAAAAGCCGCTAAAATAGCGACTTCAACGGAACATGTTTTTGTTCCCGACATTTTTTTCATCACTAGCCATAATAAATAACCTTGATGTAACCCTGGATGGGCCATTTGCCTGAATAAAACAAGAGGGTATCTCCTTGATTCTAGCTTATTTAATTAACTTATTTACAGTTATCATCAGTTCATCCAAAACTTTGTGATCGCCTTCTGAAATGCGTTCAATGACACAGCTTTTCATATGATGTTCCAAAAGCTGCTTTCCTACTCCATTCAACGCGGATTGAATGGAGGCAATTTGGTGCAACACGTCATCACAATACGTATCCTTCTCAATCATTCCTTTTACTCCACGCACTTGCCCTTCAATCCGATTCAACCGGCTAATTAATTTTCGCTTCGTACTCTCCGAATGATGGCTTTTCCGCTCGTTTGAAGATGTATGGTCACATGAGGCGGCCTCAAGTATCGTATCATCCAAGTAGATCAACTCCTTTATTACACATTACCATCCCCCCCTACCCTATGTAAAGGGAGCAAGAAGTATCATGGTACGTGCTAAGAGAACGGCTTGTCAGGTGCCACTGCTCCACATGCACCACAAGCGATGCAAGTATCTTTATCTACACAAGTATATTTAGACATATTATACCCTCCTCCCTCCTACAGCGATATATCAGTTAAAGGGTTATTTCTATTAAGAATAACCCCGGTCGAATGTTGACCGGGGTCATAAGAGTTACTTCACTAACTCACTGATTTCTGTGAGATTTTCGGCAAATCCTACAAAGACCTTATCTCCAATGACAATGGTTGGAACAACCTGTTTGCCAGTCAACTTCCATACTTCCTCAGCGTACTTGACATCTTCTTCACAATTGTAATCCGTATAGGGAAGTTCATGCTCTGTAAAGTAACGTTTAGCATAATTGCAATCGCTACAGGTTGGGATTGAATAAATCTGAATGGATTCCGTCATGCACAATTACCCTCCCTTGTACTTCATTATATATTACGCTCCGATGTTATATCCTTTTCTACGGATCGCTTCTTCAATTTCAGCGATTTGAACTTTAGATTCGTCAAATCGAACTTCTACGGTTCCCTGTTCAAAATTAACATGGCCTTCAGCGCCAAGAGCGCTAATTGCACCTTCAATTTTAGATACACAAGAACGGCAAGACATACCTTGAATTTTTACAGTTGTTTCTTTCACTTTTTTCACCCCCTTTCAATCGTCATAGTCCTCAAGTTCTCCAGTGTCATTCGATTAACGAATTTGCTGAATTTTTCTTTGCCTTTCGCATGCATCTTATAATAATCAATAATTGCGGTAACGAAGGGAACAAGCTGATCCTCCGTTAGTCCGGAACTTAGCAGCATGGCGAAGGAGGTTTTAAGCCCCTTCGACTCGCCACCAACATAAACATCGAACTTATCGCGCATCTTTACGAACCCAATATCCTTAATCAACGGTTCACTAGTGCCTAAGGCGCATCCTGCATATCCAATCTTGAGTGGTGCAGGCGTATCGATACCGGAAATGGCTTGATTTAAATTTTTGGCTGTTTCCATGCCTGCTTCTTCTGCACCTCTACAAAAATTACAAGCGATCAGACTTTTGGTTACAAATCCTGCAGGATTTACTTCAAGTCCGTGATTCTCAAGTTCATTTTTGATCTGATCTCGTTGTTCAATCGATACTTCTGCGTAGAGTTGCTTAAAGGGTGTCATCTCCACTTTTGAATCTGGACCAATAATCTCGCCGATTTTAACTAGTTGCTCCGGAGTGAATAAGCTTCCACCAAGTTGGATTGCTGGACTAATCGCTATTTTAATTTTATCTCCCATGCTCATACCTCTCTACTCACTTTACATCTACTACGAAAGGTACTGTAAAGACTTCCCCATCATGTTGGAATTGGCCCCAGATTTTATAGATTCCGCTATGCGGGAAGGAGGTCATAAATTCCGCTTTTGGACCTGTTGCCTTTTCCTCTGTTGGATGAACATGCAGATATTGCTCTGCATCCTCAGAAAGGATAACAACATGACCTACAGCACCGAGGTATTGTTCCAGGTTATTGATCCCTTCGTTCGTTTTCGCATCCAAGATATTAAAAGTCAGATTTACATCTTCGTTGGCCTTTGTGCTAGTCAATGAAAGTTCGATTTTTTTACCATCCACTTCTTTTACAAGGTTGGAATCCGCTTGAACAGGCTCTTGGGCTTTTGCTGGCCCCCCAACGTTCACCCATTCACTGGGTGTAGTACTCGCTCCCCCTTTTGGAACAAAGTCGGCAAGGATTTTGTATTCTCCACCGGCTGGAAATGAAGTTTCAATCTCAAACTTCCCATCGTCCTTATAATCAGGATGAATGTGATTAAAGTAAGAAAGATCTTTACTCACCACGATAAGGTGCATTAGTTTTTCGTGACCCATTTCAAACTCATTAACCGGATTTCCATCAGCGTCCGTGATTTGGATTGTCAGATGCGAATTTTCATTGGCCTTCACATCTGATGCAAAGGAGAACGAGGCTTTAAGGGTACTTGCTGTTGAATCAGCATGAGGCCCTGCATGATCATGACTCGCACCTTCAGTTTCAGAATTCATCTCCGTATGATTCATACCACCATGTCCATCTGTATGTGCACTTTCTTTAGGGGTTCCGCAAGCAGACAACACACCGAAAGCTAAAACACCGGTTAACATTAGCATGATTTTTTTACTCCTCATCATCATTATGTTCGCTCCTATTCTAGTACTTTGACTAGTGACGTACTTTTACGCGTTGCAATCGCAGGGCGTTCAGAACGACGGATACCGAACTCAAGGCCATCGCTGCGCCTGCAACCCATGGTGCTAACAGACCGATAGCTGCAATAGGAATGCCTAAGGTGTTGTAACCAAGCGCCCAGAACAAGTTTTGCTTAATGTTGTTCATGGTCTTACGACTCATATAGATTGCATCAGGAATACTGGATAGATCGCCGCGCATGAGTGTTACATCAGCCGCTTCCATCGCCACATCTGTCCCCGTGCCAATCGCCATACCAATATCAGCAGTTGCCAAAGCCGGTGCATCGTTGATACCATCGCCAACCATGGCCACTTTTTTACCTTGAGATTGCAGTTTTTTCACTTCTTCCGCTTTTCCTTCAGGCAAGACCTCTGCACGAACATGGTCAATACCTACTTGAGCGGCGATGGCTTTCGCCGTACGTTCATTGTCTCCTGTAATCATAATGACCTGAATGCCCATTTCTTTCAGACGGCTCACTGCAGCTTTCGAAGTTTCTTTAATCGTGTCTGCTACAGCGACCATACCTGCATACTGGCCATCAATCGCAACCAACATGGCGGTTTTGCCCTCTTCTTCCAAACGTGACATCGAATGATAAGCTGCTTTTGCATCGATGTTAACCTTTTCCATCAGTCGACGTGTACCCACGAGCAGTTGTTTACCTTCAACCGTTGCTTGGATTCCGAAGCCCGGAATTGCTTCAAAGGATTGAGTTCCTGGTAGTTCGATATTTCGTTTTTGGATGCCAATAACGATGGCTTCCGCAAGTGGATGCTCAGAATTTTTCTCCGCGGCACCAACAAGTTTCAAGAATTCATTTTCATTGCCAAGAGCGACGACGTCAGTCAATTCAGGTTTACCTTTTGTAACAGTACCGGTTTTATCCAGAATGATCGCATCAATTTTATGCGTCTGCTCCAGATGTTCCCCGCCTTTGAACAACACTCCTAGCTCAGCCGAACGACCAGACCCCGCCATAATGGATGTTGGTGTTGCAAGTCCAAGTGCACAAGGACAAGCGATAACAAGAATCGCAATTGCTTTTTCCAACGAACCTGCAAAATCACCTGGTGTAACCCAGAAGTACCAAACCAAGAAAGCAACTATTGCAATACCTACAACGATCGGGACAAATATACCCGAGATCACATCGGCTACCCGTTGAATTGGTGCCTTTGATCCTTGAGCTTCTTCAACAACCTTAATAATTTGTGCAAGTGCGGTTTCTTTACCCACTTTGGTTGCTTTGATCCGAAGAATACCGTTTTTATTAATTGTAGCTCCAATCACAGCATCTCCGGCTTTTTTCTCTACTGGAAGGCTTTCACCTGTAAGCATGGATTCATCTACAGATGAGATTCCTTCCAGCACCTCTCCGTCTACAGGGACTTTATCTCCTGGACGAATAAGGACAACATCTCCTACAATGACTTCATCCACTGGAATGGTAAGCTCTTTGCCATCCCGAACCACTAATGCTGTCTTCGCCTGCAGACTCATCAGTGATTTAATAGCTTCTGATGTTCGACCTTTCGCAAGTGATTCAAACAATTTACCCATAAGAACCAGGGTAATTAGGACCGCACTCGTTTCATAATACAGGGATGGACCGTGATGCATACCGTTAGCTATACTTGACCATTGAATGGTCAAATATAAGCTATAGAAGTAGGCTGCAGAGGTACCAAGTGATACCAACACATCCATGTTGGCACTCCCGTTCCGGAGAGCCTTATACGCACCCACATAGAACTGTCTACCAATATAAAATTGTACTGGTGTAGCCAGGATTAGTTGGAACCACGGATTCATAAACAATTCCGGTACATAGATCCATGAAGTGAACGAGAAGTGACCTACCATAGTCCACAACAGCGGCAAGGAAAGAATCGCCGAAATCAGTAATTTCCGTTTTTGATTACTCAGTTCTTTAGCACGATGGTCACTTGCACCATTACTGGTACCGTCTTGCTTGACGATCGCCGTATAACCGAGTTTTTTCACCTTGTTTTTCATGTCTTCGATGGAAACTTCACCAGGGGAAAATTCAACTCGGGCCGTTTCCATGGCGAAGTTTACTGAAGCGTTAGTCACGCCGGGCAGCTTGTTCAGGCCTTTTTCAATTTTGTTCGCACATGCTGCACAGGTCATACCTGTAATTTGTATACTCGACTGTTTCGTCTGAGCCGCTGTTGTTGCCACAATAACTCACTCCCCTCATCGTCCATTGCTTACGCTACTTCGTAGCCTTGTTCTTCAATAACTTCTTTTATTTGCTCCAAGGAGGCTTGATTTTCATCATACGTCGCTTCAACCGAATCATCACTGAGATTCACCTTGCCACTCACTCCGATTTCTTTCAGAGCACCTTCGATGGAGTTTACACAATGTTGGCAGCTCATACCTTGTACGTTCAATACAATGTTTTTCATCTTATTTCGTCCCTTCTTGTGGGTGATTTTTTGGTTTAGTTTGACCTAAACGATGGGCTAAACTCTCGAGGCCAGTTTTTCAGGTCTCATCGAGCTCTTGTTTTATACTATACCCCCCTACCCTATATTAGTCAACATCTTTTTATACCCCCATATCCTATATTCACTATCTTTCTCGTTAGCTCAATGAATTTATGGAGAGAAGAACGGATTAGTTATACGCTGATTGGTAATCGGACCATGTTCTTGTCCCCCGACATTTATCCTATTACTTCGCACTAATCTGTCCGTTAAATGAACAAAAGTAGCCGATCACGTTGGTCGGCTACCTTCTTCATTTTATTGATCTAATGTTTCCAGTTAGCTTAACGCCTGCGTCGGGTCTACAACTTTATTATTGCGGCCTAATTCTTCTTTCAAATCTTCATTTCATCGAACACAACTTTTGCATTTCTCTACTCCATGCGTTACTATCTTTATATCGACAAATATGTAGGTCTATAAAAGGAGGTCCTCACGTCCATGTGCCCCCGTACTAAAGAACAAAATGAGCTCATACGTATGCAGCGCAGAGAACAGATCCTGGACGTCGCCGCGCGCTCCTACTTTCGCACCGGAGGCAGCTTTGATATTCGCGATGTCGCCCGCGAGGCAGGGCTTGGTTACGGCACAGTATACCATTATTA
Source organism: Paenibacillus sp. USHLN196 (assembly GCF_037144955.1). Lineage (NCBI taxonomy): Bacteria > Bacillati > Bacillota > Bacilli > Caryophanales > Paenibacillaceae > Paenibacillus > Paenibacillus sp. USHLN196. Next base: position 357,781 of record NZ_JBBCYH010000001.1, on the reverse strand, counting down.
TCCTAACCGGCATTTATTAATAGAAGATGTGTTGGGTAGCGGTTTCGAGCGATGCGAGCAAGTTATCACACAATGGGCGAATATCACCGACAGCCCCTCGGATGACGGACAGTTGTTGACGTATTGTACAGCGCTGCTCCAGCTCTGGCAATCAGACGCTCGCGCATATCTCGTCTACAAAATGGCAGCGGAGCATTATACAGGCTTGCCTGAGAGGGATCGACATCACGCCAAGAGAAGATTTATGGAACGGCTGTACGTACCACTCCAAACGATCGCCCAGTGCGAAGACGACAGCGTCGACCATATGTTTGCTGTGCTGGTCGGTTGCTGTGGTGTCCACTACTATGCGGGCAATTCCGACCTGGACGTTGATCGAATCGCCCGACTCGCTATGCAAGCTATTACGAAGGGGTCTTGATACAACATGATCATTTTAAAAAGCAAGCATGAAATCGAATCCATCCGTAAGGCATGTCAAGTGGTGGCTGAATGCCATCGTACAATTGCCCCACTCATCAAACCGGGCATCACAACCAATGAGATTGAGCGCATATTCGAGGACGTTATTTTGAAGCACGGCGCCAAGCCCTACCAAAAGGGATACAAGGGGTATCCATATGCGACCTGTGCCTCCGTCAACGACGTAATCGCACATGGCTTCCCTAGCAATAAGCCACTTGAGGAAGGCGATATTGTGACGATCGACACGGTCGCGGAGCTAGACGGCTGGCTCGGCGATTCGGCCTGGAGCTATGCGGTTGGGCAAATCTCACCGACGCCCGAGAAGTTGATGCGTGTCACGAAGGAATGTCTTGACCTGGGCATCGAGCAGGCGCAGCCCGGCAATCGACTCGGGGATGTAACAAGCGTGATTCAACGGCATGCGGAATCGCACGGCTTCGGTGTCGTACGCGACCTTCTAGCCCATGGCATCGGCCGTGACCTGCACGAGGAGCCAACGTATATGCATGTAGGCAAGCCCGGAAAAGGCCTCCGCATCAAGGAGGGTATGGTGTTCACGATTGAGCCCATGATCACCGAAGGCACCTACTTTATGACACTTGATTCTGACGGCTGGACCGCACGGACGATGGACAACAAGCTTGCCGCTCAATACGAGCACACGATCGCCATCACAGCTGAAGGTCCACAAATTCTGACCGCGCAATAGAAAAAAGAAGTCGACCAATGAATTGGTCGGCTTCACAATGGATTAATTATCCTACTCAATCGCCGTCTAACAAGTATTATTCGCTACGCTAACCTGCTCGTTAACTTAATGAATTAATCAATTGTTGTCGCCTTGTATCCATTTTCGTAGTAGAGAATTTGAATACAACAAACAGCGCCTTCCCTTTTGATTGAATCACCGCTGTTGTAGCAGGTATATCATTTTTTCAGTTTCAGCGCATTGACAAGTCACGGAATGAGTAGATGCGATATGTATTTTTGCCTTCCGCTTTGGCAAGATAAAGTGCTGCATCTGCTTTCTGAAGCAGTTCTTTTACTGAATCGTCTTCTTCATAAAAGGCAATACCGATGCTTGAAGTTGTATAGAGCTCCTTCCCGTCGAGTATCCAAGGGAGCTGCAATGTTTCTAAGATGTTTTCAGCCAAAAGGCTGAGTTCTGAGGAGGATTTGACATGAGGAAGTACAAAGACGAATTCGTCACCACCCATTCTGGCAAGAACATCGTGTTCTTGAAGACAAGCTCCTGCTCGCTTTACAAATTGCCGTAGCAATTCATCCCCCGCATCATGACCTAATGTATCATTGATCTGTTTAAAATTGTCCAGATCCGCAAACATGACGGCTAGCTGGCCAACGCTTGTCGTTGCTTCACTTAAAGCATCGCTGAGCATTTTATTGAGATATCTCCGGTTAGGGGCACCGGTAAGTGCATCATGATAACTTAATTGTTCCAGTTGAACTTGGTACTTTTTTCGCTCTGTAATTTCTCTTCCCACGAGCATCATGTTTTTAAAATCACCGTCCTCGTCGAACATTGGTGTCCCTTTCAACTCCAGCCATACAGGATAGCCCTGTTCATGCTGCCGCTTTATTTCGTAGGTAAAAGGCTTTCTCAAAAGCAACATACTCATAAATACTGTACGAAACTTATCGTCCACATCTCCATTTGGCTGGTAGAATACCCATTTACCTATATATTCTTTTGGATCGTAGCCAAGCACCATTTTATGAGAAGGAGAGGCATACTCCACAATGCCATCCAGGTTGATCAACTGGATCAGATCAAGGGAGTTATCGGCTAAGAGGCGATAGCGCTCTTCGCTTTCTTTCAAAGCCTTAAGCAGCTGCCTGTACTCAGTAATGTTTTTAGCTACTCCAAAGATCCCATTTACCTTACCCTCAAAAAACAAAGGAACTTGCTTAATTTGCAAATAAACAATTTCTCCATTTTTATGATGGGCTTCGGCAACATATTGACAGGATGCACCCTTTAAGACTTCCGAAAAATATTGACTGATCAAATCAAGCTGATGTTGACAAAAGAGATCTTTGTAGGAGGAACCCATGATTTCTTTCTTTTGAAATCCTAAACACTCTGTAACTCCTTCATTTACTTCTACGATCGTTCCTTCGTTCGAAACGATAAAAGTGGCATCTGGATTGTGATTTATGATTGATCTAAATGCCTCAATGGACTGCTCGCTTAAAAACTCTTTCATACTTCCCGATCAATCCTCCGCTAAAATGGCTAAATTTGTAGAATAACTATACAATATTTTAGCAAATTTTGTTTTCATTTAATATTACTAAAATTATCCAATTGCACGTCTTCTGCTGCTGATCACTCAATTCCTCCAATAAAAAAAGCCGATCCATTAAGGAAAGACTTTGGCTGTTATGTGTACAATAATGGGTAATCGTGTGACGCTTTTAAAATTGCCCTGTAACAAGCATGCGTTCTCTGGTTATAGGAATGAGGGATAACACAACCTCTTGAGCTGCCTTATAATCATTACTGGATAATGCGTGCAGCGTATCCCGATTAATTCCGATCGCACTGTAGTGCTTGATATGCGGAGTTCGCTTGAAGCGGACGATGGAGTACATGTAAAGTTTATCCCGAAAGGAGTCAAATGTGCTCAGCATTACGCCATTGTTCAAGGATTCAACGATCTCGCGCATGAAAAGAAAATGATGTTCGGTGTATAAGGCATAGTCATTCCTTTTCTCGGCGGTCCGCTGGACCTCAACATGAGCTGCAAGTGATTCAAGATTTAAGTAGATCTCTCGGTTCGGGTTTTTCATCATTTCGAAAGAGTAAAAAAGCATGGATTGAATCTGTTCAATCAGATCAAGAAATTCTTTACCGCCTACATCCTTGACCAATACGCCACGATTCTTGAGGGAAGTCACATAACCTTCTGATTCAAGGCGAGCAATGGCATGACGGATTGGTGTACGGCTCATTTGATACTCCTCCGCCAATTCGTTCTCTGAAAGCAGGGTTTCGGGCATTAATTCACCGCAAACCATTCGCTCACGAAGCATCATGTATGCTGTATCGACAAGCGATATTTTGTTCATATCATAATCCCTTTCTCTCATTGATGAGGCCTTCATTTAAATTTTAATGCGATCTACACATTTCATCCTATATTACCAGTCTTAGGAGAAGTTACGCAACCAGACAGAGACAAGAAGGAGTCCGACACTGTATCCCAGTTTCTGGACTCCATTTTTTTAAACCAGATATTTGTTTTGAAGAGCTGTTCTTTGCTCGGCACTAATGCCTAGTCCCTCTTTAAGATACTGATCAAAAGAACCGTAGTTCTCGTCGATTGCTTCAAATGCCGCTTGGATAAAGGCCGCTTTCATCATTTCCGGAATCGCTCCCTTTAATTCAGGCATTTGATCCATGTATTTTTGATAATCCTTGTTGCTTCCGGAGAGGAAGCGCTGCATGAGTCCGTCCACCGCGAGATTCGTCAGTTCATAGTCTTCAATAACTACATCTCGCGGCACACCCAAGGTGAGAAGGATCACTGCACATACGACTCCGGTCCGGTCTTTGCCGGCTGCACAGTGGAACAAGGAGGTATCCCGCTCTTCTTTTAATAGTTCATTTAGGATAAGCGCACATTTATCCGTATTTAAGATCATCGCTTTGTAGCCTGCATGCAGATCATGTCCGATCTTCTGCATTTCCTCAGGACTTGCTTCCGCCATAAAGGGAATATTCGTGTTGATCGTATGGCCAATGGCTGGGCTTGGACGGCTAGCTACTTCAAAATCACTGCGCAGATCACAAATCCAGTCAATACCGAGCGCAGTGGCGGTATGCAGGTCCTGCTCACTAAGCTCATGCAGATCAGCAGACCGCAGCAGCATTCCCCATCGAGTCGTACGACCATCTTCTGTGAGATAACCGCCCATATCACGGAAATTAATTACTCCATCGGTGTAAATCATGCGATCGCTAATGGTTGATATCGACCCATTCGTGAACTTCACATGATAATAGTTTCGGCCTGGAGACACCGTTCTCGTAAATACTGCTCCTGCCGGGTCGATTTGTATATCAAGCAGTGTGCTGTTGGATTCAATCCATTCCGGTAGAACAGAATGGTAAACTGCCTCCGCCTCCATATTCTCTTCCATATTCCAGGCTAACGTAATCCCGTTATTATCGCTATACCTAGCCTGTACCTGAGGGCCTTGTTTCATAAGTGAATTAGATGTTGACATTGATATTCCTCCTCAAAGTGATATTCATCGTTATGCACATGAATGAATTAGTTTTGACGTATTTTTAGCTTCATTTTGTATCGGTTTGCCACAAATTCCACGCTGAATACCATGACGAAAACGACCAATCCGACAAACAAAGCAGCCGCAAAGTTATAGGATTTCATGGCATGAGTCATCTCATATCCAATACCTCCCGCGCCAACCGCACCGAGAATAGTGGATTCGGCAATACCGCCTTCCAGTTGCAGTACGCACCAGGCAATAAAGGCTGTCTTCACGGTAGGCAAAATACCTTGCATGACAATCTGCAGCCAGCTGGCACCCGTAGACTGCATCGCTTCGAGTACGCCCTTGTCGATTTCCTCCAGTGACTGGGCAAATACTTTGACAAGCATGCCTGCCGCAGAGACGGCAATCGCAAGCACGCCGGGAAGCGGTCCTAGACCAACGGATACGATAAAAATCAGGGCCCACACGATCGTAGGAATCGCACGAAGCAAGGAAGCCGCGCTTCGAATGATCCAGGCAACGAACGGATGAGGTGTCAAATTGCTTGCAGCCAAAAAGGAGAGAAAGAACGCTACGACGATCCCCAGCACCGATCCAAGAATGGCAACTTGCAATGATTCTACAGCAGCGAGCAGGACATGGCGCCAGGCCGAGAAATCAGGTGGAAACATGGTTCCCATGTAACCGCCGAGTTTCGTAAAGCCTTGGGCCATCTTAGAATAGTCGAACTGCAGCTGAACGAGACTGAACACAAAAAGCACAGCAATAAGCGGCAAACCGATCATGAACAGCTTGTTTCTTTTCGGCTTGGGTGGCTCTGGTATGGAAGTATACAGCGTAAAAGATGGCTTCGCTTCGTTCATTCGCATACTCATATGATTCGCTCCCTTACGCGATTGGTGATCATTTCCACAACAAGAACGATAATGAGCACAAGCAGCACGGCCATGCTGGCTTCCTGATACTGAAACAACTTCAATTTGGATTGCAAAATAAATCCGAGACCACCGCCTCCAACCATACCTACAATGGTAGAAGCGCGTACGTTGATTTCGAAGTTGTACAAGCTCCAACCGATAAACCCGGGTAAGAATTGTGGAAACACGGCTTGGGACAACACTTGTAAATAACTCCCGCCAGCAGCTCGAACCGCTTCTACCTGTCCCATGTCAATTTCTTCAAGCACCTCGGCAAAGGAACGAGTCAACATACCAATGGAGATCAGGATCAGCGACATTGTACCGACTACAGCCCCCAGTCCAAACGCAGCAACAAGCAGAATCGTCCAGATAATTACCGGAATGTTACGAAACAGGGATGTAGCTGCACGAACAAATACCTGAAGGTAAGGGTGAGGGCTTGTCGTGGCCGCGGCTAAAAAGGATAACATTCCTGCTACAACCGACCCGATGACCATCGCCACCACACTCATATAAAGGGTCTGCATGGCAGGTTCAATGAGCTGGGAAAGTGAAGATAAATCAGGTGGAAGAAAATCAAAAAAGATAAATCGGAAGCTCTCCCCTACCCCTGCGAACAAAGCTCCAAATGAAAACTCTGCGCCGATGGAAGACCAGATGATGAGAGCCAACAGCACGATAAAAAACAATATCGTCTGTGTGCGTTTCATTTTTCGGGCAGATTGTAACTGAGCCGCATTCATGTCAGGCTGTCTCCTTCACTTTGGGATTGGTCTGGTTGTATATGAGCCGGATCATATCTTCCGTCAGTTCATCAGGTGTCCCGTCAAACACCTTGGACCCTTTATGGATACCGATGATACGGGTTGCGTATTTCTTCGCGATATCTACCTGATGCAGATTGCACAGGCAGGCAATGCCTTCCTCTTTGCAGATCGTATACAAGTAATGCATAATCGTCTCTGAGGAAGCAGGGTCGAGACTGGCTATGGGTTCATCTGCCAATATCAAATCCGGCTTTTGAGAAAGTGCACGTGCAATACCCACTCTCTGCTGCTGACCTCCACTGAGTTCATCTGCCCTCTTATACATCTGTTCATGTAAACCAACACGGTGAAGCATAAACTTGGCGGCTTCTGTATCTGCTTTTGAGTAAAGACCTAGTGCCCCTTTCAGCGGATTCATGTAGCCTAATCGTCCATGCAGAACGTTATTAAGAACGGACACGCGGGTGACCAGGTTATAACCCTGAAAGATCATGCCCATATGGCGGCGGAGTTCACGGAGCTTTTTACCCTTGATGCCCATAGTTTCACTGCCTTTAAACTGAATCTTTCCGTTTGTCGGCTCGATCATTCGGTTCAGGCTGCGCAGCAAGGTGCTCTTCCCCGCTCCGCTCGGTCCAATGACGACAACGAACTCTCCAGCATTAATTGTTAAGTTCAAATTATCAAGAGCTTTTGTTCCGTCGGAATATACCTTGGACAAACCTTCCACCTGTAAAAGTGTCATTTTAATTTCTCCTCCTCTCAAGTTTGAATTCTACTTCTTCAGCAGTTCTTCAGGGGACATATCCAGTGCTTTGGCGACTTCGCGGATTGGATCAAAGTCACTGTCACTGCCTTCTACAAAACGGGCTGCGCCGACACTTTCCAGGAATTTAGGATTTTTCGTATCGTAATCCAGCATAAGATCACGCAGCTGTGTAACCAATTCCTCTGGCAAGTCTTGACGATAAAGCAGTGGAGCCCCACCGACGATCGGATCGGATTCGGCAATTACGCGGAAATCTTCCTCTTTAATAAGTCCTGATTCTGCCATCATCGGCACCATGAGACTTGACGTCCCAATCCCATCTGCATTACCGTTTGCCAGTGCAAGCAGTGATTTGTCATGTCCACCGGAGAACGCTACACTGCCGAAAAAGGAATCCAGTTCCTTATTGGAAAGACCTAGCTCTTTCATTAATGTGGCACGTGGGTACAGATTGCCAGATGTTGATGCCGGATCGGCAAACAAAAAATCTTTTCCTTTTAGGTCCTGTACACTTTGATATGGAGAGTCCTTACGAACAAGGATGACTGTATTCGATTGTTGATCACTTTCGGAACGGACAAGCAGTTTGGCATGGGCTCTTTCCGTAGCGATGATGTAACCAAATGGCCCGATCAGTCCAACTTCAATTTTGCCTGCACGCAGGGCTTCGATAACCATGTTATAATCTTCAGCTACAAAAATTTCCGCAGGAATGCCGGTTGCTTCAGTAATGTCTGTTGCAAGCTGTTCCTGAGAACGGTTCATCTCGCCCTCTTCGCTTGGCATAATACCGATTCGGATTACTTCTGGCATTCCGCCTTCACTGGAGCTTGAACTTGCTGATGCGCCGCATCCAGACAGGATGACAAGCATAAAAACAAGCGAGAGGATCAAGCTTTGATAACCTTTACGTTTACTATTTTTCACAATGTATACCCTCCTGAAATTTGGTTGCTTCCATACCGGATTATCTGGTACACAAGTAGGATACAAGTTGAATGTAAGAAGAATGATTTGGTAAATCACCGAATTTGTAAAACATTTACCGGACTATGTTTTGTAAATTTAGGCAAACAGTACAAGTTCTTCTTCTCGGCTCGGGACACGAAACTTGTACCGATAAACAAAAAAGCCGCTAATATAGCGACTTTCAATGGGAATATGTTCTAGTTCCTCGACAATTGTCGTGTTACTAATTTAGTATCCCTGAAGGAATTTCTCCCGAGTATCTATACTCAATAAAGGCATTTGGTCGGTTGTACATCTCCTCACAGATTACTCAAGCGTCGAATGCTTACGCAATATTGTTACGGAACCAATTGCTGCGTGCCATACGACCTTCCAGCGAGTCCAGACCGGTGATTGGACCAATAGTGTCATTCTCCCGTAACGTTATCAACTTGTGCGTTTCCGTACAGTCAAGACTATCTGTTGCCTTTTTAATCGCTAAAATATCTTTCAATTCCATTTCATTACACCTCGTTGGCTCTCCATGACTATTTAATGAAACAGATTTAATTCGAATTCGTAGTATATAAAAGTAATTTGGAGGTACTAACTATGAATAAGAAATCTCTCACAACAGGTGTATCTTTGGGATCGGTCTTTGGCGTTATTTTTTTCATGGCGCTTGATAGTTTTCCATTGGGCATTAGTTTTGGAATCCTCTTTGGAATTGTCTTCTATCTTGCTACTAAATCAAAGAAAGAAAACTCCTGATCTCGGTACAAGTTCTTGTCCTTGGCTCGGAACACGAAGTTATATAGAAGAAACACAAAACGGCATCCACGATTTGACACCAAGCTTCAATAAAAAAAGAACAAACTACCCGAGGCAATTTGCTCTCTATTATCTTTCAAGCCACTTACTTCTATTTAAAAGGAGTAATAGAACATTCCTTCACTGATACGTCCTTGATCCAAAAGAGCAGAACTGGTAAAGCTGTCGTTTATCGCGTTTATAATGTGGATGGTGTCTTTTATCGTTATTCTGTTGTGCCCTATCTATGATTATAATGCGTACAACCATTAAGCTGCATTGCCTTTGTATGCACGCACCGCAAAGATATAAGCCACGAATATAATCCCGACGCACCACGATAGGGCGGCCCATATGTCATTCCCCACTGGCTGTTCTGACAGCAGGGCGCGAATAACTTCAACAATCGAGGTCACCGGCTGATTTTCAGCAAAGATCCGAACAACTTTCGGCATCGACTCGGTCGGGACAAACGCCGAGCTGATGAACGGCAGGAAGATTAGAGGATAGGAAAAAGCGCTTGCACCTTCTATCGTTTTTGCGGACAGTCCAGCAATGGCTGCGATCCAAGTCAGAGCCAGTGTAAACAGCACGAGTATACCTGCTACAGCAAACCAAGATAGCACCCCCGCCGAGGAGCGAAATCCCATAATAAGCGCTACGAGAATGATGACCACAATAGAAATAACGTTGGATACTACCGAGGTTAGCACATGCCCCCACAGCACAGTGGAACGCGCAATCGGCATGGAGTGGAACCGCTCGATGATGCCCCGTTGCTTATCCATAAACAGACGATAAGCAACGTAAGCCACCCCGCTCGCAATAGCCATGAGCATTATGCCAGGCAACAGGTAGTTCACATAGTTTTCCGTACCGGTTTCGATTGCGCCACCAAGCACATAGACGAACAGCAGCATCATTGCAATCGGAGTGATACAGACCGTGAGGATGGTATCCATACTGCGGAAAATATGGCGCATGGAACGACCAAGCATAACGCTCATATCGCTGAAGAAATGTTTTATTGTTGTCTCCATTAAAGGGCCTCCTTTTTACCGATGATTGCGAGGAATATTTCCTCTAAAGTTGGCTGTTTTTCAACATACTCTACCTTTGGGGATGGAAATAGCTTTTTTAGTTCCGTAAGCGTGCCGCCCGCGATAATCCTGCCCTCGTGCAGAATAGATATTTGGTCGGCAAGCTGCTCGGCTTCCTCTAAATACTGTGTGGTCAAAAATACCGTCGTGCCGCTGTCTGACAGTTCCTTTACAATCTTCCATACTTCGATACGTGCCTCCGGGTCAAGCCCAGTGGTTGGCTCGTCGAGGAAAATGATCTGCGGTTTACCCACAAGGCTCAAGGCGATGTCAAGCCTACGGCGCATACCACCCGAATACGTAGATGGCTTACGATTGGCGGCGTCGGTTAAGCCGAAACGTCTCAGCAAATCGTCCACAACTTGATGCGGATGATCCAGATGCCGCAGCTTGGCAATCATGATCAGATTTTCCCGTCCGGTCAATATCTCGTCTACAGCGGCAAATTGCCCGGTCAGACTGATCACTTGCCGCACATTTTTGGGTTTTGACACAACGTCAAATCCGTTTACGGTGGCGGTGCCTCCATCTGGTTTAAGCAATGTGGTGAGGATTCTAATAATCGTCGTTTTGCCTGCGCCGTTAGAGCCAAGCAGGGCGAAAATTTCACCTTGCCTCACTTCAAAATCGACACCCTTAAGGACTTCTGTGTCCTTGAATGACTTTCGCAGACCCTTCACTTCAATTGTGTTTTCCATCCCGAAGGCCTCCCTTTACTTTGTTTTATCCGTACCCTTTTTCATGGCCTTTCTAACTTCTTGGTCAACAGATTCTTGATAAATGTCCGCATAAGTTTTGGAATCTTTAATTAGATCATCGCAAAAAGCCGCTACATCACTGCCCGTAACTTCGAGCACGCTTTTCCCCAAGACCGCGCCCTCTTCAAAAAGATCGACAATTCCCGAGAGCAACCCCGTCCCGTTAGTTAGCTCAACAGGGCCGACTTTAAAGAGATATTTTTGAATCTCTTTATAAACAATCTGATAATCTTGCGGGAGTCCTTTGACACGCGCCACATGCGCTCGCCACTCTTTTTTTCCTTCGATAATATCTCGGATTTTCAATATACTCTCCTCCTATTTACCTAATTTTTTAACAACATTATTGTTGAGTTGCTCGCGCCACTTGTCCCGATAAGATTTTGCCCCTTCTTCGCCAGCCAGTGCAGAACAGAAGCCTTTAATATCGTCACCTAAAACCTCTTGGATCCGCTGCCCCTCCGCTGCGGTTTCTTCCAACAGGCCAAGCACACCGTCCAAAATTGGCATGAGGTTGCGTCCGGTAAAATCGGAGTGTGGCCAAAGATGGTTATTAATTTCTTTCCATGCGGCTTGATAATCCGCCGGCAGTTTTTTGACTCGCTCTTCAAAAGCTTTGAATTCTTTTGTCATGTCGTTTCCGGTGATTTTATCCCAAAAATTCATTGTTTTTTCTCCTTTAACTCGTTCATTTTTGATGATACGAATTCCCATTTTGCCCAGAACTTCCGCAGTTCCTCATGCCCTGCTTCATTGATGGCGAAAAACTTTCGCGGCGGTCCCATTTCGGAAGGTTTCTTGGTGGTTTCCACCAACTTGTTTTTTTCAAGCCGGATCAGGATCGTGTAAACCGTTCCCTCGACAACATCTGTGAAACCAAGGGCATTCAGTCGCCGCGTGATTTCGTAGCCGTATGTTTCTTGGCGGCTTATAATTTCAAGAACACAGCCCTCAAGCACGCCTTTAAGCATTTCCGTTAAATTCTCCAGCACAATCACCCTTTACTATTCTGTATGACTGGTATGCAGTGTTACTTACTACTGCTATAAAGTAACACGTAGTAGATGATAAGTCAATAGCCATTATGACTGACATGCATTTTACATTTTCAACTATCAAGCCCCATGAGTAGCAGCAGTAAAATGCACACTTTTTTCCTTTTAATTGCTAACTCAACGAAAAGTGGAGTAGCTGCCAACGGCAAACTACTCCTTTCATTCATTTGGATAGCGTTTATGATCGTTTACCCAGCTATTCCTTTTCTGGCCTAGATCTGTTTTTAATTAAAAATCTACTCTGCATCACTATTTTGATAGCCTGTATACTGGCCACAGTGCCAACCTCAAAATCTTGCTGCCCCAAAAAGCCAAAACGGTCGTTCCGGTCCATGAACTCCGCTTATTCTGGCTGTACTGGTCATTGATAATATAGGTCCGGGTGGAAGTAGGGCTTTTGAGACCGAGCTTTTCCCACTCCTCTGGATCATTTGAACCCCCAAGCTTTGTAAGCATATCCGTAGACTCCTTATTGATTTTAGCAGGAATTTGCTCGTAGGCATGGGTGATTTTCGCATGGAATTCGTCGATTGGATTACGGCTGGAAATGCTCTCCAAATGGATGCTTTCGCGAAGGTAAGAAACGTATGCCAGATGTTCAGCCCAGAACTCGTCGATATAAAAAAGCCGTACCCGCTGCTCCAAAGGGCTCATTGGCAGCTCGCCTTTCAAAATTTTAAGTCGCTCAGCGTATAGAATTCGCCTCTGATCCTCCACCATATCGGAATAACTATTCAGTTCCTGGTGGATATCGAAGTTTTGGCCCATAGTAACGCGCTGAACATGCTCGATTTTACTGCGGAGCATCGACTCCTCGAGAGCCTTCTCCTGCCGAGGAGCGCGAACCACTTTGTGGATTCCGAACTGAAGCATCAACTCGTCCTCTAAGCTGACGAAAAATACGGAAGCTCCCGGGTCGCCCTGGCGGCCGGAACGCCCGCGCAGTTGATCGTCAATCCGCACGCTTTCGTTCATATATGTACCTATCACGTATAATCCTCCCAGCTTGGCGACAACTTCTGCCTTCTCCGGGTTGCCGCCGCCGAGCCGAATGTCGACGCCGCGACCTGCCATATTTGTAGACACCGTTACGGCGCCGATTTCTCCAGCTTTAGCTATGATTTTTGCTTCTATTGAGTCGTTTTTCGCATTCAGAATATGGCATTGTACATTGGCGTTCACCAGCGCCTCCGCCAGTTTGTCAGACTCCTCAACGCTAGACGTACCAATGAGAATCGGACGTCCCGTCGCATGGATAGACGAAATTTCTAGTACAAGCGCCTTTAGTTTGGCTTCTTTATGTGTGTACATTCGGTGCGGGTGATCGATCCGTATGTTTGGCTGATTCGGTGGAATTTTCACGACCTCCAGCGCATAAATGTTTTCAAATTCCAATGCTGAAGCCTGCGCCGTAGCCGTCATTCCGCAAATTCCCGGATACAAACTAATGAAGTGTTGAATGGTAATCGTCCCGAGAATTTTCCCTCCCGCCTTCCACTCTAGTCCTTCTTTGGCCACAAGCGCAGCTTGCAGTCCATCCGGCAAATACCTGTTCTCCGCTACACGACCGGTATATTCATCAATTAATTCGATTTGACCATCTCTCACGATATAATTGACATCTTTTTTTAATAACGTTTCCACATGCAGCGCACAATTTAAGGACGTTAAGAAATGACTATTATGGCTATCGTACAAATTGCCGCATCCGAGCAGGGACTCCACCTTCGCAGCGCCAGCTTCATTCAAATAAACGTTCCGCTGAAACTCGTCGAATTCGTAATGCTCTACTTCGTCGAGCTGCCGAGCCACTTCTGCGAAACGAAGGTCGTCGCTCTTGTGAGAGCTCGACTCGCCGCTGATGACTAGCGGCACCCGCGCTTCGTCGAGAAGCAATGAATCCGCTTCGTCGACGATGACGTAGTGGAATGGACGATGCACCGTATCAGCTTCGTTTAGGGCGATCGTGTCGCGCAAATAATCAAATCCCGCTTCTTTAGCCGTCACATAGGTTATATCGTTGGCGTACGCTTCCTGTTTCTCGAAAAGGCTCATACCAGCTTGAACTGAGTTTACACTTAACCCGAGAAAACGATAAATCGGACCCATCCACTCGGCATCTCGACTTGCCAAATAATCGTTAAACGTCAGCACATGAACGCCTTGGCCAGTCAGCGCATTTAGGTATGCAGGCATAACAGCAGAGAGTGTTTTTCCTTCGCCCGTATGCTGCTCGATCAAAAATCTCTCATGCAAAGCGATGGCAGCCATGATCTGCACATTATAAGGCTGTAATCCGAGCCTTCTCTTCGCTACCTCACAGACCAACGCATAGGCATCGACAAGTAACTCATCCAAAGGTGTACCCCACTTTGCTTCCTTTTTCAAGCGGAGAGATTCTTCTTGGAGCCGCTGATCGTCCCAAGCCTCCAAATTTCGTTTTCTGATGAGTTCCACCTTGTCTCGATATCCTTTTAACTGTAGCTGGGTATCCCGGTCTTTGAACCTCCGTATCATTTTGACGACTATACTCAATGGTTTGTTCCCTCCTCGGTCATGCCTTCATGGCAATCTTTCGTCTTCTTTATCTATAACTTTTCTGCCACTGAATCAGATTTCATCCCCCCGACTTATTGCCCATCATTTTCTATTCTTGGTTCTGACTTTACATACGCACTTACCTGGGGAAAGTTTCCAAGATCTTGGATTAAATGAATTGGCAATATTCATCCGAACATTTCAAAGGGACACTACTTCTCAAAATATTTGTCATAAAAAAACAGCCGATCGAATTGCCGGCTGTAGTACGTCTTTACTAAACAATAATTTCCCGTTAGTTCAATTCCTTTCTCCTGTGTTTTTTGGAAGTTCCACCTGATACTTCAAGCCCAAAATATTGGCATACATCTACATGTTCTCCGGCATATTTTTGTAAAGTATATCTGAAATTCATTACAATTTCGGCGACGGCTGCCACATGCTTTTTGTAAGCAAAAATAAATTCTAAATTTGTTTCAATATAGCGTTAAACGTTCAAAAACATAAAAAAGCACAAGCTGAGGGTTTTTACACCGCTGTAGCTCGCACTTTGCTCACCGAATTAGGACATTCATTTTAGCTTTTTGACGATTCGATACAATGATACAGTAGGTTTCACTATTTCAGAGGTAATTTCATAGCCCAGTTTGGCGTATAGTTTGGCAGCAAGATGATTCTCTTTTTTGACTGTAAGGGAACTTAGGGTATACCCCTGTTTGATCGCCTGCTCTTCTGCATGCTGAATGAGTTGGGAGCCTATCCCCATGCCTCTGCTTTCAGGCATAGCTGCAAGAGTTGCGATATGATACTCTCCTTCGAATCATTCCTTCAGTGTGAGTGTTGTGAATAAGGCTTTTGGATGCAGCAGATTGTAAGTGATCAGTCCTAGTTTTCGGTATGAAAACAGTTGTTTCGCCGTAGAGGAGGCCAATTTTTCCAGAACGGTAATGGGTAAACACGTTATCATTCCAAGCGATTGGTCACCCATTTTTGCTTCATAGGCAAATTCATGACTAAATCGATTGTTCTTAGACCTCCATAGCATTCTAAATGTCGCATCAGCAATGCTTTGCTTACTTGACCCCACAATAGAGTGTGCCATATCTCCAACTGCCATTAAATTGAGTTTGGCTCCAACATTGGAATGTGGATCGGCCTGCGAGATTGAGATGTCTGTCTTCATGTTGATCAATACTCCTTTCCAGTTCCCTCACAAATTCAAGTAGCTTATCGCAATGGTGTTCGGACCAGTATGTGAACCTATTACACACCCACCCTCAATAACTATCACTTCTTTAAAGTAAGCATGCTCAAGTATGCTAGTTCGAACTTTATCTGTCATTTTCTCCGCAACTGTTTGAGCAATGATCAAGAGATTGGGACAAATCTGATTTTTTTGAGTTGAAATTTTTTGTATAATACTTTCCAATGCCTTATCCATTTTACCGCGATATTTTAGAACGGACCGTACCTCTCCATTAATGATATTTAATATGGGGCGCACCCTTAGCACATTACCAATAAGGTGCTGCATACTATTAACGCGTCCTCCTTTATGCAGATAATCGAGTCTATCTACTAAGACCTCAATCTTGACCTTTTCCCTCACATGTTCTATATCTGCTAGCACCTCTTCAATAGACTGACCTATTTCAATTGCACGTGCAGCACGAAGCACTAACATGGCATAACTTGCTGATAAATGCATGGAGTCAATGATATGAATTCGTCCAGCAGGGAACTCTTTAGCTGCAATATGCGCATTTTGATTGGTAGATGATACTTTGGATGACATGCTAATATATAGAATTTGTTTACCTGCGAGAATCTCTTCTTCAAAGATTTGATAAAAATCTGAAGGAGATGGAGCTGCGGTGTTAGGAATAACCCCTTCTTCCTCGGAACGACGATATAGTTCTGCTGGAGTTATCTCGAGATTATCTTTGTAAGTTTGAGTCCCCATGATTACATAAAGTGGGACAACACTAATATCGTATTGCTGTAGCCATTGGTTCGATAGGTCAGCAGTGCTGTCGACTATCAATTTAATAGTATGGTCTGTTCTCATCATATTCACCCTTTCAGCCTTCTATATCCATTGAAACTTAAAAAATATTCTATTTATGTGAATTAAGATAGAAATAAAAAGCATAAACACTACATGAGGTAAGGGTCATAATTAAGATAATAATAATATCAAATGATACATAATAGTATCATCTGATATTATTATAAACTACTATTTCTAATTTGCAACTTTAATCATTTTATCTACAAAAGACGGTACAGTCTCCGGCGATAGCCAGAGGAATAATCAAATTAGCCCCAGCAATTGCTCAATTGTCTACTAATTTTCTTGTGAATTGAAGCTGTATACGGTAATAACCGAAGTAACAATCCTCTTTTGCTGTATAAATAGAAAAACCTTGCTATCTAGAAGACAACAGGGTTTTTGAGTAAATATCAAGTCAGAGTGGTTCAAATCGTTTCCTTGTTGAAATTATGAACGATTATTAGATATGTTTTTCGATGATATTCGTCTCTTCAATTTGTTTAATTACTCTCGCTGGGTTGCCGCCAACCACCACGTTGTCTGGAACGTCCTTAGTCACAACTGCTCCGGAAGCAACTACGACATTATTACCAATCGTCACACCTGGATTGATAATAGCTCTGCCGCCAACCCATACATTATTTCCAATCTTTACTGGCTTACCAAATTCCGGTCCTTTATTTCTTTCTGTGGGATCCAATGGATGAGTAGCTGTGTATACATGAACCCCCGGCCCAAATAGGCAATTGTTCCCTATTACTACTTCACATACATCTAATATTGTGCAATCAAAGTTGGTATAAAAGTGGTCTCCCACATGAATATTATAACCGTAGTCAAAACGAATATTGGGCTCCATACCTAGGTTTTCACCTGTGGAACCGAGCAATTTCTTGAGTATTTCTACTCTCATTTCATCATCCGTTTCAGTGGTCTGATTATACATGCGCGTCATACGTCTGGCGTATGCGCGATCACGTGTAAGTTCAGGATCCCAAGCCATATACAATTCTCCATCAAGCATCTTTTGTTTTTCTGTTTTCATAGTCGTTTTTATCCTTCCTTATCTTAAAATTTAACTTATAGTGGTTTGGCTGCTTTTCGAGCGATATTTGGATTATTTGTGTTACACTTCACCTCCTCTTCTCTACTAGCTGCAGTGAATAAGAGAGGCTTTCCAATGTCATTTTAATTAATCCACACATGTAATCATCATCTGGATTCTCAAGTAGTATCAAACGGGGCATATGTAACTCGGGAATATACTTCAGACATTCATTCCGGATCAGCTCCACATCACCCGGTTTCAATAAATCACCTGTCAAAGCAATCGTTTCAGGGTTCATCACAGCGATTAGGCTCGAGACGCCCCGGGCTGCAAGCGGATGGAATGTGTCTCGATTATGGAGCTTTCTAAACTGTTCATCATGAGACATTTCCAAGGGCAGAAAGGCAATTTCTCCAGCAAAACGTGAATTTCCCCTGTGAATGTGCCCATCAATCATGATTCCTGCTCCAGGTAGAGAGCCTTCAATAAATGTCGTAACGACCAGAGAGTTTCTCTCATTGTATCCCTGTCTCTGATAAAGTCCATAAACCGTTAGGTTCATGTCGTTATCCAGAATAACCTCAACTTCAAGCTTCTCCTGAATGGGAGCTACTAAATTGACATTGATCAGATTAGGAATGTCACAGGTATTAATCACCCCTTGATGTACTGCACCTGGAACACCAATTCCTATGGCCTGTATACGGGGATATTTCAATATAAGTCTATCAACCAAATCATATATCTTTTCTTCATTCATCTGTTCTAATTGCTGAGAGCCTTCTTCCAATGACTCCCCTGACAGATTAACGACGCTGTACGTTAGAGAATGAAGCGTTACTCCAGCTCTGATAATAATGCAGGCAATATTAGCAAAGTCCACATTATACCTGTAAATTTGCGCAGGTCGGCCTCCGTTCGATTCTTCTAATTCCAACTGAATGAGTTCACCCGTGCTAAGGAGTTCATGGAGTATATTACGACATGTGGCTATGCTCAAACCGGTTGCCTCTGCGACCATGGACTTGGTTCCCTGTCTCATATCTTTCAGTGTTTCTCGTACCAGTTCCTGGTTCATCTTTTTGACACGCATTGTATTGTTAATAATATGATCTACCATTTTTCACCACCTCCAATCATATTTGATAACACTTACGTTAAGTATTAACATAATATACATACCTCTTCTTGTCTACATCTTTATGTTTAATTGATCATGCGGCAATGCTCTATGCTTCTATTTAATTTTATTATGTTTTAATTTATTTCCTTAAAAGAAAAACTTCTCAACTTGGCTTGGGTTGAGAAGTTTCTTGACCTGATCTCTATTACCAAATTAGAAAATCGCTGTTCTTCAGCCGTAGTACTGCTTCAATGAGAAAATAATCTCCATAGATGATCGGCACAGCATAATCCCCTCCTCGCCCATGATATGAGCCAGTACCATTATCAACAATCGAATCAATCTCGGGGTCCCAGTTGCAAAAACGTTGGTCGGTTGCTTTGAGAATATTAAGAGCTCCGTTTACATACAGAGCACGCTCGTTTACGCCGACATGTTTGGCAATCTCAAGTAACCCGCATGCAGCACACATTCCAGCGGTCGTATCCCAACAGACTGGTTCTTCCGGTGCTCGAAAATCGACTTTCGGTACATAATCTGAACTACTCACATTTGCCAGGAAGTAATGAGCAACCTGTTTAGCCGCATCAAGATAACGAGAGTCACCACTATAATGGTAACTTAGAGCGAATCCATAGATTGCCCAAGACTGGCCACGTGACCATGAGGAATCGCTAGCATACCCTTGTCCTTCTGGAGCTTCGACGAAATCACCGTTCTTAGGATCCAGTACTACGATATGATGACAGGACCCATCTGGACGCAATGCTTTGTTGAAGGTCGTATCTGCGTGATCCTTTGCAATATAGGAGAACCGCGGGTCTTCGCTGACTTCGCTCGCCCAATAGAGCAGAGGTATATTCATCATACAGTCAATTATGATCCAGCCCGTACAGTTATCGTTCCAAGCACGAATAAACTTACCACGTGGATTATATCGTCCCGCAAGCAAATTTGCTGCATGCAATCCGCGCGTCTTGGAACGGGTGTTGCCAGTCAGACGATAGTTTGCCACGGCAGAATGCAACCACATGAAGCCCACATCATGATGCAGCCCTTCATACCCATCAAAGGCTGCGTCAAGCCGGAGTTCGACGCCCTCGGCAGCCGTTTTATACTTTTCTTCGCCAGTAGCATGGTACATCTGCCATAACATGCCCGGCCAGAAACCGTTGGTCCACCAGTAGATATCGGTCTCACCTTTATCTTCCTTATACTGCCCTCCTTCAGGAATGTATGGGATCTTCACACCAATACGATCAACCTCTGCGGACATCTTCGTTTGCAATTTTGCCCAAATCTCATTCACCCACGTTTGATTGTCTTTGCTCAATTTGTAGTCCATTGTTGTTCTCCCTTCTTTTTTTCAAATGTGCCAGGTTTAACTTTGTGTATGCGTTTGCATGAACGGAGAGGTATGTCTTCGTTCCAATATATTTACTCCCTTCATTCTATAAAAATCACGTGCAAATAGTGTCTGTTGGTAGTACAATAATATCAATTTGTTGTACATTTTAATTGGAGATTCTAATCTTTTAATACAACTAACTAATATTATTTGTATAAAGGAGGCATGACTAATGCAAAAATTGCTTGAACATATTCCATTAGATGGCATTCCATTGATTGCCTCCTGCCATACCCGTACAGAGCAGCACTTTAAGGGGTTCTACCACTGGCACCAATGTTGTGAAATACTGATCGTTCACGAGGGAGAAGGCACCGTGACTGTTGGACCCCAAGCGTTCACCATACGCCCAGGTGCGCTCTTTTTCTTTCAACCGTTTCAACTGCATAAGGTGTTTGCAAGTCCCTCGACTGATAAACCTTACGTTCGCTCAATCATTCATTTAAATCAAGCTGTATGTATGTCTTTTCTCGACAAGTTTCCCAATCATGCTCGTTTCTTCAACCATCTTTGCTACGGAGCCTCGGTTAAACCCTGCAGGTATATATGTTTGGATGAGACCAGCATCTCTGCTTCCCTTCGACTCCACTTCATGAACGGTGGGCAATCAGGCGTTTCACAGCAGGAAAACCATATCATCTTTTTATTGCAGATGCTTTCCTTGCTTCAAACGTATGAACCGCAAGACAGCCTGATATCTTCCGGTTACCGCCAGCCTCAATATGCCGAGCAAATCATGCAATGGATAGAGCGGAATTTCTCGCACAGCTTCGAGCTATCCCGACTTGCGGAAGAACTACATATCTCGAAGTCTTATGCTTCACGAATGTTCAAAAAAGAAACCGGTAGTACAATCACTGAATACCTGCTAGCTCGAAGAATTAAGCAAGCCTGTCATCTTCTAGAAACTACAAGTCAGCCGATCGACGTGATTGCTTCTGCGCTTGGCTTCAACACGGCTGCCTATTTTATCGCCCAATTCAAACAGATATACCGAACAACGCCGCTCCAGTACCGAAAACACAAGCTCAGCCCTGACGGCTGAGCTTGTGTTTGTTAAGCAGATTGCCCAGATAATTCGGACTTAAGTAAACCCTCTCTGCCAGCGAACGCAGGTTAATATCTTGATGATATTCTTGCGCAACGATATTCATCACCAACTGCACAATAGTCGTTTCAGGTAGTTGGCGCTTCTTTTCTGCTCTTTCGGTCCATTCCAGAAGCCAATGGCTAAGGGGTGGCTTTATCTTATGGAAACAGTTCTGATTCTGTAGGGAAATCCTTAGCTCCCACAGCGACGTTTTCATCTCATGGAGATCTGCGAAGTCTTGCGCTACTCGTGTCACAATCCACATTAAGAATTCTTCTATATAAGCCGGATCAACTCCCGAATACTGTTTAAAATAGTGCATGATGCGTTGGGCTGGTGATTTTCATTGCTTTCGGCTGTAATCTGTTCCAGCAGAAGACGAGGCTCCGGTTCATCAATCGGCAATACACGATGGGCAAGACCTATGGCTGACTTTGCTACATGTGTCTTTCATATGTTATCTTTTTTTTGAAGAAGTGTATGTTGAAGTTACCAATGTTCTTAAAATTTCTGCACATTATTCTAAAAATCACAACATACTCCCCGGTACTCATCTACTGATTGGTTTCTTGGGGTGATCAGAATTCATTATGTACTGTAATAGATGATTAGGAAACATCTGGTTTCTTACTGTTGAATGTAAACCATCTGCACCAACTAACAAACTTCCATTTTCCTGTTTACCGTCTTCAAAATAAGCCGTCATACTCAAAAAAAACCAAGTACTTGTCTCACAAAGTGATAAGTACTTGGTCTATTTGATAGAATTTTAAATGTTATGACCCATCTGTCTGTTAATTAAATAAAGGCAGCCGATTTCAAATTATGTTTCCAAATTCAATCTTTCCCCGTTGGATTCAATCACCTTTTTATACCAGTGGAAACTGTCCTTTTTACTTCTTTTCAGGGTACCACTGCCCTCGTTATCCTTATCTACATAAATGAATCCGTAGCGTTTCTCCATTTCGCCAGTTGAGGCACTAACGATGTCGATGCAACCCCAAGCCGTGTAGCCGATAAGATTAACGCCATCGAGGATAGCTTCTCTCATTTGTTCGATATGATCTCGCAGGAAATTGATCCTATACGTATCATGGATAGAGCCATCCTCTTCGATGACATCAACCGCTCCCAGGCCATTTTCAACGATCATTATAGGGATTCTATACCGATCGTACACATGATTGAGTACGTAACGGAGTCCAACTGGATCGATTTGCCATCCCCAATCATTTGCCTTCAAATAAGGATTTTTGAATCCACCAAAGACATTCCCTTGGGTCTCATCACCCTCTGGGCGAGTACCCACTACATGAGATTTGTAGTAGCTGAAGCTATAGAAATCAACACAGCCTTGTTTTAACACCTCTTCGTCTTCTTCTGCCATCTCAATCTGAATATTGTTCTCATTAAAATATCTCTTCGCAAAGTCAGGGTATTCCCCTCTCACTTGCACGTCGCTGCTCAGCATATTGTTAATCTGATCCATTCTCAGAGCCTTCAACATATCTTCCGGTTTACATGTACTTCCGTAACCATGACTATAATTAATCATGCAACCGATTTGGAACGCCGGATTAATCTCATGAGCAAGCTTGACAGCTTTTGCACTTGCTATAAATTGATGATGTAAAGCCTGGAATCTTAATTGCGTACTATCCACAACCGTATTGTTAAATACACCACTATCATCAACTAATAATGCCCCTGCTATATATGCACCTGCTGGAACAATTAAACTATTGATCTCATTAAATGTAATCCAGTACTTCACGACATCCTTGTAACGGGTGAAAATGGTCTCACAATACCGTACGTAGCAGTCGATCATCTCTCTGGAAGCCCAAGCATTGAATTTCTCAGTTAGCGCAAACGGAGCTTCGTAATGTGAGATCGTAACGATGGGTTCAATATTATACTTTTTCAGTTCACTGAACACCTTGTCGTAAAATTGAAGTCCTGCTTCATTTGGCGTTACATCGTCCCCGTTAGGGAATATTCTGGACCAAGCAATGGACATTCTGAAGCTTCGAAAGCCCATCTCTGCAAACAGACGGATATCTTCTTGGTAATGATGATAAAAGTCTACTGCCTCATGGGAAGGATAGTTTACGCCCTCCTCAATGTGTTTAGTGATTCGTCTTGGAGTAGTATGCGTTCCACCCGTCATCATATCTGCTGTACTTGCCTTTTTACCATCCATGTTCCAGGCACCCTCGTATTGATTCGCCGCTGTTGCGCCGCCCCACATAAAAGAGTCTGGGAATACGGTTGTGTTCTTCATTGGCAATTCCTCCTTATATGATCTTCATTAGTTTTTCACCGATCGTAATCGATGGTTTGTCTATACCAATTACATCTGTAAAGTCATCTGAATTCGTAACAATAATTGGTGTAGTCAGGTCATAACCTTTGGAGGCTATTGCATCTGTATCGAATTCAATAAGTAAATCCCCAGCTTTTACTTCATCGCCTTCTTGCACATGTACCTTGAAATGTTCACCTTTCAGCTTGACCGTGTTCATGCCGATATGAACGAGGAGCTCAGCGCCATTATTCGAGCTAATACCAATTGCGTGGAAGGTAGGGAATACCGCGGATATTACACCATCGGCTGGTGAAACAAGCTTTCCAACTGAAGGTTCAATGGCGATCCCTTTTCCCATAGCTCCAGTTGCAAAAGCTTCGTCCTTTATTCTCGATAACTCTAGAACTCGACCAGTCATTGGTGCTATGAGCACATGCTCAGAGACGCCAACAACAGGCACATGGTTTGTTGAAGAAGACTTCGCTGTTGCTTGTTGATTCGTTCCATCCTCAGGCACATCTTCAAATCCTAAAATAAGGGTCATCAAGAAGGTGACAATAAAGCTAATGACGAGACCAATTGCTGCATGCATTAGGTTCCATGGATTATCTGTAATAAATGCTGGTAACGTAGCCAAGCCGGCAATGCCTAGAGCAGATCGAGCTACACCGAACAAGCCAACATATATTCCGCCTACAATACCACCAATGACAACAGCGATCAGCGGTTTTTTCAACCGTAGATTTACACCAAACAATGCAGGTTCGCTAATACCTAATAGCGCAGTTACACTTGTAGAGTATGCAACTTGTTTAAATGCCTTATTTTTGGTTCTTAATGCGACCGCGAGCGCAGCTGCACCTTGAGCAATATTGTGTACGAGCATACCTGGGCCAACAATGCCATCGGTTTTTGTCTGTGCATAAGCAGTGAGGACAACGGGTCCCAAACTATAGTGCATTCCCGTCAGAATCAGGAAAGGGAACGCACCGCCAATAATACCGGACACTAACCATCCTGCGTGTGTATTGACATAGGATACAGCAGAAGCAAGGTAGTTACCGGCAATTGCACCCAATGGGCCTAGAACAATTAATGTTAGAGGTGCCATAACAAGTATTACAACTAACGGTTTCAAAATGGATTTGATCACGGAAGGAGAATACTTTTCAGCAAATCGTTCCACATATGACAGGATCCATACAGCTAAAATGATTGGAATAACGGAAGAAGAATACGTTGCTTGTGTAACAGGTAGACCGAAGAACGTAACAGGCTCACCCGCAGACATCAACGCCGAAAAGCTAGGATGTAACAAGATACCCGCAATGGTTAACGCAAAGCCTACATTAGCTTTAAGTTTAACAGCAGCACTCCAGGCGAGTAGCATTGGCAAGAAGTAATAAGCTGCATCTCCGACAAAAGTCATAATTGTATTAAATTGACCGTCAAGGTCAACCAGATTAAAGGTTTTCAAAATGAGAAGAACTGCCTTAATCATGGCGCAACCGATCATTGCGGGTAGAATCGGTGTGAAGATTCCGGCAATCGTGTCCAGAACCGTAGAGACTTTTCCTTTTTTCACAGTTGGAGCATCATTCTTGCTTGTAAAGTTCCCTAGTTGCGCAAGGGCTTTATAGACGTTGTTGACCTCATTACCGATAATGACCTGATACTGGCCTCCACTACTGGCAACACCCACAACTCCTTGTACGTTTTTCAGTGCTTCGTTGTTTGCAATCGACTCGTCTTTCAAATTAAAGCGCAGCCTGGTAGCACAGTGTGTAACACTTTCAATGTTTTTTTCACCACCAACAAGTTTTAGAATGTCGGTAGCCGTTTGTTCATGTTTCATTTTTTGTTCCCCCTTCAATGTATTTTTTTACAAAAAAAGACCTAGAGTTCTATCGAATATAGATATGCTCTATACACGATGGAACTCTAGGTCTTGCCTGCATCACCAGTAACAATCCTAGTATAGTCATTATGGAGCGATGATGGGTCAATCCCTTTCTTCATCAGTCACCCTTTTGATATGAACAGTTAAATATACCAATTCGTCTTCGGTTAATTCTTTCCCATAGTCTACCCGAATCAACTGCGCAATTCTTAGACTACATTGGTACTCTAGCTTATATTTTTCTTTAATAATATGGAGGAAATCGTTATCATTACTTTTCATCACCGTATTGTTAAACAGACGATAGGCAAAAAACTTTAGATGCGTGATCAGTCTGGAATAGTGAAGGGAACTTTCATTAAAGTGAATTTTGAACTGATAACGAATAATATTTAAGACCTTTTGAATCAATTGCGTGATCTTCATGGTATCTTCCATTTCAGATCCGAGTTCTGCATTGACGATATGAAGCGCAATAAAGCCGGCCTCATCTTCAGGCAACGTAATGTTGAATTCTTGATTAATCATATCCAAAGCCTTCAAAGCCACTCGATACTCATTGGCGTAGAATGCTTTAATTTCAGACAATAACGCATTGTTGAAGTTCATTCCCTGTTTATAGCGTGATACGGCGAAGTTAATATGGTCTGTTAGCGTCAAATATATATTTTCATTCAGCTCTTTATCCAAGGACTGCTTGGCATATTGAATAATACTATCGGACACACGGATGTACTCCATCGGAATCTGCGCGAGCAGGGCATATAATTTGCCAGTTACATTTTTGGACTTCAGGAAAAATTCTTTCTCAATCTTCTCTGTGTCCACATCGTCTCCTTTTTTCTTCTGAAAACCAATGCCACTTCCTAGAAGCATCATCTCCTGGCGTCTTTCATTTACAGCGCAGACGACATTATTATTAATAATTCGCGTGATTTTCATACGAATCTCCTTTTAAAATGAAACGTTAACAGAATTTAGCAAATAAAAAAGACCATTAATAGTGCACACATGGTATTTAAACTCTACATGTTTGCATATTAATCGGTCTTGCCTGCTGATCAGTAACAATCCTGATTATATTCATTATTTACTTGTACGATTATCTTAGTGGAAGGCGTTAAATTTGTCAATATAGTTATTTAGAGTACTTTCTATAACTCAAAACGATCAATTAAAATTATACCGCTAAAATAGCGACTTCCATAGGAATATGTTCTTATTCCTCGACATTTTATTGTTGGATGCTACTCCATCCGCTTACATCACATTGTCCATAATCATTATCACCCACAGCAACCATCGTACCATCCGATTTCAGTCCAATCGTATGGGCACACCCCGCCGAAACAGCTCGAATATCGTGCCAGCCACGTACGTCGCATTGGTGATGTTTATTCGAACCCACCGCAACCATTGTACCGTCAGACTTAAGACCAACGGTATGATAACTCCCCGCTGAAACTGCCACAATATCGCGCCAACTGCTTACGTCGCATTCACCATCATTATTTCTTCCCACAGCCACTACCGTGCCATCCGATTTAAGTCCAACCGTATGAAGATACCCCGCCGAAACAGCCAATATGTCGCTCCAGTCGTTTACGCTACATTGGTTAT
Organism: Paenibacillus sp. USHLN196; assembly: GCF_037144955.1. Classification (NCBI taxonomy): domain Bacteria; kingdom Bacillati; phylum Bacillota; class Bacilli; order Caryophanales; family Paenibacillaceae; genus Paenibacillus; species Paenibacillus sp. USHLN196. Next base: position 330,835 of record NZ_JBBCYH010000001.1, on the reverse strand, counting down.
ACTTATTGTTACCAACGGCTGTTACCGTTCCGTCTAATTTTAGACCAACTGTATGCCAGTCACCCGTCGTGACCGATACAATATTATGCCAGCTGCTCACGTTACATTCCCCTTCATTATTTCGCCCCACCGCAACCACAGTGCCATCTGATTTAACCCCAACAGTACGGCACCAACCTGCCGAAATGGTTACAATGTCGCGCCATTCGCTTACATTACATTGGTCATGCTTATTCCAACCTATAGCAGTTACCGTACCATCAGATTTAAGACCAACGGTATGTGCATTACCGGTGTTCGCAGCCATATGAACATTACCAGCAGCAACTGCGACAATATGGCACCAATCGCTTACCTTACATTGACCGTATTTATGATCACCCACAGCTATTACTGTTCCGTCAGATTTAAGAGCAACGGTATGACGACGACCTGCCGCTATGGTACAGCTACGGAACCGTTTCGTCTCAAACACTGTTTCCTTCGGTGAATTGTAGTCCATATCTTCCTCCTCTCCACTAATTGAAGGCAAATTCACATTTCCTCTACGTTGTTAGATCGCACTGCTACAAAAGAAAGGCTCGTACAGGCTGGGTATTATTACTTCCCTGCCCAATACGAGCGTCTACGTCATATTGCACTCAAACGGTTGATCCAGGTGTGTATTTTTAGCAATCGTTTCATTTCATGTCGCGATAGTCTAATAGATCCTTCAAATTTGAGATTTTCTGCAGCAGCTTTTCTCCGACATTGGTTTCCCTCACCAGCTTCCGCGCCAGTTCTTTGTCCACCAATCTTTTTAGAGATAACACGTCCGTTCCGCTACATAACACATCTTCTTTTGATTTAAATTTCTTATGGGCGACGAGCTGCATGCCAAAGGAATTATACAACAAGGTATATCCGGCAATGCCCGTTGTGGATTGAAAGGCTTTGGAAAAACCGCCGTCAATCACGATCATTTTTCCGTTTGCTTTTACAGGGTTCTCTCCACTAATTTCTTTGACTGGCGTGTGGCCGTTAATGACATGTCCATGATCTGGATTCAAATCAAACTCCTGCAAGATTTTTCGACAGATCTCTTCATTTTCACGTAAATGGTAGTACGGATTCTTTCTCTCCTTATGTGCTTCTTTATCTTGGATGAAATACCGTTCAAAAGTGGTCATTTCTCTCTTTCCAAAGAGCGAGGAGCATTCCCCTGTCCAGATGTACCATACCATATCCGTCGCCAGATCTTCTGTCTCTTCCGGATGCGCAAAGGCGTAACGTAGATAATCTTCAAAAACATCAAGCAATTGACGGCCCGCATATGTCTTGTCTTCAATCTGCATTTCTTCCATATTTCCTTCTTCATCTAAAGGAATACAGCCGTGGATTAACAAATTCCCGTTGTATTTTAAATAAAGGCTACCCTTTTTCATGAGAAAATTCATATGTCTGGCCATCTTTTCGGAATGCTGAACGGAAAACAACAGCTTTTCCATCACCTGGCGTTCTTCCTCCAGCAATTGTTCAGGCTTCTGTGGATTTACGGTTGCGAAACAGGTGTTTTCCAGCAGGTACGTTTTACCGCAGATGTTGATTTCATTGTTGTCGTAATCAATCTGCTCCAGCAAAAGTCTTTCAGACATATTAAAGTATGGGCGTCTCTTGATAATCGGGATTTCAAGTTTAAACTGGATCATGGCAATGGCTTGGTGAATTTTGGTGATCTGCAGAATTTCCTGCTCCGATACATTATGGCCAGCCTGTAGCTTAGGTCTGAAGGGCGGATTGTCTTCATAATATTTCTCCGCCAGCTTTAGCAGTGGGCGCAGATTGATTCCGTATACATCTTCAATGATGTCCAGATTGTCGTATCTGGCGCAGATCCGGATAATATTCGCAAGGCAGACCAGAGACCCCGCGTAGGCTCCGATCCAGAGGACATCATGGTTACCCCACTGAATGTCTACAGAATGGTAGTTGATTAGCGTATCCATAATTTTATCGGGGTACGGCCCCCGGTCATAGATATCTCCAACCACATGAAGATGGTCAACCACCAAGCGCTGGGTCGTATAAGCCAGGCCGATAATGAGATTGTCCGCCTGGCCCAAGGATATAATTTGCCGATATATTTCCTCGTAATAAGGATCCTTATTGTTGGTCGAATCCGTCTTGTATAGAAGCTCTTCTACAATATATACATATTGCTCCGGCAGAGCTTTACGCAATTTTGAGCGTGTATACTTGGAAGAGGCATAAGAAATAAGCTTAAGCATGTGTTCAATCGTTAGTCTATACCACTGGTTCAAAGCCTGTTTATTGCTCAGTTCCCCTATAACCAACTGTATTTTTTCTTCCGGGTAATAAACCAACGCCGCAAAATCATTGATTTCTTGTTCCGTCCATACCTCCCGGAATAATTCTTTGATTTTCTCTTTGACGGTACCCGAACCGTTTCGTAGTACATGCTGAAAAGCCTGGAACTCCCCATGCAAATCACTGACAAAATGCTCGGTTCCCTTCGGGAGATTGGAGATCGCTTCAAGGTTGATGATCTCTGTTATGATTTTTTCTTCCGTATCATATTTCTCGGCCAATAAATCTAGAAACTGCTCATCCAAAACAGATGTCCCCCTTCAAGGAAGTATGGTGTTGTATAGCCGGGTCCAAAAGCTTTAGACCTATATAAAATTACACTCTATACTTGGCATTGATTATATGGTGATTATCAGCATCGCCTTCCCCCATCATACTCCAGTTCATCTTATATGAACAAATTTCATTGAATGGATTTGAATGAACAATGTCTGTAGTTATTTTAGGAATAAAAAAGCCGCTAATATAGCGACTTTCAATGAGAACATGTTCTTGTTTCTCGACATTTTTTTACTAACTGCTATTTTACACAATGAAAAATAAACGATCTATTCTCAGAATTTGCTTGTTTAAATTCCCAATCACCATATGTTTTAATTTTTGAAAAACCGATTTGTTTCAGCGACTCATCAAGTTCTTCTTGATTTCGAAACCTCAGCTGCATTTTTTCATGAACTAACACTTTTTCCGTTTTGGTATTTTTTACTATTTCATAGAAAGTGTAAATATCTCCCTCAAACCCTTCATATTCTGTATAAATTTCTAAAGGATCTCCGCTTAGTCTATCTTTAGCGAAGTCAGGAGTTTTGTCCTTCTCCCATTCTTCCCATACTTTTACCAAAGGGTTTCTTGTATCAAAAATAAAGTGACCCCCGATTTTTAGGGATCGGAATACGTCTGAGATTACTCGCTTCCAACTGTCATCTGTAAGAAATACCTGTGCAACATTCGCTGTCATAATTACCGCATCATAGGTATTGGTTTGTAAATCCGCACTACCACCTATAATCCAATCTACATTTCCAGAATTATCTTTACTTCGCGCCATTTCAATCGCTTCTTCATTGGGATCTATAGCGGTAATTTTATAACCGCACGGAACAAGATGAGTAGTCCATCTTCCTGTTCCACAGCCCAGGTCAGCTATAGATTCTACTTGTAATCTCTTTAACAATGCAAGGAAAAATTCATCGTCTTTTCCCCAATGGTTAATCTGGTCGTATACTAATGGAATCATAAATAATGTCTCCCCACTTTCGCAGCGTTTTACTGTGCTCAACAGTCAGTTTGATGTCTCATACATAACCTATATGGTTTTATTCTCATTCTTTGATCCAAAAACTTCCCTGGTTGCTTCTATGAAAGATAACATGATTGGTGAAAGCCACTTGTCTTTATGCCACAACATCTGTGTATATACCTGCAAGTCCGGAATTTGCCATGGGAGGACAACAAGTTCTCCGCGTTCAACTTCAGATTCCACGACGATCTCAGGAAGAAAGGCAATACCGATGCCTGAAATTGCACATTGTTTAATGGCTTCCGCACTTTGAAACTCTAAATATGTAATGTTATCAATTCCCTCTTTCTCAAATGACCGATCAAACATCGTTCGATAGGGACAACCCTTCTCATTTGTCAGGAACACTTCTTCATGAAAATCTTCCAATTGCAGCACAGTTCGTTTGGCGAGTGGGTGATCTGGAGCAGCTAACAATCGGAAATGTTCTTCCAGCAAAGGCTCCACGGAAAGTCCACTCGAGCGAATGGGTTCATCCAACATATAAACCAAATCCGTGGTTCCCTCAAAGAGCGTTTGCTTGAGCTCTTGATTCGGAACTGAGCGGAAGATTAGACGAACTCCCGGATGCTGCGAACGAAACCGTTGGAAGACAGGTGGAAGCCGATAGGAGCAAATAACCTCATTCGCACTTATCGTTAAGGTACCACTTAGTTTTTTAATATCATGGACAGCACTACGAGCTTCGTCCATTTTCTCAAGAACGCCTTGGGCGTGTGTTAAAAAGCGTTTACCCGCAGTTGTGAGCGCGAGTTGCTTGCCCAACCGATCAAAGAGGCGAACCCCTAGCTCATCTTCCAATGCTTTAATTTGCATCGTGACGTTGGAAGGAACGTAGCTCAGCGCTTCTGCTGCCCGCGTGAAATTCAATGTTTTTGCAACCGTACAAAACGTATTCAGTTGACGCAATTCCATCCGATGATCCCTCCTTCATCTTTCAATTTTATTGAATACTATCTTGAATTATATTCACTTTTATTGAGAGTATCACAGCTCTATACTGAGTACAAGAGATCACAGTGAACATGTGGTTTTTCATTTTGAAGGGAGCAATTATACGATGGATTATGAAATTTTTAATTTGGGTGATGTACTCTTACAATCAGGAGTGACGTTACCAAACGCTTATCTCGCTTATCAAACTTACGGAAAATTAAATGAACAGAAAGACAATGTTATTGTCTATCCAACGGCTTTTGGAGATCAGCATATTCAGAATGAATGGCTCATTGGCAGCGGGATGGCACTGGATCCAGAGAAATATTTTATTATCGTTCCCAATTTGCTGGGCAATGGACTCTCTTCCTCACCCAGTAACACGCCTCCTCCATTTGATCGGGCTAACTTTCCACAGGTAACCATCTACGACAACGTTCGATTCCAACACCAACTGCTAACCGAAAAATTCGGTATTCAAAAGATTGCTCTCGTCGTCGGGTGGTCGATGGGCGGCATTCAGGCATTTCAATGGGGGACAAGTTACCCGGAGATGGTTGAACGAATCGCACCTTTCGGAGGCATCGCCAAACCTTGGCCACACACATTTGTAGTCCTGGAAGGCGTGAAAGCTTCACTGCTATCTGCAGTCGGCTTCGACTCAAGTAAATTAAACCAACTAAGTTCTACAGACATGCGTGCCGTTGGTCGGGTGTATGCGGGATGGGGACTATCACATGCGTTTTATAGAGAAGAGCTTTACCGTAAGATGGGATTTGACACATTGGAGGATTTTGTAGCTGGTGTCTGGGAAAATAGCTTTATGAATATGGATCCGCATAATGTTCTGGCCATGTTATGGACAGGTCAACATGCTGATATCAGTGCAAACCCCTCCTATAACGGAGACTTTGATAAAGCACTTCAGAGCATAAAAGCACTTGCCTGTATCATGCCGGGAAGCACGGATCTCTTCTGCACAGCGGACGATAATGAATATGAAGCTAAGCGTATACCTAATGCTGTCTTGAAACCAATTCAATCGATCTGGGGCCATTTTGCCGGTCGTGGAATCAACAGTGCCGATAATCAATTGATTGATGACAATCTAAAACACTTGTTGTCACTTAGCACTAATGAATAGATCGTCACTTGCATTGGATGTCTGTCAGGCCTAGCAAGTCCCTGTTCTGCTCTAAGCAGTGCAATTTTCCATTACGATACCGGTACTCTGTCAGTCTCATTTCTATGTCTTTCATCTTTAATTCCACCGGATAACTCACTCTGGTTGCCATTACAAACACACCTCCAAGATGATCTTGAAGGTGTGTTTGATTAATACATATTCCTAATGATTATAACTGCAATTAAGTAAGTACAGTCATCGCCTCTCTTGTGAATGGAACCAGATCATCAGTACGACCTTCTTGAATTTTCTTAACCCATTCAGGGTCGACTAGAAGAGCACGGCCTACAGCAACCAGATCAAACTCATCATTCTGAAGTCGTTGTACCAATCCCTCGATACCGACGTTACTTGCACCTTTACCTTCTGTGAACAGACTTGTAAAGTCACCATCAAGACCAATCGATCCAACAGTGATTGTCGGTTTACCAGTCAGTTTTTTTGTCCAACCAGCAAAATTCAGATCAGATCCTTCGAATTCCGGCTCCCAGAAACGGCGTGTGGAACAGTGGAAGATATCGACTCCAGCTTGAACCAACGGTGTGAGAAGCTGCTCCAGTAATTCCGGTGTTTCAGCCAATTTAGCCTGATAATCATCTGTCTTCCACTGAGATAAACGCAGTACAATAGGGAATTCCGATCCCACTACTTTACGGCAAGCCTCAATTACTTCAACTGCAAAACGTGTGCGAGCCATCATATCTCCACCATAACGATCCGTACGAGAGTTGGTTTTCTCATACAGGAATTGGTCGATCAGATAGCCATGTGCTCCATGGATTTCAACACCGTCGAACCCAACACGTTTCGCTTCTGAGGCTGCTTTTGCGAATTCCTGAACGATTGTAGCAATCTCAGCTTCCGAATAATCATTAACATGACCTTTGGCTCCCATATGCCAGATCTGTGGAATAATTCGACCGCCAGCTTCATGTACTTCAGATACAACATGTGCCCAACCATTCATTGCAGCTTCGCCATAAAAGTGCGGCACATTGGCTTGATTGGATGCATCCGGATGATTAATTATTGTCCCTTCTGTCACAATAAGCCCCACTGCGTTCTCTGCTCTGCGGCGATAATAGCCCGCAACATTCGAACCCGGAATACCGTCCGGAGAAAATTGACGCGTCATCGGCGCCATTACGATCCGATTGGATAACTTCAAGTGACCTAACTCTATAGGTTGGAACAATGCTTCTACGGATTGAGAATAATTCATAATAACCTCCACATATTTCGTTTTATATAAATTGACCTAGGAGATGTTAAACAGCAACCAGCCTGGTTAACAGCTAGACGTTATTTCCAAATGAATCAATACACGATTTTTATCGAAAAGCTCCACCTCCTTCAAGGTTTCGTGCTGTATTAATCCGCCTTTAATTATTTTTGACTTCGTAGTCAAGAATTTCACAAAAAAAGATCAAGACATGATCATGCCAAATGAAGTACGCAGAACCGTCTCGATCTGTTCACGGGATGAACCTGATTTCTCCATAACTCTCACACCAAGAATGGTGTTATTTAGATAAGATGCAAGCTCTATACTCGTATACCGGTTGGAAATTAACTGTTGTTTCTGGCCACTACGTATGATCTTCTCTAATACCAGTTGAATCTCTTCTGCCATGAGCTCAGCTTCTCGTGTGACCTGCTCGTCATCTGTTCCGAATTCGAGTGATGCATTCACAATTAGACATCCTTGGCAGCTAGTTTCATCGTCTAAAAGGGAATATCGTAAGGTATCCAGTTTATCAACGGGAGACGAATCCAGGGCTTCAATCTCTTTCAGTTTCGCTATAACCTGTTCACGGTAAAGTGCCAGCGCCTTCAGGAACAACGATCGCTTGTCTTTAAAAACACAGTACAAACTTTGCTTTTTGACTCCTGTAGTACGTGTAAGGTCCTCATAAGAAGTTGCTTTGAAGCCTTGATTCCAGAACACTTCCATAGACTGGTGTAATACACGATCGACATCAAATTCTCTTGGTCTGCTCATGGGATTAATGTATCAGTTATTGACCATGCAGTCAAGAACTGATACATTTTACATCCTATTTGAAAACTGTTTATGTTTTTATCGTTCGCATACCTGAAGTATACTCACAAAATTCATCTACCCTACTCGTTAACGTAATGAAAGCTGCCGACACAGGCAGCTTCATTTTCGTCGTTTATTCAATTATAGTTTCTACGTTAGCGTAATAAAGCATTAACTTTTAATATCTTCTTTAGCCTTTTGTCTATATCGAATTATGGAAAGAGGTAAATTAACTACTCCAAGAATAAAAGAAGAGCTAATAGATATCCATTGAGATATTGAAGGATAATTCGGTTTTCCGTCTCCTACAGGACCTCTACTCCTTAGTTTAACAAAAAATTTTCTCCTTTAAGATATTTCCTAAAATAGTTTTCAATAACTGATGGAAAATTTGCCGCTAAGGATTGTTGTTCATTTGGATTTAGAGAATGGAATGCGAAAGTCCTAATGATTGACCAAATAAAAAATGCTTCTAATAACTCGACATAATTCTCTTCCAGTTGATTTACTTTGCTATACGCTGAAATAAATACTTTCCTATTATCAGATGAAAGATGCAAAAATGTTTCAGCCATATCAAATAAATAAAAGCCATAGCCACAATTCGAAAAATCTATAGGTTGAGGAGTATCGTCATAAAATACATAGTTACTCTCATGAAGGTCAGAATGAATAACTCCCCAGTTACTTGGCAAACGTTTATAATTTTGTATCACATTTGCTATTTTATGTGCTGACTCTTCCACATGAACAAACACTTCGCTTGAGATAAGCTCTAAATTTACTAACCGTTTTAATTGATTAAGTGATGAATATAAATGATCAGAATTGTATATTGGTCTATTAAAGCCTTCAGGTGCATTCCACTGCATAGAATGTTTATGTAGAGTCGCCATTAAGAGAGCTAAATTTTCAGTTTCATTACTTGTTGGCTCTCTTTGAAGTACGCTTCCATGAATCCAATGATGAATAGTCAGCATGATTGTATTTTCGCTAAGATCAGTTGTGATTTCTGTTACCAGATCATCATGAAGATTTCTAACAGGTGCAGGTACGACGAGATTTGTATCTTTAACCAAAGCTTCAAGCCAAATAAGCTCTGATGCGATATTCCCTTTTGATTGAATGGAAATCGTTGAGTTATGGATTTTGATAAGAAACTTTTGATGATCATCGTTGGTCTGAACTTGAAATGTAACATTATCACTCTTTCCGAGATACACAAGTTTTTCCCAATAGATTGGGTATTGATGTAAAGCTTCTTTCGCCATCTTCGCATAATCTTCTTCAGAAAGCATAGTATCCACTCCAGTTAATGTGATTTTTACTTCACAATTTTACCAAGTGAACTTTATTTTATCGTGATAAAAGTTGATTATAACTAAACTTTACTGCCCGGTAGTCGAATAAAGCCACCGATCCTGTTGATCGGCGGTCTCCTTTGGTTTCATGGAACTATTGTTTCCCTTTAGTTCAATCGACCTTCTTCGTTTACGATACTGTCCTCCGTGTTGTCTGTAACAGCAAGTTTTAGAGCCATCCTATGTGGGATGACCCTTTCGCTTTGTTATACAATCGTATACTTAGGACAATCGTTACATTTTCTTTACTGGTATCAGTTCCTACCCTTTGTATGCCATGGCATCACATTGTACCGATAAAATAAAAAAGCCGCTAAATTAGCGACTTCAATAGGACTATGTTCTTGTCCTTCGACTAAATATTAGTCCAGAAGGCTGTAGATCTGAATGCTCTCCACCTTGGCATCCTTGATATGAAACGACATTACATCCACATAATTGGATGGCTCGTAACGGTAGTCATCTTCCTCATTAGGGGCTCCATCACCAAGCAGTTTCCCCTCCGGGTAGGCGTCTTTGAGTGTATCCAGACTATCTCCTGCTTTAATGTTTCGCACTGTCGTGTACTTAGGATCTGTGATTTCGATATGAAAGATGGAGTCTTGTTTTCCTTCCGGTATACTGATTGTTTTAATCTCCAGACCAGGATACGTATAGACCTTTTCTGTAAAACCGATTAACGTATCGATGTTGGTTCCATCGTCGGCACTGTACGTATGAGATTTCAGGTTATCCGGTTTGCCCAGCATCTGTTCCATCTGATCTTCGTTCGCTGTATCCGAAATAGCGATGGTGTGCTCATTATAGACAAAAGCAAGCTCCTTCAGCACCACATTGCCTTCCTTCTCCATCGAACCTTCTTTAATAGCTTCAGTACCCTTTTCTTCCGAACTTTCGGAAGCAGGCGTAGGAGAATTGGTTGCTCCTTCGCCTTTGCTTTGTTCATTCGCTGTGTTCTGTCCGGTTGCTGGAGATGTAGCATCACTGGACTGACAGCCTGTTAATGCCACCGTTAGTAGAGCACCTAGTATGATAAAACCTGCAGCTTTCTTGGTTAACTTCATCATGATCCCTCCATAAATGTGTGATTTGTTCTTATGAAGTGATTATAAATAAAACATTTGTTAGTCTTATAACAGAAATGTACCAATCTTGTAACGTTACCTATTTAGGCTTGGGTTTAGATGCAGGTCTACGCACGAGGCAAAACAATCGTAACGGTCGTTCCTTCCCCGATTTGACTTTCCATGTCGATATATCCATTAAACCGCTCTACAATCTCTTTGCATATAGAAAGTCCAAGACCTGAACCGTTCGCTGTACTTGCATTTTTCGCCCGGTAAAAGCGTTCCTGCACTTTCTCCAGCTCATCGCCCGCGATACCGATCCCTTGATCATGTATCCGTATAACTACCTCGCTAGGCGTATGTTCCAACTTCAATTCGATTAGCGATGGACTGCCTGAATATTTGATGGCATTGTCCACAAGGTTGGCGATCGCATGGGACATCAGCATTGGATTCACGTTAGCGTGGATTCTCGTCTGAAGCTTATCCTCCGGTTCCGCTTCCGCCTCCCTGAACCTAATCTCGATTTCTTTATCTTTGGCCTTGGCACCCATACTCATTGCGACTTGCTGAATCAGTTCGTTCATTTCCGTCTTCCGGGCTTCCAGTTCGTTAGAACCAGCCTTGTCAAATCGGGATAGCAACAACAGTTCATTAATCAAGCGCGTCAGCCGATCCGATTCCTGCAGCAGATGAGCATAGATTTTTTGCAGCTCCTTGTTCTCAGTCTCTCCTTCAACCAAGTATTGAGAGAAACCACGAATGGCTGCCAAGGGTGTTTTTAACTCGTGAGATACGTTGGAGACAAATTGTTTCTGGTACTGAATGTAATCATGAAGCTGCCGCCCCATGGAATCCAGCCCATCTGCCAGCATGCCCAGCTCATCCTTCCGGTTTAGATGAACTCTCCGAAACTCCTGTCTAGAGAAACTTTGCGCAGCGCCAAGCAACAGCTTAATCGGCTTGGTTGTGTTGCGGGCAATCCACAGACTGGATAACGTAATCAGCACAATAAATCCGCCTGCACCCGCAAACAGGATATAACGGATTTGATCCATAATCGCATAAAAATAGGAAATGTCCTCCACGAACTCATACACATAAGCGTTTTGGTAGTATTGATCCTGAATGGGAGTGGCAAAATAAAGCAAATGATCTTCCGTTACGGTGTAGGCATAACTGCCGCTCAGGGCTTTCTCAACATTCTTTTCGAAAATAAGCGGTTTGCCATCATTAATGATGATGCCATCCACAGCCAGGCCCAGCAACTGCTTGGAGCTGTCATAGATACGTACTTCCTTGCCCGAAGCTTTCAGCTTCTCCAAAGCAAGTCTGACAATTTCCTTGGTCTGGGGCTCTCCTGAGGATGATCTATGCTGTGATAACACCTCACGGAAGGACAACTCGGACAGATCCGCTTTCTCCATCATCTGTTTCTCAATGGTAATGAAGCTGTAGTAATCGATGGCTTTATTCACCGCAAAAATGATGATGCCAAAGGAAAGCACGGAGAAAAATAAATAATTCAGCAGTAACCGGGTTGCATACTTCAGGCCTCGCCACCTCCAAGTTGATAGCCAAATCCATAGATCGTCCTGACATACTTCGGTTCGTCCGCGTTATCCTCCAGCTTCTTCCGTAATCGCATGATGGTCATATCCACACTGCGACTGTCTCCCATAAAATCATATCCCCATCCGATCTGCAGCAGCTCATCCCGGGTAAAGATTTTGTCTGGCCTTTTGAGTAACGTTTCCAAAATTTTGAACTCTTTGGCCGTTAAAGACACGAGTACACCGTTTTTTAGCACCCTGCGGCTTTCCAGATCAAATGTCAGCTCTTCATGAATGATGCGTGTAGATTTCACTTCTTTTCCTTCACTTGATTCCTCCTTGCTCTCGTTTCTTCTCAGAATCACCTTGATCCGAGCGAGCAATTCACGGTTGTCAAAGGGTTTGGTCATGTAATCTTCCGCCCCTAGCTCGAGTCCCAACACCTTGTCGATTACCTCGTTTTTGGCAGAGAGCATGATCACAGGAACGGCACGTTTCCCGGTGATTTCCTTGCACAGATCATATCCGGAGCAGTCAGGCAGCATCAGATCAAGTACCACTATATCGGGTTGAAAAGAGTCGAGCAGCTGCAAGCCCGTTTTGCCGTCCTCTGCGGTCTGCACATCGTAGTTTTCTCGCCTTAGCACCAGCTCAATTAAATCTCGAATTGCGATTTCATCATCAATGACTAGGATTTTCTTCAACTGTACACCCCTATCTAGCCTTGTTTTCACCAGCTTCAATCAACTATTAACCCATCTTAGCACAGGCGATTTAGATTCCTCCACCCGCAGGAAGATGAGGTATATTCAAACGAACCCAACATAACTTGTAATAACCCCGAAGAAAGGAGAACAATCCATGGATCTGCTCTGGGTACTCATTGTTGGTGGACTTATTGGCTGGTTAAGCGGCAATTTGATTGGGCGGGACGTACCGGGCGGTGTACTTGGAAACATTATTGCGGGTTTTATCGGTTCCTGGTTAGGAACGGAATTGCTGGGACCAAGGGGTCCGGTGATTGGCGGATTTCATATTATTCCAGCCATCGTTGGCTCGATTATTGCCCTACTTATCTTCTTCGCGCTGGCACGCGGGGGAGCCTTCCGAAGACGTTAACCAAGAGGCGGAAACCGTTACCGTCATTCATTAGGACCGAAAGCATTCATCGATGGAAGATGAACACTTACGGTCCTTTTCTAAAAATGTAATGACAATTTTACTTACAGCGTGGTGGGTTTCACTCAAAGCATGTGCATCATAAATACCCTGTCTACTAAACGGGAATGTTACAAAAGCAGCCGGTCCTCTTGACCGACTGCCTCCTTAGTCCACCACTTGATTTTGGATTTTACCTTCTTTCTTTCCATACAACATGTAATATAGAAAAAATGTAGCTAAAACAATTAATCCGAGTATTACATACAAACCACTATATCCTGTAGCTGGAATTATCAAACCGATAATAGATGGGCCAAATCCGTTCCCTAGATCATAAAATATAAAGAACGTCGCAGTTGCTAAGCCAACTCGGTGAGGTTCAGCTAAATTGATGGCTATGGCTTGAGTTACGGAAGAAATATTACCAAATCCCAATGCAACTAATGCTCCTACCAATAACAATGTAAAGCTATTGTTAACTGAGCTTAAAAGAAGCATCCCTACTCCATATATAATAAGAGCCGGATATATGATAATGTTAGCTCCTCTTTTGTCCATTATTCGTCCAGTAAAAGGTCGTGATATTAAGACAAAAAAAGTATATACCATAAAGAAGAAACTTGCTGTGTCTATTAACCCTAACTCCAAAGCGTAAATATTTAAATATGAAACTATACCGGAAAAACAAAAAGTCATGAAAAAAATAATAATTGCGATCGGCATTGCTTTTGGCTCAATAAAGTCAGAGATTTTTATTCCCTTTTTATTGTGCTTCTTAATCTTGTATGTTGCGGGAAACTTCAGAAAAAGTGCGATTACTAAACTAAAAATTCCAAGCAATAGACTTAAAGAAAAAATCATATCAAAGTTTGAATTTCGACTCAAAACTAAACCAATAAATGGACCGATTCCTGTGGCCAAGGCCGTACTAATTGCAAAATAACTTATCCCTTCACCTTTTCGTGATGCAGGAAGGCTAAATACAACAACCGTACTCACAATTGTAGATATAATACCCACTGTGATCCCGTTTAAAAGCCGATTTAAGATGAGAAAGTTAACATTGAGATTAACGAAATAAAGCAATGTTGTTAAAATTAATAAAAACAAGCTGGTCATCAAGATTTTTTTGGAAGGTATACGACGTCCTGTAAACAAACGCCCTAATAAAGAACCGATAATAAAAATACCTGCGACGATACCAGCTTGGCCGGTTGATGCATCAAATTCATTAATGGCATAAAGAGTGATCGTCGCGTTTAATAAAAAGAAAATTAATGTCATGATGAAATTGACAGACGAAAGAATAATAAAGTTTTTCGTCCACAGTTTAGGATTCGTGTGGTTCATAACATCCTCCTAAAGAGTGTACGATTCGCCGTCTTCGGGAACTAATAAGCTAGAGGTGAATCCCTTTTCTTCTCCAAAGCTTTTTAGTTCTTTTCTAGATAATGTCCAATGATTAACGGCTTCCATATGGACTGATATAATTTTGGCGTTGGGAGCCGCCTTATGCACCTCGTAAACATCTTCTTTGCCCATTATAAGGGAGCCCCAATCATGGAAACTATTATTTCCAGCGTTCAACACGATAATCTCAGGCGTGTGGGAACTGATTTCATTTTTGACAACTTCATACCATACTGTATCTCCGGCAAGGTACAACGTCTTCTCATTGGCATGTTTGAAGACAACACCACATACCTGTCCCATCATTTTTAATAAATCTTTCCCTCTGCCGTGCTCGCCTTTTGTTTTAATTAACTGAATCCCTTCAAAAAGCGTATCTTCAGTAAGTACTTCTACTTGTTGAAAACCGTCACTTTCAACTTGTTTGGCATCTTCTTCGTTTTGTACAAAAACTTTGATGCCTTTTGGAAGCACTGCTTTGGCTATATCATCGTAGTGATCCAGATGCAAATGAGTCAGAATAACAGCATCGACATCTTTAATGATATCGTAAACGGACATGGGCAAGTTAATTATAGGATTTCTCAAATCCTCTCCGATCCCCGCCGAGAATGGATCATATAGACCCTTGTCCGCGAGAAATGGATCGATTAGGAACTTTTTACCTGCATAATGAACAATGATTGTTGCATTTCGAACGAGTTGGATGTGCATATTTATATATAATTCTCCTTCTGTTTTTTAATTTTGTTTGTTGACAATGATAAGTTTATACTAGATGCAAACTTCAAATACACAGATTAAATAAAGTGTATTGGTCTTTTTACTTTATTTTTTAAAGGAGATGCTTTTGATTTGGATCAAACAGATAAACGAATTATTGAAGAGCTGAGCCAAAATAGTCGAATTACGATGAAAGAATTAGGGGAAAGAGTTCATCTAACTGGACCTGCAGCAGCAGCCCGGGTAGAAAAACTTGAGGATACTGGAGTTATAGAGGGATACAGCATTAAAGTTAATCACGCAAAATTAGGATGTTTTACGTATGCATTTCTAAATATCTATATTAAAGATACACACCATCAACCATTTCTTTCATTTATTCATTCTAAAGAAGATCACATCCTAAATAATTACAAAATAAGCGGTGATGGATGCTATCTGCTTGAATGTAGGTTTCCAAGTAATGAAGCGTTAAACCAATTTTTATTACAGTTAAACAATTATGCTAACTACAAATTATCCATTGTAATCGATAAAACCTAAACAATAACGACAAAGAAACTGTATTTCTGAGAAGCAAAAAAGGCAGCCGATCATGTTGATCCGCTGCCTCCTTTGGTTTTATTGAGCTATCGTTTCCCGATAGTTAAATTCACATATCATGTGTATGGCCCGATCCACATCAGACGGGTCTCTGCCTTCATATGAATCTAATTAAAGTACAGTCGATAAATGTAGCATTCTCCAATGTCATCCCTATCACCCTATCTCCTTCCTTATCTCAGATTAACAAGAGAATATAGGCAATATATATTATGCTGGCAAGATCAAAACAAACCGACCGGTGTTTCATTACACGACGGTTTGTTTTATTTTATCAACAGCTGGCTTTCCGAAATATAACAAGCTGGACTAGCACATACTAAGGAACAGTTGGCTGAAGCTTACATAATGGAGGTCTCATCATGGTATTTACAATCACAATTATCATCGTTGCACTGTTTGCAATATGGGGAGCCGTCGCTCCTGATCAGCTGGCGGATGTGGCTAATGTTGCCTACAACTTCTCTATTCAGAATTTTGGCTGGTTTTATTTGCTAGCGACACTGTTCTTCCTGATCTTTGCTTTCTATCTGGCGTTCAGCCGATTTGGCGGTATTAGGCTGGGGGATGACGATGATGAGCCGGAATATTCTACGGTTTCCTGGCTGTCCATGCTGTTTAGCGCTGGTATGGGCATTGGGCTGGTTTTCTGGGGAGTTGCTGAACCGCTGTCCCACTATTTATCTGCACCGGAGGGCGCGGTACCCGAAACAACGCAAGCAGCAAGACTTTCAATGCGTTATTCCTTTTTCCACTGGGGGCTGCATCCTTGGGCTATCTATACCGTCATCGGATTGGCGCTCGCTTACTTCCAGTTCCGGAAAGGCTACAAAGGGCTGATCAGTTCCACCTTTATTCCGCTGATAGGTGAACGTCTTGCTGCAGGCTGGCTTGGTAAGATCATTGATATTCTTGCAGTCATTGCAACGATCTTCGGTGTTGCAACCTCTCTTGGATTGGGTGCGCTTCAGATCGGTGGGGGTCTGAATTACTTATTCGGTATTCCAAACTCGACGATGTCCCAGATTGTCATTATCTCAATTGTAACCGTACTGTTTTTGATCTCTGCAACCTCCGGTCTGGATAAAGGTATTAAAATTCTGAGCAACACCAACCTGGTTATAGCTGTGCTATTGATGGTATTTGTATTGGTGACTGGACCGACTTCTTTTATATTTGACACATTCACGACAACCTTGGGTAGTTACATGCAGAATATTATTAACATGAGTTTGAGACTGACACCGTTCTCAAGAGAAACCTGGATTGGAGCATGGACGTTATTTTACTGGGCATGGTGGATCGCATGGGCTCCCTTTGTTGGCACGTTTATCGCAAGGGTATCCAGAGGAAGAACCATAAAGGAGTTTGTAATTTACGTCATGGTTTTTCCAAGCCTGTTCGGATTTATCTGGTTCTCCGTCTTCGGCGGAACAGGACTTCACCTCGAATTGTTTAATGCCGCCCATTTGGCGGAGGCCGTCAAAGAAGATACAACAACCGCTTTATTCCTTACACTGGAGCAGCTTCCTTTGGGTACGATCATAGCATTCATCGCTACACTCCTGATCATGACCTTCTTTATTACGTCGGCTGATTCGGCTACCTTTGTGCTGGGTATGCTGTCTTCAGATGGCAAGCTGGACCCGAGTACGAGAGTGAAATTAACCTGGGGAATCATGCAGTCCGCCATCGCGGTAGTACTACTGATCAGCGGGGGGTTGAACGGTCTCCAGACGGCCTCCATTGTGGCCGCACTGCCGTTCGCTGTTGTTCTTATTGGTATGTGTTTCTCCCTGCTCAAGGCTCTGCAAGCTGAGGACAGAGAGCGCCGTCAGAAAGAAAAACGGCAGCGCCAAAAACTGAAACGACTGCTGGAGGAACAAGAACACTCGCTGAATGAAATTCCCGGCAGGTAATGTATACTTGATTTCTATAGAGATGGTACCTGTCTTAAGGCAGGTACCTTTTTATATCTTGTTCCTTGGAATAATACCTTAAAACAAACAAAAGCCCGCGTCGTTGCGGGCTTTTGTTTGTTTTAAGGTATTGAGTTTCACAGTCTAAGGATCGAATTAATGATCTGTAGGTGCCTGAGTCATCATATCGTTAACATGGGTTACAAAGGCTCCTTCATACGGACCCAATGCTTCAAGAGGCATCGTATGCGGATTGTCTTTGAGATCTGTCATGAGTTCTGTTTGAACCCCAGACGGAATGATTTCTAACACTTATTTATACTATGAACGTTCCCCAGTTCCCGGAGGAGTTAATGTACAATGAGGACTGGGCAACTTGATAGCTGTGAAACCTTGTGACTGACACTTCCAAGCATCATTTCTTTTATGCCCCTTAGCCCACGGCTTCCGATAATAATAAGTTGCTGCTCGGTATCCCTTGCATAATTCAATATTTCATGCCCAGGATCTCCCTTAAGCTGAACAGTTTCAGGGTTAATCCCCGCAGACTTTAATTTAGATTTGGCTTGGTGCAACTGTTCCAAACTCGCTTTTTCCATTTCATTCAGTATGTCTTCCAAAAAATTCTCTGGTACATATGTCATGCCGCTCAACACATAATCCTGACTGACATTAACCAAGGTAACTTGAGTTTGTTTATATTGGGCTATTTCAACGGTTGCATCAAGGAGTTTGTTCGTTATTTCAGATTTATCAATGGCCACCATAATTTTGTCAAACATCGTTATCATCCTTTCCGTGGCAGTTCGTAACCATTTCGACTACCTACAACACGATTACTTGCTGCTCCCATACCAACTAAAAAGAGTAAGACCGAAGCCCCAAGAAGAATGAAAAGTGGCAGGTTCCAACTATTTGTTGCATCATGCAGATATCCTATAAGGGCTGGACCTATTGCGGCAAGAAGATATCCGATCGATTGGGCCATGCCAGATAGTTCCGCTGCTTGATGCGCATTTTCAGTGCGTAACCCGAAAAACATCATGGCTAAACTAAAGGCGAAGCCTCCACCAATTCCGAGTATGACGATCCACAACAGAATGACATTAGAACTTCCGTAAAGAAGTCCGAGCGTCCCAGTCAAAAGCAAAGTGGTTGTGATGACCACTAACAAACGTTGGCTAGACATGCGCCCAGCAATAACAGGGACAATAAAGGTAAATGGAAGCATCGCTAACTGCATGATCGAGAGGTACCATCCAGATTGGTTGGAGTCAATGCCTTGCTGCTTTAAAATTTCAGGCAACCATGCGATCAACACATAGAAAACCATAGACTGTATACCCATGAACAAGGTTACTTGCCAAGCAAGCGGGGATCGCCAAACATTCACATCGTTGCTTGCCATTTGTTGACTCGTCGTGGCTGTTTGTTTCGTTTGATTTCTTAATTGGGGTAACCAACCGAGGATCGATACAAAGCTTAGAATCCCCCATATTCCCAATGCTCCCTGCCATTTTAGCCCTGCGTTCATGGCTAGCGGTACACTGATTCCCGATGCGATTGCTCCACATAAATTCATCGAAATGGAGTAAACTCCTGTCATGGAGCCAATTTTATTTGGGAAATCCCTTTTGATTATACTTGGCAATAATACATTACATATGGCAATGGCGAATCCAAGAACTGCTGTTCCAATAAACAGATTAACTGCGCCAGATAAAGATCGTATTACAATACCAACAGTCAGAAAGATGAGGGCAATCAAAATGATACGCTCTACCCCGTACCTCCGTCCTAATTTTGGTACAAGAGGCGATAATAAAGCAAAGGCAAGCAAGGGTACCGTTGTGATCAGGCCTGCTAATGTATTTGAAATATGAACGTCATCCCTTATAAAACCCACTAAAGGACCAACTGAGGTTAAGGGAGTACGTAAATTAGCTGCAATAACAATAATGCCGAGAATGATCAGCGCTACAGAGGATGGCACGAATTTTTTATTTTGTTTATTCGGCATTCTTCATTTCTCCTTCCTGAATTCTTACGTCTTATATTTGCTTCTTGTTGGCTGAAAAACTTTGCTATAACATCCGCGCGAATAATAAAAGTATAGTATAATATACTTTTATAAACAATAACTATTTTATAACATACTAAAATTGATTAAAAAAATACAACTCTGAATTCCCGTCATGGAATTCGGAGCTGCATTTAATAAGTGGATTTTCGGCTTTAGAAGCCATATTTTAAGGATATATGGAGCACTGTTTCGCTATTCGTATGATTGGTATAAGCGTGAGGATAATCTGCACGAAAACTGATCGTATCATATTGATTCAATGTGTACATCTCTCCATTGACTTGTAACTCAATGGAACCCGTCATTACTGTCGCAATTTCAGTTGTATTCACATGGTGACCTTCAGGGTAATACGAGCTATTTGGCTGTAAGTATGCCCGACACATTTCAATATCGTTGCTTTTAAAGACGGGTTCAATGATCCAATTTTTTTCATCATTAGAAAACCGCAATCCCTCGCCTGCTCGATACAAACTAACAGGTTTCTCTGATGTGAACAAAGCCAATAGCGGTAAAGATATTCCTTTTGAAATTTTCCATATAATGGCCAAAGTTGGATTTGTCTCGCCACGTTCGATATTACCCAGAGTAAGTTTGCTTACGCCCGTTAATTCTGATAAGTCGTCTAAGGTCATGTTTTTTTCTTTTCTATACTTTTTTAATGCACCGCCGATTTGTAATACAATTTGTTTTGACTCATCGATTTCATCCATTTGATATTCACCTCAACAAAAAAACTATATAGCTAGTATATTGTTTATCAAGATTCTTTTCCATTCCGGTTCAATAGAAAGTGATGAGATTTTCTTGATAAAATTGTATTAAAAGGATAAAATGACGAGCATCAACGGTTTTATTTGAAGAATGGTATAGCTTATGAAAGGTGGTTTAGCAATGAAGATTCTCATCGTTGGCTATTTTAGCGAGACCTCAAAATCAAATATTGCAAGGTATTTTCCGCAAGACTGGAACGTTGTAGTTGTCCCGCCTGGAAAAGAAATGCTGCATCATATTGAAGATTGCCAGGTAATCATTCCTGAACATATTAAAGTGGATTACAACCTGCTTTCTATCGCAAAAAAATTAAAATTGGTACAGACGGGTGCAGGATTTGATAATGTTGATGTCCCTGCCTGTACACAGCTCGGCATTTGGGTGGCCAATGCTGCAGGAGTGAATGCACAGGCAGTGGCCGAGCACGTAATGGCATTGATATTATCTTATTATAAAAACATACCTTTTCTTGATACTTTCATGAAAAACAAGATGGATGAAAATCAACTGGACTATACAGGGAGTGAATTAAAGGGCAAGACGATTGGGATTATCGGTTTGGGTGCTATTGGAAAAAAAGTAGCTGCGTTTTGCAAGGTTTTTGATATGAATGTGCTGGCTTATGCGAGAAATGCCTTTGTACAATCGGACGGTTTTGTAGAAATGACGGATTTCGATACGCTTGTAAGCACATCTGACATAATCAGTGTACATATACCCCTGAATCAGCAAACCAAACAGCTGATCAACAAAGCGGCATTCAAGAAAATGAAGAAGTCCACTCTTTTTATCAATACAGCCCGCGGCGGGATTGTCAACGAAAGAGACTTGATTGATGCATTAAAAAACGGAGATATTTCAGGCGCATGCCTGGATGTGTTTGAATCTGAACCGCTTCCTATGGACAGTGAGCTCCGGAATCTGAGTAATGTGATACTTACTCCCCATACAGCAGGAATGCCTGATGGTCGGAAATTTCATAAAAAAAGATATGATTTCTTTATAAAGAATATAAGACGTGTAGAAAATGGTGAAGAGCCTGAAAGCAAGCTCAATCAGGTATGATCCAATCATATCAACTCTGAGATAAACATGGGTTAGCTCCATCCTCTGTATTAAAGCCAAATTTACTATAGAAATCCACTGCATGAGGATAAGAAATTAATACTTTTGTTTTGCACCCTTTATATCTATCAAGCATTACATTCATCATTTTCTTACCTATACCCATACTCTGATAACTCGGATGAATAAGCATATAATGAAAATATACCGTTAAAACACCATCTGACAAAGCATTTATTAAACCGACAAGCTTATCTCCTTCCCAAGCGGTAACAATGGAATGAGACCCTCTGATTGCTTGTAAAAGCTCGTTTGGATACTTCCCAGACTCCCATTCTACCGAAAGAAATAACTCTTGGAGTGCATCCTTAGTGATATCCTCTTTGCTTGAAGCGTAATAAATACTCACCCCTATACCTTCCTCTCACTTTCATAAAACCAACTGGCACAACAACTGTTTGCAAATCCCACTATTAAAAATAGGTATAGAAAATGGATTAAATCAAGTGGAATTTGGATTTATTCACATGTTGGAGTCTTATCCCATCGTCTTCACCCCTACAGCAGTTCAAAATGAAGTTGAGTCTCAGGTAACTCAGTATTCCCTTTCCACTGATTTGCACCATATCCCAATTCCAGAACCGCAGCGATGCGCTCGTTACTCAGTACACCAAACATTTCAGTAAGGCTCGGGTCGTACATCCAGTCATGCAAGGTACAGCGCACACCCAGACTCTGCTCATGAGCCAGCAAGCGGAAATTCTGAATTAGGCAGCAGACAGCTGCGAAGTCCTCTTCCCGTTTAAGATGATCCGCCTCTTCCTTCACCAAGACCAGAAGATACGCAGGGGCAGGCTCCTGTAATCCCTGCATGATGTCCCCATACCGGTTATCGGCAAAGATAAATCGCCACGGCTCTCGGAGTCCATCATTTGGCGCCCATACGGCATGATTGAGCAACTCAAGGATTAGATCCTGCGATACGGGTCGATCCAAAAACTCACTCGGACCGTCCATGTCTCCTTCCAGATCTGACAATTTCATTTTTAGATCCTCCTCTTCTATGTAGACTGTCCTCGCAATACGGTCCACTTCTGCTCGGCTGGCGTCCTTTTCCGACTTCTTGGCGCTTTGTCGTAATATCCTATATGAAGAATACCAACAAATCTTTCATCCTGACGTAAGCCAATTCCATTGAAGAACCCTTCATGCTGAATCATGGACTCTGTATCCCACAACATTCCTAACCCTCGTTCCCAGCCCAGCAGTTGGAAGCTCTGCATCACCCCGCAGGCAGCCGCATAATTGCGGTCATTGGTCAGACGATTCGGTCCTACAGTCGACATAACAATGACGTGAGCAGGAATATCGGTAATTCTCTTTTTAAATACATCCAGAAGTTTCCCTGGAATCAGCTTGCCGAGCTTGCTCTGCGACATCTGTTCCAGCATGCAGTCCACCAACCGTTTGCGTGCTTCTGGAGTTCCGGCATATACCACACGCCACAAGCCAGCCTCAACCAATGGTTGAAGCTGAATAGCCTTACGCAGTAATTTAACAACTAACTCCTGATCCACCGGCGTAGAGTTACATTTACGAATACTCCTGCGCTCCCTGATCAATTCCGCCAGACTCAAATGCTTCACTCTCCTTTGTTCTATCTGGATTCCATATTTATACTGCTGTCTTGAAGAAATTGATGGATTACTTTTAGTTCCGTTTCCGAATATTTGTCGAGAGTATGATAGAAGCGCTCAGTCTCATGTATATGCAGACGTTCATGCAGTTCAAAGATTTTTTTGCCTTGCGGTGACAACCGGAAATAGCTTTCCTTCTTGTTGTCATTCATTTTCGTACGTTTGACGAATCCTTCCTCCAGCAGTTTGTTTCCAATTTTGGTGATACTTGCTTTGGACAAATTCATCGCCTCGGCAATACCCGTGTTGTTAATAGGCTCATGCTTGCCTATGCAATCTATCATATGAACTGCGGTCAGATGCTGAGGGATTTTCTCGATACTTTCTCGCTGGGCGATACTTAGAAAATGCTCGATTTCTGTATCCTTGTGGTTCTCATACACATGTAAAAAACGGATAAATTGGTCATAAAGTAACTGTTTTGTTCGATCTTTTGAGATCATCCTGTGATCGCTCCTTATTTACTAGTAAACAAAAATATCATTTAAATAATGGAGTTTTTTTAAATAACTCCTTATATATTGTTTACTGGTGAACAATATAACATGAATGATAATGATTATCAACTATATTCTGGCTCGGATAAGAACCTGTACTTATAAAATAAAAAAGCCGCTAAATAGCGACTTTCAAATGGAGCATATTTTTGTTTAAGAAAGACCAGTGAAAACTGCTCTTCTCCCATAACAACTTACTAATTAAAACGTAATGCTAAGTCAGTATCATTCTCTCTACTTAAATTATACCGTTATTTTTTATTATTTATAAGACTGTTTTTTTAAAAATTCCTACACTATACTGCTAAATACAAAACTAAAAAAGAGGTGGATCAGTATGGATGACAAAAAAGTGATCATAGATCAAGGTCCTTTTTTTCATGGTACAAAAGCAGAACTGCAAATTGGTGATTTATTAGAACCACAGTTCTTATCAAATTACCAAGAGAAAAATTCTAACCATATATACTTTACTGCAACATTAAATGCTGCCAAATGGGGTGCTGAATTGGCAAGATCTAATGCAAAAGAAAGAATCTACATTGTAGAACCATTAGGAGATTTTGAAAGTGATCCAAACGTAACGGATAAAAAATTTCCTGGAAACCCAACACGATCATATCGATCTAAATCGCCACTTAAAATAATAGCTGAATTAGCTTCATGGGAAAGACACTCTGAAGAAGAGATTAATCACATGATTACATCATTAAGAAAACTAAGTGAAGAAGGAAAAAATATAATATATGATTGATTCCTCTCGTTAGCTGAATAAAAGCAGCCGATCACTTGGATCAGCTGCTTTCTTTATATGATTGAGTTATCCTTTCCTGTCACTTTAAATTAACTTTTTCTCTATATCAAAAAGCTTGGAAATGCGGGGAAATAGACGAAAGGCATTGCCATAAGCGATCGCCTTCGCGTTTTCTTCGCTGATCTGTTGTGCTTCATGGAATACCGACTCCCGCTGTATACGAAGGACACTGTCCGCTGGCCAAGGTATGTCCGCTCCGAACAGAATCCGATCAGGCGCAATCAACTTTTGGATTGTGCCGAGGTTCAACGTGGAATCATAGTAAAGGTGGTCCAATTTGGCTATTTCAGCTTGAAATTGTTCCGGTGTTGTTTCAACCTGAATCGAATCTTGCCCGATGGCGGCAAGCGCAATTCTCCATTTGATATACGGAACCATGCCCCCTGTATGGGGAAGAATGAACGTAATGGATGGATATTGGTCGAAAATGCGATGAACAGCCATGGTAGTGACGGCCCGCGTCGTATCGAAGGTGCCCTCAAGTAGTGCAGGACTAAGTCCAGCGATTTTTTGCGGTATGAGGATGGGATGCAGAAACACAACAGCACTGCGCCGATCCAATTCGGTTAACAATTCGGTATAATCCGGATGGCTTAAATATTTCCCCTGATAACTTGTTAACATTGCAACACCATCCATCCCGAGAATATCAAGTGCATACAAGGTTTCTTCCATGGCTGCTGCGGGATCCGGGAGTGGAAGCGTTGCAAACGTACCATACCGCTCAGGATGAAGTTGAGCATACGATGCTAGCTCTTCATTCATTTTCCGAGCCAACGCATTGGCAGACGACTGGTCGATGAACGTCAGGTCTGACGGGGCTGAAAGAAATGAGAACGAGATGTCACATACATCCATTTTTTGCATCCCGATCTCGGGCGTCCACTTCGGCATAAAACTTGGAATCTCCATTCCCAGCTCCCGCTGCTTTCGTTGCATTTCTTTAGAGATGATATGGTGGTGAACATCAATGACAGGATTAAACATGCGTGATCAGCTCCTTCTATTTAGTTTCAAGCCATTGGTTTAACTGGTTTTGCTTTTCCGTCAATATTTTCTCTACGCCTGCATTCTTTAGTTTGTCGAGATAAGCACCCAGTTCTGACGGGTCAAAAGTTCCTGTCTGAAAGCCTGCATCATACTGGTTTTGGACGTTGGCCACCGCGGTAATTTGTGTTTTGACCGGATTGATGTCGAAGCTGAATCCCATTGCCCTTGATTTTACGGCACTCTCGTTTTCGCCCCTCAATTGCTTCCACATATCAGGATCATTCCCTTCCCATATATAGGACATGAAATTGTTCCCCACGGCATATTGGTTTGAATCGTACCCTGTTGCAGTAATACCTTTCGGCTTGCCGATCAGGCCATTATCCTGTTTAACATAATGCTTGCCCTCAATTCCATTGGTAAACAGATTAATGACTGCTTCGTCCGAGTAAAACAGTTCCAATACTTGAATCGCCTTATCCGGCTGCTCACTGTTCCTTGCCAAAGACATCATGTTGGAAGCTACGCTATTTCGCGTCATGTACGAGTCCTCAAGGGGTACGCATACAAGTTCAGTCCCAGCCGCAAGCGATTCCGAGTAACACTCATTGATATTCCGGATATACGAGAAGGCTTTGCCTGCCTTGATTAGATTGGACCCCGTTTCCTGCGATGTTGCGACGTCTTTGCTGAAATAACCTTTTTGGTACCAATCACGCATCAGATCAGCCATTGTGGAGAACCGCGAAGTTGCAAAAAGATTCTGCACGGTGAAGTGCTCCCCGCCAAAATCCAGCACGCCAGGTGCTGTTCCCAATGGATCAAAATTCAGCATGGCTTGTCCAGGTGTTTCCTGCGAGGTATAGCTGACAATCGGCGTGACACCAGGCTCATTGTCCTTGATACGCTGCAATACAGTAGAGATATCATTCCAGGTTTTTATGGCGCTAAGGTCAATATCATGCTTATCGGCAAGCTCTTTGTCCATCACAAAACTGGGAGAAAGTGCCCAAGCTTTAATGCTGGGAACGCCATATGTTTCGCCATTCATCTTCCCGGCTTCTGCGGCTTCCTGCGGAACGGCCTCCAGTATCTTTTTACCAAATTCATTCAACGATTCGTCCATGGGCAGTAACTGCCCCCTGCCGATTTGGGATTCAAGGCCGAACCAAACGCTGGTATACACCAGATCCAGTTTCTCGCTGCCCGCCAGCATCAAGTTCATTTGATTGGCATAGTTCGATCCATTAACAGGCAAGAGCTTCACTGTGGCGCCTACCTTTTCTGCTGTAATATCACTGATGGCTTCCTGAATTTCCTGAACATCTGTTACATCCCCAAAAGCCGGATACGTCATGACCACTTCATACATGTCAGTAGCTGAAGCTTGCCCAAGTTCTGCTCCCCCCTTACTGTCTGGATTTCCGCATGCCGTCAACAATAGAGGGGCCGCACAAATTAAGGACATTACCTTCAAGAAACCCGCAGGCAATCTTTTTCTGAACATCTTCATTCACTCCCCATGTTTGCTTTTGGATGTGACATCTTGGATACGAAGCATGACTAACCTTTTACGGCACCAATGGTCAATCCCTTGATGAAGAACTTCTGGAAAAACGGATACGCTGCGATCAGTGGCAACACGCCGATTACGGCAATAGCCATTCTCACACTGCCGAGAGGTACGGATGAGACAACAGCCGTCTGGCCAGACAAACTGTTTTGCTGCAAGTACTGGACATCAGACAACATTCGATTAAGCAGGTTTTGAATGCTGTAGAGGCTTCCGTCATTGATGAAGATCAGACCGTTAAACCAATCGTTCCAATACGAAATCATGAGCATCAGACCAATGGTTGCCAGGCTTGGGAGAGCAAGCGGGAGAACGATTTTGCAATAAATAACCCATTCGTTGGCTCCATCCACATAGGCCGACTCCACGACTTCGCCGGGAATTGACGTTGAAAAGAAACTGCGCATCAACAAAATGTAGAACCCGTTGGTCAGTAAATTCGGGATGATTAGCGACCAAATGGTATCTTTCAAATGGAAGAGGTCCGTATAAACCAGGTACATCGGCACCAGCCCCCCATTGAAAAGCAGGGTGAAAAATACGAAGAATGACAGGAACGAACGAAATGGAAGCACATTTCTGGATAGTGGATAAGCGACCAGGGTTGTGATCAGCAACCCAACGATTGTGCCCACGACCGTGATGAACGCCGTAATTCCATACGACCGCAGAATCAACGAATACTGATTAAACAGATACACATAAGCATCGAAGCTGAATTGAGCCGGAAACAAACGATAACCATCCCTGATAATGGCTTGTTCCTCGGTTAGGGAAGCGGAGATCAGAAGTATAAACGGAAACACTGCAGCAATTCCCATCATGATGAGCACGAGGTGAACAGCCATTTGATATATCCTATTTGAATACATGTTGTCCTCCCCCTTAGCTAAAACAGCGCCAAATCCCGGTTTTTGCGACGAACGATCGCATTGGTCGTCAATACTAACAGAAAACCGACAATGGACTGATACAGTCCGGCAGCGGATGACATTCCGAAATCCCCGAAAGTCATCAATCCACGATAAACGTATGTGTCAATGACATCCGTAGTCGTTTGCAGTGCACCCGAATTCAGCGGAACCTGATAGAACAATCCGAAATCGGAATTGAAGATGCGTCCCACTGCAAGAAGCACCATAATGACCATCGTGGGTTTAAGCAGAGGAAGGGTAATGCTCCAGACTTGCCTCCACTTGGATGCTCCGTCCAGCGTGGCGGATTCATAATATTCTTGGCTGATGCCTACGATTGAGGCCAGATAAACAATGCATGTATAACCAACGTTTTTCCACAGATATACGACACTTAATATAAAGGGCCATTTACCGGAATCCGCATACCACGACACGGGGTCAATCCCCAGCAAAGGAAGCACATAATGGTTGACGAATCCGTTTTCCTCGTTGAGCAATGCCAGAACCAAGTAAGCGACAATGACCATCGAGATCAGATAGGGCAGCAAAATGATGCTTTGGTATATTCGGGAGGCGAATCGCTTTTTTACCTCGTTCAACAATACGGCCACAGCTATGGAGAGCACTGTTCCAAGCACGATAAATGCGCCGTTGTAGAGTAATGTGTTTCGGGTAATCACCCAAGCATCCTGCGTTTGGAACAGATAGGCGAAATTATCGAAGCCTACCCAGTCACTTCCCCAGATTCCTTTTGCAAAATTGATATCTTTGAACGCAATCACAATGCCGAACATGGGCAAGTAATTGTTGATGAACAGATAGACAATGCCTGGCAAAATCATGACCAATAACAGCCCATGCTTTCTGATATTTTGGATGCGGTTTGCATGGATACCTCGACGCATGTCTCTCTCCCCCTGTTCGTAACAATGATGTTTGGTTTGTGTAACTCCTCCAATATCCCTCCTATTCTATCAATGTCAGTTTATGTGACTCAAAAATGTTCTTATATGAATAATACGATGTAAGGAAGCCACAGTCATTGGTGTGATTCACTAAAAAAAATGATTTCATTTGGATTGTTACACCAAAAGGAAAGCCTTTCTAAATTTTAATGTCATGTATTATTACATTCGATACGCAAAGCGATATTTTATAAGCCATGTCATCAGCCTTTTCATGCCAAAAAGCAACGCACCTGAAAAAGGATGCGCCGCTTTATGTGTAATTAAAGATTGTTACGAATAGGTGGCTGCCATTTGTCTGCTGTTTGGAAACATTCGACCACCAACAAGCACACCACCCGAAAATACAGCTTCCCGTGGAGGTGCCGCCGCCAACGCATGCATCGCATTTATGGCATTTACCAACGAGAAAGTGCCTCGTTCACCCACTTTTGGAGTTAATGGCGCATTGGATATAAGCTTGTACGTTTCTAACAGCCAGAAGTCTTCTACCCAACCGGATGCTTCAGCGAGACGTGACCCACGGGAGAGCATATCGCCATTTCCGAATGGGCTCCACGAATCCAAAATGTTATCGGAACCGATATGCACGGACACGCCCGTTTCCATCAACAGTTTGATGGGGGGCATGGGCCTGTCAATGGGCACACTCGTCATGATGGCTACGCCGGCCGCACACAACCTTTCCGCGAGTGAGCGCACTTCTGTTTCCCCAACTTGGCCCAAACAATAGGCATGGCTTACCGCGGTACGGCCGGACATACCGGCTTGTTCTGTCAGTTCGGCGAAGCGGCTGATCGTGTATATTCCGAGATGACTCGGGTCATGAAGGTGCAAGTCGATGCCCGCAGAGAATTCTGTCGCAAGTTCAAACATGGCTTCCAGACTGGCATCCACCCGGCGGTCCAGTCCGGCCGGATCCACACCACCAACATAGTTAGCTCCAGCACGAAGCGCTTGCCGCATGACGGTAACGGAGTCAGATCGAAGCAGGCCTTGCTGGGGAAACGCCACAATTTCCATATCGATGCGTCCCTGGTACATCTCACGCACTTCCAAGACCTCCTCAAGATGAGAGAGGCCAATTTGCGGATCCACGTCAACGTGTGTGCGGATTGCCGTTGTACCTTGGGCTATCATTAAATCCAACATTCGTTTCGCACGTTCTCCCGCCCCGGTCGGTAGTTCTCCCAACATGTTTTTCTCAAATTCCAACTGGCCGGGCAGCGTGACAAACGGCTGCAAAGACTTCCAAGGCTCCCCAATAAAATGCTTGTCAAGATGGGTATGCATATCTGCCATTGGCGGTACATAGTGGAGCCCGTCCGCGTCAATGACGGTTGTCGCCCTACCGGCAATATTTACAGATGTGAGATCCGCATCCGTTCCGGCAGTCTCAATGCTGACAATTAGTCCTGTTGCTTGATCAATCATTAGATCGAACAGGTTTTCCGACCATTTTACATTTTTTACGAGTGTTAACCCTTTCTCCATAACTCCATCCCCTTACTTCATAATTAGATTGTTTCGATCCCATCCGACAACCACGGTAATTCCAAAAGTTTTGAGTCGGTACAAGCTACCTGTAATCCCGATTTCCAGACCGTACGGGCCTCCGGTTTATTAAGCAGCACTTCTCTTTCCGACCGCTCTCGGAACAATACCATATCAGCCGGAGTGCCGACCTTAACACCATAATTTCCAATGCCTAACGCCTGTGCCGCATTATGCGTCAGCATGTTGGTCAAGATGAGCGCATCCCGTTTGCTGCCCATGTACGAAGTAATCGCCAATAGCCAGGCAGCCTCAATCGGGTCTGCCTTGCCAAACGGCGTGAATGGGTTGCGCACATTATTGACGCCAATCGCCACATTCACTCCACAATCCTGCAGCAGTTTCACTGGAGTCAGACCTCTATGATGTCCTTCGGAGCCTTCCCTTCCATTCAAAAAGAGGTCCGTCATCGGCAGCGTAATGACGCTGATT
Organism: Paenibacillus sp. USHLN196; assembly: GCF_037144955.1. Taxonomy (NCBI): domain Bacteria; kingdom Bacillati; phylum Bacillota; class Bacilli; order Caryophanales; family Paenibacillaceae; genus Paenibacillus; species Paenibacillus sp. USHLN196. The sequence goes on along the minus strand of NZ_JBBCYH010000001.1, from coordinate 299,844 downwards.
CCGGCAAGACACAGAAGCTCTCCGATAGCCAAAGCTTCGTGTGCAGGGAGGGAACCGAGCGAGGTTACATGTCCGGCGGCTACATGCCCCTGCATTCCTGCAGCAATGGTCCTTCTTGCAATTTCCACAACGGCACGGTCGTTGGAATCGACCGAGAAATCCGCGTGAAAATCCAGCGGTTTTCCGTACTTCCCTGCCAGACCAAATGCAAAATCCAAGTGCTCCCCCAGGTCTGCATCCTGATAAGTGATTCCTCCAATCACATCGGCTCCCATACGAATGGCCTCTTCCATCAGCTCAGCAGTCCCCGGATTCTTAAACACCCCTTCTTGCGGAAAGGCAACTACCTGTAAATCCAGTTGATGTTTTAAGGATTGTTTGAGACGAAGAGCAGATTCGACAGCTCTGAGTCCAAGAACCGGATCAACCTCTGCATGGCAACGCATATGGGTTACACCATTCCTAACGGCTTCTCGAATGACAACCAGCGAGCGACGATACATGTCCTCCCTCGTGAACGAACTTTTCAGTTTGGATGTTATCTGAATCGCGTCCTGGAGAGACTCCGCCTCCCGATCCATGGAATCCAGCAAATATGCTTTTTCCAAATGAATATGCGGCTCGACGAATCCGGGCAGCAATAAGCCTCCTTTGCCCTGCACTACACGAGACGCTTCGGTTTTCCTTTCCCCGCATGGCGTGACAAATGCAATCTTGCCTGAGGATATCCCGACATCCATTCGCCTTTCATCCCCGGAAATCACCGTATCTGTGATAAGTAGATCAATCATTACATCCTCCGTTCATGTACGCTTTTATTACACACAAGAAACACTTTAAGCATAATTCACTCCTTGTGAGAAATCATTGGATGAAAAGGATAAAAATAATGAGCAATCTTGGATGATCAAACCAAAGATATTTACTCCACATGATCGTAGTGTTATATTACTTAACAATAAAATAACTTGTTCCAGAAAGGGATGGGTCGATGTGCTGCTGACAGATTTGCTGAAAAACGGTATTTACGATGATGCCAGAGTGATTACGGGGCATAAGGGTCTAGTACGTGAGGTTCAAACGGTCAACATTATGGACTGTCCGGATATCATTCGGTTTCTAAGGCCAAACGAGCTCTTGCTGACCAACGGCTTTTTCATGAAGCAGCAGCCAGAGATGTTTATTCATCTAATCAGGGACATGCAGCGGCTTCATTGCTCGGGGTTGGCCATCAAAACCAAGCGCTTTGAATTGCCGATCCCTGATGAAATACTTTGGGAAGCGGATCAGAACGAATTTCCCATCATCGAAATTTCCGATGTCCGTCTATCCCTCGGCGAAATTTTGCAGCGATCGACCAGTGTGATTCTGAACAACAAGAGCGACGAACTGCAATATGCACTCAGCATCCACAAAAAATTCTCCGAGATGATCATGCGCGGCAAAGGAATTTCCAGCATTATCGATTCCCTGTCCAAACTGTTCTCATCCCCAGTCATCCTGTTAAACTACAAATGGCAAACTATCTCTGCTTCCAACCAGAATACAAGTGTTGCTGAACTCACTGCAGCCGCTGTAAATACACTTCAAGACTTGTCCGATATTTCTAGTCCCACTTCGTTGTGCTTCATCAACACATCAGTCCGAGAGCGTTGCTGCATGCTGGTATATCCAGTAAAAACTTACCGCCACGAAGGCTATTTGTTATCCTTTCATTCGCCGGATCAATGGACTGGCCTTTTCGGTCTGACGCTTGAGCAGGCCTCCAACGTCATTGGAATGGAGCTGACCAAATCACAGGCTGTCAAAGAGCGCTCCCGCAGACACAAAAACGAATTCTTCTCCGATCTGATTGAGGGATATATCACTTCTGAGCAGGAGGCGCTGAACCGAGGCAAGAGATGTGGGCTTATCAAGGGGCGTGCAAGCGTCGTGCTGACCATGCGTAATGACGAGATGCATCACATGCATCAAAGATTTCCTAATTACGAGGGTTCGGCCCTTCCGAAAGGAGATAATATCACGGAGCAAGAGGAGCAATACGAGCACATCAAACGTCTTTTTGGTGGGTTAGATCATTCCTTCGTCATGTTTACCAAACATGATACCTATTGCCTTCTGCTATCTATCCCTGAGTCGGGGTGGGATGAGGCAAAAATCACCGAGCAGCTGTCAGAAATACTTAGAGAGCTGCATCATGAGACTGGACTGAGTCTGTCTATCGGCATTGGCAAACCTGCAACAAATGTACTCGGCGTTCGTCATTCTTATACAGAAGCGGTCAATGCATTGCAATTCGGCTACTGGCTAAAACGCAAGCAATTCGTCCAATCTTACCAAGCCAAGGACATCGGATATTTATTCCACATGCTTCCCCACAACGAACTGAAACAATTTTACGACGCGACCTTAAACGGATTGCTGCACATTACAGACGAACATGAAAAAAAAGAGTTGCTGCGCACCTTGAACGCTTTTTACGATACACAATGCCAGCTTGTCGAAACATCCAAGCAACTTTTCGTTCATCGAAATACGGTGGTGTATCGACTGGAAAAGTGTGAAAAACTCCTGGGTGTGAAACTCAAAGATCCAGCTGAAAGCCTACGAATCCGTATAGCAATAGCCATCGAACCTCTACTGCTTCAATAAGACTAATTGGGATATCGTCCGATGAATGAACAGGCGAAAATATGTTAGACAGATGACTAATCGATACCAGGAACAAATTCCTGTCCATGACGTTAATTGGTACAGGTTTTTGTCCTTGACTCGGGACACGAACTTGTACCGATAAAACAAAAAAAGCCGCTATAATAGCGACTTCAACGGGAATATGCTTCTACCTCTAACGTTGTATTACCATTGTAAAAGGATTTTTTTCTTATATGTTTCGACATTCTAATAATGTGGGATTTTATCAAAAAGTAGGAGCAGGTAATTCATCAATTTTTATACGGAGTAAGCTATACGGTTTTTGTCGCAGGTCTTTGCCGTAATGAAATCTTGCCTGCCTATGTAATTGATTCACAATTACATATAAATATTGATCCGGACCAATAGAAAAAGTATCCGGCCATAAAATTCTGGGATCATGTGCGATGGTTTCCATGGTTCCATTCGGCAATATCTTTCGTATACTATCGTTTTCATAATCTCCAGCATAAACGTTTCCATTTGCATCCGTTATCATTCCATCAGATGCACCTTTTTCTCCCCAAAAATGCACTAGATCACGTAAATTGAAATCCGATATCGTTCTGTCTCTTAAGGCTTCTGTTGAGATTGAGTATAGATAACGGCTGGTTAATGGACAAAAGAATAACATTTTTCCATCAGGGGAAATGGCTATCCCATCAGAGGCCAATCGAAAGGGAGATGTGGAACCATCCGAGTTTCGATTCATCAAAATTTTACCTTCCACTTTCGGTACAAAATACGGATCGGGTGAAGTTGAATTTGCTCCATGTAACCGTCTATATGCATCTCCGTTTTCTAAATTTACGACGATAATAGCGCCTGGACCTCTGGAAGAAGAATCTGTTATATATGCATAACCTGCTTTGCCCACACGAAAATCAAATCGGACATCATTCAGATACGTTGTCGGCAAGACTACATCTTCTGCAAATGTGTATACTTTTCTGATCGTATTTGTATTTAAATCTACAGCGACTAATTTCGCCCCTCCTTTCATAGGTTCAGAAAAATTTGGTGCAGCCGTATCCAGTACCCACAGGGTTCCCCTTCCATCAGCAACTACACTTTGGACACTGATGAAGGACATAGCGATATTCAAAGGGTTGATCATATTCGTTTCTAAATTTGGATAAGGCTGCAACCGACCCTCCACAATTTCCGCTACCGTAAATTTAACGTCATCTCCCCATTTCGGAAAGCAAATAAAGATACGCCCGGTTTCGGATATACTAACGCCTGTAGGCATTGCCCCATAAAATGAATGAACGAGTTCTAACTTACCGAAATACTCTTCCATAGGTAACATAGGTTTTATAATATCCTCCTCAACATATTTGAATAGATATTATCTATAATATGCTCAGGAATTTTTCAAATACTTGGACATTAGTGAGCCTGACTCCACTTGTATCCGAAAAAGAAGGGAAATCTCTGCTAATCCTATCATCGCTAAAAGTATAAGATCCGATTCGTTGGAAAATCTAACGTTAATCAAAAAAGGAGGTGATCCTTTCTGAATGAATAATTCAACGCTAGCACCGCATGAATCGATGGAACTGCATGAAGCATTAAACTTTAAAACGCTCTGCCTCGCCAAGTCAAAACTTATGCAAGGCCTGGTCTTTGACCAAGAGCTAAAGGCCTTAATGCAAAAAGACGTAATTCAATCCATACAACAGATCGCTGAGCTGCAAGCAATCTACGCGAAAGCTCCTTTCCAAGCGCCTGTTCCAAATAGTCCTACACCTATAACACATTAAGGGGAACTCAAATGAATACCGATTATTTAGATCCGATTAATTCATTAAATATGCCGGAAATGGCAGATATGACTTTTGCCATGGACTTCCTTATTCGTGCCAAGGAGGGTGTTCGTAATTTGCTATCGCCCTGACGGAAGCAGCTTCACCGGATGTAAGAGCATTGCTGCATAATCATCTTAAACAGGGGATTTCAATGCACCAAGAAATTACGGAGCTTATGATTCGCAAAAAATGGTTCCATCCCTACGAGCTAAACGAACAGTACCAACTTGACCAGCTTTCGGCGAAAAATACGGTGATGATCGGGCAGATGAATCTGTTCCCGGATGATACGTCGCGTAAAGGAATGTTTGATCGGACCCCAGATGAACATATTGGAGGACATAAAGCATGAAGGCGGTTACGTATCAAGGGATTAAAAATGTCGTGGTCAAAGAGGTGCCGGATCCGAAGATTGTGAAACCAGACGACATGATCGTAAAGATTACCAGTACCGCCATTTGCGGTTCTGACCTTCATCTTATTCATGGGATGATCCCAAATCTTCAGGAGAACTACGTCATCGGACATGAGCCAATGGGAATCGTAGAAGAAGTAGGCCCCGGCGTGACAAAGGTAAAAAAAGGCGACCGTGTGATCATCCCGTTCAACATCGCATGCGGAGAATGCTTTTTTTGCAAAAATCATCTGGAAAGCCAATGTGACAATTCAAACGAACATGGGGATATGGGCGCATACTTCGGCTATTCCGGAACGACCGGCGGATATCCAGGCGGGCAAGCCGAGTATTTACGGGTTCCGTTTGCTAATTTTACCCACTTCAAGATTCCCGAAAACTGCGAACAACCAGACGAAAAGCTAAGCTTGATCGCCGATGCCATGACGACGGCATTCTGGAGCGTAGATAACGCAGGCGTAAAGAATGGAGATACGGTCATTGTGCTCGGATGTGGTCCAGTCGGGCTTCTGGCCCAGAAATTCTGCTGGCTCAAAGGAGCAAAGCGGGTCATAGCCGTTGACTATGTCGATTATCGCTTGCAGCATGCGAAGCGAACGAACAAAGTCGAAATCGTAAACTTCGAACAAGATAAGAATATTGGCAACAATCTCAAGGAGATGACCAAAGGCGGCGCTGATGTCGTGATCGATGCGGTAGGAATGGATGGCAAGATGAGCGATCTTGAATTTTTAGCCAGCGGTTTGAAACTGCAAGGCGGCACCATGAGCGCATTTATCATTGCATCTCAGGCTGTCCGCAAAGGCGGCACCATTCAAGTCACTGGGGTATACGGCGGACGTTATAACGGTTTCCCGCTCGGTGACATCATGCAGCGAAACGTGAATATCCGTTCCGGACAAGCTCCGGTCATTCACTACATGCCATATATGTACGAGTTGGTTACGTCTGGCAAAGTGGACCCTGGAGACATTGTTACGCACGTCATTCCGCTCAGCGAGGCCAAGCAGGGCTATGAAGTGTTCGATACGAAAACGGACAATTGCATTAAAGTTATCTTAAAGCCTTGAATATGGATAGATACATGGGAGGACAATCTGAATGAATTCCAATTACGCTTTGCATGAAATGCTCGAGGTGCATGAAATAGCTGCGTTCAAGACGGTTTGCATGACGAAATCAAAGACCATGCAAGCTCTGGTAACCGACCCGGAGCTCAAGCAAATTTTGCAACAAGATGCGACATTATCACAACAGCAGCTTCAGGAGCTCAGTGGAGTGCTGTCTAAAGTGACTGTATAGGAGATAATAAAATGAACCCAATATTAGAACACCTGACAGGTCTTCATACGATGACCGATGACGTGATTGCAATGGATTTTTTAATGAACGCCAAGAGCAGCGTCAGAAACTACGCCATGGCTGTGACTGAATGTGTCACCCCCGAAATCAAACAAATTTTGATGAAACAGCTGGATGAAGCCATAGACTCTCATGAAAAGATATCAAATTACATGGTGCAGCAGGGCTTATACCATCCCTACCATATTCCAGAGCAAATTCAGCTCGATCTGCAAAACATTCAGACTGCTATGAATATTCCCTCCTGAAACCATTTTTTTCATCCCGTAAAAGGCTTAAAGCCACGAATGGTCAGGTCTGTTTTTGATTTTAGCCGAAGACTTCAGAGGACAAAATGTTCCTAAGTCAAGAATCAGAATCCATCAATGAAATAAGGGCGGATATACTCCGCCCTTATTTTTCGTTAGTATCACGATACACACTCAAACTTGCGTTCCTTTTCCTTCGTTTCACGCCTGATCGGCTGCCAAGAGGTGCTTTTGAATATTTAATATAGCTTCGGAAGTTTATCCAGCGTAATGGCATAGTCACAATGATACGCGCTGCGCAGCTCCTCTTTTGTCGTAAACTTCTCCGTCCTACCAAAATCCTGAGACCATGTCATAAACCACAGCCACGGGATGCGCGAGGTTGACAAGCTTCTAATACTCGGAATCGGACCAATCTCCCCGATAGCAGCAAGTTTTGGAGTTCGTGTAACACCAACCAGTTCCTCATATTCCTTCCGTAAATCCGTATGTTGGTGAGCTGGGGGGTACATATCCCTGGAAATAATGTCAACCACGTCATCCCCAACGTAACCTTCGACCAACGGTGAGTTCCACACCCAAATTAAATTATTTAGATTATGATAATGGGTATACCTCTCATACATGATACGGTACAATTGTTTTGCGATTTCCGGGCCTTTACTGCCCCACCAGAACCAAGTGCCTTCCGCTTCATGAAATGGTCTCCACAAGATCGGAATGCGTTTGTTGCAAAATTCCCGGAGGATATTGGCCATATGGTCCATATCGGACAACAGGGCTTCATATTCTTTGGTTCCTTCCGTAATCGCTTTACTTACGTTAAAATCTGTATGCTCCGAATAGAAGCTTTTATCGCGTCCGTTCAGTGGAGAAAACCAATGCCAAGTAAATGTAAGCAATCCTCCGCTTTTCTGCGTCCACTTCCAAGCTTTTTGCAGCGTATCCTGGTTTTCAGCGACTTCCAGCAAACACTCTTCGCCGCTATCCTCATAATTAATGTTTGGAGAATACCCAAGAAGCTCGAATCCGCATAGTGCCGGCCACTTCCCTGTTACTTGATAGATGTAGTTTAATTCCTCTTGCGCCATGGTTTGTGTGTGCTGTCCCGTAATGATGCCAGTCCCTTGAATCTCGTGGAAATAGTTGAGCACAGAACGTACTTCTTCAGATGCATTAGGATTGCAAGGTATCGATTTCATCGTATCCTGCCTTTCTGTCTATTCTCAATTGCATGCTATTGACCGCTCCACAGTTTAACACGGTCTTTCACATATTGACCAAAAGCCTCTTCCATCTCTTCCACTCCAGCCTTTTCCAATTCCGCCATGTACTCATCCCAGACTTTATCGAAATTTTCCGGTTTGGCCATTACAGCTTCGGGAATTCGTTTCCATGTGATATCCTTCATTTTGGCCATTAATATTGTCGCCTGGCTATCGCTTGGCAAAGCAATGTTGTAAACCGCCCCGGCTTTTCTTTCAGGAAACTCTTCTTCTTTTGGAAAAAGATCTCTCCAGTGCTCGACTTTGTAAGCGGCCAAAGCATCTTTTTCGGGGGCACTGTAGGTAGCCGTTAAAAGGTCACTGTTCGTTTTCGTATAATAATTGCCTGTTGAGTCCTTAATTCCGTCACCATAATGAACAGATAAGTTCCAATACAGGCCGAGACCCGATTCCTTCATGTAAGCACTACCTTCGTTGTCCATCTTTTCTTGAACATCCTTCGGTACAGTTCTTTTTCCATTCTCTACAACGTAATCTTGTCCTTCGATCCCCCAGTTCATCAGAATCTGTCCTTCTTCCGAAGCCAGATAATCCAAAAATTTGATTGCAGCTACGGGATCTTTGCACTCACTGGAAATTGCGATCCCATATCCTCCGTCAAACCCAGCGGACCAGAAATTAGTATCCTTGTACTCTTCAGACAACGTTACTGGATAATGACCGTAAGTCTGGTCAAATTTCCCTGCAGCCTTCAATGCCTGTTGAGCATCACCATAGTCCCATGCAGGGTCGATCAGGCCAAGCACACGTCCAGATGAAACCTTGGATTTGAATTGATCCGTCTTTTGGACAAAACTTTCCTTATCCAATAAACCTATATCGTTCATATGGTTCAGCCAGCGGAAATATTCTCTTTCCTCTGGACGGCGGAAATGATAAGTTACATCAAAAGTTTCTTGGTCCACATAGTACTCTCCATCATCCGGTGCACCTGTCGTAAAAAATCCCATGTTCGTCACTTGATACATATGCCAGTCATCCGCATTAATGGTTAGTCCGATATTTTTGTTACCGTTATCATCTGTTGGGTGTTTAGCCAAATAGTCTGTAAGGACCTTCTCGTAGTCCTTTACCGTACGAATATCAGGATAACCAGCTTCTTTTACAACACGATGTTGAAGTTGGAAGCCACCATCGGCTTTGAATTTACGTTCATCGATAGCAGACCAAGTTGGAATGGCATAAATGGCTTGATCCTCCAAACTATATTTGGCACGAACAATCTTATCGCCAAGCATCTTTTTAATATTTGGGGCATGTTCTTCAATCAAGTCCGTCAGATCAAGAACTGCACCTACATCCACTAGCTTGCCAAGATCCGCCTTAGCAGCTATGAGATCGGGAACTTCACCGGTGGCAGCCATGATGGATACCTTTTGCACAGGGTCCCCCACTGCGAATTCAGCATCCAAAACGACACCTGTTTTCTCTGTGATGACTTTTCCTATACGGTCATTCATATTGTTCCAGTTAGGACTTCCATCCTCTGAAAAATAAGTAAGTGTGATAGGATTTGAGCCATCTTGACTTGCTGATTCCCCGCCACCACTTCCACTGCAGGCTGCGAGCTGACTGAGTAAAAGACCAGCTGAAAGTAGTGTTACTGCTGTTTTTCGGGTTCGCTTTTTCATAAAAACTAACACTCCCCATGATTCAGATAATTTAAGGATACAAAGTCATTTACGGTTAGTGTCTCATCAGCTTTTGACAGCACCTAGTGTCATGCCTTTCACAAAGTACTTCTGCAAGAAAGGGTAAACAATGAGAATAGGCACTGTTGCGATGATGGTAATCGCCATTTTGACAGCGTCAGGAGACACCTGTGATATCAGTTGCGACATGTTTTCCCCACGTATATTGTTAGAATTAGTGGTGGTACTCTGAAGCACTTTCATAAGTTCATATTGCAAGGTTGTTAGGGAGTCATTGGAACCATTATAAAGGTACGTATCAAACCAAGAATTCCATTGCCCAACAGCAAGGAATAAGGCTACTGTTGCAAGAGCAGGCTTGGTGAGCGGGAGTATGACTCGCCAGTAAATGGTGAAATCATTTGCCCCATCAAGCTTGGCTGATTCTTGCAGAGCATAAGGAATTCCATCAATGAACGAACGGATGATGAATATATTGAAGGCGCTTACGAGTCCTGGCAAAATATAAACTGCGAATGTATTGATCAGATCCAGATTCTTGATCAAGATAAAACCTGGAATCAAACCGCCCGACACATACATTGTGATCGCCAGAAATACGGAGACAAACCGCCTTCCCTGAAATTCTCTACGAGCAAGTGCATAAGCAACCATCGAACCGCTTACAAGACCTGCCAGTGTTCCTATAAGAGTTCGAAGCACCGATATTTTGAAACCCGTGATCAATCCCTCATAACTAAAGATGAGCTTATAATTTTCCAAAGTGAATTGTCTAGGGAAAATTGAAATACCGCCTCGAACAGTATCTACGGAATCGTTGAAGGAAATGGCGAGCACATTCAAAAATGGATATAGCGTCGCGATCGTAACGATTCCTATGAAAACATAAACAAAGGTGTCAAATATCAAGTCTTGGGGAGATTTTGCGCCTATCTTCGGTCGTTTGGGTGTGACGGAAGAAGTTGTCGGCTCGGATGCTTCCATGTCTGTTCCTCCTCCTTACATAATGCTTTCGTTAGCGAATTTTTTAAAGAGTCCATTCACGACGAACAGCAAAATCACGCTGATGACCGAATTGAAGATACTAATAGCGGTACCGAAAGAATATCTCCCCATGGATAAACCGTAGTTCAACGCATACAGATCCAATACTTCGGAATAATCGCTAACCATGTGATTACCAAGCAAGAATTGCTTTTCAAATCCGATTCCTACAAGGTGGCCAATCGACATAATAAACAGTACGATGATTGTTGGCCTGATGCCAGGGAGTGTAATATGCCATATTTGTCTCATACGACTGGCGCCGTCTACCCTTGCTGCCTCATACAGTTCAGGACCAATCCCCGAAATGGCAGCCAAATAGATAATGGCGTTCCAACCTGTCTCCTTCCAAACATCGGCTCCCGTCACGATTCCCCAGAACAGTTGACCCTTGGCCATAAATTGTATCGGTTGGTCAATCAAATTCAGCCCCAAGAGCAAGTCGTTTATCGCGCCTCCGTCGGTTGACAGCATTTTGATGACGATCCCGGCGGCCACGACCCAAGACACGAAGTGAGGCAGGTAAGAAACAGTCTGTACGAAACGCTTCATAAACTGAACTCGTACCTCGTTTAGAACCACTGCGAACAATACAGGAAACACGAACCCAGCAACAAGCCCCATAAGGCTCATTGCCAGTGTATTTCTTAGCACCAAATAGAAATGCTCATCCTGAAACAGTGCTTGGAAATGATCGAATCCAACCCATTTTTGATCGAAAAACCCTTTGCCTGGTCTATAGTTTTGAAATGCCATCGTCCATCCCCACAGAGGCAAATACTGAAATACAAACACCCAAATCACAAACGGAAATGACATCATGTACAGATATTTTTGATTCTTAAATACTTTCCACTTTTGCGAATTTTTGTGTTTGCGTGTGCGGAACCTTCTCTCTTCTGTTATCGCTTTCATTTCATTCCCTCCTTTCCTCTCTCATCATAAAACGATTGTTATATTGGCGACATATCGGAGATCTAGTAGGATTTCATTCAATAATCCATACTGTTTTCAGAAAAATAAATTTTGTTTTCATAAGTTGGTATAATAAAAATCCCCTGCATTAATATAATGCAGAGAATTTTTAACCTCGCCATATTTATTGAGTAGCGCTTAACTTGAACCATACACTGGTGTAATCTCCTGTAAGAGGAGGGATCATCAAGCCTGCTTGCATTAAACGATCCCCGCCGAAAGATCCCATGTGTCCACTCTCTCCACTCACCTCATAAGTATACGAATGATTCAACCCTTTGAGCTGAAGTACATCAGCAGCAGGATTGGGCTTGGCTAAAACACGAAAGTAAAATACGATAGCTTCCAATCGATTGTCCGAGACGAACATCCAGGAAGTTTCATTGCCTTGAAAAGGGCTCCGAAGTCTAAATAAATCACCCTGTTGTATGAGAGAACGATGTTCTTTGTACATGGCAACCTGTTCTTTCACCTGGATTTTTTCGGCATCTGTGAATTTGGTCAGATCAAGTTCATAGCCAAAGTTCCCCGACATCGCAACGTCCCCTCTGAATTTAAGCGAGGTATCGCGGTGGACTTGATGGTTCGGCACAGCGGAGACATGAGCTCCGATGGTACTGACGGGATAAACCAAACTGGTCCCGTATTGTATTTTTAAGCGTTCCACGGCATCCGTGTTGTCACTTGTCCAAGTCTGCGGCATATAGTAGAGCATTCCGGGATCAAACCGACCTCCGCCGCTGGAACAACTTTCGAATAAAATTTCCGGAAATGCAGCAGTTAGTTTATTTAAAAGATCATAGAGTCCAATCACGTATCGATGTGCAATCTCCTGTTGATTCTCCGGTAAAGCCGTTGCGGAACCAATTTCGGTCAACGCGCGGTTCATGTCCCATTTTACGTAAGAAACAGGTACGTTGGTGAAGATTTCAGCCAGTGCATCATACAAATAATCACGGACTTCCGGCCGTGAAAGATCCAATACCAATTGCCAGCGGGCTTCCGTCCGGCGACGGCCTTCAACGTGCAGGCACCAGTCGGGGTGCTTCCGGTATAGATCACTGTCGGGTGAAATCATTTCAGGTTCAAACCACAATCCGAATTGCAAGCTTTGGCGTTCAATCCGCTCTGCCAAATCACGCAGGCCATTAGGAAGCTTTCTCCGATCTTCAACCCAATCTCCCAGCGAACTATTGTCGCTGTCACGTTTGCCAAACCAGCCATCATCAAGCACCAACAGTTCAATCCCCAGTTGCGAGCCTGCTTCGGCAATCGCTTCAATCTTTTCTGCAGTGAACTTAAAATAAGTTGCCTCCCAATTGTTCACGAGAATCGGTCGCTCCTTGTCCCTATGCACGCCGCGACATAAACGGTTCCGGTAGAGTCGATGATAGATTCGGGACATGCCTCCGATCCCTTCATTTGAATAGACCAATACAGCCTCAGGAGTTTGGAAGGATTCGCCAGGAGGAAGCAGCCAACCAAAATCAAATGGATTCAGACCAATGCCCAAACGAACGACACCAAAAGCATCCACTTCCGCTTCGGCATGGAAATTACCGCTATACACCAGATTTACAGCAAAAACCTCCCCATGATCCTCATCGGCTCCCGGGCTAACGACAGCCGCAAAAGGATTGTGCTGATGACTGCTCATTCCACGTCTGCTCCCAAGACTAGTACCTCCTGGGCCTAGAGGCCTGCGTTGAAGATGCGCCTCTCGAGCCCAATGACCCGCGAGATATAACAATTCATAATGGCTCTTGCCATACAAATCAACATTGGCACTAAGCGCACGTAAAAGTTTGATCGTGCTGTGACCGTTGTTCTTAAAGTGAACTGACCTGGTAATAGCACCATCCCTGAAGATACAATATTTCAGAAGAACGGTGATTCCTGCGTACGCATCCTCCAGTTCTAGCTCCAAGGTATCTGCTTCATGGTCTGTTTCCGTATACACATACGGCAGACCATCAAGTGCTGGTTTACCAGCGCCGGTTGAGTACCCTTTGAAGCGTAGCTCTGTAATGCGGCTCCCGTCTTCAAGTAGAACTTGATAGGCAGGCGATCTGAAGTCACCTGTTCCATATTGCGGATATTCATGAGGCATGGAGCCTAGCTCCGTTTTTTCCAGACCTGGTACAAGTTTTTCAAGGTTTCCTTTCTCGGACAATCTTTGTCCCCAATATACCAGTAATGGAAAGCCGTCTACGATTTGAATAACATAACTGGTTACACGGGATTGCAGATGAAAAATATGCTGTGACTCGTTAATATAGATAGCCATTACATGATTCACTCCTGTTAAACTAGATTGTTCCTGCTCAATAATAAAATGTATTCCTTTTCGATTTAGGGACTACCATACAATCCTTCGGGAAGTTCATCTAGCGTGATTACGTTGTCATGATTGTATACCTTTTTCAAATATTCCTTTGTATTCGTTTTTCCGTCGCGCAGATAATCGCCAGTCCAGGTATTGAAAAAGTTCCAATGTGCGCCGTAAGTCTGGAGCAGATCAGGATCCGGAATAGGCCCGTTTTCTGCAAGCGCTACAAGTTTTTTGTGCTTGCCCAAAAACAAGAGTTCATCATACTTGGCAATGTTTGGGCTATGATCGCCCGCTGGATTGTAAACGTCGATACTTACAATGTCGACCATATCATCGCCCGGGTACCACTCCTCCTTCACAGAGTTCCAAACCCAAATGAGATTGTTTAACTGATGGTGATCGGTCAAACGTTGGTACATTAGTCTATATAATTTTTTGGCAGGTTCGGGCCCTTTGGCTCCCCACCAAAACCAGCCGCCCTCTGCTTCGTGCAGTGGTCTCCAAAGTACGGGAATGTTATGATCCTGTAATCGCTTCAACTGAACAGCAATGGCATCAATGTCTCGAATTAAAAGCTTGTAATCTTCCGATCTCGGATGATTCAGGGCATATTCTACATCGAAGGTCGTAAACTCGGTATTAAAACCTCGCCACCATTCGCGGCCCGGTTCGTTGCCGCCTATTCCATTCGGCGCATTCCAATGCCAGCTTAATGATACTATTCCTCCACGTTCGTACCATTCAATCATCTTCTCCACCTCGTTTGAGGTGCTTCCGTTTTCAACACGGGATGGAGAATAATCCATTAAATCACTGGAAACCAATGCAGGGAATTTTCCTGTCTGCTTGTAGATCCACTTCGCATCTTCCAGTGTTTGCTGTCCTGAAATCATCTTCTTTCCATACTGGCTGGTCATAAAATCCAAGAGTGCTTTCGTTTGCGGAGTTGCTTTGGAATTACTCAAGGTATGCATCTTTATTTGCTGTTTGGAAACATTGGGATTTACACGTTCCAGTTTTAAATACTCAATGCCATAGTATCCCCACCCCCGTAAGATTTGGATGGAGTTGCTGCCTTGGTTCAGAAGCACTTTGGTCACCTTTTTTTCAGCACGGACCTGCCCTGGGTTGGGAGCATTAAGCGTCAATTCACCAGCACCTGAACCATTCACTTGAATAGAGGTCGTTTTGTCCCCATTCCCTTCTGGAATGTAATATCCCAAGCTCAACTCATACAGGCCATCTTCCGGTGCTTCAACTTTGAACGCAGCGCTTCCTTTAGCTGAATTATCCTCTTCAAAAAAATAAGAAATGTAACCTTTACCATCATATGATCTGTCCATTGCTTTGGCAGTTTTCTCGTCCCGTTTCTCAATCCCGTACCCTTCTAGCTGAGCATCTTTAAATGTTACTATTAATGCTTGTGTTTGATTAGGTTCAACAACAAATCCGGGTACCGTAACGGCTGCTTCCACCCTGGAATGAGTGAAACTCGACATGATGATGCCTAAAAAGAAAAGGGCCGATCCTAACATTAGATAGGTTTTATTTGACGCTGCATACCTTATCATTGAACCTGATTTAGTCTTCATTTTATGCCTCCCCTCCGTTCATTACATTCCTGTTATCGCTTTCATTTGTTATGGTCCCTCCTTTCGTATCAACTATATTGGCTGAGGAGGCTCTCGGACATATCACAAATCTTAAATCCTTTCATTCTAAAATCATTTGTATTTTCAGAAAATCATATTTCTTTTCATTTAGAGATTAGAAAACTCCCCTCCGGTTTGTTTACTTCCGTTAGTAGAGGAGTTTGTTTAAAATTATTGTTTTTTTTGATAAAAAGAAGGCGACTCCCCTTCTAGTTTCTTGAATTTGGTATAGAAATAATTGACGTTTGAATATCCTACCCTTTCAGCCACTTCGTAAACCTTCATATCCTGAGCCAGTAATTCTTTCGCTTTTTGAATCCGTATCCGATCAAGATAGGCATTGAAATATTCCCCTGTGTGACTTTTGAATAGTTGGCCCAGATAGGAACTACTGTAATTAAACAATACGGCAAGCATTTCTAACCTTAAGTTCTCCCCATAGTGCCGATCCATATAATCCAGCAATCGCTTCATTTCATTGTCTTTACTATTGTAATCTGCGCATCGAGCGAGCCTCTCCATAACAACAGAAATACGGTCAACGAGATCCTGAATATATCGGGAATGATATACTTCACCAAGGAATTGCGCCGGGTCTCCTGGATAATCGCTTAAAGACCAGACACGGGAATGAATTTTTCGAACCGTTTCATTAGCAAGGTAGAAGAAACGATCACGGATCTCCTTTTCATCAGCTTGATTAGCTACTTGTTGTAATGCTATTTCGTTTAAAAAAGAAGAAATCGCACTTGCATGCCCAACATCTACCAGATAATGCAACCTGAAAGCTTCTTCCTCCTTACTTGATAGAGATAATACGGAAGTTTGAGCGATTTCTTTTTGAAAGGTTTCCGTTGTTTCCTCTGTTAGCAACCTCCCTCTCTCATAAAAGAAACTCCGCTCCAGAAGGGATCGTGCAGTTTTGAAAGAATAAATGATTTCTTCTAGAGAACGAACAGGTTGGCCTATCGCTACGTCCATTTCAAATCGAAGTTCTCCTGATAACAGCTGGAGATTCTTGTGAAGTTCATTCCATCCCAATTCGCCAACAGGAGCATCACCAAGCAAAAGGACAATGTATGGAGCAAAATATAAAACGATCCCTTTACGCTCCAAAGTATACGTTTTACTCAGTACCTTCTTGAAGTTATGAATCTGTTCGCTTTCTTCTTGATGTGAACCTGAAAACCCAATCAAAAGAATTTGAAATGTTCTCCAACTCACCTCAAATGAGTCGGACCTTTCAATCAAAAAGGAATCCTCATAAGCGTTTCTTCCAGATAGTAAAGAGTAAAGTATCCATTCTGGCGTATTTGTCTTTTGTAACATACTTTTTTCCTGCAGTTTTGAGAGTTGTTCATGAATCTTTTGAAGCGATGCTGAAAGTTCTTCCTTGTTTACAGGTTTGAGCAGATATGCTTCAACACCGAATTGAAGAGCTTGCCGCGCGTACTCAAAATCGGCGTAACCACTGAGTATAATGACATGACTGATCCAGCCACGGTGACGGATCTGCTGAAGGAGTTCCAATCCGTCCATGCCTGGCATACGTATATCAACCAACAATACGTCGGGAATCGTTTCTTCGAATATTCGGAGAGCCTCATTTCCACCAGCTGCCGTTCCAATCACTTCAAATCCCAATTCCCTCCAAGGTATTAACGTTTGCAACCCCAAACGTAGTTTGGGTTCATCATCAACAATGATCACTGAGAACATTAGGTTCCCCTCCCTCCTTCGGAATACAAAATGTGATGCAGGTGCCTATGCCCTCTGTACTTTCAATTGAAAGCCTTGAACGTATACCGTAGGTAAGTTCTAATCGGTCGTTCACGTTACGGAGACCAATACGATTTCCAGCTTCATCGGAGTTCATTAACTGTTTTTGTAACGTCTTCATTTTCATTGGAGGAATACCCGCACCATCATCTTGGATTTCTACAAATAACATCCCCTGATCGTTGACCTTCGTTCGAACCGTGATCAACGTTGGACCCTCTTTGCGATCTAACCCATGGAGTATCGAGTTCTCAACCAAAGGTTGAATGATAAGTGGGGGAATTTCAATGTGTACGCTTGCTGGGTCGATTTCCATAATGTATTGAAGTCGGTCTTCATACCGGAATGTTTGAAGTTCCAAGTAACACCGAACCATATTTAACTCATCCGAAAGTGGAATCTGGCGACTTCCGACCTCTAAACTATTTCGGATCAACACGCTAAGCTGCCATACAGCTTGGGCCAAGCCCTCTTCCCCACGAAGATGTGCTTCCATTCGAATGGACTCAAGTGTATTAAACAGGAAGTGGGGATTGACCTGGCTCGCTAACATCTTAAATTTAATATCATTTTGTTTTTGTAATAGTGTCTGTTTCTGCTGGTTACTCTCTTCCACTTCCAACATTAGTTCACTGATTCGATGAACCAGATCATTGAATTGTCTGGAGAGTTGGCCGATTTCATCTTTTCCATCGAGGTCAAGATAAGTATCCCAGGACACCGTACCTATTCGGGACATGTGCTTACTAAGTCGAAGCAATCTTCTTGCAATAAATGATGCCGAAACATAAACAAGCAAAACTGCGATGATTAGACATCCACCTATAACAAATGTAGCCAAGCGAATGATAGCGTTTGCATCATGTAGAATCTCAGACACGGTAAAAACGGAAATGATACGTAGTCCATTCCAGCTATTCTGTGGAGTTATGTTTGCAATGACCACTTTCGAATTTTTCCCATCCATGATAGCTTCATAGCTGCCCTCCGTTTGAGACAACATATTACTCCCGGCATGCACAGCGGCAAGGTTTTTACCGTAGAGATCAGGGCGGTTTGCTGCCACAATATTGTTGTTGTCATCCACGATCATCGTTGAGAAAGTCTCTTGGGATAGAATAGAGTTTAGCAAATCAGAATTCACATTAATCACCAAAACACTTTCATTTTTCAACTCATCCAGATTGATTTTTCGAACCAGACTTAGATAATGTCTATGATCACGCTCATCCTGAATATAGTCCCAACCTGCAAGCCCCTTTTGACTCAAGGCGGATCTATACCACTCAGACTGTTTCGTTTGGTCTTCTGGCTGCATAAATTCCCAATTATTGAGCATCGTTGAATTAGGCGTATATAACCGAATTGATTTTATTTCCTTATACAGCCGCATATAATCTCGAATGTCAGTATATTGACGATAGGTTTGGATAACTTCGTTATAACTTTCATAATTGCGGCTTGCTATGGACTTCATTCGGTTATCATTGGAGAGTTGATAGGAAATATCAATAGCTACATTGATAACTTCCTCGGTCCTTTTTTGTACACGCTCCACGTTATTGGTTGCTTGTTCAGCGGCATTCAGGATCATGACTTCCTTCAGCTTGCTTGTTAGATAGATACCACTTATTAAAAGCGGGAGTACGGCCACGGTTATAAAGATTAATGATAGCTTACTTTTAAGTCTGATGTCATTTAGTATTCGGATAAAGCGCATAATACGGGCCTCTTTCCTAAATTTAGTTCCGATAATTTTGGATGAAATTCACAAATGATTAATATTATAATATTTCCTTTTAACATAAAGCCAAATCTACTCTTCTCTTTTTGAATAGTCAATGAAACATTTTATATGGGATCGAGAGGGTCCGATTGGTTCAGTAGTAGGTCAGAGTCATTTCATATCGAGTTTTTCTAACTAATAATGAAAATAGCAGCCGATCATATGATCGGCTGCTTGGTTGTGTAAGGATGGCTGTTCATCGCATTTTCGACCTAATACTAGTAGTTAGGAGCAGATTTCTTGTCCTTAGCTTGGGACAAATTAAAACAAAAAGAGCCGCATTTCTGTTCTATTTCAATGACTCTATTTTACACAATGATAAATAAACGATCCATTCTCAGAATTTGCATATTTAAACTCCCAATCGCCATATGTTTCAATTTTCGAAAAACCTATTTGTTTCAGCGACTCATCATAATCTTCTTGATTTCGGAACCTTAGCTGCATTTTTTCATGAACTAGGACTTTGTCTATTTTAGTATTTTTTACAGTTTCATAGAATGTATAAATATCTCCCTCAAACCCTTCATATTCTGTATAGATTTCTAGAGGGTCTCCACTTTGCTTATCTTTAGCTAAGTCAGGATTCGTGTCCTTCTCCCACTCTTTCCATACTTTTACCAAAGGGTTTCTTGTATCAAAAATAAAGTGACCGCCCTTTTTTAGGGAACGAAATACGTCAGCAATTACTTGCTTCCAACTATCATCTGTAAGAAATACCTGCGCAACATTGGCTGTCATAACTACCGCATCATAGGTATTCGTTTGTAAATCTGAACTATCACCTACAATCCATTTCACATTGCCTGAATCATCTTTAATTCTCGCCACTTCAATCGCTTCTTTATTGGGATCTATAGCTGTAATATTATAACCGTGCTGAACAAGATGAATAGTCCATCTTCCTGTTCCACAGCCTAGGTCAGCTATAAATTCCAGTTTTAATCTCTTTAGCAATGCAAGGAAAAATTCATCGTCTTTTCCCCAATGGTTAATCTGGTCGTATACTAATGGAATCATAAATAATGTCTCCCCACGTTCTTATAATAAAAAAACCTCAGCTGGGTTAACCGAGCTGAGGTTAATAATTAACTATTTTGTGTTTTTCTTTATTTGATTCTGTTGAATACTAGAGTCGCACCTAGCTTCTTCATTTAATAACTTCAACCTTTTTATCCCCTGCTGACTTGGCTATCTCTAACGTTGTGTTACCTTGGATAGCGACTATCACGCCAGTAGCCAGCATAGAAACGATTAAAGCTGCGCTGAGGGCTGTGGAAATTTTCTTCTTCACCATAACCATACCTCCGATATCGTTTGCTTAGACTCACTGATAAATTGAAATATTTAACTTTTTTGATGGGTAATCCACCTGGTGATTGTATTATAACGTACTGACAATGATTGTAAAAGGTTTTTTCCTTATGCCGCTGTGTTAGCGACTTGGCAATTAATTAAAATCTTGCATTAAGTCATCAATGACTGCTTTTACAGTTCTAATCTCTTTAATTGGTGTAATTCCTGTGCCGACAGTAATATAACCATCGTCTGTATTGCCTTCTAGCATTCCGATACGCATTCCAATTGATCCACGCATCAATTTTGCTGTTTCTTCACGACTGGCACCTTGTTTATCCATTTCGACTAGTTTATTCGCCAATTTAGTAGGTAAAGAACGATAGTATGCTGGTAAAGTACGGAACATTAGTAAATCTTCTGCTGTAGTATCTACAATCATTTGTTTCACCTTTTCTGCTGCTGGATTTTCTTTTGTTGGAATAAAGACACTGCCAGCAAACACACCTTCAGCGCCTAAAGCAAATGCGGCACGAACTCCTCTAACGTCTCCAATACCACCAGCTGCCATTACAGGAATATTTATAGCATCTACAATCATTGGAACAATCGAAAATGTTCCAATAACTCGTTCTGGAACCGTACCACCTTCATCAAATCCAGTCGCTACATAAACATCTATTCCAAATTTTTCTGCAGCTTTTGCATTTTCAATAGTAGGCGTAAGGGGTCTATAAACAATTTTAATATTGTTTTCTTTTAATGGTTTAAAGATTCTTTCATCCAGTGTATCATTCACCAGAACAACAGGAACTTTCTCGTCAATAACTGTTTCTATAAGTGGCCATGTGTAAGCTAAATCACGATTCACGATCACTGGAATTCCAAATGGCTTATTCGTTAAAGATTTTGTTTTTTGTATTTCAGTTCTCATTCTATCCGCACTTATTTCGGGTGAGCGAGTTATATCAACCTGACCGGCATTTGGACCTAGAAATCCTAATCCACCCGCATTGCTTATTGCTGCAACAAATTCGGCATTAGTAACCCAAGACATTGGTCCTTGTATAATTGGCTTTTTAATATCTAATATTTCACATACTCTGTTAATCATTTTATCTGTTCTCCTCTTGTTAAACGAATTTCTATATTGTTACTTCGTGTATTTATTTTCTGGGTAAGGTAGACCTAAATTTCCCCGAAGTGTGTCGTCCTCATATTCCTTACGGAATATGCCTCTATCTTGCAAGATAGGAACAACCAATTGGATAAAGTCCTTAAATCCTGCAGGATGATCTTGTCTAATCAGCAAGATATCCATGACGCCTTCTCGATACCAATGTTCGATTTGTTCGGCAACCTGCTCTGCCGATCCTATCAACCCAGGTTTCGGCATTCGATAACCTTTAGGCATCCATGATTCAATTTCCCTTAGCTTTTCCAGAGCTTCTTTTTCCGTTCTACCAACGATTGGGTTGTGAGAAGGCATCATCAACAGGTCATACGGTGAACGCCCTTGATTTTGAACTTTACGTTTAAGTTCATCAGTGAATGCCTTGAGATATTCCAAATCATGTCCTGGTGCCATGATGACTTCGGCATGCTGTGCAGCAATATCCATGAACTCCGGTGAAGTGCCCGCTTGAAAGACCACGGGTCTTCCTTGCCTTGATCGACTGATATTTAAGGGTCCCTCCACGGAAAAGTAATTCCCGGTATAATCTAGCGGATGCATCTTACGCGGGTCAAAAATACCCCACGTTCCTTATCACGTATAAAGGCATCATCTTCATACGAGTCCCAAAGTCCTTCAACAATCTCCAAGAACTCTTTTTTCATGGGATAAAGATCTGCTTTCTTCAGATGGGACCGACTGTAATTGGCTAATCCTCCAGGATTGGAGGTAATTGCATTCCACCCTGCTCTGCCCTTGCTAATCTTATCGAGGGAAGCGATTTGCCTAGCAACGGTAAAGGGATCAGCATATGAAGTCGCTATCGTTGCGGTTAAACCAATGGAATGAGTTACCATACTCAATGCAGATAAAATAGATACACCCTCAAACATGCTTAGATAGTGCGGGATCATGCCAGGTCCGATATGACTTACGTCTGCCAAAAAGATGAGATCGAACTTTCCCTGTTCAAGTTGTATGGCTTTCTGTACGTAATACTCAATATTTTCACTGGCATCTGCTGGAATATGAGGGTGTCTCCAACCCGTGTAATTCCACCCCACACCATCAATAATTCCTCCTAGTTTAAGCTTTCTTTCTTCCATAATTGAATGATCTCCTTTTCACGAGTCCACTTATTTCCTTGTAGAACACCTAATTCCTTAGCCAATAATTTATGCCCTTTCTTCCGACTATCTTGATTTGGATAGAAGTCAGCAATCATGATTTCATCCACTAAACTTGCTTTCGCAATTTGTCTAAGTTGCTCCGCAACCTGTCCAACACTTCCAATCACAAAGCGATCCTTGTTACGTTCCCTAGCCAGCTCTTCATGAGGTGTGTATCTGTGATTTTTAGCTTCTTCCGGTGTAGGGAAAGTAAGATTTATTGTCCCTGTGCTCATCTGTGCCCACATTAATTCCGCTGGTCCTGCGATATATTTAGCCTCTTCTGCCGTCTCAGCTGTAATAACGATCGTCGCTAACATACTTTGGGGCCCAGTTAAATAAGAAGAGGGTTTAAAATTAGAACGGTAGGCTTTTAACATAGGAATAGCCCGTTGGGGTGCCAAATGAGCTGCAAATACAAATCCTAATCCCTTTTCCAAAGCAAATTGTAACCCACCCTCGCTAGATCCCAGCATAAACATATCTGGAACCATTGAACGATCTCCGGGAGGATGGATGTGACTAAACGGGTGGTTTTCTTTAAAGTCACGGGCAAAGAAAGAAAGCAGGTTATCTAGTTGCTCTGGAAAATCATTAA
This sequence comes from Paenibacillus sp. USHLN196, assembly GCF_037144955.1. Lineage (NCBI taxonomy): Bacteria > Bacillati > Bacillota > Bacilli > Caryophanales > Paenibacillaceae > Paenibacillus > Paenibacillus sp. USHLN196. Next base: position 276,571 of record NZ_JBBCYH010000001.1, on the reverse strand, counting down.
CCTCCATTAATGCCTGGGATCTTAATAATGCCCACATTGTTCTGCCATCCGTACCAGATGCTCGGCCAATCCCGAGGTCAATACGTCCTGGATACAACCCTTCGAGAAGCGTAAAGTTCTCCATCACTTTCAAGGGACTGTGATTCGACAACATAACCCCTCCGGAACCTACTCGAATTGTTCTAGTGTGAGCTGCTGCATGTAAGCTAAGCAAGTCTGGTGAAGTACTCATCAAGGTTGTTGTGTTATGGTGCTCTGTAAACCAATATCTGTTGAACCCCCACTGTTCTGCTAGTTGAACCATTTCCGTCATATTTTGAAGACTTTCCGTAGCCGTGGTTCCGTTATAGATATGAACAAATTCCAAAATCGAAAGCCTGAGCTCATTTGCTGTACTCACATTAATTACTCCTTGCCTTCTTGAGTTTATTAGTTAGCTTGCTAAATAAATTTGAATGGTTTTGTTTGTTTTGGTTGTTGAGCCAATCTTAAGTGTAATCGTTTCGTTTGCAAAGAGGGCAATTTATATGAACATAGTACATCTTTTTGTACCTATAGATTAGGAGTGATTTGAATGAGGGATGCAACGAAAGGATTTGAGCAAGAGTTCATGAACGAAAAACCCAATTCATCGTGATTAGTTTCAATCAAAAAAGTCGCTAAAATAGCGACTTCAATCGGGATATGTTTTTGTCCCTCGACATTTATTCACACTTTTCTATCGTACCCTCATGTTTTATAATCGTCCATCATTCTCTTGCTCTTCCTGCACTATTCGAGCAATGTGAATGATTAAATATAATAATTCTTCGTTTGATATCGTGATCTCCAACATATTTTGCACGTAGGTTTTAATCATCTCCGCGCATTTGTATTCAAGGGGATGCTCTTTCACCATGTGTTGGAATATAAAATCTTTTGACGAATTGCCTAAGCGCCCTTCTTGTAAACGTTGGATAAAAAATTGCAGATGCGTGACTAGTCTCACATAATGGATGGAGTTTTTGTTCAATTGCATATCAAAGCTGTATTGAATGAGATTAAAAATGTCTTTTAACATCTTAACGGATTGCATCGTGCGTTCCATATTCTGCTCGTGTGTCTGGGCATTCACGAAATGAAAAGCGATATTGCCTGCTTCCTCTTCCGGAAGTTCAATATTAAGCTCTTGATTCAACATAAGGACTGCTTCAAGGCCGAGTTCGAATTCGAGGGGATGAAACCTCTGGATTTCCCACAACATGCGATTTTGTAATGATATCCCCTTTTTCCATCGTTCAATGGCAAACGACAGGTGATCCATAAGCGTAAAGAAGATTTGATCGTCAAGAGACAGTTTTTCTTTCGCATTGGAAATGAGTTTGTTTATGACATTCACATGTGATTCGGGCATGTTTTCGATAGTTCGAACGTAAGCCTGAGCAGATGGATTATTTTGCAAAATGAATCGTTTCTGGATGTGTTCTTCATCAAGTCGCTCGCCGATTTTGCCTTTGAATGCCAAACCTTTGCCCATGACAATCACTTCTTGTCCTTGTTCATCCTTGGTCAGAAGTAAGCTGTTATTCAATATTTTGATTACTTTCATGCCTTCATCACGATCCTTTATTCTTTCGTGACCGCCTGATCCGAATTACCGATACATCTGCCGTTCTGCCTTATGACCTGCTGATACCACGAGAAGCTTTTCTTTTTCAAGCGCTTCAAGTCTTTCAGATCCTGTTCACCACGGTTTACATAGATTAGGCCGTAGCGTTTCCCGTAACCCTGATGAGTGCTTACCACGTCAATAACAGACCAAGGGCAATAACCAATCACATCCACCCCATCCGTCAGAGCCAGTCTGATCTGCTCCAGGTGTTTCTCAATAAAATCAATCCGGTACGTATCATTAATCGTATGATCTGCTTCCAGTACATCCGGAGCCCCTATGCCATTTTCCGTAATTATAATTGGGAGACCATAACGTTCGCATACCTTACGCAATGTTAACCTTAGACCAACCGGGTCTATAACCCAGCCATATTTCGTTTTTTCTGTATAAGGATTCTCCGCTGCCCGGTAGACTCCTTGCTCACCAAGCATAATTTGTTGATCACCCGCACGAGCTGTAACATCCGATGCATCGCCAGTACTGGCGGCAATGGTTGCCGTCGAATAATAATTGATAGCCACCAGATCGGGACGGCCTGCCTTGATGTCCTCCAAGTCGCCCTGTTTAATAACCGGCTCGATGCCACGTTCCTGCAAATAACTCCAGAATAATGGATTATACCGTCCCCACACCGATAAGTCGAGAAACCCCCATCCGCGAATCGTCTCCCAGTTATGTGCAGCGATTGCATCTGCTGGTCTGGAGGTTGCCTGATACATGGAAGTCATGTTTAATGCAGGACCGATCTTGCCTTGCGGGAACATGTCATGAAATAACCGCATCGTTCTGCCTTGAGCCACAAACATGTGATGATTTTGCTGATACAGTTCCTTACTGGAAAGCAAACGTCCGCCCTTCGGTGTACCAATGGCGCCCGGATGAAGAATCATCGTATTTTGCTCATTAATGGTCAACCAATACTTCACTTTATGCCCGTAATGCGTAAACAAGATACGCCCATAGTCGACAAAGGCATTGACCGTTTCTCTGTTGTTCCATCCTCCGGTTTTCTCAAGTTCGTAGGGTAAGTCAAAATGATACATGGTCACAATCGGTTCAATGCCATGGAGCAGCAGTTCGTCAATCAATTGGTGATAAAACTGGAGTCCTTTCTCATTAATCGCGCCTACGCCTGAAGGCAAGATTCGAGTCCATGCAATCGAAAAACGATACGCTTTGAGGCCCAGCTCTGCAAAAAGCTTCACGTCCTCTCTGAATCGGTGATAGTGGTCGCTAGCAACTGTGAAATCGGCAGTTCCATCCGGATGGTCACACATATCAATTACGGACAGACCTTTGCCATCTTCATTCCAGGCTCCCTCCACCTGATAAGCAGAGGTAGAACCTCCCCACAGAAAATCATTGGGGAATGGTTTGATGTGTTGATATAACATCTCAAGCACTCCTTCATATTAATGCTATTTAGAATAATGACAGATCCGTGTTCCGGTTGTTACGAAAGTTGGATAATGGTTGTTCCAACCTTCACAGAACTCTGCTTCTCCAGCTTAATGTCTGGGAAACGATCCGAATTGGCGATAATGATCGGGGTTATGACTTCGTAACCCTCCGCCTTGATGGCATCGATATCGAAGCTGATCAACAAGTCCCCTCGATGTACCCGATCCCCCACTTTAATGGAAGAGTCGAAATGCCTCCCCTTCAGGTTAACGGTATCAACTCCAATATGAATCAATACTTCTTCTCCATCATTACCATTTAATTTGACCGCATGTTTGGAGTCCATGAGAGCCGTAACTTCACCTGCAATCGGTGCATACAGTTCTCCTTTTTCAGGAATAATTGCAGCTCCCTTACCCAGTAATCCCAAAGAGAAAACATCGTCGGGTACACGGTCCAGATGGACCAATTCACCTTGCATCGGGCTTGCGATCGTAAGTGGGCGTAATTCATTTTGGCTTGGTACATTCGCATTGGTTGTTGAAGCAGACTGCGTGCTTGGGGTGTTGTCTTTAACAATCTGCTCGGAAAGCGTCTTGTCATCGTTAACGTTGGCATTGCCTTCTTCCTCATCGTCTACTGGATCATCGAAACCAATGATCCATGTCAGAGCAAAGGTAACAACAAAGGCGATTATACAAGTCACAATAGCATGAACGATGTTCATCGGATTGCTGCCAATGAAAGCCGGTAATGCAGCTAGCCCGGGAGAGACGAAGGCATAACGTACTAATCCCGTCAGACCAGCGTATACCCCTGCTACGCCACCACCGATCATTGCGGCAATCAAAGGCTTCTTCAGTTTCAGCGTTACACCGTACAAGGATGGTTCTGTGATGCCCAGCACAGCGGTGAAACCGGATGAAGCAGCGAGCTGTTTAAGTTTTTTGTTTTTTGTTTTTAAGGCTACAGCAAGCGTAGCCCCACCTTGAGCAATATTGGACGCGAGCATCCCCGGACCGTTGATCATTTCATAACCACTTTTGGTCAGTTGGCTAGTTGCAATCGGCGTCATGGCCCATGCAGTGCCTGTCACAATCAGGAACGGTTGCAACGTTCCCATTAACAACGGAATCAGCCAACTGGCTCTAGCATTAATCGCTTCTGCACCCATGGCAACCAGATCATTCAGATACGTTCCGAAAGGCCCGATTGCCACCAATGCAAGTGGTGCTGTAATCAATAGCACAAGCATTGGTTTTGTGAAGAATTTGATCATGGAAGGTGATACCCGATCTGCGAAACGTTCAATATAGGACATGAGCCAGACGACGATGATAATCGGCAGTACGGAGCCTGCATAGTCGGTTAATCGAACTGGAACACCGATGAAAAACACGTCTTTTCCTTCCGCCATTAGGGCGCTCCATCCGGGGTGTAACAACACACCGGCAACCGTCATCGCCAGGATTGGGCTTGTCTCAAATTTAATGGAAGCTCCGTAAGCCAGCAGAATGGGCATGAAATAAAACGCCGCATCCGCAATGGTGTTAAGGATATAATAGTTTTGGCTTTCCGTCGTTACGAGACCTGTCAGTACAAGTACAGCTAATATCGCTTTGATCATACCTGCGCCAATGATTGCCGGTATTACCGGAGTAAATGTCGTCGAGATCACGCTGATGAATCTGGAAATCCAGCTCTGTTTTTGTTTGGGTCCGTTATTCTTTCCAGAATCCGATGTGGAGTCCCCATTTCCAGTTGCTGAACCCATCTGCTTAGTGATAACGCGATAGACTTGCTGCACCTCATTACCCACGACAACCTGGTATTGTCCACCGTTGTTCACAACGGTAATCACACCTGGAAGTGCTTTGATTTTTTCTGTCTCCGCTTTGGAGATGTCGTGCAATTCGAACCGAAGTCGGGTTGCGCAGTGTGTAAGCCGAGCGATATTATCCTTCTTTCCAACCAATTCCGTAATCTCTTGTCCCAACTTACGATAATCCATACCTTAGCCCCATTTCTGAATTTGGATATAAAAAAGACCAAAACGATATGCCTTCCCCTACTCACATAAGGAAAATGCAAAATCATTTTGGTCATGCCTGCTTTACCAGTAACAGCCAAACACTGCTAATATTCAATTCATTATTGATGTAAACGTTTACTGGACCCATGCTATCACACAATAAGTCAGTTAGCAATCACTTTATTCGTCATTTTTCTACATTTAGACTTAAAAATTTCATTAAATCATCACGCAGCTGCATAATCTCATGGGGTATATTTTGATTATTTCGCTAATATCCATTTTTGTCGATTAAGAGATGGATTCAGTTCACTCAGGAAGAGTTGGGTCCCATCTTCCGATACTTCTAATGCTTTTTGATGATGAGCTGAAGTAATATGAACGGATCCGTCTTCGTTCTGGTGAAGGACCCAACGCTGGTTGTTATATCCTAAGTAATGATACAGCTGAAGTTTGTTTTGCCCTATATCCAGATCAAGCGTCTGACCGGCTGTAGTACGAATCGAATACGAACCTGCTTCGTCGCCTGTCGGAACAAATACCCACTTTTGAGTGGAAGCTGCACTTGAATCCTGCAAGGTAACGGGCTCCCCGTTGACAAGGTTAAGTGTATAAATGGATTTCTGTGTTGCGGCATTTACAAGGCTGGACTTGGTGAGGTTTGCAGGTTCACCGTTGCTCACATTGACGTTCTGATAAGATGCGTAGCCGCCAAATACATTGAGTCCAAAGTGGCCTTCTGCAAAAGTACCATCCATTACATCTATGACTTTTTGACTATCTACGTGTACTATAATATGCGGACCATTCGCTTCTATTTTCACCTTATACGTTTGACCTGGCTGAATGAAAGTTGGTACTTTCGCAAGAACCTGCCGTTCTTCAAATCCTCCGTTGATTTTATAGAACAGACGGATCGCCTTCATGTTAGGGTCTAGATTCAGATAGTAACCACTGCGACCATCCTCGCTAGCCCTGAACAAAATAGAACCTGCCCCTCCTGTTTCACCGAGCATCATGTCTGCTTCATACGTAAAATTCCCAGCTTTCTCTTTGGCAATATAATTCGCATCGCTAAAATATTTACCCCGAATCCCATTTTCACTAACTAACCATGAAGCAGCAGACAGATCTTTAGTCCATCCATTCAGGTTTGTCCGGAACTCGCCACCGGTTACTTTAACGAGCACACTAGTGGAAGTTTTGCCATTCGGAGTAGATACGGTGATCGTGGACTCCCCTTCTTTTTTCGCCTTAATTACTGCGTGTGATTTGTCTACCATGTCTATGGCTATTACTTCTTTATTACTGGACTCCCACTTAAGCGGTTGAACACCTAAACCTGGTCCATATTCGACCATCGCCTGCAGTGTATCCGACTCCCCTACCCCCAGTTCCCGAACCCTCGTATCCATCTTTATTTGAGCTTTTGAAGGAATGTCCTCATTCCAGACAGATTGAAGTTGATGCACTTTCAGGGAAACAACATTCACATTCCCGCCTTTCACGTAAAAATTCATCGCTCTACTAGCAGGGTCCGGAAATATAACATCTGAAAAGACGACTTTACCGTCGTTACCAAAGGCTTCAACGGAAGACTCATCCACAAGAATACGCATCTTGATCCGTTTATTTTCCATTTGCATAGGTGCTTTATGTTTCTTACTGAAGAGGTTAGAAAAATCCGTTTCACCGGATGCAGTTCGGTCCACAAACATACGACTATCGCTTGCCGTATAACCCACGACCGTCTTCTGATTTGAACCCTCACGAATGTTAAAGCCAAACTCGGTCACTGTGCTGGCTTCAGGGATTTCAATTTCAGCTTCAATTTCGTAAGCTCCTGAAATAATACCTTTTAGCAGATTACCGGAAGAAGGACTCACCGATTTGTTAGAAGCAGAGTACAGAGGTTTACGCAGTGATTCCAATTCTTTAATTGGACTTTGCACCATCCGAATTCCATCTTCGGTCGTTACCAATGATGCTTCTCTTGGAATGGTTAGTTCACCTTTCCAATTGGACGTTGGGAAAGCGAACGGATAATCCCAATTCGTCATCCACGCCATCATCACTGTGCGATGATCAGGCATGTTAGCGAAAGACATCGAAGCGTAAAATTCTTTACCAAAATCTGTTCTTAGCACCTTACCCGCCGGATTATCGTTCACGAATTTACCATCAGCTGTTAAATCACCGATGAAATACTCGGCATCTGATCCGCCTGTTTTTGGATTCGCTCCTGTACTGATCATCATAACCCACTTCTTCTGTGACGTTCCGTCTACCGGAAGCTGGAACAAATCAGGGCATTCCCATACTCCTCCGCGGACGTAAACCCCGTATCCCCAATTATCTGTCAATGTCCAGTCAAGTAAATTCGTTGAAGTATAGAAACGAATATGATCTCCTCCGGACACAACCATAACCCATCGATTATTCTCATCATCATGGATCACTTTCGGATCGCGGAAATCCCAATTTCCAGCTTCATTTCCGCTCTTACCTGGGTTCTCAATCACAATCGGGCGTTCCTTCGAATACTCCCAAGTACGACCTTGGTCTTTGCTGTAAGCCAGACCTATACGCTGGTTCCCATTGGGGCTATCCGGATTAAAGGAAGTGTAGTATGCAATAAGGCCCTTGCCTCCTGAATCTCCGAATAGACCAGATGCATTCGTCATATCCGCAACAGCCGATCCAGACCAGACATGTCCGTGATCATTCCACGGAAGTGCAATCGGAAGCCGTTTCCAGTTCAACATATCTTTACTTACAGCATGCGCCCATGTTCCTCCATCCTGATGGAAGAGATGATATTCTCCTTCGAAGTATACAAGTCCATTCGGATCACTAGCTGAACCACGTATTGGCGTGTAGTGATACTGTGGACGATATATCTCATTATAATATTGGCTCAGTTCCGTCACATAAGTATCCTGGAAGTAAGCCGTCCCCTGTTTGACGATGATTCCGATATTTCCATTCGTGTAAGTTGAATCTTTCACGTCAATCGCGGCCGGAGTGTATCCATCCATGAAGACCTGAATTCGATCTCCCTTTGCCTTGATTTCCACATGATGTTTGGCTCCCATCTGACTCGGATAAGTACGTGGGGAACTCGCAATTGTTGTTCCTTTTGTATTCGTCAAACTTACACGGACCTGATCTCCTTCCTTCGTAAGAGTAGCTTCATATCCTTCAGATCCCTCGGTGGAAGAACGAAATGCAAGAGCTGCAATAGAATTAGGAAGAAGGGTAATATTCCCTTCATACACCATATCAGCTGCCTGTTTAGTATAGATTTGTTGTGCTTTGTTCTCATGCGCTATCGTCCCTCTTTTGCCGCTAATATCAGGTTGCCAGCTTCCCTTACTTGCAACTACCGTACCTAGATTACCATTCAGATCGCTCACCATGATGTTCGAGAACAAGGCGGATCCATCCCATACATGGAGTCCAAGTTTCCCACTTGGATACGAGTTGTCCTGAACATCAATCAATGGTTTATATTGATTGCCCCAATATACTATTAACGAGGAACCCACTGCCTTCACTTTGAGATGATAGATCTGACCCATTTCTACAGAAACTTTACGCTCCTCCTTTAATTTCCCATCTCCATTTCTTGCATCTCTTAACCGAATCAGACCTGCGTCCGGAACGATTTGCAGCATGTACGAGCTAAAGCCATCCTCATTAGAACGAAACAACAATGTTGCGTCTGCCTTCGTATCCCTGATCATGACATCAGCTTCATAGATAAAATCATCGGACACCGTCTCTGAGATGGCCATTACATTTTCTTTAGGCTGTGAAGTTAGCAAGATTCCTTCTGAAGTATCCTCTAATCCCCCTTTTCCTCTCACTTGCCAGCCTATCAAATTGGTATTTGATTTGGATGCGCTTTCAAAAATATCAAGCCCCTCCTTTGCCTGTTTATTTGTTTCCTCATCAGCGAGCACAGTACTGGCCGCAGCTGATTTAGATGTGAAAATACCGTTTGAAGTCATAGCTAGTCCCATTGCCATCAGAAGACATATTGCGAATTTAGATTTATCTTTCATAGCTTACCCTCTTTTCTAATGAGTTGGTGAAGCAACTAAGGACAAAATCATAGGTAGGAGTGCGAAAGAAGCCCACGTAGGAACTTCCTTCACGTTAAGGTGAGCAAGCTGGAGCGGAATGAGATATATGATAATCCACGGCTTTGCCTTTACTCTACACGCACTCATTTTCCCAAATGCTTACAAGATCATTGATTTGAAGCGAAATAACCTTTAGTTCTCCGCCCAGAGTATAGAGTTCTAATCCTCTACTTTCCAAGTCGGGGAAAATCATGTCTGAAACGATTACTTTTCCTTTATTGCCGAAGACCTCGACACTGGACCAATCAACGTAAATGCTCAATTGTATTCGTTCATGCTCTGGCTTCATGGGGGCATTGTGTTTTGCAGCAAAGTCAGGATGGAAATCCGTGTCGTTCGACTTTGTCCGATCAACAAACAACTCCTCTTTCAAGATACTGTATCCGATGATCGTCTCCTGATTGGCAGATGTTCTTACCTTGAACCCGAATTCTTCTGCAGTACCGATTTCAAATTCCGCAATAATTTCAGCCTTTGCAGTAGAAATATCAGATAAGACGTTGATACCTGGCTTGATCGTTAAATCTTGCAGAGACATAATCGGTCTTCTAAGTTGACTTAGCTCATCTATAGGTACTTGAATTAAGCGAATTCCTTCCGGATATGTCTTAAGCAGAATCTCTCGGGGGATGGACATGTGGCCGCGCCATTCCTTTGAAGGAAGAGTGGAGGCATAACGCCAGTTGTTCATCCAGCCGACCCAAATCTTTCGCCCGTCTTCTTTCGGAATATTGTCCCATGTAACAGCCGCGTAAAAGTCAGATCCATAATCTATCCATCTGATAGCATCTTTAGATTCCAACGTATCATCTGGTATGAATGACCTGCCATCAAAGTTTCCTATGAAGTACATCATACCGGAACCGCCAGCCGGTGGTTCTGGATCCTTTGGATTCACACCATTCCGATCCCCGACGCTTAGGATCAGAATCCACTTAGTTACATCAGGTTCCTCATCTACATGAATTTGAAATACCTCAGGACACTCAAATACTCCTCGGTGAATACCAGCAATGTCGGAACCGAATTCGCTTGCATAAGACCATTCCTTAAGATTCGGGGAGATGTAAAATTCGACACGGTCCTTTACAGCAAGAACCATTACCCACATTGAGGATTCTTCATGCCAAAATACCTTCGGATCACGGAAATCTAGCGTTTCCGTTGGGAATAATACAGGGTTACCTTCATATTTTGTCCAGGTTCGTCCCTTATCCCTGCTATAAGCAATGCTTTGCACCTGTGGTTTTCCGTGCTGAGCATTGTTGCCATCATTAGTATATATGGCAACCAATCCTGATCCGTTTTCGTTGAAAAATCCACTTGTATTGTTTTGGTCGACTACCGCACTTCCCGAGAAGATCGCTCCATCTTCACCAGGAAGAATTGCCGGAGGAAGTTCCTCCCAATGCACTAAATCCTTGCTTACCGCATGCCCCCAATGCATGCTGCCAAAATCAGGTTTAGTATCATGAGGCGTATGTTGGTAGAAAAGGTGATATTCTCCTTCATAGTAAACCATACCGTTGGGGTCGTTCATCCAATTTTTCTTAGGCGAATAATGTAACTGGGGCCTGTATCTATTCTCATAAAAAATAACCTCTGATTCTTTTCTACTGCTCATATCTCCTGATAAATGTAATTCATTAATATTAATCACTCTCCATCTGATATTGGAAGATAATTGCTTCGAAGAGTTATAACACTCATCTCTATTAACAAAATAATCCTATAGAGTGCATTTGTCAAAGTTTTTTTCTATTTTATGTACATATTTTAATGTTTGTCAACCCGTTTACTTTACATTTGCACATTTTTCTATAAATTAATTGGAAATATCAGCTTGTTATTAAGTTTATATACTCTTTCGTCTATAATGGATAATCAATTTGTTTACAAATGCACATTAAAAATATAATCTGTAAGCGTTGATCTAGATTAGCGAGCATGCGCTATCTAGCGATCATATTCACAGTAATGCAATGAGCATAGGAAATCTTGTTAGCAATCATATTCGCTGAACCCAGCACTCACGCTTTCTATTATAAGAATGTGTTGAGCAGTGCTACATGACGTGCCCGTGAGTTGAACAAAGACAGCCGATCATGTTGGTCGGCTGCCTCCTCTTTTAACAATGTTAAATTGTCCCTTTAGTGTAACCTTTCAATCACAATTGTCGAACTAGGTGAAACTGATTAATTGAGGTTGAGTTAACGTTAGTCAAATCAAAGTTCAACAGAACGAAATACAGCGTTACTCAGAGACTTTAATTACAATCTTACCAAAAGCTCCACGTCCTAAGTGCTCATAAGCTTTAATGGCTTCATCAAAGGAATAAACCGTGTCGATCACTGGATTAGTATTTAATTCATTAAATGCCTTATTCATTTCATCAAAAGATTTACGATGTCCTACATAGATTCCCTGTACGTGAGCTTGTTTAGCTAACAAAGAGAACAAATTCACTTCTGCTGTCATGCTCTCTAGGAATCCTACAATATAAATATGACCTTGCAGGGCTACCGCATCAATAGAACGATTAATACTGCTCCCGCCAACAACTTCAATAATATGTTGTGCACCTTCACCGTTCGTAAGTTTTAACACTTCTTTCTCCCAATCCGGTGTTTTCACATAGTTAATAATATTTTTAGCTCCAAGTTTACGTACACGTTCGCCTTTCTCATCACTGCTTGTTGTAACAATGACTTTAGCTCCTAGTGCGGAAGCCATCTGGATAGCGAAAATAGATACACCACCCGTCCCCTGAACTAGAACCGTGTCGCCCGCTTTAATCTTTCCATACTCCACTAAAGAAAACCAAACTGTCAGGGCTGCAATAGGAAGTGTAGAAGCTTCTTCGTCCGTCATATTTGATGGGGACATTACCGCTGCATCCTCATCCAAAAGCATATATTCAGCAAGTCCACCGTTGTTTGGTCCGCCAATAGCAGTGGGAGCATAGTCTTGACTTGGTGCACCATCAATCCATTTTGTATATAGATGAGATACAACTCTGTCGCCATCTTTAAATCGAGTTACGTCAGATCCTACGCTTACCACAACCCCGGCAGCATCAGACACGGGTACAAATGGCTTACTCATCAAGTCAGGTAAGTAATCACCGTCCATAATTGATTTATCACGGAAGTTTAGCGAGACTGCTTTCACTTTAACTAAAATTTGTTTGGGGCCTGGCGTGGGAATTTCTAAGTCAACCAATTTTAAATTTTCGAGTCCTACACCTTGTTTTTGCCATGCTTTCATCATTTTTTATCTTTCCTTTCTAATCATTAGTTTATTTGAAGGGAATGAAGTTAAAAACTCTTTCCCTAATTGTTCATTGACTTCCTCAACGGCCGTCTATTGTTTTAAGAACTAATATTACATGATTTAAACCAATTGATTTTAGCTCTTCTAAGTATTTCACCCCCTTTCAAAATATACATACATTAATGTATTGCAAAATATCAATATGTTAATCTAAAAAAATGTACACTTTGCAAATTGTCAAAATGTACTCTGAAGAAATACTGAATTCCTCAGAATTCAGTTTTCTTTTAGGTATTCTTTTTTAAGAATAAACCAATTTGATCAATAGCATCTTCATTTCTTTTGTAATACGTCCACTTTCCTAAACGAGTGGCACTAATTAAACCGGCTCGCTGCAACATCGACAGATATTGAGAGGCTGTAGATTGATTCATCTTTAATTTTTTTGTTATTTGACTTACGCAAACCCCCACATCAACTAAATCAATCCCTTCTTGGGGAGAAAAATTAGCTTTAGGATCTTTCAGCCAATCTAATATCTGAAGACGTGCTTCGTTAGACAATGCTTTGAAGACTTCAATTTGTTCCATTAGCTTATTATATAGTCATATTGTAAAATGTCAATATGTTGTTGTATACCAAGTGGAATTATTCACCTTAGCGACATGTTGTTGAATGCTTTGTTGGGCATTGCAGCTTCTGCTGTGCTAAACAATATCGGTTTCAATTACTTCTGGCACGCCCTTCCGGAATTCAATAACCATACATGACGAGAGTTTTCTCTAGTCCAAACGAAAGAGCCACAGAATGCGTGGCTCTTGTCTCTATTAATATTAGTGTCTGTCACTATTCAGAAAGTGTCGGTGTACCTGGCTCTTCATCTGCAGGCAGCTCAGTAGCAACGGAATGCCGTTCGAACTTCACTGCGTCAACCCTCGTATAGATCATATCTGCAGGAAGCGTTGGCGGATCTACCGTTGTTGGAGTCTCCCTGGTTAAACGAACATACTCGCTGCCGTCTCCCGTAAAGTCGAACGTCCCTAGATCAACCCAACCCGATGGACCGACCGTTGCATCGATATAGGTGACCTCAGTACCCGTCTTATGCTTCACTTCCACTTTGACATGATTATCGTTCGCCGTCGTGTGGACGAGCTTGTAGATCGAGACCGTATATTTCCCCTCTGGAAACTGGCCTTTCCATGTTGCTGATGATCCTTGAACAGTAGTATAACGGGACTTAACCCCAATTTTGTATCCGGCTAAATTGCTTTGGCTCCAAGATCCTTCTGTCGTGTATAACCCCGTTGTATCTGTACTGTCCACGATAACCGTTAGGTCCTTAATCGTTATGTTCAAAGGTGGGGTTGTTAAGGTCACTCCATCAATCGTGACAGTTGCCCATACCTCAATGTGATCCGTTTCCCCATCGAGATGTAGCAGGGTCAACAACCCGCTGCTGTCCACTTCAGCCACATCCGTACGATCAACGAAATACTGCACATTGGCCTGTGTAAGATCACCAATTAAACCGTTATCCAAATAACCGGTTACGCTCAATTGCGCGGTTTGAGTCATCTGCAGTTCGTTCCGATCGGACGAGATCATAGCAGATTCCAATTGTGGTATCCGGTTCGGGTCCACCCACATGATCGCATCGGCAACGACCCTTGATTTGTTGGCCTTGTTGGTTAGTTCCACGAACCCGCTATCGCCTGCAGCAAAAGGATAATCCCCCAGATGCACCCAAGTACCATTCGCTGTTGTCTCATCAACGGTAACCGTCTCGGAGCCCCCGCTATAATAAACGGTAAATGAGGCATTTGTTGCCCAATTTTCACTTGCAGCAGTTATTTGTGGAAGCTTGTAATACACACTGTATGTGACACTTTCCGGCAGCTCAGGCCGCCATCTCATCTTGCTTGTCGCTGTACCGGCCGTCGATTTCGCATATACATAGTTATCGTAGTAATAGTCATTCGCCGTTGTATCCCTTATCCAGACGCCTTCTGTCTCCGCTTCCGTATTATCCACAATAATAGATGAACCATCCTGCCCATCATCGGGTTGGACTGGCGTTTCGGTTACCTGATCCGGTAGATAAAGTGTCCGCTTGCGGGTCTGTTTCCCCTCTGATTCCAAGTAATACGTGAAGGTTTGGGATAAATCGTTCACCCGTATCGACCATTCCATCGGGTATATCGTATCTGGAATCGTTGTATAGGTAGCCCCGCCATCCAAGGAATAATGGATTGTCGCTGGTTTCGTCGTTTTGGCTTGCACATAAGCATCATAAACCGTTTCGTCGGGCTTAACGATCAGCATGCCTTTAACTGCATCGATTGGACTGTGGATATCGAAGAAATAACTTGCATCCGATGTATCAGCCGTTCTAACCTGATGCAGCGGCACATCAATATCGAGACCCTCTACAATAATAGCGGTAATTCCCTTTGCTGAAACCGTCGCTTCAATGGTTCCGCCACGCATAACGGTTTGCTCTGGTGTACCATTGTCGCGGATGATCGTTACGGTATAATCTTGTGCCGGGTTGAATCCAATGATTTGTTCATTCAATTCAATTGGAGTCTGTACTTCATCTGACGATGCGTTGCTCAGCCCAATGTAGAATTTATCCCCACTCTCACCCGTTATCCAGTTCAATTGAGGATGATTGGTCTTAATAATCCCCTTGGGCATCCACAGCCAAACGTCGGAATTACCATAAAATTGACCTGGTTTATTCCCATAAAGATGATATTTGAACCATAAAAAATTCGTTTCAAATACGGAAGGAAACGTAATACTGCCGTTCGATTTCAATGATTGTTCGCTGATCAAATAATCCATCGTTTGCCCGAGCTGCCCCGGTATATGGTGATAATAGATGGATGTTGCCCCGCTAGGGCCTTCCAGAGGAAAATCCGGTTCAAGTTGGCTAACGGCGAAGCCTTTGTAGTAATAACCTGGATAACTGGAATATCGACCAATCACCGCATTATGAGCGATATCCTGCAGCAGTTTATCCCCTGTATAGAGCGACAATCTCAGCATAAAAGGAGCTTCCTGAGCATTCATCCGATAATAGCCGGTTGTACTGCCTGCTTCAAACGTCAATCCGCTCGGTGAAACAAGCCAATGATCCGCTGGTACCCCTCCGGGTACATCTTCCGGGAGCTTGATCCGAGGATATTGAAATTTACCGCTTTCCGGCCAATGGAACGACTCCGCGTAATTATACGTCTCAGGCTGCGGAATCGTAACGTTTCCTTCAGGAACCGGACGAGCAACAAACATGGTTGCATACCGTTTGGCTTCCTTATAGGCAGCATTCAAGTATTTGGGGTCCTGAGTTTCTTCGTAAAGCTCCAAGATCTCCATCCACAGCTTGCTATAATAATAAATGAACTCATTTTTACTCACATCGACGGATGCTGGCGTATCGATATGCTGCGTGATATAGCTGTCGGCCGCATCCTTCGCAGCCTGTAAATATTGGGCATCTCCTGTCATACGATACATCATCAGAGGCTGAATGACAGGGCCCCGATCTTTCTGGTCAGGATCACGTACGAGGTACTCTTCCTGTGCCAGCGCCCCAATTCCTGCCGAAGTGGCCATCATCTGATTGACAGCGGCTACGCTTGAAACATCGAATGGCAGGGTAGCCATTTTCCATAACGAAGGTACGCCGTATACTTTCTTCTGCGTCGGCGACCAACCGATACCATTTCGCGATACGCCATACTGAACGGACGGTAATGCTCTCGTATCGTATAGCTGGTCATCCTCCGTCAAATAGTAAGCTCCCAGAAGAACTGCATTCGAGCTTGTTCGAACGCTATCTTCGTTTTCGATATCAATAAAGCCCTTTGCACGGCTCCACCACCCGCTGGGTGAAGGGACATAATCAACAGAGTCATCCCCTTGCGGCTCTATCTTAAGCAGATCGATCATATTAAACATCGCGTCAGTAAGCGACTGATCGGATACATTTTCCCGGTATGCCGAATAATCGTACTCATTGCGAAGAATATCCGCGTAGGATTCATACAAATTGTTTTTTTGAGCGATTAGCCCCATATGAAATTGATACGTGCTTTCTGCGGTCATTTGCGAATAAGTCCCTAATTGAGGCGCATAGAGGATAGGCTGCACGCTGCCTTCGTTGTTGACTAGGCTCATGCCAAGCCGCTGTTTCGTAACGCCTCCCGTCGGTTCAAATTCAACCGGAAGCTCTTCCGAAGGTACAAATACCCCATACGTCAAAGGATTCCCTGAACCATCATTCTTCTCAACCAGACTCATCGGAGCGCTCAGTTCCCTCAAACTTGTTGATTCTACGGTACCTACCATCTTGGCATGCGACCTGAATCCATTTAACACTTCATTGATGCCGGAGACTACCTCTGTTGTGAAGGACTGATATCCAATCACATAGTTGCCGTCGCGGCGAGGTGTAAACGCAAAGGAAACATCTGGTTTATCCCCTGCCATGGACCAGTTCACTTCAAAATCGTAATCACTCTCATGCGAGGAATCGGTTAATACCGCCGTGTGGTTGTCGGGAAAAGTGATCCCGTCAAATGTAATCCAGCGTTTGTTCATCGTATCGTAGTAATTGGTTCGACTTCCCGCATTCCCATCCAATAAAACCCATTGCTCCTCGAGTCTTTCCGCCACAGTATTTATCGGCATCCAGTTTCCCGTGTCCGTGTTCTTGTAGAACATGTCACGAACGATGGATTTGCCCCCATCCCATGCTGCCTCATAGAAGGTTGCCTTATAGTTATCATTTTCGATGCTGCCTTTTTCCGTGTAACCGAGATTGGATAATGTGCGGCTCCGCAGCGGGGGCAACGGCGGTGCCTGCTGCCGGATATTTCCTTCGAACTTGACTGCATCAGCCCGAGTAATAATTGTACCCGTCGTAGGTTGGGTTCGAGTCAGCCTGACAAATTCGCTATCATCACCACTGAACTCATACTCCCCCAAATCAACCCATCCGACCGATGGACCTGACGAAGGTCTAAGGTCCATAAACTTCACATCCGTAATCCCGTTATGAACAATCTCAATCTTCACATTACTATCTGCTTTATCCGCCCAATCCAGCTTATAGAACGATATTCTCGCCGTCCCTGCTTCCAGGCGTGGATTCCATGTGATGCTTCTATTTACGGCGTCTGTATATTTGGAGCTGGAATTATTGTAACCCTTCACTCCCGCACTTGTGCTCCAATAAGGGGCGGAAAATCCGTTATTAGCGTTGCCGGAATCAACCGTGACGACATTATCAATCGTGAGGCTCCCGTCATCAATGATGATCGTCTTATGCGGCTCTTTCTGCCTTATATTTCCTTCGAACTTGACCGCATCAGCGCGCGTAAGGATCGTGTTCGTCGTACTGGTAGACCGAGTCAATCGAACGAATTCTTCTCCAACTCCGGAAAAATAGTACTCTCCCAAATCAACCCATCCCGCTGGATCACCAGATGAAGGTCTTAGATCCATAAAGACTACATCCGTCGTTCCATTATGAACAATTTCGATTTTTACATTACTATCTGCCTTATCCGCCCAATCCAGCTTATAGAACGAAACTTTCGCCGTTCCTGCTTCCAAACGTGGATTCCATGTTATCGTTCTGCCTGCTGTACTCGTATATTTGGTGCTGGAAAGATCATACCCCTTCACCCCTGTGCTTGTGGTCCAATTTGGAGCTGAATATCCGTTGTTCTCGTTACCCGCATCAGGTGTCACAACATCATTGATCGTGATGCTCCCGTCATCGATGATAATCGTCTGATAAGGTAAGGTCTCCGCATAAGCGGCCCTTATTCCGATCAGGCTGAAAGGAACTACGATCGTCAACATGAAAACGATGAAGAAAAACAGCTTCCTTTTGACCATACAATTCACAGCCTCTCCTTTTAATGACAACGCTTTCATAATGATCTTGCCCTTTGCTCGAATGAGCGTAAAGAAGCAATTAGCCTAACCCTTAGGCCTTCTAGCTAATCCCGCTTCGTCGTTTGTATCATAGCATGTCATATCACCGTGAAATTTCTTTTATTTTAAGCGTTTCTTATAAGATTTTAAGTAAAAAGAAACCTACATCCTCATTGATTGCTCCATTGCAGTCAGATAGGATGTAGGTCTCCCAAGAGAACATGACACATCAATTATAATGGCGGCTGCACCAATAGCAACTTCCCAAGCTGAATGACCGTTTGATCATACCAAGCTGGATGCTCCCGAACATGTTCCATACTTCTTTCATTGCCGCTTGCTTCAAACACGGCTGCTTTGTCTGTCTTTTCGTGATCGATTTCGAAACGAACCGTATGTTTCCCATTCGGTAGCTCCGGCAAGAAAACATACTGATTTCGATTATGATCGTTATAGGGTGTGAATCGATCGACAAGAAAGGGTTCCCCTCCATCCACCGACACCTTCAATCTGCCTGAATCCGGCCCCCCGATATCGAATAACCCGATGTGGGTTCCCTCGAACTCCACCGTGATCGCCTCTCCGGGATCGACTGCCCGCCATAGACCGGGGAACAACCAATCGTACTCGCGTACTAAAGCAAAATTATCTGGGGTCATGTAAGACCATCCTGCCGAAAAAAGAGTAAGACGATCCAGCGGCAGCATGGTCGCATACTCCCAAGGATTGGCCGGGACCAAAGGGTCCTGCGGCAAGTGATGTTCGACTTTTCCCACAAGATCTCGAAGTTCGCTCATTTTCTCAAACGACCGGGTGATGGTATCCGTGTAGATCTGGTGTCCTTCGGGAATAGTGGGATGGATCGAATCATGCGTAAAAATAACGGCTCCGGGAATGGACACGTTTGCCCTTGAGGTGAAAATGAGCTTTCCCTCCGAAACCAATTGACTGACCGCTACGCCCAGATGAATCGAAGGAATGCCGTAATAGTCGGCGACTTCCTCTTGCATAAGAGCGCCCTTTTGGTATTCGCCGGATTGAAATAAAGGCACATCCCGCTCCTTAACCGTATATACGAACAGGATATCGGTAAACCGGCTGTGCTTGCGGATCTGTCGCACAATGCCTTCGATCCGCGCCTTGGATTCGGGAACTCCGCCATCGTTACCGACAAATTCAACAAACACGAGATCAGGCTGATGACGCAGTACATCTGTCTCCACACGGGCGCAACCGAGGTCCGATCCTGTCCCGTCAATACCTGCGTTCACAGAGCGAATATCAGCATTAGGATATTGTCCTCGCAGCCAATCCGCCGTCATGACTCTGTATCCGTCAGAACGCGTATTACTTCCGCCAAAATAAACGATGGTCACGGTTTCTCC
The DNA here is from genome assembly GCF_037144955.1 of Paenibacillus sp. USHLN196. NCBI lineage: Bacteria > Bacillati > Bacillota > Bacilli > Caryophanales > Paenibacillaceae > Paenibacillus > Paenibacillus sp. USHLN196. The sequence goes on along the minus strand of NZ_JBBCYH010000001.1, from coordinate 256,726 downwards.
ATTTTCCAACTTCTGAATGACATTAGGCAGCCCTCTTCGTGGGGAAAATTCCTTCATCGCGATTTCACCTGACCTCACTTAGCGTTTTTAGGAGCAAAACATTTTACAGCAAACACTTCAAAATAAGGCGAACCATAGGTTGCATAAAAATTAAACCGAATTCGGGTTACACTGTTTGCATGCACCTGATGTTTGTTCAACGAAAGATAATTCCCGCGGACTTTAATTTCACTCTCGGTTCCGTCTGCCAAGGTTAAGGTCACATTATAATCTTGGATCAGTGGTTCGATCAGATCGTCGAAATGCTCCAAATTCAGCTGCGAATTGAAAACAAGGTGGATTTCATCCAGATTCTTGGGGCTTGCAAAACCAAATTCCAACCATTCCTGGCCTTCCGTACGTTCAGAGATCCAGACGTTCGGCAGACCATAAGGTCTGGAGAAGCCGTTGGCGACGTTGACGGGATTATACATATCCTGGGATGGTATCAGATCCTTGAAGCAAATGCTCTTATTAAGCTTCTTTAACCTGGACGGCACTTCTGGTCTATAATGAAAGCTGACCGCCCCTGTTATTTTCTCTTCATTACCGTATACGGCAAGGCTCGCCGTACCTTCCAATACGATGTAGATTTTGTCGTCAGCCGGCTTCTTGCAGCTGAGGTCCAGTGTAATCCAGTCATCTTGACCCGCTGAGATAAGCAAGCAGTAATCTTTCAGTTCGCTGGTCGGAATATAGTTTTCCTTCCGATCCCCGCCATACAGCTTTACTTGCAATGTTTCCGATTGCTTGGATCTATTTTTAATTTTGATCTGTACGCTTTCAGCCACGGATGTCTGAATCGGCAAGACCAAACATAACGCTTTGTCCAGGGAGATCTCTTCGGTTGGTTGAAGATTATTGTAGCTTCTCTGAGACGAGGCACGAATCGTTAATCCGTCAGCGTAATAAGGATCCAACGGCTCTTGAAGTCCTACAATCGTTTGCCCGTCTCGAAGCAGCTGCGCTTGAAGCTCACTCATATGGGCTTTGACGATGGTCGCAGGGTCTGTCTCGTATTTTGCGCATAACGCAGCAGCCGTTCCTACCGCCTGCCCCATACAACCACAGGTTGCCATGACCCTTGTAGACCCGAAAGCCACATGGGTAGCGCTTATATTGCGGCCAGCAAACATGAGATTAGGAATATTACGTGAAAATAAGCTGCGGAAAGGGATATTATACAATCCAGGCACGTAATTCCACGCTGTAGCCGGCCCCTCGTCGTAGATACCTTTATTCGCATGCAGATCCATATACCAGCCTCCGACGGATACAGCATCTTCAAAATGAGGCTTTGCTGTGAGATCGTTCTGAGACAGCATGTGCTCCCCTATAAACCGCCTCGACTCCCGTTTTCCCGGAATCGGACATACATAATCCAAGATAAGATTGTCGACATCGTCAAACTCACCGCTATTTTTGATATAATCCCAAATTCCGTACACCAGTTTTCGCAGTTCCAATGCGATGTCTTCATTATTCTTGATAATATCCATATGTCCACCGTATTCCAGCCACCACAGCCCGCCAAGCCCGTTGATTTTCCTTGGAAAAGACCGATGGTTTAATCCTTTTCGGATACTATCGAAAAAGGCCAACTTCGTAATATCATACGCAAAGCCAGGCCTTTTGTAAGGAACGGAATAGTCTACGTCACGGGCTTGAAACAGAATCGTATCACCCATGGTGTAATGATCTGCCACTTCTGGAGCGAGCTGCTCCTGATATTCATGCTTCGCCTCTCTTCCCCATCGGAAGTGAGCACCTGCTTGGTATCCCACAATTCCATCACCGGAGCAATCGATGTAGGTAAGGCTTTCAAAACGAAATTTTCTTTCGGAAGCCAATTGAAGGCCCTCTACCCATTGAATTCTGCCGTTCTCCATGCCCGTTTCATGCACGCATGTATTCAGGAATAGAGAAATGTTGGGTTCATCATAAACCATATCGAGCAAGACCGTATCCGAAAGCGAAAGCATAAGCTTCTTATTGTATAACGGATTATAATGAAAGATTTTCAGTTTGAGTTCTTCTACCACCCCGCCCTCGCGAGCATAGTAGGATGGACTGTTTCCGAGATATGCCGACCCGTTGATATGAACCCTGACCTCGCTGCTCGCATTTCCCCCAAGAACCGGCCGATCATTAATAAGTGAAACCTGCAGTCCTTGGCGTGCGGCGGCAATGGCAGCACATATCCCGGCAATACCTCCGCCTACGACGGTTACATCTGCTTTTATAAGCTCCATTTGGATAACCCCCATGATTAGATGCTTCTATCATGGTAATGGTTTTGGTCTCTTTTTTTTTACAGGATTTCGCGAAAAAATCATACATTTTTAGCATCCTTATCTGGATTCGTAGCGAGTCATTTTTATCCGGTATTGCTTAGGTGTATCCCCCGTATATTCTTTAAATAGTTTGCAAAAGTAACCTTCGTTCACGATGCCTACTTCCTCGCACAATTCCAATAAAGAATAATCCCGTACATTTAACAGCTCCAGAGCTAATTGGATTTTTTTACGATTGATATAGCTGATCACGCCTTCGTTCATTGTTTTCTTGAATAAGCTGCTAAAATACGATGGTGCTAAATTCACTTCCTCGGCAATAGCCTCCAGCGTTAAACGCTGTTTCAGGTTTTTCTCTATAAAATGCATAGCACTCATGATTTCTGCACGATGTAATAGTTGGCCCGCGTGTACGTATTCGAATGTGAAGTCGCCAATATAGGCGAGCTGTTCCTGAAATGCCATAAATTCCATGGGGAATTCTTCTGCTTCTGTGTACAGCTTGTTGCCCGGTTTAAACTTCATGGTAATGTCTCTGTACAAGTCTCTAATCATGGGCACCATGATGGACTTGTGGATTTTATGGTCTGTAACAAATTGGTTCAGATTGGCGAGTGCATTCTCCAACTCTTCTTTGGTAATCTTCCTGTTCACCCATATCAGAAAATCAGCCAGTTTCTGCTGAAAGTCTGCTTTTTTGTCATTGTGGTACTGGAACCGATGCATGGGTGTCTTTACGACTTTCTCTGTATGGTAATAGAAATCCTCACTCACATGTTTTGCTTCCGTGTACGCTTGTTTGATCGATTCCCAGCCTCGATGTGGACCTCCAAAAGCGACGGATACCCTTTGATTCAAATATTGATGCAAATAAGAGACGATCTGCCCTCCCAATGATTGGCAAGCATATTCCGTTTCCATATCACTGCGGTTGTTTTCCCAGGATAGAAAGCCAATAAAACGATGATCTGACAGATCCGCAGCTACGCCATTGCCGCCATTCATCACGGTTTCTTCGATAATATTCGTAATGGCATATTTCAAGATGTTTTGATCAACGGCGGAGTATTCGTTTCGGAAACTTCCATACGTATTCATCTCAACAATGAAGCAGCAATAGTTCGCTTGAAAGAAATGAAACTGCATGCGATTGGCAAAATCAGATGCTCGATGAGAAGGAATTTCACCTCGGATCAGTTCATTAAAAAATTGCTTGCGCACTCTATATTTATTTTCAAGCACCGATACGTTTAACGATTGAAATTCTGCTTCTTTTTTCTTCAACTCATTTAAAATTCCGGCTGCCTTATCCAAAGCTCGAACCAAATCCGCTTCCCTCAGGGGAACCTTTACGATGTACTCTAATACGTTGGCTTGAATTGCTCGTTGGGCGTATTCAAAGGATGAATAGGCGGTCAGAAGTATGTATTGGGTATGAGGTAGCTCCGCCTTGAGCTGCTCAATCATGGAGATTCCATCCATTCGCGGCATAACGATATCGGATATGACGATATCCGGTTTAAGTTTTATGATCTCCTCGATCCCATTCAGCCCATTATTTGCTTTTCCCACTAGAACATATCGCTTATCCCTATGAGAGAGCTCATTAAAAAACAATTCCAATCTTTGAATGATCAGGTCTTCATCGTCAACAATGAAGCAGGTATATTCTCTCATCACTATGCATCTCCTTTTTGCAATTCTGCCGGGAATAAGGCGCGTACACGGGTTATTTCCTTAGAGATGCTGATGATCTGGAGCCCGAATTGATCTCCGTAGTGAAGTCTTATTCGACCATGAATATTATTTAGCCCGATTCTTTTCCTTTTCACTTCCATTTCACTCGGTTCTGAAATTAAAATAGACTTTATTTTATCAGCGGGTATTCCCTCGCCTTGATCAACGACTTCTATGATGACGATACTGTTCTCCTTGTACGCATGAATCGTAATAGGGCCCTCAATTCCCCCTCCGTTATAGCCATGGAAGATACTATTCTCGACAAGAGGTTGCAGCAGCATTCGAAAAACCGGAAAATCCATTAATCCTGATTCGATATGTTCAATCAAGTGGAAGTTTCGGTTATACCGAATGTTCTGGATCTCGATATAGTCGGCTACATTTCGTAATTCCTGGCGAAGGGACACCTTCTCTGAGGCATCGTTTATCCCGTATTCCAATAATGAAATGAGCGACCCGATCACCACATCTACTTTCTCTATTTGTCCGAGACGTATGACATTGCTAATAGAACCAAGCGTGTTATACAGAAAATGAGGGTTAATTTGAGACTGCAGCACTTGGATTTCCAGCTTCCGCTCAAGTTCATTATGAAGTTCCGCTCGCCGAATCAGCTCTACAATCTGCTGCAGCATACGATCGAAAGCTCGTGAAAGATCTCCAAATTCATCGTTTCGGTTAATCGTTATTGTCGTTGTGAGATTACCCTGTTCCACCCGTTTCATTTTTGTTTTGAGCGCATAGAGCGGATTTCTGATATATTTGGCAATCAAAAAAGAAATGAACAAACTTAAGATAAGACCTGCACCCAGAAGTTCGATATAATAGTTTTCCAATCGGGATAAAGCTGCTTTCAATCGTGATTCATCGTTGAGTGAAATCATGGTCCAGTTAAATTTCTCCGTTGGCTTTTTTAAAAGGGAGACCGGAATGCCATCCTTGGTATGCAGTTGAAGGCTTGTTTCTGTCGCATCCAGGATTTGTTCTGCTGATGTCTCTCCTATCGAAAACGTATGATCTTGAATATTCAGTAGTCCTTTATGATCAGAAAATCCAGCAATGATCTTACCCGACGCGGTAATCAGAGCCAGATTCATTTGTTCTTGTTTATTAATCTTGAACAAGGTTTCTTCAATGGCATTTAGATCCAAATCAACCGCAATGGCCATAGGAAACGGAGCGCCGTTCAGATACCGAACCATTGTAACCGTCCAGCCGGAATACTTCGATTTGTAAGGTTCACTAACAAAGGTAGTCCTTCTATTCTTGTCAGCCGCATCAAATAAAGGTGCTCTTTCAGATAAAGGTTCATCGAATATTCGAGTAGGTGTACTTCCACCCAAAATGGATAAATCGCTTTTGATCAAATAAATATTACTGACATAAATACTGTTGAGTTCATACAGCTCCCTTAATTGCTTTTTAATCACTTCGGTATTGTTAATGTTGGCTTTCACTGATGTTTCAACTGAGAAGAGAATCGTCTGGAAGGAGGAAAAATTAACGGTGAAATACTGGTCAACCTTGTCTAGTATTTGATTGGTGTAAAAAATGTCATTGGTTCTTATTTCCTTTTGCACATAGCGATAAGACAATTGGCTTATCAAGATGATGCAGCCTAATACAAAGGCAAACACGATCAAAAATAATTTTAAAGGCAAGCTGATTCTTCTTCGCATCCATCATCTTCCTTTTAGTTCCGTTTTAAACTAAGAATAGCATATGCTAATAAAGAGAGGGGCTACGAATAGCCACTCTCTCTTCGTTTATTTTACTTGATAAGGCCGGCTTCTTTAAATTGCTGGATTGCGGTTTCCTTATATTTCTGCATGTCAAACTTGGTATCCAGCGTCTGGAGGAAATTGTCCCAGTTGGATAGAGGCTCTTTGCCCGTCATGAATTTAACTAAGCTTTCATTAATGAAACGAGTGCGGTCAGCATCCAAGGTATCGCTAGGGTCTGGGGTCAATAAATTTCCGGGCAACGTTGGCCCCACATATTGCTGATTGTCCTTGAAAGCTTCCGCTGTCTTCGGATTCTGGAAACTGAAGTACTCTGCATCATCACCACGGCGTGGCATTCTATAATGATCAACCCACAGGTACTTTTCTTTCATTTCTTTTGATAACTCGGAGGTTTTGTTCTTGATCTTGCCGTCTACGACATCCCAATGGATGCCTTTGATTCCGTATGCAAAGTTTGGATAAGCTTCTTCATCCGTAAAGAGATAATTTAGCATGGACAAGATCCGAATGATTTTGTCCTCGTCCGCTTTTGCGGATATGGCCCATGAATTGCCCTGGAATGATTTTCTCTCTACAATTTGATCCCCGTAAGGACCTTTCATCGGAGGGATAACGATCCATTCCGGTACCTCTCCACTAATTTCTTTCATTTTCTGTTGATAATCCGGCTCCAGTCTACGAGCATCTCTGATCATGAAGCCAACTTTACCCTTAAACATCTTTTGGTCCAACAGATCAGGCGAATTCATCGTCACCCAGTCCGGGTCAACCACCTTGGCTGCCATCATTTTATTAATGTAAGCAAGCGCTTCTTTCATTTTGGGATCGATAAACAGAAATACTGGTTCATTATCTTTTATCTCAACAGCCGAAGGAGGATTGACGCCAAACATCCACATCAAGCTATCGAAGCCGTAAGTTTGCAGATTGCCTTCTTTATTCATACCGCCGATGAATCCGTACGTATCGTTTTTACCATTCCCGTCCGGGTCTTTCTCTGTAAAGGCTTTCATAACTTCGAACAGCTCGTCAGGTGTCGTTGGTACTTCCATATTCAGCTTTTTCAGCCAATCGTTGCGGATGAAGAAGCTTCGACTGATACCGTTTACATTATCATAGCCTGGAACTCCAATGGTTTTTCCTTGATAGGACATCGCCTCCCAGGAGTCGTTGCCAAACCGTTTCTGTAGTTCAGGGAATTGGTCCATATACGGTGTCATATCCGCAAGAACACCTTGGTCGTAATATTGCGCGAGATCAGCACGGCTCTTCAAGAAGATCAAGTCTGGAATATCCCCGCCTGCAATGAGTGTATTCAGTTTGGTTGTTGCTTGACCCGCTTGAGGAATCATCATATCCAAGTCGATGTTCATCTCTTCTTCCAACATTTGGCGTTGAATATCTTCTTCACGTGGAGGTACCGGAGCAGCAGCATTAAAAGTGCCTTGGTTAAACATTGAGATTTTCATTTTGGTTGCAAACTGGCCAGACTCGCCTTGCGAACTACTCGAAGTTGTCGATGTAACTTCTTCATTTCCCCCACATCCTGACAAAAGCGTTCCCAGTCCTAAGATTGCCGACAAAATAGCAAATGAAATCTTCTTACGCTGCATATTGACCTCTCCTTTGCTTGTATATTATCACGGTTTCCCCGTAATAAGTTAGTTAGTTTGGAACACCTTTTAACCTTTAACGGATCCCAGGAGTACACCTTTGGTAAAATGCTTTTGCAAAAACGGATAAACGATCAATATCGGGACCGTAGTTACGACAACTGTAGCCATTTGTACAGCGAACGTACTGACTGCTCCGGAATTGGCGAGCGAATCAGCGCTTTGAGTTGCGACGTTAAGCAGGATGTTGCGCAAAATAACTTGAAGTGGCATGTAATTGGTATCATTGATATAAACAATGGCATCAAAATAACTGTTCCAATGCCCGACTGCGTAAAATAAGGAGATTGTAGAAATTACAGGCAAAGAAAGGGGCAAAATGATCCGCCATAACGTTTGAAGCTCACTTGCACCATCTACTCTCGCTGATTCCTCGATTTCACCAGGCAATTGTTCAAAAAAGCCTTTAATGATCACCAGATTAAATGCACTAATGAGATTTGGAATAATCAATACCCAAGGACTGTTTAACAATCCCAGAGAGCGGATTAGTAAATATGTCGGAATTAACCCCCCACTGAACATCATGGTAAACACAATGAAGAGTAAAAACGGACTTCTTCCGGGCAAATATTTTTTGGATAGCGGGTAGGCCGCGATTACCGTAAAAAATACATTTAACGCAGTCCCTACAATCGTTCGGAACAACGTAATTTTATACGCCTGCCAGATCCCATGAGAAATGAATACTTCCTTATAGGCCAGAAAGGTAAAGGATTCTGGTATAATGACAATCCCTCTTCTTAATACTTCCGATTCTGGTGTTACGGAGACAGCAACCACATATAGGAAGGGCAGCACGCACAGTAGGGATAACAAAATAAGAATCACATAAACGACGGTTTGCCAGACTTTTTCCCCGATTGTCATATGGATCATTCTAAAGACCACCTCACCAGATTTGCCCATCGAATTTTTTGGCGAGCTTATTCGCTGCCAACACTAAAGCAAATCCGATGACAGCTTTAAACAACCCTACAGCAGTAGCCAAACCAATCTTGAGACGTTCCAACCCTTCACGGTATACCCATGTGTCGATTATGTCGATCTTTTCCTGGTTAAAGGTGTTGGCAAACATGAATATTTGGTCAAAGCCCGCATCCAGAATATGGCTTAATTTGAGGATCAGCATCAGAATAATAACGCCTCGAATGCCGGGTAAAGTGATATGCCAGAGTTGTCTCCATTTGGAAGCGCCATCCATTCGAGCCGCTTCATACAAGCTTGGATCAATTCCTGCTAATGCCGCAAGGTACAATATCGCCCCCCATCCAATATCCTTCCATACTTCAGATAAAATGATCAGCAATCTGCCCCAGGCAGGTTCCGTTAGAAACGAGATGGGTTCAATACCAACGTCCTTTAAAATCATGTTAAAGAGACCTTCCCCTGGGGCTAGTAATGCCACCATAATTCCATAAACAATGACCCAGGACAGAAAATGAGGCAAATAAGTGATCGTTTGTACAATTTTCTTAAACCATTGTGAATACACTTCATTGAGGAGTAAAGCAAGTACGATGGGAGCGGAGAAACCGAACAATAGCTTATACAGTGATATAACAATCGTATTTCTCATGATGTCCCAGAAATAAACGCCGTTCATAAAATCCGTAAAATTTTTGAATCCCACCCAGGGGCTATCCCATAGTCCCAAAGCCAGGTTGTAGTTTTTAAAAGCAATCATGATTCCCGCCATAGGAATGTATTTGAATACGGCAAAGTATATTAGGGCCGGTAATAAAAGAGCATACATCACTTTGTGCTTTTGTATCGTCCTTATCCATGACTTCCGCTTTTTGGAGAGGGGAATGGCGTCCGCTGTCAATTTCGCTTGCATATCATCACCTCATCTTTATTTGTAGTTGTATAATAGCATCCTCCTATCGGATAAAATTCTGAAATCTCACGAATTTCTTATAAGATCTATCGTAATTGGGTTATGGATCGTCATGGTAAATCCCAATTGTCTTCACTATCCGTTATGTAGCGGTAAATTTTTATTAGCATTCCTGCCTAAGATTCGCTCATGACACAAGTTTTCTATGCGTGTTACATATTTTATTCTCTAAAGGACCACCTTATCTGAGAAGGAGAGGTGGTCCTATATTGACGGATTTAAGTTGCGCTGCACAAGATGCCTCCTCTTCATCTGAAGGTAAGGAGAAGGGGCAGTTAAAATGGTGGCAGCTATCCCTGCTTGGCATAGGTTGTACGATTGGTACCGGATACTTTCTTGGTTCGGGAATAGGCATCAAGCAGACCGGACCTTCCATGGTGCTGTCCTTTTTGATTGCAGCATTGGGTACCTATATTGTGTTTCATTTCCTGGCAAAAATGACCACAGCGGATCCTCAGGAAGGTTCGTTCTGTTATTATGCCGGTAAAGCTTTCGGCCGTTGGGCCCGCTTTGGTTGCGGGTGGAATTATTGGAGTACCAAAATTTTAATTATGGGAAGCCAGTTGACAGCCTTGTCCATTCTCTCTCGATTTTGGTTTCCAAATGTTCCGCTCTGGATTTTCGCGGCTGGTTACGCCGTGCTGTCCATTTTTGTCGTCTTGCTCGGGACACAGTGGTTTGACAAAATTGAGAATGTTCTCGCTGTGGTTAAAACGGCAGCCATTGTCATGTTTATTCTGCTGGCTGCAGCTGCACTCTTTGGCTGGATTCATGGGGGAAGCAACGGACGGCCTGGCATGCCAAGTTCAGCAGCTGAACTGTTTCCCGGAAAGTTCCCTGCCTTTTGGTCATCTCTTCTCTATGCGTTTTACGCATATGGCGGTGTAGAGACCATTGGGCTCATGTCCATTCAGTTACAGGATAAAAAGGATGCCCCCAAAGCTGGAAAGGTCATGCTGACAGGCCTTTCAATCCTTTACATGTTATCCATCGGCATGGCGGTATTCATGGTGCACTATACCAAGATGAATGAAAAGGAAAGCCCATTTGTCACAGCTCTATCGTCGTATCATTTGGCTTTCTTTCCCCATGTATTCAATGGGGCTATCATCTTGGCCGGCTTTTCAGCCATGAGTGCTTCGTTATTTGCTGTTGTGAACCTTTTGGTGACCATGTCCAAGGATGGAGACGCGCCTAAGTTATTCAAGGTGAAGTTGAAATTCAAACAACTTCCCCTACCTTCTCTTGCACTTGCTGCGGTTGGACTAAGCGCATCTATTGTGACAGCCCTGTTGCTTCCGGGGAAGATCTATGAATACATCACTACCGCAGCAGGGATATTACAGATGTATAACTGGTCCTTTATCATTATTGCGGCGTTCAAAATACTTCGCATCCGGACCCGAGATGTGATACTTGGCATATCAGGATTGATTCTATTATTAGGAGCCGTTAGCGGCACGTTAATCAAACCGGACATCCGAGTGGGTTTTTTAGTAAGTCTAATCATGATTTTTGTTATTGCTATGGTCACCTGGATCATGACAAGATGGTGGAAAAAACATAAGGTCTCCACATAACAACAAAAAGAGGATATCCTTGACGGGATATCCTTTCCTGTTCAATCGATATCTATAACAGAGGAATATTGCCCTCCTCGCATTCCCGCCACGTTCTATGGTTCCACACCGAAGCCTGCACCTCACCAACATGAGCTTTTCGCAACAGAAACATACACAGTCTGGATTGACCAATCCCGCCTCCAATCGTGAAGGGAAGTTCACCATTTAAGACAGATTGATGAAATTCAAGAGCAGCCCGTTCATTTGCTTGGCTGAGGTCCAATTGCTTTTCAAGTGCAGCGGCATCGACACGGATTCCCATGGATGAGACTTCGAGAGCCTGCTCCAGTACAGGATACCATAATAAAATATCTCCGTTTAGAGTCCAATCATCATAGTCCGGAGAGCGGCCATCATGAACACTTCCTGAATTCAGCAGCCCACCTACCTGCATGATAAAAACAGCACCGTACTGGCGAGCAATCTCATTTTCACGCTCTTTTGGGGTAAGATCGGGATATTGGTTTTCCAACTCTTGCGTTGTAATAAAGAAGATCTGATCGGGCAGAATGGGTTCAAGGCATGGGTATTGAGTGCAGAGTTCCTGCTCTGTGACTTGAATTGAACGATAGATCTTGCGTACTTCTTCCTTCAGAGTCGCCAGGTTACGTTTATCTTCAGCAATGACCTTCTCCCAGTCCCATTGATCCACATAGATGGAATGCAGATTATCCATCCATTCATCCCGTCTGATTGCATTCATATCAGTGTATAATCCTTCACCCACCTGAAATCCATACGTCTTCAGAGCCATCCGTTTCCACTTGGCCAATGATTGAACAACTTCAATCTGCCCCTCATCCAGATCCAAGGCATCGAAAGAAACGGTACGCTCTACTCCGTTCAGATTATCATTAATTCCTGTACCTTCCTGCAACAGAACCGGTGAGGGTACCTGTATCAGATTTAACTGCTGTTCCAATCGTTCCTGAAATTTCTTTTTTGCAAAATGTATGGCCTCAGCAGTTTCCCTTAGATTTAGTATCGGTTTGTACTTGGTTGGCACAACAATCGTTCGCAGCATTATAGTACATCGTCCCTTCAGTTTGATTATCATGCAGTTCCCTGCATAACTGATGAGAGCAGTCTATGTGCCTATCATCGCTGTGTCGCGTTGTCCCAATCCGGCATTGCTGCATTTGGGTATAAGCCCATCCTCTAAGAGAGCAACGCACGTAGCCCTTGAAGAGCAAAATATACCCCGAAACCAACCAGAGATAAACCGGATACAACCGATATGATGGAGAGACTTTTTTGATTGAGATAACGACGCATACCTGTGGTTAAACCCGCAACCAGCAAATCCCAGAGCGTCAGTCCAATAAAGATCATGCTGCTGTAAATCAGCAAATGACTTGTCCCAAATGACACTGCCGTTTTGGCCAGAATGGATCCATAGATCCCTAACCAAAAAATGATGGACATCGGGCTAGTGAGGGACATGAAAAATCCAAGCATAAAGCAGTGAAAGAGGGAATCTTTTTGATTGTTCTTCAAATGCAGCTTCAATTTGTTGATCTGCAGGATGCTTTCAATTCCAGTATAGGTTAATATGAAGCCGCCAACGAGCCAGAGGGGAATTTGTACCATGGGGATGTTGAGGAACTGAACCAAACCTAGATAAATCAACAGCATAAAGGTAGCATCGGCAATCATGGAACCTGCTCCAACCATCCAGGCATGCCAAAAGCCATTTTTGAGGCCTTTGTCCAATCGGGCTGAATTGACCGGCCCAATAGGAGCAGCAAGCGTCAAACCAAGGAAAATATAACTGATTAGAAGTTGAACACTCAAGACTCCCTCACTCCTACTCGCTCGTCCAGTTTATTTCACAGTTTATGATGCCTATTGAGTTAAAATAACAAAATAAAATTTTTAGAAAGGATTTTTATTAGGACTGACATAAAAAAGAAGAGAGTATTCAACACGAGGTGGCATCTCAGCATAAGCTACTCGGTGTACTAGTCCATCTTCCTCAAGTTCACGCAATTGCCGTGTCAGTGTGGGATGCGTCACGGTGAAGAGTATTTTTGTAGTTTTCGTATAATATTACGGACTTTCAATTCGTTTTCAGGTGTTCTGAATCCGTAACAATCGACTTGCAACGATAAACTAAAAAAGCCGCTAAAATAGCGACTTTCAATAGGACAATGTTCTTGTCCTAGACAGTTTTCGATTAATGATTCAATCCTTCGGCCTCTCCAAGGCCTACAATTCATAGGATTGATAAGCATTTTCTAAGCCAATAATGACATCTTTGATTTTCATATATCCCTTGCTCCAGTTACATTTTCCTGTTAGCCTCTTCCGGAATTAGTTCATACAAGGTACGAACATCACAACCGATGGAATCGGCGATTGATATGGCAATTTTGAGGGGCATCACTCTTTTGTTTTCAATAAAGTCGAAAATGCGTTCCGGTTTAAAAAGTAATTCTTTTGCCAGCCATTCTGCTGACTTTCCGTTTTCAATCAATCGTTCATTCAATAAGCAGCGTCCTAGTTTAAATTTCAAGAAGCAATAACCTCCATCGTAACATCATATTTAACCGTATACGTTGGTTATTCATCACTGACCAGTGCATTTACATTCATAAGGCAAATTGATTTGAATCTCCTACTCTTTTTACCTACTGTATTCCTTGATTTTTTCTAGTCAAAAGGTTTAGCAGGTAAGCTTTTAAATCGACCATACGTAAATACTCAGGCTTTTGATCTGTACCACTGATAATCAAGGGAACAAGAGATTCCATTTTACGGATGGAACCGTGACCTCCTCCTCCCTTATGCTTTGGTGAGCTACCGCTAGTAAATTCATACCCTGGTTTTGCGGTGATAACCAAAAATTCGCCTTGATGTGAACGGAGTGCGCTTGACAATCGTTTCAGAACATCGGGATACTGATCGTAATTTAAGGAGTGTGTAGACATATTTAAGTTTAGATCCAAGACCTCTTCGTCCTGTTCGACTGTCCATGATTGGCCATATGGATCTGTCAGGTTGCCTCCTGCTTTAAATTTGATCTGATTGGCTGTTGATCCTTGCATGGCGTAATTCCAATCCTTTTCTTTCCAAGAGATGAAATCGATACGCCGGTCTTTCATTAAAAGGTTCGCCGTATCTCTCAGGGAACGATCTACATTTAATGAATACACATAGGCCATCGTTTCATTGACGGCAAGAATGATCTCAGTGTCCTTCGATACAGCTTCACCAGGACGCAAGATTTTGGCATCTCCAAGCAAGGAAGGCAGATCAATGACCGGATTCTGTTCGGCAGGCAGAATACGGGTCATGCCGCTGTCCCCTGCAATGATAAAGTTGGCATGCTGCAAGGCTTTCTCCGGAGAACCGAATGACTCCAAAACAGATTGAAGTTGTTGATCTAACTCTTTGACCCCATGAAGCCCCGCAGGGCCTTCTTTATGTAACTCCCGGTCTAAATCCGGCAAATAGACAAACAAAAAATCCGGTAGTTTATTGGATTGAATCAAATATTTCACAGCTTCAATAGCAAAATCATTATTGATACCCATCCGCTTCGTTAGGCCATCCGGCAAGTTTTTGATACCTTGAAACGGATTAGACAATGCACCCAGGGACAGGAAATCTGGCCCTTTAACATGGATTTCTTTTGGTAAGGATGTAGTAGCTTGCATCCAATCAGGTATCGACAATTTATGAGCGGACGCCCCTCTGTATATCAGCCCGTTGATCGAACCAGACTTTAACCCTTGCTGCGCCAAATCCTCATAAATCGTGGAATTATCCTTGTTCAAATGACTTTCATTCAAATGGAATAATGCATCAGTCATAACTGGACTAACTCCGAGTTTTAGCACTTCCATGGGTCCGGTTCCGTAATTGATCATTTTCTTGTTGTCTGCAGAATACCAAGTTAGGCCCGGCACACGGTGAATGTCTGAATACGCACCAGTAATCAGCGAGCTGTCGATTGTGACGGACATCGTGGGAAAAGAACTGACCAAATTTTTGTAATATTGCCCGTGTTCGATCAGGAATTTAAATGCGGGAAGTTCCTGTTTACTGATCCCTTGGTCGATCGCTTGATACATCAAAGAGTCCACCATCAGGAAGATGACTTTCTTTGCATTTTCTCCATTCGTGGAGTTTATCCGCATCAAATCCTGTTCTTTCGGTTTCGAGTTTTGGCATCCGATAAGCATGATCATTAATAAGATCGAAGCTAACATCTGTTTCCCTTTTTTTCTCATCCAGTTCACCCCGTTTATGTAAATTGTTCATCGAAAACCTTGGAGATATTCGAGGTTTTTTTTACCAAGTTTATTTCTATCAAAGTGCCTCTCTAGTAAGAGGTTATGATGTTGTGTTGTTGAGTTATATTCGTAGTTATGAAACTATGATTTGCATAATACTGATAACATTTAAGGCTAAAGTTGTATATTAAAAATAATACTATAATGGTAAAATAACCCTTTGTTTTGCTATTTATATACGATTTATCGGGGAGAGAAGCTATTTGAAATCATTGAATCTTAACAAAACCTCTTTAGGAAAAGGAACTCGTTACATTATGCCTGTAACCGTGATGATGCTGGCTCTTTTGGGAGGGTGTGATGCTCCTCTAGCGGAAAATGTATCGGAAACAAACAATATATTGAATGAGAAGGTGGAAGATCTCAATTTGTTTTCCAATGACCGTAAAGTTAGTGTGACTGTACCGGCAGATTGGAAAACTTTCACCAGTGACAAAATACCAGCTCTCTTAAGCGTCGTAAATAAACAAGGGGATTATAATTTTGTCATACAACGCAACAGCCAAGATGATGTGGTTTCTGATATCACATTGGAAGAGTATGCATTAGTTGCCCCAAATGGCATCTCTTTTGGTAATGAGGTTATGCTAGAAGCTACAGATTCAAATACGACAACGATCATAGATTCAGAAGAATCCTATATGAGCGAAGGATCAATGACTTACGGCGGTATGGCGACCAATTACATAAGTGCTTCATTCAAAAAAGAACATCATTATTATCGTGCCCTTTTGATCATTCAACATGAGTTAACCGAAGAGGATAGGGTTCTGTTCCATCAATTGATCTCTTCCCTACAAGTCGTCGATAATCAACCGAATTCAGATCGTATCGACTCTCATTCTACGACCCAAGTGGTAAAAGATGTTGATAAAGAAGTTGAATTTCAGATTCCCTCCAGTTGGATTACAAAATTCAAACAAAACAAGGAATCAACTATTAAAGCCATGGATCCGACAGGTAATGAACTTTTAACCCTAGCCAGATATAGAAAATCAGATTTCGGTGACTCTTCTCCACCTCTTGATTTTATGGCAGATTCCCATATCGAATATATATCGGAAAATTTCAAAGATGTTAAGCAATTGAAATCAAGTCAGGAAGAGATAGACGGTAGAAACGTGATTCAGTACGAATTTATGGCCACGGTCGGCAAAAGTAATCTAGGTTATCTGGTATCCGTATTCGATTACCCTAAAAATTTTACAATTATTGAGTTTATTGCACCGGCCAGCACTTTTGAACAAACAAAAAAGGCTTACCAAAATCATACCAAGAGTTTTCATGAGTACCCTTAAATGCCTGGTTACTTGACCTGTACTAGCAAATAAAATAAAAATACCTAACAATTAATGTTGGAATACATACGTTGTTTAAGGAGCGTTGTAAATATTGATATCCTCCAATAAAATCATGCAAGTTGCTTCCGTTACCGGCATCTTTTTAGCACTTGTAGGTTGCACTACCAATAAAAAAAATGTGGAAAACACATTTACTGAAAATCAAGAGCTTGAAATTCAAATTCAAGAAACGAATCCGATCCATCAAACCATCTACTCCAAACACAAGGAAATTCAAATCACGCTACCTAGTGCATGGAGAGTACAAGATGAACCAAATTCAATCTCACTGCTTCATGCAGCTTCATCTGACGGAAGCAAAACCTTAAATGTGAGTCGATATAAACGCAGTGACCTAACTTCAAAAATTAACCTCACAGATTATATTGGAATACAACAAGAAATCACAGATTCTAGAGCCAGTTCATCAAAGAAAGATGAACGATTGCTCCGAACAAGTGAAATAACCATTGACGCTTACACTTCCTATCTAAAAGAAACGGAAATGGATTACGATTCAAGTCAAGTCGGATATATCTCGGCTTATTTCGAAAGCAAAAACCATTTTTACACTATTTCATTAGAATCACACGGAGGGCTGACAGATGAGGATCGGGCTCTCTTTGAAGAAACTGCAAAAAATGTTCGTATACATCATGATGAACCTACAGAAGTCTATAGAGATGAATCTCCAGTAGAGCTGATAGATCATTCACTAGATAATTCTTCCCAAATCACTCTCCCATCCAGTTGGGCTGTTGATCCACAAACACAATACTCAAAAGAGCAGAAATTCAAGTTCTTTGTTTATTATAGTACCTTCGATAATGAATCTGCGATTATTGCGCGCTATCCCAAATCTTTTGGGACGACATTAACTCAATTCTATTCCTCCGTGGTTAAGAGCAGCATAGAGCCTAATAGCTTAATGCCTCTTCCGGCTCCTGCCGCCGTCGAGATTAATGGTATAAAAGGGCTTCAGGTGGAAAACTATTCGGATACTACTAAATTGAAAAATGGTGAATTATACACCTTCTTGGATACTCCAAAGGATTTCGTAATTATCATTTACACATCGAAAGCCAGCCGTTTTGAGCGAGTGAAGTCTGATTACATCAAGTACACACAGACTTATCGAGAATTGCCATGACATATATAACGGACACAACGGCGGAATTTGCCCAAATAAATCTTTGACTCCGGCAAGAGCTATCAAGAAATGAATGTAGTAAAAAGACACTGATATTTTATTCATCAGTGTCTTTTGTATTGATACTTTTTCCACAAACATTAGGTTTCATCGTTGAAAACGAACTAATTCACTTTAGCCCTTTAGTTTTAAAGCAACTTAATCAGCTCTTCTAGCTCATCAACCAAACTCTTTGCAAGTTCAAAATTAGTATCTTTTAAAGCCAATTCAATTTTCATTTCAACAGACTTTTTCTTTTGTTCATTTTCTAGATAGTTTTCATCAAAATGACTCGCATAAATCATCTGTCTGAATTCTTCTATACTCATTTTACTAATCGTTTTGTCCTCAATAATTAAGACATAATCCATACCATTTACAACCGAATAGAAATCATGAGAAATCATGATAATCGCACCTTTGTAGTCTTCAATGGCTTTCTCCAATGCGATTTGTGTATAGATATCCAAATGGCTTGTTGGTTCATCCAGGAGCAATACGTTGGCTTGACTGGCAGAAACTTTAGCCAATTGAAGCATGTTTTTTTCTCCGCCAGATAACGATTCAATCTTTTGATCAAGGATTTCTCCTTCAAAGCCATAGTTTGGAAGATACGATCTAATTTCATCATACGTTTGAAACCCGGAATCTATGAATTCATTTAGGATGGTATTCGAATCCTTTAACATTTCGCCTTGAACCTGAGATAAATAGGCCACTTTAACATCGGTATCTATTTCAATGGAATCCTGATTATTTTTAAAGATTTCTCGGAGTAAAGTCGTTTTTCCGGTACCGTTAGGACCGATCAGGGCTACTTTATCTGTCGATTTGATTTCAAAGTTCACATTTTCCAAAAGCAACTCGTCAAAGGAAACGCTATAGTTATTGACGTTAACTACAACGGTGTCTTCCATTTCCTTATCGATCCCAAAACGGATATTCGGCTGTTTGATATCGACAAAGGGTTCTTTTATTCGACGTGCTTCCAATCTTTCTTGAAACTTGACTCTGGCTTTTAACGCTCTGCCTCTCGAGGCTTCCGAATTATATGTGGCGATCTCTCTAAGATTGTCGATGATGTGATCGTATCTCTCAATTTCTTCAGCTTCAGCAACCGCGATTTCTTGCAGTTCAATCTTAGACTGAAGCAGTGAGAAGTTATAATCGATATATCGCCCGTCAAACTCCTGGAGCTCTGTGTTTTCTAGGTGTATGATTTTGTTGAAACAATGATTCAACAGATACCGGTTGTGTGTAACGACCAGCAGCATTCCCTTGTGGGAGTTAATCAATTTTTTAAGCGCGTTCAGGTTTTCAAAGTCTAGAAATACATCGGGTTCGTCCATAATCATGAAGTCTGGACGATTCAGCATTTCCTTCATCACTTGAATAAGTTTGAATTCCCCGCCACTTATGGCGGATATACTAAGATCTTTGAGCTTCATGAGGTTGGCAAGGTTTAACTGTTTATTGATGTTTTTTTCGAAATTGTCCCCATCCATCGCTTCGAAGGCATCCAAAGCCAATTGAAGCTTTTCCATCAGGGAATCCATATCCGATGTGGTGGCCATCTCCGCATAAATCGCTGTAATTTCATCTTGTATCTTGATGAATTCTTCTGCGATATATTCAAAAACGGTCATTTCTTTTGTTTTGTCTACTTGCAAAAACTGACTCACATACCCGATTCTGCAATCGGGGTCTATCTCTAACTTGCCCTCGAACAAATATCGTTCCGGATCCATCAGGATATCAATCAGTGTACTTTTTCCACTTCCGCTTGTTCCGATAAAAGCACAATGTTGTGCCTCTTCAAACGTAAATGAAATGTTTTTATATAGTTCCTTTTGTGGAAATGAGAAGGATAAGTTTTCAACTTTTATCATAGTGTTACCTTTCTTTAAAACTAAATTGGTGGCTAGTATTGAATATATTGTCGAACACAGACTTTTAGAGTAACACTGTTTACCACCAAGTACAATCGATTTTTAGCCCTATCCCTCACTTCGAAAATTGAGTACGTACTTTCCTAGTGATTAGAGGGATGGATTTTATGAATAAGTAATATTCCATCATACTGATCGCGAGGGATCATCTTCTCGTCTAAAACTCCCCATGCTTTGGCAATTCGAGGTGTATACATCCACTCCGTTGTTGGACTTAACGCCTTGTCCTTCATATTGATGAACCGGGCTGGGCCCATTTCAGTTCCTGCAATATCTTCAAGACTACCTTTTTCATGAGGCAGGACTTGCTCTTCCTCTCCATTGTTTTTATATGCGCTTCCTTCATATGCATACAAACCTATAACATAACCAGCTTGCTTGAGTGAGTATGGAAGCATCTCACCCATGGTTGGATATGGGTTATTATCATAATCGTAGCCGTTATGCTCTGTGATCATTGTGGAATTATTCTTACGTATATGATAATTGTGTCCCCATAATATCATTTTTTCCTCAGGATAAACGGTTTCTGCAAGCCATTCTACATTATCCGCCATCACGCGATCTCGTTCATAACTTCCTAATTTCAGATGCTTCTCGGGGTCTACTCCTGCTAGCAGATTTACAATATGAGGATGATAGTTATCCAGCATGTCTAACCTATTTTGTAAGACACGATCTACCAGAGATATCAGGTTGAGTTGCTCATTCTGAGTCCGACTTAATTCAACGTTGTTGTCCCTTACAAACTTTTGGAGAGTCATGTATTTTTCTTTAATTTTCTTCTTTTGAATATTAAAATCTTCTACTTTGTTAACCATGTTCAGCTTTAAATACCAGCGTTCCGTTTGTGCAAATGCTGTAGCTTTATTCTTGTCGACCTTAGCAAACCACGCCTCAACGAATTTAATAAAAGACTCCGATGTACCTTGTGAATCAAATCCAGTTAATATAAGCGGATGATCTGTGTTGCTTTGTTGTGCAATGTATTCAAATAAAGGTAAGTTCTCTTCAACCTGCCACACGCCATAGACGGAGCTTTTCATCAATTCCTCTGGCGTTGTATTATGTACTTGAGCATATGCAGCAGCCGTATCGGCTAGATTGGATTCAAATGCAATGATATTATATCCTAGTTCTTCATGCAAAAATTTTACCAGCCTTACTTTCATTGAATTGTATTCTGATGTTCCATGCGATGCTTCTCCCAAGCTAACGATTCGTTTATCCGTTAAAATAGACTTTAGAAACATCAAATCAGAGTACTGATCATTTTTCTCTGCGTTAATGGATGTGATCGTATTTGCATTTGAGCGAACGCTTTCTTTCCAAATTAATTCTGAAGATATCGCATTCTTCTGGTCTACTAAAGTTGATCCAGACATATATGCCACCGGACCAATAGACATCACACTGAAACTGCACACCACTGTAGACAATAACACTTTTCTAACCAACTGATTCATTAGGCTGACACTCCTCTGTTTTTATGTATATCAGCTTAACATCTGGAGTTTAAAACCAATGCACGTTGCGTTTAAGAATTGTTTAAGAATATATCAAGTACTATGGGCTTTAGCTCTATAACGCTCTGTAAATGTATACAAAAAAAATCGTCAGCATTTCTGCAACGATTCCTAATGTCATTCTCTATTTGAAAACAGCAGCGGATCACTTTTTATTTACGCACGTTTCTCTTTTTAATTTCTAACAAATGTTATGGATTGAACGTATCTGTCATCCAATTGAAGAATCTTTCCTTTTCTTCATAGTGTGGGTAGTGAGCCGATTCTTTATAAGAAATAAACTCTTTCTTGTTAGCTTTAATTCCGTCAAAAAATTGCTTGGCAGCATGCGACGAAGTCATAAAATCATAATCTCCCATTACAAAATAAAATGGCAGATCCAGCTTCTTAATTAAGGAAGGCAATGGACGACTCATCACTTCACCAATTAGAATTCCTTGTGAATAAGTCATTCCTTTATGATAACGGATGACATCGAGCATGTTATATTCACTGCTGAACGCCATTCCAAGGAAACTGTCATCAGGATTATCCATCAATCTCGCAGCACCATTGTATCGTGTAACAATGTCTCTCGGTGTAAATGTCTGCCCTTGATTAATGGCTTCAGAAACCTGATTCAGTCTTGCTATGTCATCATCATTACCTGCAAGCTGAGCTTGTCTCATTACATAATTCCAACCGTCTATCTCACTCTGCTTAGTATCTCCTACCTGACCAATTCCGATGTAGGCTTCATATTTCTCCGGTGCTTTATGGGCAGCCAAAGAACCAATGTAAGTACCGAAGGAATGGCCGATCAGGATCACCTTTTCCTTGCCAAGGCGTTCAGAGATATAATCCGTGATGGCCAGTATATCATCAACCAACAAGTCCGTTGATAAATTGGAGTAATCCTCAAATAAATGATAAGACTTTCCGCTTGCTCTTTGATCATAGTTCACAATGGTAAATCTGGATTCCAATACATCCTGATATTGCTTGGCGTGCGGAATTTCAGATGCGCTCGGCCCACCGTGTACATACAGAATGACCGGATTCTCTACATTTTGACCGCGGATCATGATTTCATGACCTGTTCCATTGATCTCTACTTGTTCCAGTACACTAATACTATTTTCCCCTTTTATTTTCGGAGTCCATGTTGGAAAGTAAAGAACCACCATTGAAAGTGTTAAAACAGCAATACCGATCCCAAAAAATAATTTCTTCATTTTTTTCATCCGAATTACCCCTCTCTGCGCTTCAATCTTCCGAAGTGATTGTTCCGCTTGTTATAAATTTAGACTTTAAAAGTCATATAGACATAGTGCGATTTAGTCATGAATTGACCTATGACATAAAAAATCGGCAACTCCAATGAGTTGCCGATTTTTTATGAACATCAGTAATATTCTACCTGTTTATTCTTCCATCATTCCTGAATCTCTGGCTTTGCGAGTTGCCTCCCTCCTTCCTTTCACATCCAATTTGGAATAGATGGAAGAAATATAGTTTTTAACGGTCCCTTCACTAAGAAACAAAGCTTCAGCAATATCTTGATTGCGCAAGCCAGATGCCAACTTGTGAAGCACTTCAATTTCACGTGCGCTCAATCCATACTCATTGCTCTTTGGAGCAGCAGACGGGGGTATATTTTTTATCATTTTGGCCGCCATTTCCTGAGAAATCAATGTACCTCCTGTATGAACCACACGTATTCCTGCAGCCAGCTCCTTGGGACGGATCGCTTTGAGCAGATACCCCTCTGCTCCATGGCTTAATGCCGTCAAAACATAATCCACTTCCTTATATGAGGTCAGCATGATGATCTTAATCGCCGGAAGCTGTTGCTTAATTCGTGACGTTGCAGCAACGCCATCCATGACGGGCATATTAATATCCATTAGCACGATATCCGGCTGAAATTGTTTACTGCCTTCAAGGGCTTCTTCCCCATTTTTGGCTAATCCGACAATTTCAAAATCTTCTTCAAGAGACAGGACAATATGCAGACTCTCCAGAATAAGCTCTTGATCGTCGACAATTAATATTCTAATCTTCTGCATGTAACATCACTCCATTTAACGGAATTTCGCATCTCACCTCGGTGAACGACGTGGCTCCAGATGAGGATGAGAGGGTAAGCTTACCTCCAATCTCCTGAATCCGTTGCTTCATCGTGGTTAAGCCAAAACCGTATTCCAATTTGTCCAATGGCTTACCATTATTTCGAATAACGATATGTAAGGCTTCCTCAACAAAGGAAAGCTCCAAATTCAGCTTAGACGCTTTTCCGTGTTTTAGCGCATTCGTAAACGATTCCTGAATCATGCGCAGAATAGCTTGTCGCGCTTTAAGAAGCATTGCATGTTCTGTCATAGGCAGATTCAATGTAACATTCGTTCCAGTGTGCTCGGCAAAGCTATCAGCAAGTACCCTAATCTGTTTAAAGAGGCTATTATCGTCTTCTCCCATTTCGTGAACAACATCTCTCATTTCGTCGAGATTTCTCTCGGCTAACGCTCTCAAGCGAATAAGTCTATCTTTCACCTCAGCAGGCTTATGATCCAATAGAGCAATGGCCGCATCCAGACTCATGATCAGAGAAATAAAGGAATGCCCAAGTGTATCATGGAGTTCCTTGGACATACGGCTGCGTTCTTCCATTAACGTTAATTTCTCGACCTGAGCGGCATAATGGCTCAACAACCTGTTCTGATGTTCAACTTCAACCGCCAAGGCATTTTTCTGACGATAAGCATTAGCTATGAAGCTTACCCATATACCAATAAAGCAAAATAACAAGTTGTCGAACCCCATACTCATGCTCTGGTTCAAGGTGTATCCTTGATTGAACAGGAAGACGAATGGTATCAAAAAAACAGTAGGGATAATCCAATATGTCTTTCTGGTCAATAAGTAGCCCATGGTTAGGCTGGGAAGCAAGTAATCAGGCGAGGAGATGAATTCAGAATGGATAGTCATATTCACATAATATGAGCCACCAAGAATGACTTCGGTAATACAAAACCACAGATTGTTCAACCGCAGTTGTGGAAACCAAAATAAGATCGGGACAAGGAAGGCCGCCAAAAGCCAGATGATCTCCAATTGAACGTGAGCCGAGTCTCCGGGCACAGTCAGAATTAGAATGGCAAGCAACAAGTAATGATAAAAACGAAGCGAGAATATACTCCAGTCCATGAAAGCAATGATTTTTTTCATTCTAGCTCCTAGATAACGAGAATCATTGTAAGATGACTGCTCTGACTCCACGAAAATATTTTTCCACTCCCTACTCACCAAGTGTTATCCTACCTAAAATAAATCTTAGATTATTTCGTAAGAAAAATACAGTTCTTTTACAACATGTTTTGAACGAATGCAAAAAAAGCCGATAACTGCGAATCTGCTCGCGGTCATCGGCTCTGCACTTGCGTCTGGCTTTGAGATAAATTGAAATTTTCCACCGCTGTATCTTCCCTCATTTTGATTCTTGGTTTTTGATCACATACTGGGCAGAGTATTCCATCATGTTATGCATCATAATTCTTTACGGCTTAGCCATCTTGGGCATATGATCCATGAGAGTATATATACCACAACACTAAATCCAGCTACTATTCCATATACTAAAAGCAGATTTTCTTCTATATTCATATAGTAGCCTAGCCATGTTCTTAATCCTGCAATTGCAAGAGCGGTAACTACATAAGAAAGGATTATTCCGGCAATACTTTTTTCTCCATCAAGTAAAAAAGAACTGGGAATGTTCACACTAGCTGGAAGAAATGCAAGAATAAGCGCAAAGGATACATTCACATATACAGCGGATAGCTCAAAGTTAGATAATATAATTGAAGCAATAACACAGATGACCGTGGCAACCAGAATTCCAAATAGACTAAGGATCACATACAAACCGTATTTACTTGAAGCGCTCTGAACCCTTGAGACAGGAAGTGTAGCGCAAAATTTATCCCACTGCGCTGTTTTGTCGCTTTGAATGCTCATTACCGCCATCATTCCAAATGAGGTCCCGGCGATCACAATCAAAAGCCAGGGAGAACTTACGACGGATAGAACGATTCCAATAACGACCATGATCAGTAGGGGGATAAGCAACGCATCCCTAATAGCGTAGAAATCTTTAAGAATAAGTCCTCTCATTTCCTCTCCCCCTTTATATACAACAGCATAATATCATCAATTGTCGCAGGATCAATCACTGCATTTGGGTATTTTTTTGCGCCGAACCTTTATCGGCAACTAATACTTCCCAAGCATAATCTTGTTTTCGGTAAGCGACAATATCTTGTTTATCAAGGGCATCAAACTGTGCCGCACCACATTTGATGATCCCGTACTTATATCGTAATTCATCCTTTGGTTTGTTGAAAACAACCTTGCCGTTATGAATGAAAACGATATAATCAGCGACTTTTTCCAAATCACTTGTGATATGCGAGGAGACCAGGATAGAGTTGCTTTCGTCCTGAACAAAATCCAAAAACATATCTAAAATATCATCACGGACAACAGGATCAAGTCCACTCGTCGCTTCATCCAATATAAGAAGCTTGGAGCCGTGAGAAAGTGCGACTGCGATAGACAGCTTCATTTTCATCCCTTTAGAAAACTCTTTGATCTTTTTGCCTGCAGGTAAGGATAATTCATTTAGTAAAGAATAGTATTTTTCTTCATCCCAAGCTGCAAAGATATTTCGGAAGACATGGTTTAGTTTTTTAGGTGATAATCCTTCTGGGAAATTACTGCCGTCAAAAACAACGCCTATCTGATTGCGCACACCATTGTCAATTTCCTGATCCTGCTTGCCCAGAATCGTTACCGTGCCGGAATCCTTATTTTTCAATCCAAGAATCGAATGGATGGTTGTGCTTTTTCCTGCACCATTTTGACCAATCAAGCCAACAATGGACCCGCGCGGTACATGAAAGGATACATTGTCCAAAACAAAGTCGTGATACGCCTTTGTGAGCCCATTTACAGTCAAAGCATTATTCATGATCATTACTCCTCCTCATAGAACAGCTTTAATAACTCGATGAGTTTTTCGACAGGAATCCCATTTGAGCGCCCAAGATCTGCGGCTTCCTGCAAAAGTCCCTCCGCTCTGCGCTGGATTTCTTCTTGATAGAAATTTTTGTTTTGTGCCGATACGAAGCTTCCCCGTCCTACGGTGGTCTCTATAAAACCGTCCCTTTGCAAATCCTCATAAGCCTTTTGAACAGTAATCACACTGACATGGATAGATTTAGCCATGGAGCGCATTGATGGAATGGGGTCTCCAGTCTTTAATTCACCGCTTATAATCATCGCTTTGATCTGTGATGTTATTTGTTCGTAGATGGGCTTACTTGTATTGCTGCTTATGATAATCTCCATGTAAGTTACTCCAATTAGATTATTTTTTAGTAAAGGTTTTCCTTTCTCCTCCTAGCTTTTACTTTAAACAAGGTCTTCCTGTTAAAAATACAGATCTGCACCGTGTACCATATTGTACTTGTCGAATAAGTACAATATAGTACACAGGAGTACAATTGTCAAATAATGAAAAAGAAAAAAACCGCTACAATAGCGGCTTCTATTAACCCTATATTAGGATAAATGCGTGCTTCCTGTTTGATTCACTTCGTGGCTCCAGTACCGGCGACCTCTCCCCTGATTAAATTCCGGGAAAAGCTCGCCATTTTGATATGTTCTCACTTTTACACGTTAGTTTATAATCTGCGTATATGTATATACAAATTTAGTGTTAGTCTTCATTTCCCCCTTCAATATTACGATAAATAGTATGGGGTTATACGAATAACCATATTTACTTTATTACATCCAAGGGGGAACCGAACGTGAGACAGACTTACAAAAAAAAGATGGATTTAAGGTTCAAACTGTATTTGATTATTCTGGTTCCGCTACTGGCCATGGGCGGTCTAATCATGTGGACCACCATCGACTCCAGTGAAAATGCATCATTAATGACTATGCAACATAACAATCAGCAGCTGGCTGTGAATACCGCCTCTCAACTAGGTCAGGAATCGGAATTAATTAAGACATTATCTTCTACTGCTTCAGAGGAGAGCAACGAATATAAAAGTCTTAGAGACGAACTCGTTAAAGTTAGGCTTCAATCGGGAGCATTGTATGTTTATATGTATAACAAAACTTCGGACGGGTGGTTCTACACCGTAGATGGAGCGAATTGGGACGATAAGGAATATAGCCCTTACGGCACTGCAATGGAATTCAACCCTCAGATACAGGAAACCTTGTTAAGAGGTGAAGTTGTCACAACAGGCATTGTAGACGATCCAACCTGGGGACAGCTTTTGTCCTCCTTTACACCAATCAAGGATTCGCAAGGCGTTGTTATTGGCTATCTGGGCATTGATATTTCTGCTGGAGCAGTGAATCAAGTCTCCGCAACATCCGTGAATAATGCTTATCGGACCATTATCCCGATTTTTGTGGTTGTACTGATTCTTTCTTTGGTCATGATGCTATTCGTAGTACGAGGTATTCTTAGACAAGTGCGCGATATTAAGTCAAGCCTCGAGCAGGTTGCTGATGGGAATCTTAAAGTCGTATCCACACATATGACCAATGATCAACTCGGTGACATCAGTGATTTGATTAACATCATGGTTGCCCAATTGACGAACATTCTGATGGGAATACAGCAAGGATCAAATACGTTGCAGCAGTCATCCAAAGATATTTCGGAAACCGCTCAGACGAACCAGCGTCAGAGCGAAGAACTTTCCAGAGCGATTGAGGAAATTGCCATAGGTTCAATGAAACAGGCTGAAGAGACAGAACACTCCGTCCAGCATTCAGAGAATCTCGGCAAAATAATGGATGAAGTAGGTTCATATGTGAAACAGTTTACTCATACTTCAGAGCAGCTATCTTCTGTTCAAGTACAAGTTACACGTGAACATGAGGTTCTGCTTGAGAAGGGCCGAGAGAATGCCAAGCGTGTTGAGCATCAACAGGATATTTCCAGGTCTCTGACGACTCAATCCGAACTCGCTTCCTCTATTAGCGGTCAAATTCACAACATTTTAAAACAAACTCAAATTCTATCCCTGAATGCTTCAATTGAAGCAGCCCGAGCTGGAGAAGCGGGTAAAGGCTTTGCAGTCGTTGCTGGTGAAATGGGACAGCTCGCTCAACAATCCGAACGTTCGATCCAGGAGATTGATGAGATCCTGAGTTCATTCGTTCAAGAGATACATCGTATGGGTAGTCATTTTGATGCGAATATGGTAGCAGTTAAGGAACAGGAGAAACAGATCGCTGATTGCCTCCAGGCATTTAGACAGGTTAGTCGCTTATCGACCGAAGTGCATGAGTTGGCTCAGAGTTTGGACAGCCGGACAATGGATATGCACTCTATTCGTCAGGAGTTGGAACAGAACCTCAGTTATATTGCTTCCGCAACCGAGGAAACTTCAGCCATGGCCGAAGAAGTCACGGCTAGTGCTGTGGAACAGCAACGGTCGGCGAGCGAACTGTCGAACATCTCCGGGGAACTCGCTGGTCTTGCAGGGGACCTCAAATCATATTCCGATCAATTTCAAGTCGAAGTCCGTAAATCAGGTCCATAATAAAAAGACGGGTGTAACCAATGTTATTAACGACAAAATGACAATGGTAATTTATGAGAAACAACTATAGAGGAATAGCCAATGGATTAAGTTAACCGCCTTTTAATGGGCGGTTAACTTTTGGTATGAGCTCCCAAGCCCAGCTACTTCATAAATAAGGCACTAAAAATAAGAACATCCTGCAAGAAATGAATCGTCAGCGCCCAGAAGAATCCTTTCGTTTCTAACATCGATTTGGCTAAAAACCATCCGATAAACGCTGCCATAATTACACCCGCTATCCCGCCTGGATGTCCAAAATAATGAACGGCGCCAAAGATTGCAGCCGCCAGTCCTTGAGCTACATACGAAGACAAACCATATTTACCTACAACGGCAACAAATGAAAACCGAAAGATGATTTCTTCAGAAAAAGCATTCATTAGTGCAAACACAAGGATGAGGACAACACCGGGATACAGCTCCAGTCTTACGCTTTCGCCGTGCACCACTTGGAAGTAGATAACGACAGCCGTTACCAACGTAATGATGACCGCAAAATTTAGACCTAAGTGTTTCCATGTCTCTTTTTCTTTCGGCTTAATGCCGATCCACGGTTCGGGCCGAATTTTTCCATCTCGCTTTTTCAGATTTAAATACCTAAGTCCCCCCTTACCTGCCAACCCGTATACAATGCCAATCACAATAACAGCTAATAACAACACCGTAATCTGATAACTAATCTCCAGGTTGTATACATCGCTGTCGAAGACCTTTAATGGGAGAAGCGGACTACTTCTAAACCATAACAGGAGAGGTGCGCAGGCAACCACCACGATCGTGATCAATAGGATGGGAATGAGGGTGGATCGTTTTTTATTCATTTTATTCTCCCTTGTTTGGATGACTTAAGGTTTCCAGCGCATGCTGACACCATTCCGTAGTCATCCGAAGATATCTCTCCCCATAGTCCAGGGTTAACAACCAGAGCTGGGCTTGCTTGCTTTTCCCTTTAGGAACACTCGCTTTAATTCCTGCCAACATCGTGATGAGCTGCTCGTTAGCTGTTAATTCCTCTTCAAGAAAAGTGATGAGTTGCGGGATATGACGTTCATCGGAGACAAAAAGCTTCATCAGCAGTTCGTTTCTCATTACGGGTTCTTCAGGTGGCAGAGCCAGCCAGGAATCAAGTTGGTCACATCCTTGCTCTGTAATGCCGTAGACAATTTTACGTCTCCCCGTCTCCGCTTCTTCCATCACCGAAACTGAGCCTTCTAACTGCAATTGTTTGATACTCTTATGAATATATCCATACGATTCGTTCCAAAAAAGGCCGATGCTCTCCTTCGAAAACTTAACAAGCTCATATGCGCTCATGGGCTTCACACGAAGCAAGCCGAGAATCGCAAAGTGGGTGGTATTGATTCTTTTCATATGCCCTCCCATTCAGGATATATCTTTGAGATATATAGAATTAGCATATTACTCCATTAGGATGAAGATTACAATTCATTTTTAGATATCTTTCATTCTGTTCTACAATACAAAAAGGAGTGATTACCGTAAGGTAACACCCCTTCCTATCTATAATAATGCAATATGCCTCAAATCATTTTTGAGTGCTGCTTAAACCTTTTAATTCCATGCCTCTTGTAAAAAACACAATTCCAATTGCAGCAAAGGTTACGTAATTACTTATCTTGGCTATTACTTCTTCATCATCCTCATAATTGATCCAGAACAAAAGAACGAATGGTGATACTATCATTAACACTTTCATAGCTAACATAAATACATAATGAATTCTTTGCTTACGCAAATTGCCTTCTTGTGAGGTTATTCTAAGGCTAACCTTAGAAGAGTCATAGATCGTTATTAATAGTGCGATGATGCTTGAATATGCCGTTATTTTCAAACCAATCTCAATCCATGGAACAAATGCTGCAACGGCGATACCCAGATAAATCCCAGCAGCTAAGTAAAAAAGGTTAATCTTAATCTTTCTGTGCAAAATCCCTCGCTCCTATCATATCACCTGTATATTTTACCATCATTATACAACAATAAGTGTTTGTTTACCTTTGTTTTATGAAACATCGCAGACAACACATATTCATCTTCTCTACTTGGTGAAGAATGCATTTTTATGCAATTGGCACTATTGGTTTTACAAATTCTATTTTCCCTGTGTTGAGCACAAAGGTCGAGTTCGTTTACAGAGATTTTCATCGCTCAAAGACTTCATTTTACCTCCTCTTTTTTCGATATATTAGGTACAGATTTAATTTAAATTTTAACTATCAGGTTCTGAGTTAGATCTGTACATTGACATACCTAGGGGGAACTGAAGTGAAAACAAAGATAGGATCCATTCTAAAAATGAGAACGTTAAGGGCTAAGTTAGTTTCTTTGTGCTTGGTTATACTTATCGTGCCCACAATCGTAATAGGGTTCAGTTCTTATACCGTTTCAAAAAATGAAATGAATGAATCCGGCAAGGCCGCACTTGAAAATAGTGTCCGAATGGTCATTGGTATGATTAATCTCCTCAACGAGCAGGTAGAGAATGGAAGTATAACATTGGAGCAAGCGCAGGAAAAGCTCCGCGTAGAACTGCTCGGTGAAAAGAATGCAGATAATAAGCGGCCTGTAAAAAGTGAATATACTGTAGGGGAAACAGGATATCCATGGGCTGTTGGCAAAGATGCACATTCCGTAATGAATCCTTCAAATGAAGGTCAGGATTTGACAGATGTCGTTACAGAAGATGGCGTATATTTGGGAAAAGAGCTCGTTAATGTTGGAACAGCCGGAGGCGGATTTGTCACCTACAAGTGGGCTCTACCGGATACAGGTGAGGTAGAAACGAAAGTTTCATATGTTGAAATGGACCCGCATTGGGGATGGATCATCGGTTCGGGTGCCTACTTAAGTGAGTTTAACAGTGGTGCCACACAAGTATTGTATCTTGTTCTTATAATTATGGCTGTGGCGGTTGTTCTTGGTTCCATTATCGTTAGCATCATCTCAGGACGCCTAACGAAGCCGATCCTTATGGTCGCTAAGCGATTGAAATCCGTTGCGGACGGTGACCTAACCGTTGAAGAAGTTAAGATGAAGTCCAAAGATGAGATCGGTGAGCTTTCACAGGACTTTAATCATATGATTAAAAACATGAGAACGCTTATTAGTCAAGTCGATCTCTCTACCAAGCAGGTAGCCTCATCTTCCAAAGAGTTGACTCTTGGTGCGGAGCACACCAGTCAGGCAACTGAGAATATCACCATTTCCATCCAAGAATCTGCAGCCGGTGCACAAGAGCAACAAATGATGCTTCAACGGACAACCAACTCACTCGAGGAAATATCGATCGGGATCCAGCGAATTGCGGAAAGCTCATCAACCATTGCCGATTCTTCTGTTGATGCGATGGAACTCGCGAACATAGGTGGTACAGCCGTAGAGCATACGGCGAAGCAAATGAATCTGATCAACAAGTCGGTTAATGAAACGGATGTAGTTATGAGAATGCTAGATGAACGTAGTCAGCAGATCGGTACGATGCTCATTGCCATTACGGATATTGCGAAGCAGACTAATCTTCTTGCTTTGAACGCTTCGATTGAGGCAGCCCGTGCAGGCGAAGAAGGACGCGGTTTCTCCGTAGTAGCTGCTGAAGTGAGAAAACTTGCTGAACAATCGAACCAGTCATCCGGGCAGATTTCTACGTTGATTCAAGATATGCGTACAGATATCGAACAATCGCTCAAAACGTTGAATCGAGTTAAACAGGACGTTGACTCCGGCATACAGATTGCTAATGAGACGGAACAACAGTTTAACAAAATCGTAGAGTCTACCAACTTTATCGCCCAACAAACGGAGGAACTTGCCAGCGTTACACAGCAGATCACGGCAAGCGTCCAAGAAATCACAGCGGGCCAGGAGCAAGTCTCCAATCTAGCACTTCAAGCTGCAGACAACTCCCAAAATATAGCTGCTTCTTCAGAAGAACAACTGGCTTCCATGGAGCAAATCACGAGCTTATCCACAACCTTGCAGGAAATGTCTCAAAAGTTAGAGCGTTTGACGATTCAATTTAAATATTAATTATGATTCATCCAGGTCAAAAAAAGCAGCCGACCCCTTATACTTTGGTCGGCTGCTTTCTCCTTTTTAATTCACTTTAATCCACGATTATATTGCCCTCAGCAAGCTACACCAATCAAGCTCGCTTATAATTCCAGATCTGCAGCCCGGGCGTTCGCTTCAACCTGCTCCGGACTTTTGCATCCTGGAATGACGCAGCTAACGGCTGGATGCTTCAGACACCAGGCAAGGGCCCACGAGGCCATGTCGACCCCTTCAGGGACTTCGTTCTTCTGGATTTCACTTACCAGCTGCAGTTTCTCATCGATCTCTTGACGCTCGCGTCCCTTTCTGACATTGTCATTGAACACTGCGCCCGGCTTGTACTTACCACTCAGATAGCCGCTGGCCAGTGGGACTCTTGCAAGCACACCAAGGTCCTGCTCCTGACATGACGGGAATACCCTCTCCTCGGGCTTCTGGTCCAGACGGTTATATACGACCTGTATTGCCTTCGCGTTTAACTCACTAGCCTTGCTCGTCTGATGCAGATTATCGTTGCTGCCAATGGAGATACCAAGATTTCGAATTTTACCGGCCTGTACCTGCTTGTCCAGCATGGTCCACAGCTCGTCGTTATCAAACGCCTCATCTGATCCGGAATGGAACTGATACAAATCGATATAATCTGTTCTTAGGGCTTTCAGGGATTCTTCCAGTTGTACACGGATCTGATCCACACTCCAGGCATTGGTCCAGTGATCATGCCATTGATGACCAAACTTCGATGCGATCACCCAATCCTCACGACGGTCACGGGACATAAAATCGCCGATAAAGTTTTCCGACATATGGTGAGGTCCGTAACATTCCGCTGTATCAATCAAATTAATACCAAGTTCTTTGGCACGGTAAAGAATATCATCGACTTCCTTCTGGGTATAGTCTTTACCCCAGTCCCCGCCAAACTGCCAGGTGCCCACACCTACGACGGATACATCCAGCTCGGTTTTGCCCAATCTTCTGTACTTCATGCTACTCACCTCGAGGTTTAATATGTTGGTCAAGTGACCGAATGGAACAATAAGTATTCAATTTACGATAACGCTTTCATAATAAAGGATAATTAACAAATTATCAATCTGAGGTATGCTCGTCGGTATACGCAGGAAGAACCCTCTCAAATTTAAAGGTTGACTTAATGTATCCCCTTTAAAGAAAAATGACTTGGCTTCACTCGTTTCACGCCCTCCGCTGGCTGAAGGCATAACAAATAAAGCCCCTTAGAAATTCATTGGATAAGCGGCACTTATTCCAATACCTTTTCTAAGGGGTTCACTTGCTTGATGTCAGAAATTAGAGAGTGATTTCTCTGTTTGCTTCATTGGATACCTGTAGGAACATCAGATTTATACTTTATCGCTTAATCCAATAATAGTTTCAAACGGTCGCAACACCAGCGGCAGCAAGCCATTCTCATAGTTGGTAAGCCAGACCTCGGAGAAGTTGAGGCCAAGCTCATCTTCCCCAAGCTCCACGATGTGTTCAGTAAGATTGATTACTACCAGCACCTGTTGGTCTCCCAGTGTACGTGTATATGCAAATACACTCGGATGATAAGGCATAAGGAGCTCATAGATCCCATAAGTCAGCGTATCGTGTTCTTTTCGCAGCTGAATCATTTGTTTGTAAAAGTGAAGTATGGAACGTGGCTCCTGAAGTTGTTTCTCAACATTAATATTGACGTAATTGTCATTCACCTTCAGCCATGGCGTACCGGTGGTAAACCCGGCCTCTTTGGCCGAAGACCATTGCATCGGCGTTCTGGAGTTATCGCGACTCGAAGCCCATATGATGTTCATGATCTCCTCATGCGACATCCCCTCTTCGCGTTTGATCTGATATAAATTCCGATCGGCTATATCGTTATAATCCTCTATGGAAGGGTAAGCCACGTTTGTCATGCCTATCTCTTGCCCCTGATATATGAAAGGTGTACCTTGCATGAAAAAGTACATGGCTCCAAGTGCTGTGGCACTTTTATACCAATACTTCGTATCATTTCCCCAAGATGAAACTTTGCGAGGCTGATCGTGATTTTCAATAAACAAAGCATTCCAGCCGACGCCTTCCAGTGATTTTTGCCACTTGGTCAAGACGTTTTTCAATTTGGGAACATCCAGTTGCTTGTCTGTGCTGTTCTTCCAAAGGTCCAGGTGTTCGAATTGAAAGACCATATTAAATTTCCCTCTGACTTCACATATCCAATCCAGCAGATCTTCTTGGTCTTCTACCTTAACTCCATTCGCTTCCCCAACAGTCACGACGTCATATTTGGATAATGTATTCTCTTTCATTTCTTGCAGATAATTCTGGATTCCTTTGACATTCATATGCTTTTCAAAAGAAGAGATGTATTTGACGCCTTCTCGGATTGGCATGTCCAAGAGGCCCTCTTCTTTGTGAATATGGCTGATTGCATCGACACGGAAACCATCAATACCTTTATCCAGCCACCAATTCATCATTTCATAAATGGATTTCCGCACTTCCTGATTTGCCCAATTCAAATCCGGCTGTTTTTTGGAGAACAGATGGAGATAGTACTGTCCGGAGACTTCATCATATTCCCAAGCAGAACCGCCAAAGATGCTCTCCCAGTTGTTCGGTTCATCTTCGTTCTTCCCATCTCTCCAGATGTACCAATCCCGTTTGGGGTTATCCAGCGAAGCTCTGGATTCAATAAACCACGGATGTTCGTCACTGGTATGATTAATCACCAAGTCCATAATGAGTTTCATGCCGCGGTGATGCACTTCATGCAGTAATTGATCGAAGTCCGCCATCGTACCGAATTCATCCATAATGGAACAGTAATCGCTGATGTCGTACCCATTATCGTCGTTAGGTGACTTATACATCGGACAGATCCATATCAGATCAATACCGAGATCTTGAATATAATCCAGTTTAGATATGATCCCCTGGATGTCACCAACCCCATCTCCGTTGGAATCCATAAAACTTCTTGGATAGATTTGATAAGCTACTGCTTCTTTCCACCATACTTTTTTCATTGAATACAATCCTTCTTTCTTGAGAACTGAACATTATATAACGTATTATGCTTTAATCATGGATAAGGTACATTCTTGCTTCATATGGACGCAATTCGCTTTCTGACATTTCACCTGTATAATTGGATATCAACAGCTGATTTGGCTCTGTCAATTGCTCCTGAAGCGGAAATTCAGTCGTATATCCCTGGAAATTGCATACGACAAGAATGGTCGTACCATTCAACGATCGGGTATAAGCAAACACGTCTTGATTCTCTGGAAAGACCAGCTCATAATCTCCATATACGATGACTTCATGATCTTTTCTTAGTTGGATTAACTTCCGGTAATAATGGAATATGGATTCGGGATTACTCAAACTTTCCTCGGCATGGATATGCGTATAATTTGGATTCACCTTAATCCAAGGTTCCCCTCGTGTAAAACCCGCGTTATCGGAAGCATCCCATTGCATGGGTGTTCGCGCGTTATCGCGTCCCTTGGCGTAGATCGACTCCATAATGCTGCTCTCAGGGTATCCTTCCCCCATTCTTTCCTTATAGAAATTGAGCAATTCAATATCACGATAATCTTCAATCGCATATTGAACATTTGTCATGCCTAATTCTTCACCTTGATATATGTAAGGCGTACCTTGCATACCATGAAGAAGGGTCGCCAACATTTTAGCGGACTCAACTCTGAATTCCCCGTCATTTCCCCAACGTGATACGATTCGAGGTAAGTCATGGTTGTTCCAGAACAGACTGTTCCAGGCATCGCCCTTGAGCTCTGTCTGCCACTTGGACAGCACTTTTTTTAATGCCATCACATCCAAAGGCTTAAGATCCCACTTTCCTTTACCTTCTTGTTCGTCCAAGCCGATATGTTCAAATTGAAAAACCATCGAAAATTCGCTTCCGTCCGGGTTGCTGTATAGCTTGGCGATT
The DNA here is from genome assembly GCF_037144955.1 of Paenibacillus sp. USHLN196. NCBI lineage: Bacteria > Bacillati > Bacillota > Bacilli > Caryophanales > Paenibacillaceae > Paenibacillus > Paenibacillus sp. USHLN196. The sequence goes on along the minus strand of NZ_JBBCYH010000001.1, from coordinate 219,718 downwards.
TCCGGAGTGGCACCCCATGTTTCTCCAACCGTTAGCAGGTCTTCCGCTTTTTGAAACGTCTCCTTGCTCAGTTCCCTGATATATTCATGCAGATTCGGCCCGTTACCCGTAATCTTCAAATCCGGTTCTTTGCCGATTAAGTCGATCACGTCAAGTCGAAAACCACCAATACCCTTGTCAATCCACCAATTGATCATGTTGTATATCTCCTGCCGGACTTTTGGGTTTTCCCAGTTGAGATCGGGCTGTTTTACGGAAAATAGATGTAAATAATATTGCCCGATCTCAGGCACCCATTCCCAGGCTGAACCACTGAAGGTAGACCCCAAGTCGTTCGGAGGCGTTCCTTCAACACCATCTCTCCAGACGTAGTAGTCATGGTAAGGATTGTCTTTACCTTTTTTGGCTTCTAGAAACCAGGGATGTTCATCCGAGGTATGGTTCAACACCAAATCCATGATGATCCGAATGTCTCGTTTCTTGGCTTCAAGAATTAACGTTTCCATATCTTCCAAAGACCCAAACATCGGATCGATGTCCTGATAATCTGAAATATCATATCCGTAATCATCTTGAGGAGACTTGCAGACAGGTGATAACCAGATCGCACCAATGCCGAGTTGCTGCAAATAATCCAATCGGGACACAATGCCCTCCAAGTCTCCGATTCCATCACCGTTTCGATCTTGAAAGCTGCGTGGATATATTTGATATACAACAGTTTCTTTCCACCATTTTTTATTTTCCATGTTCCATTCAACCTTTCTAATGTTATTCTTTGACCGATCCTACGACAATGCCAGTCACAAAGTATTTTTGCAGCAAGGGATAAATCAGCAATAGCGGGATAACAGCAACTACGATTTTGGCTGCGTTCAGGTTTTTATTCGAAATTTCAGTCAGGTTGCTGAGTTCACTGGAATTGGTGCCAGCTTGAAGCAAATCGGCAATATTCACGTTAAGGGACTGAATATAGGTCATTAGCGGGTAATTGCTGACTTTGGTCATATAGATCAAACCGCTGAAGAAGTCATTCCATGTACCCACGATACTGAATAAGGCAACTGTCGCCAGCGCAGGAATGGACACAGGGACATACACTTTGAACAAGACCTGAAGCGGATTCGCCCCATCGATGAATGCTGCCTCTTCAAGCGCTTTAGGTACAGCGGAGAAGAAATTCATCACGAGGATGACACTGAATATGGGGACAGCGCCTGGCAGAACGAGTGCCCATATCGTATTCAGCATGTCCAGGTTTTTGATCAGCAGGTAACTCGGAATCATGCCTCCACTAAACAACATGGCAAAAATCATGATATTCATATAAATGTTTCTGCCTTTAAAATCCCTTTTCGATTTGGATAGCGGATAAGCCATCAAAATAATTAGAATCATGTTTAGCACAAGGGTAAGCGCGACACGTAGAACAGATATGCCAAAGGAACGCCAGAACTGTGCATCATCAATAATTTTGCTATAAGCCGCTGTTGTAAAATTGACCGGAACGAGACCTACAGCATTTGCTGATACCGCCTCGCTGCTGCTGAATGAAATGGCGACGATATTCCATAACGGAAGAAGGCAGACCAATGCCAGCATGATGACGATGGCATAGATGACAAACCGGCCAATTCGATCTTTAAAGTTTGAAGAATAGGACACAGGTTTGGCCTCCTTAGAATATTTTTCTGTCCGTATATTTTTTGGCCAACTGGTTGGCAGACAAGAGCAAGACAATACCGATTACGGACTTGAACAAACCAACAGCTGTACCGAAGCTATACTGTCGCCCAACGAGACCGATCCGATAAACATAGGTATCCAGGATGTCGCCCGACTCATAGACAACCGGGTTATACAGATTATAGACTTGATCGAAACCGGCGCTCAAAATGTTGGTCAGGCTCATTACGCCCATGAGCAGAATAATAGGCAGCATGCCTGGCAATGTAATATGCCACACTTTTCTCCACCAACTGGCTCCATCCATTCCTGCTGCTTCATACAGACCGGGATCAATCGACGTAATCGCAGCCAAATAGACGATAGAACTGTACCCAAACTCTTTCCATACGTCTGTTCCTATAATCAGTGGCTGGAACCAGGTGTTGCTGCCAAGGAAATTAATATTTTCGAGGCCAAAGAACGCCAACATTTGATTCACAATGCCATCCAGACTGAACATGTTGACAACGACGGATGCCAGTACAACCCAGGATAGAAAGTGTGGCAGATAAACAATCGTCTGCACGGATTTTTTAACGTATTTGATACGAATTTCATTTAATAAAACGGAAAAAATGATAGCCATCATCGTTCCGAGCAAAATCTTTCCAATCGCAATTACCAACGTATTGCTAACGACCTGCGCGATATCCGGCAGCTTGAACATATACATAAAATGCTTCAGGCCAACAAATTCGGAGCCGAACATGCCCTTGGCCGGAATATAGTCCTGAAACGCCGTAATGATGCCGACCATTGGAACATAGCTGAATACAAGCAAAAACAAAATGCCAGGCAGCATCATCATATGGTACATCGCACCTGGGCCTAGCCGCCCTCTCGCTTTCAAATTCCCCTGTTTCATGGATGAACCCCTTTCCTGAAGAAAGGCTGCGAATCGCAGCCCTGCCACTGTTCATGGATATTATTGTTTTGATGCGATCTCATCTTCAATTTCTTGAATGACTTGATCACCACCTTGTTTCTTCCAGTTACTGACGAATGTATCGAAGTAATCGAGCGGTTCTGAACCCGTTACGATTTTGATAAACGATTCCTGTTCCAACTTCGTCAGATTAGCCCATGTCTGTTTCATACTTGGTGTAGTGCCAGAGAAAGCAGGTGTCATCCAGACAAATTTGTTTTCCTGAGTCAGTTTGTCGATCAGTCCAACTCCGTTGATCCGCGAATGATATTTTGACCAAGCAGTCACATCATCCGTATCCATGTCACTCAAATAGGTTTTGATGCTTCCAATATTGTTCTTCGATTCGGTTGTTCGAACCTCATCCAGGCCGATCTCTCCTTTAATCCCGCGAACAACGTCAGAGTAATCATCCAGCAGCGATGTAGCCGAGTTGACTTCGATATTAAAGGGTCTCGTAGATCCGTCTACCCCGGTCTCCTGATATTTGGCAGCTTCCGGCATGGTTGTTGCGGCATCTTTATCATTGGCCAGTTTATCGTAGAACAGGTTTACAATCTTAACGGCCAGTTCAGGGTGTTCATATCCCTTTCTCACCACGATAAACTGATTGGATGGGTTGGCATGCGCCACGTTGACCTTGCCGTCTGCATCCTCCAGCGTATAAGCCGAGAATTTCGCATTTTTATCCATCTGTTTTGCACTGATCAGTCCCCAGTCAGGGATATGCCACGGTCCAAAGGCGATACCACTTTGGCCATTGGCGTAGAGTGCGGTAATATCATCAAACGTGCGGGTTCCAAATTGCGGGTCGATAATACCATTCTTGAACCAATCCGCCATGGTGCCCAGCATTTTCTTCGTTTCTTCTGTCGTGGAACCATATACAATTTTGCCGTCTTCACCATTCATCCAATATTGCGGGAAGGCTCCCTCGGTTGAAGCTACACCCAGCATCGTATAAGCAGAGCCATTATAATCTGTTGTGTTCATCGTGTTCACAAATGGAATACCTACCGGGTTTCCGGATTGGCCAGGATCTCTTTTCAGGAATTCCAGCGCTGTTTGCTCCACTTCATTTAGGGAAATGGCGCCGTCTCCGTCTGCATCAAGTTGAATCCCCAGCAAATCCAGCCAATCTTGACGGACCCAAACCATCGTTGGTGCAGAATCCAGAGAAGTCGCCGGAAGGCCCATCAAACGTCCATCAATCGTTGCATTTTCTAATGCACGTCCATCATAGGAATCGTATATCTGCTTAATGTTATCTGTGGCATATTGATCATAAATGGCTGTCAGATCCTCAATCAGATCGTTATCCACCAGCTCTTTCAGTTCATCTTTGGAATCAACACGCATCATGTCAGGCAATTCCCCGGATGCGATGGCGAGGGAAACTTGACGGCTATAATCTTCGCCATTGGCTTCAAATTGATCTGTAATCTTGGCGTTAAACGTGTCTTTGACCAGCCGGGTATACGCATTATTCTCATAGGTATCTCCAGCCGGCAGTTTCGGGTTGGCTGTGGTTACTCGTCCCATGGTTACGGTGATTTCGTCTTTATAGGCACTGAACGGATCTCCCGGCGTTACCTCATATTTGCCTGCTTCCTCTGCAGTAGGAGGATTAGAAGAGTCTCCACATGCCGCTAGGGCTGCAACCATCAAGGCAGACATGGACAGCACGGCGAGACGCTTCGTCAACCGGTTGCTTTTCATAGACCAATTAGTTCTCATCTCATTCGATTCCCCTTTATTCTGATGTTCAATATTTGTTTGCGCTTTCATTATAAAATGAAGTGAAGACCGATCGAGATAGAGATTGTACTGTCGTTTGGATAGAGAAATGTATCCGGTTTTGAACCGGTGTCATGAAGCATTGGTTAGCTTGTGATCATATACCCTACCTACTGACTTACATTCGTCTATCTGTCCTTATGCTTTATCAAAAACAAAAGCCGTCAGCTCCTTACCAGGAAGCTGGCGGCTATTTATTTCCTCTACCTAACTGCCGATACTCACTTGGCAGAAGACCTGTCATTTCGCGAAAAATCCGGCTGAAATATTTTTCATCTGTATAACCTACTCGCTCCGCAATCCAGAAAATCGTATTATTTGTATTGAGCAAGTACTCTTTGGACTTCTCTACCCGGATGAAGCGGGAGTACTCATTAAAGGTTTTCCCCATCAGATCTTTGAAACATTGACTGAAATAGCTTCGGCTGATGTTGAGCTGTTGGGAGAGAGCTGAAGCTGTATAGGCCTGTTCCAAATCCTGCTGCACGATCATCACCGCTTTTTTCACGGCATCGATGATTTCCTGTGAATACGAAATCTGTTCATCGGCCTTTCGAATGCCTGCAGCAGTCTGTTTAATCCATTCTTCAACCTCGTACCAGGACTCGAAAGAATGGATCATAGAGATCCTTCCAAGGGTAGTTTGGGCAAAAAGGTAGTTCCACTCCATCACGATCGAGTACAGCAATCCCATCAACTGACCTTTATGTAATCGTAATGAGTTGAACTGGTCCATAAGTTGGTTGTAGTAGCTGTCATGGTGGGTCCATGGGGTTTGGAACCAACTTTGTTTAATCCGGTCAATGTCTTCATCCTGCGGTTCTTTTGAGAATGTATCCTCCTCATTCATCGAAACGGCAATGACTTGGTTATTGGGGTTGTACGCATAGAATAAAGACGTCTCTGTATAATTCATAATCCAGTTTTTGATTTGCGACCATGTTCGCTCTTGTACATCAGACAAAACCAACAACGTACTTTGGGGAACTTGATTCAGGGATTCCTTTAATTGCAGGAATAGTTGATCCTCTTCATTTTGGGGTGCTACCCACATCCAGCTATTTCTCTCAACCTCCCATTGGATCTGATTACCATGCGCAGTTAGCTCTATTGGCCATTTTTGTTCTGATTTGCGATCCTGTGAAACTAGTGCATAGACACTTGAGTACTGGACGTTGATTTCATTCTGTGAAGGCATCTTTGTTTTCGTGCTCGTCAACCCGCTAATTCGGGTATGTATCCGATGCAGAACATGTTCGAATTGCTCTTTCTCCAGCTGCACTTTGGCTATATAGTCGATGGCTCCGAGCCTCAGCGCTTCCTGGATATAATCGAAATCCTGATGCAGTGTCAACACGACGATATGAAGTTCCGGATAGAGCTGCCTCGCCGCTCGCATCAATTCGATCCCTGACATGACGGGCATCGCAAGATCCGTCAGCATCAGATCGACCGGTTGTGATTTTAAGAAATCCAGCGCTTTCTCCCCGTTGCTTGCTTCGCCTACGACTTCCATGTTGAACTCGTTCCATGGCATCGCAGAGCTAATGCCTTTACGTACCAGCTTATCATCATCTACAATCAATACCTTAATCATGCCGAGATATCTTCTCCTTTAATAGGCAATACGAGCAGTATGCTTGTCCCTGTTCCCAATTCACTCTCGATCACCAGTTGTGCTTCATCTCCGTACTGTGCCTTCAACATGCGGTGAACGTAATTGAGTCCGATGCCCATCCCTACTTTTTGTTGTTCAGCTTCACGATTGTTCAGCAGATTATGAATGGTTTCCTCGGTCATGCCTGCACCATTATCTTGTATCATAATGTTCAATGTTGCTGTGCATGTCACTTCAATTTGAATAAAACCTTCGTCACTCAATCCATGATATAACGAATTTTCAACCAGCGGTTGCAGAATAAAGCGGGGCACAGGAATTTGAAGTACTTGTTCATCTGCAGTAATGCGGACGTCAAATTCAAAGTCATATCGAATTTGCTGCAAAATCAGATACTGCCTTAACGCATCAATCTCCTCTTCCATGGTGGACACTTGCCCTAATTTGCCCAAATTGTAATAGAGCAGCTTGTTTAATGACTGTACCAGCTTGTCGATCTCCCCTTGTCCGTTCATGACCGCCAGCCAGTGCACCGTATCCAGCGTATTCATCAGGAAGTGCGGGTTGATCTGATAGAGCAGTTTCTCCACTTCCAGATCTGCACGAATCTTCTCTTTCTGCTGCACTTCCCTGAAGAGATCACCGATTTGATGCTGCATATTCGAAAATTCACCCAACAGAAAATCGAATTCGGGAATCTGAGTGCGCGCTCGGCTCCCTGTCGTTTGTGGATTCTTGGACATCCCATTGATTTCCGAATGGAACAGGCCAAGTGGTTTGTAGACCATCTTCCACAGAAGCCAAGCAAGAAATACGGTAAAGCCGAGGAAGAATAAAGCGACCAGCAAAATTTGAAGCAACCACTGGTTTTTCTCCTGTTGATATTGAGACTGTGAAATGACCGATACGACACTCCATTTCTGTGAGGAATCCTCTTTGAACCAGTGATACCCGCGGGATATTCCGTCCTTGGCAGGATCGGCCGTTAAGCTGGTGAAATTCTCTCCTACCTTCATGGCTTCCGGTATTTCGCTGTACACAATGTTGCCTTTACCATCCAGGATGAGATGAGATAATGCGCCGTTGTATTGATTGTAGCCCAAGATATCCTGTGTAAGCCGAAAGCCTGATTCTACGTAAATAAACACGTCGTTCCTCTCGGAAAGTTGTACTTTTCGCATAGCAGACAGAACGAGTTGATCATCAAATCGGTTCATACTCATATGAGGGCCATAGTACTTAATGCCATAGGTTTGGAAGAGCACAGGCAAAGACTCAGGAGATAAACGATCCTTGATTGGAAAGTTGCCGAACTGCGTAGTTCCTTCTTTTTGAAAGTAATATAGGGTCAATCCGATATTAGGATTGGTGAAGGTGACAACGCTTAACTCGTTCTTTATTTCGTCCCTGGCCTCAATCAGTTCGAAGATATCGGAGGACGGGTTCAAGAATTCATCCATTCTTTTGCCTAAAGTACCCCTGTAAGATAATTGCTGCGTAACGTGATTCAGATTGGTGATGGAATTCTCCAATGAGGATGTCACCTGCTGTAAATTGCTACGGATGCCATCATCGATCTTATTTGCGAAAATGGAGTCGATCGTATAATAAGAAATCGCAAATATACTGATAAAGGGGATAAACGCACTGAGAAAGAACAGTAAAAATATTCTTTTTTTAAGTGTCATGGGGACCTATTCTCCTTCTGAAAATAAAACAGCAAGCCTCCTATGTATGGAAGCTTGCTCTGAATATACATTCAAGCGGACACGCTGTCTGTATCCTGTCCAAGTCCAATTTCCTTTCATCATTATAGATTGATATTCAAATAAGTCAAACGCTTTCATACGGAGCGCATATAAAAAGTGCTACTCCTCAAGATGATGAGGAATAGCACTTTTATATGCGTACCTTACTTCAGTTGTAATCACTTCTTGTTCATGGAATGCTCAAACATTTCAGTCTACTCTCGTACCGTCACATTTAATTTGTGTGATCTGGTTTCCCCTGAGGAATTGCGAAGTACCGCTTCATACTCGTAGATTCCAGGTGCCCTTCCAGAGATTGCGGTAACTGCAGACTGTGCACTAGGCGTATTAGATTGAAGCGATTGTGTATCGATCAATACACCATTTTCGTAAAGTTCGTATTCGGTTGCATTTGTTCCCCACCACAGATTCATAGTGACATTAAAGTTGCCGTCACCGTCCCAGTTGTCATTCGACAGAACGGCTTGCCCTGGGGAAGCATCTGTGACGATGACTGTCAGCGGTACACTTGTGGTTGTACCGAGTGCATTAATCAATTCCCCGGTATAGATATAGGTACCATTTTTCTGTCCAGTAATATCCACTTTAACAGACTGTGCGGATGGGGATTGATCGACCAGAGAAATATCCTTAATCAATTCACCATTCTCATACAGTTTGAACTGATTGCCATTATTGCCCCACCATAGATTCATCGTGACCGTGTAGTCGCCATCTTTGAGCCCTGTGTCATAACCGTTATTGTCAGATAGCACTGGAGTCCCAGGCGCCCCATTCGCTAGCGGAGTTGCTTTGTTAAGCCATTCTTCCCACTTAAGCAGCACATTTGTCTGCTCATCCGTGAATACAGTTCCTCTAGCAGCCTGAACATCATTACCGTAAGATGTGAGCAGTTGACGCGCCTTCGCTCCTTCAAGATTGTTTGCTGCCAGTTGTGCCTGCTGTAACGTGTTCGCAAGCTGATCAGCTAGAACACCAGCATTAGGATCGATCGATTCATCCGCGAATGCATTGGTCAGATGGATCAGGCTGTCGAATGTAGCAATAACCCCAAAACTATATTCTACCGTCTGTTCCCAGCCAGCCAAGTCGGAAACGGTTGCCGTAACCTTGTTCAGACCGGGCTCCAGTGTATATGCCGGAGTGTCCAGGAGCACACCCTCTGGTGCTTCCACACCGGATACCGAATCGGAGGCTATATAGCCAATTTCCACGTGCTGATCAATGGTATATTCGGTTTGACCATGAATTTCAATGGTTGGAGGTACGAGATCAATGGATATGGACAAAGACTGTTCGCTCTCTTTGTTACCGTCAACATCGACGCTCCAATAGGTGATGGTATGTGTTCCTTCTTCAGTTAGGGTCAATTGTGTGCCACTCACCGTTTCGCCACCATTAATTTGATAATAGGTCCCTTCGATTTCGGAATCTTCATCGCTTGCTGTGAAGGTTACTTGAACTGGAGAAGTATACCAGTCGTTCTGCGATTCTCCTTCCACAGTTGCCGTAGTATGCGGGGCTTCCTGCTCCGGAAATTCCCCTTCCAATGTAACAAAATCAGATAGCGGAATATTCAATTCCTTCACAAGGCGTGCTACGAGTTCAGATACCTTGATTGCACCGTTCATTTGCAAATGTGTATTGTCCTCGGTTGAGCCTACCCACATGAATATCGATTTGGTTCCTTCTGTGCCAAGCTCCTGGAAATGCTCCCAACTGGCTTGGTTCAGATCAATGATGAGCGTCTCCGTTTCCTGCGCCGTTTCTTTCATCGCCTGTACGTATTCCGGGAAGCTTTTGTTCAGCACTTCTCCGGTAAAGTCACGGCGGTTCACTGGCGTGACCAGAACCGGAATCGCACCTCTCTGCAGAGCGCCGTTAATGTATTCTTTCAAATATACCTTGAACTGCTCGGGCGTGAGATAACGCTCTGGACGGGACGGCGTGGAATCATTATGAGACCACTGCATGAACAGATAATCGCCTTCTTGAATGTCGAGTAAAATATCGTTGAGATATCCACCGACCAGGAAGGTTTTGCTGCTCAAACCTCCAACTGCCCGGTTATCAATACTGACTTCATTTGGATCAAAATATCCACCCAAAGTTTCTCCCCAGCCTGCTTGTGGACGATAGTTTTCCGCGTAATTGGCTACAGTGGAATCGCTGGCCAAATAAATAACAGGTTTATCACTTGCACTGTGATCTGGCAGACGCTCCAGCTTCAGCGCATTGATTTTCGGTGCATTTCCGGTGAAATTGAAGTTAAAGACCCCATCGATCAGGGCAATGTCATACGTGATTTCTTTGAATTCGCCCTTGGCAATGCTTGTAAGCGGCAGCTTTGTCATCTGTTCTACAACGACATTTGCGCTGGTCAATTCCTCCGCATCCCCGATGGTCATCGTTACCCGGTAATTCGCCGGCTCCATTTCCACCAGGAAAGAGGTACCGTTTACTCGTGTGAAATCTTCCTTAAGCAAATCTCCGGTTTCCCGGTTCTCATCTTTGGTGAGTGCAGTATCGGCAAAACCGTACCCGTTGCCTTCAATGTACGCTCTTTTGGCATCTACCTTGATGTATCCGTCGGCTGCGCTGCCAGAACCAAAGTCAAATTTGTATTCGCTTATCTCTTCGCCCGGTTCACTTGTTAATGAATCCTTCGCAACAGTTAACATGTTAAACGTATGGTCAACTTGAGCTTGGGTAGCTTCCGTATTGAATATAGCTTCCGCAGCTGCCAAAGCCCGATTCACCACGGCCTTCGATGCATCTGTATAATCCGACAGATTCAGTGCTTTAATCTCATCGTACAGAGCGATTAAGGCTGTCTGATCGCCACCCTCCGAAGAGATCTGAGTGCCTTCAATTCGCACGTTGTCGATCTGGGTAGTCCAGTTCAACGTGCCTCCACCGCCTTTTCTCGTTCCCAGGAACCGCATGGATCTGACGTTGTCCGCATATGCGGCGGAACTCAGCGAGATATCTGCAATCGTTTGGGTAACTGTCGGATCGGCCAGGTTCGTTAATGTCAGATCCAATGTTTTCTCGGCAAAATTAACAGTTGCATCCACATTGACCCACTGGTTCTTGGAAATCTCTGTAGCCGTTCCTCCTTCGGGTATGGCCGTATCTCCTGTGCCGTAGTCCGGATTATATGCACCGACATAATAATGAATTTTGGTACTTCCGGTTTTGGTATACAGTGTGAAAAGGGCATTTTCGTTGGAATCCTGAATCGTGAGATGGCCTTCTGACGGATAGGCACTCACATTACCGGATTGCCAGTCAAAGTTCACGTTCACCTGATCGCCGTTTACGGCATCAAACAGACGGAATACTTTGGCCCGATTGCCTGATCCTGAACCCGCGATGGACAGCACCTTATTTCCGGACTGTTCAACAACGGTCCCCGTCATGGTTCCTCCAATACCTGTGGCATTGACCATCGCATACTGGTAACCGGCAGCGTCGCCTTCAAAATCCTCCTCATATAGCTGGATTTCCGGCTCGGGCTCGGGTTCGGAAATATCCGGGTCGATGACCAGCGATGAGATGCTCAGCTCCATGTCTTTGACCGCACCAGCAACGAGTCCGGCAATTTTCTGCGCACCATAGCTGCTGAAATGGGTATTATCGTTGATTCCATTCGGGTATTTTGGATATTCACCCGGATTAGCATATAGGAACACTTTTTCCGAAGCTGTATTACCAATTTTGTCGTAGTACGCAATACTCAACTTGCTGAGATCAATCAGCGGCACGTCCTGCTCTTCCGCCACTTCTTTGGCGGCCTGCACATAGGCAGGGAAACTGACGTTAAATTCCTGAGTCACTGTATTGAAATCTCTCCGTCCAACCGGAGTGAGCAATACCGGTGTAGCGCCACGCTGTTTGGTACCGTTTACATAACGAGCTAAGTAAGTCTTATAGTCCTCCGGTGATGCGTAACGGTCCGGTATGCCAACACTGGCATCGTTATGACCAAAGGAAATGAAGAAGAAGTCCCCCGGCTTAATTCGTTGCAGGATCGTATCCAGACGACCGTCTACCATAAAGGATTTGCTGCTTCGGCCACCGATCGCATCGTTCACGATCACTGCCCCATTGGAGAAATACCGTCCAAACTGCTGGCCCCATCCTTCTTGAGGAGCCTGCATTTCACTGTAAGATTGCATAGTTGAATCCCCAGCCATATAGATCGTCGTTGCCGCACCGGCCGCTTTCTCCGGATATTTCTCGATGATGACATCTTGGATGTCTATGGCAGTACCAGAGAAGAGAAGATCAAGCTGTCCATCCACCACAGCAATATCATAGGAATACTCCAGTGGTGTTCCTGCTGTCACATTGGTTACGGCGAGCTTCTGGACGAATTCGGATTTGACCCCAACGTTCGAGTCATTGGCATCATTGCCCAATCGTAGCGTCACCTTATAGTTCGCATTGGGCAGATCAACGGCAAATGTCGTGCCTGCCGCGGCCGAAACCTGGTTTGCCCCTACCGTAATACCGTTTGTATCCGTGAACCCGTATCCCGGATCTTGTGCGTAGAGCGTATCCTGTATGTTCGTACTTCCCGACGCAGTCTCTGTACCGAAATTAAAGCGGTAGACCGGCTCAGGCATTTCAGCTTCGCGGGTCAGCGCCAGATCGGCTTTAGGGAATGCTGTAGCTTCTGCGCCAAGATAAAAGCCGGTATGAGGCGGCTGGTTGTAAGATACATTTTGCCAGGCTACGCCAAGTCGATACACAGGGTCCTGCATCAGCGTAGGGATGCGGTAGTCTGAAGGAATGGTCGTCGTGTAGAGACGATACTCCGAACTATCTTCGCTCCGCAGCAGAAGCTCCTCACGCCAGTCGCCCAGAATGTCCGCCTGAAGTGCAGGATTACCTTTGGTGTGGTTGTTCGTTAACGCACCGGTCGCCCGGAAGATTTCATTTAGCTTTTTGTTCTCGTAATCCCATTTAAAAATAAGCGGGGTTCCTTTGGCTGTACTGTTGTCCCATTCATGATCCAACAGCTCCCGCTGAAGATCTCCATCCCACCAGATGGCGAAATTGGCGGTTTTGGGCCCTTCGTCCACAGTGTAGATAGCCTCTCCGGTAGCCGAATAGGTATGGGTTACAGGTACGCTTTGCCCGTTGGTAACGGTCGTGGCCCATGATTCGTAACCCGGATAGTTCGGATCAATGTCCGCCGACATCCCGCGACCGGTGTCAAAGCCTGTTTTCTCCCCCCATATAATTTCACCTGTTGCCGCATCGCGCATCTCCAGTCCGTATGCCGCATCCGAATGCTCATGCACGCTTACGACCTGGTAGCCCTCCCTGTTCGGATCGAGCTGGCCGGCGTGAATGGCGTCGCCGTGGCCGAGTCCGGTGCTGTACATCAAGCTGCCGTCATCGTCTATAGCCAAGGCCCCAAACATGATCTCGTCCTTGCCGTCGTTATCGGCATCCAGCACACTTAGATTATGGTTGCCCTGTGATTGATATTGTGATCCTGCTTCGTTCGTGTCGAACGTCCAGCGCTTGACGAGTTCCCCGCCAACATAATCATAAGCAACAAGCACTGTGCGGGTATAATAACCCCGGCTCATCACGACACTTGGCTTCGTGCCATCCAGATAAGCAATCGCGCCAAGGAACCGGTCTACACGGTTGCCGTAGCCGTCACCCCAATCGCTGACGTTGCCTCTTGGTGGATCATAGTCCACGGTGGATACGGCCGCTCCGGTCTCACCATCAAACAACGTGAGATATTCCGGCCCTGACAGTATGTATCCGCCTTCGTTGCGATAATCCTTCGTGCCGTCACCAATGATCGTGCCTTGGCCGTCCTTCGTGCCGTCTGCTGTCTTGACAACAACTTCGGCCTTTCCGTTGCCATCCAGGTCATACACCATTAACTGCGTATAATGCGCTCCGGCGCGGATGTTTACGCCCAGATCGATCCTCCACAGTTTCGTGCCGTCCAGTTTGATGGCATCAATATACACATTGCCGGTATAACCGGCCTGCGAATTGTCCTTGGAATTGCTTGGACTCCACAGGAAGACAATTTCATATTCGCCATCCCCGTCCAAGTCAGCTACAGAAGCATCACCAGCATAATAGGAGTATGTTCCGCCGTCCTTGGTCCGGCCATCAGCCGGTTTATCGAGCGGAATAGGCAGATAATCGTTATGCCAGACCGATACAACCTCCGGCTGCATTTGCTCTTTGCCTGCAATAACGGTGGAGATCTGATATTGCGAGCTGTCGAAACCAGTGGTGTCTACATAGTTCGTCACATCGCTTATGGGCGATGCGTTCACTTTGGTTCCATTTTTATATATATTGAAAGCGATATTATCCGGGTCATTGTTTAAATATCTCCAGCTTAAAAAAACGCCGTTGTCTACAAGAACCGCAACCAATCCCCGGTTAAGATACTCTGCTTGGCGACCCGGCAGGCTGCTTGATGACTCTGCACGTATCGGCGCCGGAGGAACAGCCAGTGAAATAACCATAAGGAGTGCTAAAAAAGAGACAAACATCGATTTCTGGATGGAAACAGTTCTTCGGATCATTCGATTAACTCCCCCTTATCTAAAAATTCATTTTTAGAATCATCAGTTCGATCCTGCCCAGCTTGTTGTCATATGAACACAATTTACAGCCACCTCCTCTTTATGTTACCGCTTACATTTATCTTACAGGTCTAAAAAAAGACAGACAATCTAAAAAATGTGACGTATTATATAAGATAATTGACTTTTTTAGGAAGGAGATGAAACGATGGTTCATACGGTTTCTTATGCTTTTCGTAATGACGATACATCAATCATGACACTGGACTCTATTGGATGGCAGATCGTTTCTAGCGAGGAATATCGTTGTCCAAGTGATGATAGACCGGACCCGGGACACGTCGTTTTTCAATACACGCTTAATGGTCAGGGTTATCTGGATATTGAAAATCAAACGATCCCTTTACCAAAGGGACATGCACTACTCGTCAAAATCTCCGGAGAACATTGCTATTACTATAAGCAAGAAAATAACGAACCTTGGGAATTTATTTGGATCAACATACGCGGGGATGAAGCCAACCGAATCTGGGATATGATGCATGATAATGAGGGACATGTCATTCTGCGAAACGCGGACTCTCCCTTGATTCAAGAGTTATGGCAAATCATCCATTTGATACATCAAGAGAAAGTTACGGACAAGTATCGCTTGTCCATGCAAGTCTATCGCTGGTTGCTTATCTTAGTGCAGACGAGTCGGGACGCGGAGAGAGATATCGGTGCCCTTTCCATAACAACGATCGAGAAATGTAAAAAGTTCATCCGAGAAAATTATGCTTCCCCGTTGACGCTGGATCTGCTGGCCAGCCATTGCGATATCAATAAACACTATTTGTGCAGGTTATTTCAGAAATCAGAGAAAACATCACCGTTAGCCTATCTCAAAGACAGACGGATTGAGGTAGCAGTTCGACTACTCCGTACAACGGAACTTCCGATTTCCCAAATTGGTCAACAATGCGGTTTTGAGAGTCCCAGCTATTTCGGCAAAGTTTTTCGGCAATATATGTCCATGTCGCCCAAAGAATATCGCATGAATAAGTTAGAGTTTCCTTATGAGGCCATCTATTATGAATAGCTAAACTCGCTGTTTGCTAGTTGTCCTTGGCTTGGGAACTGCTCTTATACCAATATAATAAAAAAAGCCGCTAGAATAGCGACTTTTAATGGAACTATGTTCTTTCTTGTGTGCTTCGACGATTGCTGCACTTATTGAGCGGTGTATCCTCCGTCTATGATTAAGCTATTTCCTGTCATATATGAAGAATCGTCACTAGCTAGAAACAGAACGGCTTTCGCCATCTCTTCTGCTTGACCCAGACGTTTCATTGGTGTTGCCGCAGAAAGTGCTTGCTTGCTCTCTTCCGGAATAATTGGTGTATCGATGAAGCCTGGGCAAAGGGAGTTTACCCGAATATTATACTCAGCATATTCCAACGCCAGCGAACGAGTCAGATTCACGACGCCGCCTTTAGCTGCATTGTAGGCTGCAGAACCAGGTGAACCAACCCATCCGTACATGGAAGCCGTGTTGACGATTGTACCTCCGCCAATTTTGAGCATTTCGCGAATCGATTCACGTGCAACCAAGAATACGCCGTCCAGATCAACATTGACTGTATTGCGCCATTCGGCATAATCAAGCTCATGCGTTGGATGAACACGTCCGATTCCTGCATTGTTGAATACGATATCCACTTGACCGAATGCTTCTACGGTTTGTTTAAAAATCTCAGTAACCTCTTCTTCACTCGTTATGTTTGCTTTAATAAAGAGAGCCTCTGCTTTAAGCGCTTTCAGTTCCTGCTCAAACGCCTTGCCTTTTTCTTCATTCAGATCCACCAAGACCACTTTAGCTCCTTCGGAAACGAATAAGCGAGCTGTCGCTGCACCAATCCCGGATGCTCCTCCTGTGATGACTGCAACTTTATCTTGAAGTTTGCCCATGAATAAATCCCCCATTATAATATTTTGAATAGCGCCTATATAAATAGTGCTATATGATGTTTACAAAACTAATTCTATGCTTAAAATTGTAACAATCCAATCATTAAGATGTGACCAAGTGTCTACCTCGTAGACACTTTATAAAACTATGTCTATATTTATAGGAGTTTTTTTGAATGAATAATGAACTTACTGTGACATCTCAACATCGTAACCGAACCAAAGAGCACCTAAAAACTGCTCTGATTCAGCTTATTAAGAAAAAAGGCTTCCATGGTGTGTCTGTCAAAGACATCGTTGATCAGGCCGGTTATAATCGAAGCACGTTTTATTTACACTACCAGGATAAATATATTCTCGCCGAAGAGTTGTTGAGTATGACACTCGAAGGATTGAGGGGCGCAGTAGGCAAACCCTATTGGCACGGTCAAAAGGTTTCAACAAACAAGCTGGATGCTGAATCTTTTCAAATCGTGGATTATATCTACGAGCACCGTGACTTCTTCGAGTTGATTCAATACGATGATACGTTACCCGGTCTACATACAGGCTTTCCACAAACCATACTCAAAATCTATCAGGAGCAATTTGTCTTTGAGACGATCAACAACTCCCCAGTTAATATGGATTATTTCAAGTACTATACCGCCTACGGTTTTTTTGGACTGTTAAACAATTGGATATTAAGCGGATATCATGAATCACGCGAGGCATTTATCAAAAACGTGATTGAACTCACCAAAACGCATATTCACTCTTTTCATTATGTGGGTGACAAGTTTGAGGCGTGATCTCGAGTAAGTTGATTTGAACATCACGATGAACGATATGTCTGCTTTAGATAACAGGCCAGTTGCAGATGGAGCAGATGCTCCTGATCGCTCAGGGACATGCAAAATCACAAGGGATTTACAGCACAAATAAAAAAACAGGCATGCATTTACACGAGAGGAATAAAATCCTCAAGGTAGATGCATGCCTAATTACGAACGAGACCATTACAACTGCGAAACAATCCAATTATGATGCAGAGTAAGTTTCTCTATGCCTTCGATTATAATTCCGATGGAGTCAATACCTTATTTGGTAACCAGCCCTTCTCACCCTCTTCGCTATGAACAAAACTCCATTCATTTAGTTCAAATTCTTTTGTAACGATAATACCGGGTTTTACGGTTAATTCGTGTGCAGAATAATCTGATAATGCAGTCGCAATCTGTTCTTCATTGGGAGTGCTTAAAATTTGCTTCGGTACCCAGCCGCATTTTTTAGAATGCAAGGATTCACAGAAAATCCAGTTGGGGAATTCAGTATCTTCTCTCCCATATAGGAGCGTATCTCCTTTAGCTAAAACGATGGGATCAGGATAGTTTGAATTATGGGGTTGAACAACTTTATATAATTTCATAATATGCCTCCAACTATTATATTCGACCTGTTACCGACAAACATAATATCATATTATTATATAGTTGTTCATCCCTACTTAATAAAGCAGCGCCCCCTTGTGAAGGGGGCGCTGCTTTATCCGAATAGAAATATTTTATCACGAGTTCATATTATAGTATTTGGATAATATGACACAATATTATAAATTTTATGATAACTCTCCAGACACACCATCCGTAGAATCTATATGGCCTAATGCATTCGCTGCATGCTTTGTTTCTTTATACATAAAGTAATCAAAATCGGCATGTTTGCGGGTTCCACCAAGATCCTGCACACAAAGACCGATATAGGTTCCCGTAAACCGGATATACTCCGGAGATTCATCGGACAGATGTGTGATATCAATCCACCCGCCTGCTGTATTCCAGGATGAATCACTATTTAACGCATAATAAAAGCGGGCGCGATCTTGATCCACCACAGCCTTTAAACGGAGCGTGCTCACCAACCCTAGCGGAATATCCTCCAGCAGTTCGTCGTATACCCCGTATTTGGACTGAATGATCCCCAGGCAGAGCCCTTTATCCTCATGATAAGTTACACGTAAGTAGAGATAGTCCTGGGTATCGTAGTACAAAATCAAGCCTGCCATTTGCTGTGGATGGTCCGGCGCAAATTCCAGACACGTCTCGGCTTCACACTCCAAGGCCTGAAGTCTCCGTGCGATCATGCTTTGCCTGTGCGTTGAACTCATCGACTCCATGCCGTGCAATCGTAAGTAACCGGGACGTTCCGTCAAGCTGAGCCAAGTCGAATCGGGTGGAATGCGAAGTGTATTCCAATCATGCCGAAGCTCAAAGTGATCAAAGTGATCCATTTCAGCTATCGGTTCAAATGGATGTGACGGGATCTTCGGTGCAGGCACCTGAACCTCCGGATATCGGTCACCGCTCGCAAGTCTCAGCCAGCCGTCCTCACTCCACGTACACGGCTGAAGTGCGGTCTCACGTCCAAGAATGCAATATTTGTGATGAACGGGTCGTCCGACCAGATGAGCCATGTACCATTCGCCGGTATGCGTTTCGACTAGACTACCGTGGCCTGCCTTTTGCAGTGCTAAATCCGGTCTGCCGTATGAAGTGAGGATCGGATTGGCAGGATCGACCTCATAAGGACCTTGTAACGTACGGGAACGTGCTGAGGTAACCGCATGCTCATAACCGGTTCCACCTTCAGCCGTAATGAGATAATAATAGTCGTTGTGTTTATACAGGTGGGGTGCTTCGGTCAGGCCTAATTCTGTTCCCTTAAATATGTTCATGGCCGGTCCAATCAGCTTATGTTCCTGGACGGAATATTCCTGAAGAACGATGCCTGCAAACCGGTTTTTGCCCTTACGGTGATCCCATATCATATTGACCAGCCATGTGCGTCCATCTTCATCATGAAACAGGGAAGGATCAAAACCACTGCTGTTCAGATACACCGGATCGGACCAAGGGCCCTCGATATCCGTTGCTGTCACAAGGTAATTGTGGGTATCTTTAAAAGCGCCTACCCGGCTTTTGACATCGGTGTAGATCAGGTAAAACACACCGTTGTTGTAACTAAGACAGGGTGCCCATACGCCTCCGGAATTAATGTTGCCCTCCATGTTCAACTGCGTTACACGAGTCAGCGGAGAAGCGATGGACCGCCAATGAACCAGATTCCGGGAATGGTGAATCCGTACACCAGGGAACCATTCAAAGGTGGAAGTGGCGATATAATAATCCTTCCCTGCTCGGCAGATGGACGGATCGGGATGAAAACCGGGAAGGATGGGATTGGTGATCATTTTCTTGATCTTATTCATGGAAGAAACCTCCGGTATGAAAGTAATGATCTGTACAACACAGATACACAAAAGATGGATATCAGTACCACCCCAACGCTTTTTTGCCGGCTTCCAGGGCGGTCACGATCCGCTCGACGTCATATACATTCCCTCTCCAAGTCCCACCGCTGACCGATTGCAATGCAGCCCAGAGCTTTGTATCATCCGGCAAAGCTTCATCAGGCCTCATATCCGGATGGAAGGACCTTTGTGCCAGGATGAGAGCACCTTCTTCCGGCGAAAACTCCAGCTCTCCTTCTCCGACAAAGTTAATGCTGCCCTCCAGCGTGTTACGATCAACCGCAATGTCAATCACGTCTCCGTTCCGCAACTTGCCAATCGGTCCGCCTGCCAGCGCTTCGGGCCCAACATGACCAATACACGCTCCGGTGGAAACACCGGAGAACCTGGCATCCGTAATCAGTGACACATATTTGCCAAAAGGCAAATGTTTAAGCGCAGATGTAAGCTGGTACGTCTCCTCCATCCCGGTTCCCGATGGACCTCGCCCAAGAAGCACAACAACGTCGCCAGCCAGAATACCTCCGGTCTTAATCGCATGGATTGCCTCACGTTCGGTGGTAAACACCTTTGCTCTGCCACGATGACGGTATACACCATGCTCATCCAGTACAGCAGGATCAATAGAGGTGGACTTGATGACAGAGCCTTCCGGAGCGATATTCCCGGTTGGAAATGTTACGGTCGAAGAGATTCCAAGCCGCTGAGCGTGTTCTATACTCATGATGACACTGTCCGGATCAATGCCGTCCTGCTCTTTTAACTGCTTCCGCATGAGATGACGGCGTTCCGACGATTCCCACCAGTCCAGTACCTGACCCAATGAAGTACCTGTAACCGTTGGTACAGACTCATCCAACAGACCAAGCTGTCTGAGGTGAAGCATGACCTCCGGTACACCTCCGGCCTGAAAGACACGTATGGTCGGATAAAAGATCGGTCCATTTGGCAGGGCACTAACCAGCCTTGGAACATTTTTGTTAACCTGTATCCAGTCCTGTACCGTGGGTACGGTTAAACCGGCGGCATGGGCAATCGCTGGTATGTGAAGAAGCAGATTGGTCGATCCGCCAAACGCGGCATGAACGGTCATCGCATTGCGAATGGATGCATCGGTGACAATGTCTGCCATCCTCATCCCCTGTGAATCCATATGGATGAGTGCACGTGACGATTGGCGCGCCATTTCAAACCAGATGGGCTGCCCGGAAGGTGCAAGCGCGGCATGAGGCACTGTCATACCCAGTGCCTCTGCTACAACCTGGGCCGTAGCCGCGGTACCTAGAAACTGACAGCCTCCTCCCGGTGTAGCACAAGCTCGACATCCTAAATCGGACGCCATTTCCAGAGAAAGTTCCCCGTTGACGTACCGTGCACCGATGGTCTGAATTTTACCGGCATCCTCTCCATCGGTAGGCGGAAGTGTGACGCCACCGGGAACAATTACACCAGGCAATTGCGGCATGCCGGCAAGTGCAAGCATCATCGCTGGAAGACCTTTGTCACAAGTGGCGACACCAAGCACGCCTTTACGTGTTGGTAGCGAGCGAATCAGTCTGCGAAATACCATAGCGGCATCGTTCCGGTACGGAAGAGAGTCAAACATGCCGGTTGTCCCCTGTGATCTGCCGTCACACGGATCGCTGACATATCCGGCAAACGGGATTCCTCCACGGCTTGACAGTTCTTCTGCGGCAGCTTTCATCAGCAGGCCGACCTCCCAGTGGCCGGTATGGTAACCGAGTGCTGCCGGGCTGCCGTCTTCATTGCGTATGCCACCTTGTGTACTCAAGATCAGAAATTGTTTTCCGTTCAATTCCCCGGGCTTCCAGCCCATTCCAACATTCTGGGACATGCCGAACAAGTCGCCGCTTGGAGCATTCCGCAGCAAATCATCCGTTAAAGGCAGACGTCCGGCAGCCCCTGGAGCATGTGCTATGATATCGAAGCAGTTGGATGCGGTCTCTCCCATAATCGACGTAATCTGTTCGTACATGATAGCCTCCCACAGTTTATGACTTCACAAAGACCGTTTTGATGGCCGTGAAAAACTCGATAGCCGCTTGCCCCTGTTCTCTGGAGTGTGAACTTGACATCTTCATTCCGCCGAACGGAGCCTGCAGCTCTACGCCGGCCGTTTCTGCATTAATTCTGACGAGTCCTGCATCCATGTCCCGGATGAAAGACAACATGGCTCCGACGTTCTGTGTATAGATGGAAGCACTCAAGCCATAATCGCTATCATTAGCCGCTTCGATCGCTTCCTCCAGGGAATCTACCGCAATCAAGGCCAGGACCGGGCCAAAGATTTCTTCCCGGGCGATGGACATATGGGATTCGACCCCTTCAAATACGGTAGGCTGCACATAGAATCCCTCTTCCAGTCCCGGACCGTCCCCTCTTTTTCCACCAGCGAGCAGAACTGCACCTTCATCCTGGCCTTTTTGAATATAACTCAGCACGGTATTGAGCTGTCCTTCGCTTGCACATGGACCCATCCAGCTTCCAGAAGACATGCCATCACCCAGCCGGATTTCCTGGATTTGCGATAGCAGCTTTTCTTTGAAGGCGTCGTATACTTTTCGTTCAATAATGACCTTGCTGGTGGCCGTACATTTTTGCCCGGTCGATTTCAACCCACCGCTGATCGTGGCTTCCACAGCCAAATCCAGGTCAGCGTCAGCCGCGATAATAATCGGGTTTTTCCCACCCATTTCAAGTTGATACTTGGCCCCACGTGCCAGTGCTGCGCCGCCGACCCGTTTGCCCACTTCATTGGAGCCTGTGAACGTTATTCCGCCCACATCCGGATGCTCAGCAAGTGCAGATCCAATCACTGAGCCTCTGCCGCATACCAGATTAAGCACGCCTGCTGGAATGCCCGCCTCTTCGAAACACTCCATTACTTTAGCTGCGGTGACTGCAGTTTCCTGAGCTGGCTTCAACACAACCGTATTGCCGTAGATCAAGGCCGGAGCCGTTTTCCAGATCGGAATGGCAACCGGGAAATTCCAAGGAGCAATAACCCCTACAACGCCAAGGGGTACGCGGGTCGTAAACATCAGCGCTTCGCTATCCGTTGATGGAATGACATCACCGGTTTTTCGCAAGCCTTCTCCGGCGTAATACCTTAAGATCGCGACACCACGCAGTGTTTCTCCTTTGGCTTCTGGGAGTGTTTTGCCCATTTCCCTGGTCATCGCCTCTGCAACTTCATCGGCCCGGCGTTCCAGCACATTGGCTGCTTGAAATAGATAGTTGCCGCGTTCCGCACCCGATAACCTCCGCCATTCTTTTGCTGCTTGCTTCGCCGCTGCGACAGCCCGATTCAGATCCTCTACGCCGGAGGTGGGTACGTAACCAACTACCTCATTCCGATTCGCCGGATTTATGCTGGGTTCGGTTTCTCCTGACGCAGCCTGCGCCCATTCTCCGTTAATATAATTCCTGTATGTCTGCTCTACCTGAAATACGGTCATAGCATTCATCCTCCTTGTACATTAGTTTGAAATGACTGGATTAATAAGTGTCCCGATATCGCTAATGGATATTTCAATGCGGTCCCCGGGTGCAAGTGTAAAATCATTAGGTGGCACGATGCTAGTGCCTGTCAATAACACCGTACCGTCAAACAGATCGTTATCTCTGGCCAGAAAAGAAACCAGTTCATCGAGTTTTCGGTTTAACTCACTTGTGCTTGCCTCGCTTTTTACAACGATTTCATTTTCGCGATATATTTCGCAGACGATGCTGAACGCATATGGATTCTGCACCGTTTCCGCGAGTCGAATAGCAGGACCAATGGAGCAAGAATTACGCCATATTTTTGCTTGTGGAAGATACAGCGGGTTTTCCCCCTCGATATCGCGGCAGCTCATATCATTGCCAACGATGTACCCCACAATGGTGCCATCAGCTGCAAGTACTAACCCCAGCTCAGGCTCGGGGATCTGCCAAGTGGAATCGCTGCGAAGTGTGACAGCCTCATTTGGTCCGACGGTCCGGGCTGCTGTGGATTTAAAAAAGATCTCCGGTCTCTCTGCATCATAGACCTTATCGTAAAAGGTCTCCGCATCCAGCTTTCCATCTGTAGCTTCATAATTCCGAGCTTCCCGGCTCCGCTGATAAGTAACACCCGCAGCCCATACCTCCGGAGCTTCCAATGGCGTGATCAGGTGCAGGGAAGTCCAATCGTCGGTCAACTCGTTCGTTTTCTTAAAAGCGCTTTCAACTAATTGAACAGGAGATATTCCCTGCTCCCTAGCTTGATAGATCAACGTCATAAAATCTGCCTGTGGCAAACGATAGACTCTTTCATCATCTGTAATTGCTGCCAGCCACTTCTGTTGTCCGTCCAGAAATCGAATAATTCTCATTCAAGCTTGCCCCCATTCTTCCCCATCGGGTTGATCATTCTACCATATCATTAGCAATGATTCATGACGATGTGCTAATCCATCCGACGAGTTACCCTTTTCACGCATTGTTTTTCTGTTAATATGAATCTATCAGTATTTGGAATACAGAACATAATGAGGAGGTTCCTGTGACCAAACTTTCGGAAGCTATGTATTTAGGTCGTCTGCCCGATGTTCGCATGTCTTTTCAATTATTGGGGTTACACGCAAGAAAAGTAGATTCGAACTGGACTTATCCGTCCCATGAGCATTCGATGTATGAAATCCACTGGATGATGGAAGGTCAGATGAACATGGTGGTTAACGGACAAGTGTACAGTCAGTCCGTTGGCGATCTTTTGTTCATCCGCCCTGGAGTAACCCATTCCTGTACCAGTGCCGGACCGCAGGGCTTCACTTACTTTTCCGTTCATTTCAGCATACACGATACCTCCTTTTGCAGAGAACTCAACCGCTGCAAGGACATTTATTATCCGGCTGATTCGGATTTAGCTCAGGGACTTTCCTCTTCACTGTCTACACTGTATGCCCTTGCTACAGAGCACTTGTCCGTCTCACTGTCTTCTTCCAAACAGATGAAGGTTCATGCCGCCGTATTCGAACTGCTCGGGTCTCTGGTCGGCCAGTTATCTCAGAATGCATCCATTACCTTATCTAGAAAAGAAGCCATCGCTCATCAAATTGCCGAACATATTGAGGATTCAGTAAGATATATCCATCTTCATGGGGAAATACAGGAAAGTGAGCGAACCTGGATCCAGGATATCGCCAAGTCGTTGAACATTAGCCCGTCACAGGTCAATCGAATTTTTCGGCAGGTATACGGAATGGCCCCACGCAAGTTTTTATCCGAAACCCTTTTGAACGAAGCCCAGCGTCTGCTTAAGCAAACAGACCTGAACATTGACCATATTGCGATGATGCTGGGGTATAAGACCAATGCCCATTTTAGCCGTCAGTTTAAGCGGTGGACAGGCACGGCACCGAGCGAATTTCGCAGCCATTCCCAGCAGACTGCGGCAGCCGATCATCCTGATGGTTCATACCGATGAGTATTCTTTGTATAAGCGGTAATAATGTTGCGCTGGTCCATGGCGTCTAGCATATTACCGTCAAGATTTCCCCCGTCGAAGTAGTTGTAAAAGATTTTTGAATTTCGAAACAAAATAGCCGCCAGGTTGGCGGCTATTTCTGCGACTATTATGTTATTACTTGGCATAGCAATGTTGATGATTTTCCCCGCCCTTTAGAGTCGTGCGAAGGTGATGTAATCGACTTGGACAGGCTCCGCCGATTCGATTCGAAGTGCCCGGTTAATCTGTCCCCGGTGATACTGCCCATGTAAGATGACTTGCGAGAGAATGTCCCGGATGGACGTTCGGAACGGAACCCCGCTCTGGTTTGCATAGTCAATGATCTCATCCAATTTAAATTCCTCGAGCCCGTCCATATAGACGCGATATTGCTCGATGTTTTCTTCGAACATCTCCCGGATCGCCGTCAAGTCTTCCGTTTCTTCCCACAATGAATATTGCGCGCTACCCTTGCCTTGCAATCGGGACAGCCAGACTTGTTCCGCAACCGCGACATGTCGAACCAGCTTCAGAAGCTCCTTGTTCTCTGTCTTGGACTCCTCGAGCGCGTCTAAAATACGTTCGTCTGCCCAGTACAGATGGTCCATCATGCGCTTGATCGTATTCATTTCGCTTTCCCCCTTATCCTCTCACTGTCACTCACGACTTGTCATCATGCTCCGATAGACTTTAGAGTTTGAAGCCACAGTTTCCGTCATTTGAACTCGGAATAAGGAATAATAAACTCTGGCATTCCTTCAGCGTAGGAAGTATATTCATATTCTGTGAAATAGATAACGATACCATCATGGCTCAGGTAATAATCTCGATCAGCTTCGATCGTCTTAAATGGAGTGGACAACTCCAATCCGCGATGATTGATGTGATCTGTGATTTGGCTGTTAATGATAGAGACATAATCGGCGTTACCTGCTGCTTCCTTCAACGAAATCGGTTCACCTGTTACGAGATCGAACGTATAAGGAACCCTCGTCGTTATTCCGTGCGCTCCCCCCATATAAAGATCATAATCCACATATAGGCTCAATTTTCCATTCTCGTTATACATAACTGTAAATCTGCCATCGAGGCTCGGTTGCCGAATTTCAGCCTTTGGATTTTTGATTAGTAATTGATTATTCGCTTTTACGACTGTATCCATTTCCTTCGATCCGGCTGCAATGTACTTGTCGGTCTCCTGCTTCAAAAAGGCGTTGATCTTATCCTGTACTTTCTCTCTTGCATAGCCCTTAATTACCGGATAGTAGACGAGCAATGATTTGCCATCTCCGTCGGCACCGATCTCTTCCGCTTGAACCTGCAAGCCGTTTTCCTTAATCGATTGAATATCGACCTGCTTTGTACTATTCTGATATGAAATTACATAGCCCATCCGCTCCAGTAGGAAGCGAAGTGGCAAATAAGTTGTATTGTTCTGGAGAATGACTTGAGGTCCAAAGACCGGTTGTCCGTTCAAATGAATAGTATTGTTAGAGAGATTAATTTTGAGCGATCGTCCATTTCCCGACACTTCAACGAGTTGATTAGTCTTATTGAAATTGGTGGTTAACCCCAGGGCTGTATTTAGGTTCCTAAGAGCAATATAGGTCGATCCGTTTTTATTAATCGTACCAATGTTTGATTTCTTTCCTTCAATGCTGAACGGTTGTGCGGTAACTTTATATTTGGAAACGGAAGCTGCAGCGGCTACCGGTTGGCCTTCGGCCATGAAGTATGCCAGGGGCGATGCCAGTAATGCTGTCATAATTGCACTTACAATTAACTTATTTCTCTTCTTGTTTCTATTCATTTTTTTTCTTACATCCTTTCTGGATTCAAGTTCATTGCCTTCTAGCTTTTAAACGCAGTTTTTAACCAAAAGGTTTCAAATCAACATGGGACTTGATTGTCAGTACTGTGATATTCTTAATGTTACGAGGAAGAACAGTCAAACTGCAGGAGGTTAGACATCCATGAAATCCAAACGAGCAATAATCGATCGAAGAAACGCCGAGCGTCGGGTTCGCCGGGAACAGAAAATCAATCCACCCGGTCCTTTCTTCAAGCTGTTCGACTGGATGTGGAAGATTATATTTATCTTGTTCCTGTCATCTCTTTCTGTCGTTGCCTTCTGCCATTGGTTTTTGCGCACGGGTTCTGGTCCGGGAGGATCAAATCTCATCGCTTTCACTGCTGAACGAATGGCAACTTTAATGCTTTTTATAATGCTGGCTACTGCCTGCATAGTCGGTATACGAGCTATGATTAAGTCTAAAGATAACTCTTCCAGCAGAGATTCCAAACATCCGGACGGAAAACGTTTGATCATAATGAGAATTATTGTTTTTCTGTTCTTTGTAATCGTTATGGTCATTTCAATGATTATCTGCTGGGCGCAGCTGAAAGTTTTATTGAAGATTGGAAAACTATTGTTATTGTCTTTAGGTTGATCGGGATGGCCCTTTATTTTAACAGGATTATCAGCGAATAAACAGTTTCATCAAATTTATATAAATTGGGTTGATCATGTAGCCATTCGGGCTTAAGGAAGATCTCTTACCTGTGTCCAACCGCCGTATATGTTCCACGTCCTCCTTATTCAGTTCAAAGTCGAATATTTCGATATTCTCTTTAATCCGTTGAGGGTTCGTTGATTTGGGAATGACCATAATTCCGCGTTGCAGATGCCAGCGCAAAATGACTTGCGCAACCGACTTTTGATGGCGAAGGGCAATTGCGGCCAGCTCCGGATGCTCCAGCAGCGCCTTGTTTCCTTGCCCCAACGGTCCCCAAGCTTCATGTAGAATTCGATGCCGAAGCATATAATCATGTAATTCGTGTTGTGGGAATTCCGGATGGGTTTCGATCTGATTAACCATCGGCGAAATTCGGGAATTCTTCTTGAGATGCTCCAGATGCCGGATCTCGAAATTGGCTACACCTATGACTTTAATTCTACCTTCGTCGTATAACTCTTCCATCGCCTTCCAGGCGTTCACGTAATGAGGACCGGCGAAATGAATCATATACATATCGAGATACGTTACGTTCAGCTTCCGGCAAGTCTGTTCGAACGCCTTTTTCGTCGCATGGTACCCGAGATCTGTCGTCCACGCTTTGGAGGTAATGAAGAATTCCTCGCGGGCAATGCCACTTTTCTGAATGACTCGGCCTAGCGCTGCCTCATTTCCGTAAATTTTGGCTGTGTCGAAATGGCGATAACCCATTCGAATAGCCTCTTCGACAGTCCTCTCGAAAGCTTCTCCGTCTTTGATTTTATATAGGCCGAACCCAAGTTGAGGAATGTCGACTCCATTTGCCGCTTCGACTGTCCGATTCAATCGCAACGCCCCTCCCTGTTTCCTAATCGTTATTCTGTTGCTTGTTCTTCACATTGCGCAAACACTTTCTCTATTTCGTTCACCAGATTTTTCAACAATTTCAGTTTGCTTCCGGAGTCCAGACTGTAATAGTTGAGAGTCCCTTCTTTACGCACGCTTATAATCTGCGATTCTTTTAATATTTTCAGATGATGCGATACGGTCGGTCGGGATAGGTGTGTTTTCATCCTGATCTCGCCTACGCGCATGCCTGTTTTTTGCGGTCCTTGAATTAAGGCGATGAGGATGGCTTGCCGGGTCTCGTCTCCAATCGCGTTTAACACCTTCTGATTATTCTTGAATTCGATAGCAATCGTAGCCGCGAGTTCCTGATCCAGGTAGATGTCCCCTTCCATATAATCGTTTAATTCTTGCAGTTACAGCCTATCACAATCTTGGATTCGGTTGCATATCGGGAAAGAAAATCGAGAACCAGTTTGTTCCACATGATATACCGCTATGGTAAAACGACAAAAAAAGGCCGCCAGTCATACTGGCTAACCTGTTCATGCATCACTATTAACGGGGCTTTCATTGTTGTTTGCCCTCGTGTTTAAGGTGCTTACATATGCTGTAGACCCCAGTCTTGTAATCTATATGGAGAACTTCTTGATTCCGGGTCTCATCCATAATGGGATGCTTTTCTACCCAGTGCCAGCGGATAAACCGATCCCGTGGATCAGCTCCGAAGACGCAGGAAGATATCATGTTTATGCGTTAAACCATCCTGAGCTGGCAGGATTTTTCAGGGAATGTACGACTTGTACATTCCCTCTTTCTAATAGGACTTGAACGCCAGATAGATGTCCTGTGTTACTTAACCAGTCCACCTACCTATTCACCAGTAACCATAGGGTTTTCAGTCCTACTGCTCATCCTTCTGAATAGAAGTAGGGCAAGGAGTAAAGCGATGCTTACAGCTCCAAAACCTAACCAATTTAAATACAAGACAGATGTACGACTGATGACAAGCCCGCCTAATCCAGAACCCAGTGCAAAACCAAATTGGATGAACGACGTGTTTACACTAAGGGCAATGTCCGGATTACGAGGTGCCAGAGTAACCAGATATAGTTGCTGGGCCGGGGATATGCTCCACGTTGCTAACATAAAAATCATTAAAATCAGGATTAAAACCATGAGATTAACTCCAGCTAGAGCGAATAAAAGAAGAGTTGCCCCTTGTAACAGAAGTCCGAGACAAATAGTAAACTTGGATCCCTTAGCATCTGCCAATTGTCCGCCAACTTTTGATCCGACGAAGCTGCAAATTCCCGCGAGAAACAGAACACCGCTGATCTCGGTCATGGTAAGAGAGGATGTAGCTTGCAAGAAAGGCGTTATGTAAGTGAACAGTGTAGAATAGCCGCCGATATACAATAAAGTAATAAGCAAGGCAGTCAGAATGGCTGGATTTTTTAAAATGGAGAGCTGCATTCTGAGGGTGACCTTTTCTTCCTCTTTGAGTGCCGGAACCTTTTTGTAGATGATAAGGAATGGAAGAATACTTATCAAACCGATGAATACAAATAGAACTCTCCATCCAAACATCTCACTTAAAAATGTGCCCAATGGGACACCAAGCACTAGCGAACTGCTTAGCCCCATTAAGATGATGCCAATGGCATTGCCCCTTCTTTCTTTTTTAACGAGTCTTGTCGATACGGCCATCGCTACTACGGTAGCCATGCCTCCGCTAGCTCCTTGAATAATTCGCACCCATAGTAATGTTTCGTATGAAAGGTTTAAAAGCATAAATCCGTTGCTGGCAATAAACACACTGAGGGTGGACAACAGTAATTTCTTGCGATCCATATTTATTGTAAATGCAATGAGAATTGGAGCGATAATGGCCGCTGCCAGAGCGAATACAGTTACCAGTAAACCAACATCTGAAGTAGATACGCTCAAGTCTGCGGCGATCATTTCAATGACACCTGTAATAATGTATTCAATGGTTCCAATCAGAAAAACAGCCAATGCGAGGACATAGATGATCCATTTATTTTTCAATTTACTCCACTCCGTCTTCTTCATTTATCTATTTAGTATTGGGATTTGTATTTCTATGAATTGTGCATCTTGTTCTTGAGTTAAGGGTAGATATAATTCCCTGCCAGCTTCGTTCTCCTTGATCTGATAATTATTTTTCTCAATCCATGTCGCTAGATGAACACAGGCTTTGCAGGCAAAGGTAGCATTGGAACGGTAAGCTATGGTGGCCATCATGGGCTCAGCAGGAAGAGTCCGCAGTTGAAATGGTTCGGGAGGTGATCGCAGCTCACAGGTTAAGAAGTAACCAATTTCAAACTCGAACTCCTCCTCTTGACCGGCAATTTCTTTCCACAAAACAACCTGTGGACCTTGAATCAATTGGCGAATTTCCTTTGTTAATGACTGATCAAACTGACGAAATAAATACGGGATATCTTCCTCTTTCCCACAGCCCACCTGAAAAAGAAACTGCTGAGTACCTTCCGATTTGATTCGGATCTCTTGCCCTGTTTCGACTTGCCCCTCTTCCTCTATAAGCTGTATGCGCTTCTCAATTCGGATAAGTTTGGCTTGTTCCGTATCGATAATCTGCTGGATTTCGCTTCTTTTCAGCTTAAACATGCCCTGAATATTCTCTAATGTAATATCTTCCTGTAGAAGCTGTGTGATCTGTGGCAATGTAAACCCCAACTCTTTATAAATAAAAATTCGGTTGAGCTCCAGAAGCTGATCTGCTGAATAGTAACGGTAGCCCGTATCGGAATCCACCATTTTCGGCTTAAGTATGCCGATTTGGTCATAATAACGCAGTGTTTTTAATGAGACCCTACCTAGCCTGGAAAACGCACTGATTTTGAACAAAAGCTCATCTCCAATCTATTAACATAATTCGAGTATACAGTTTCCCGTGCAGGGGAGAGTCAAGGGGGTGCAGGCTTCTCATTCGTATAGCTAAAATCAACTACCTTCCTTGTCATCACTCTATGTTGATGTTATAGGTAAGTCAAAGAACCGTTTCTGAATGAAACGTTCATTTTTTTGAACAAAAAAATGCCACTTATCGTGGCATCCTTCTCTCGGTGTTCATTAAATTGTCCTGCTCAGGCAGTATTGTATTATTTTCCGGTTTCAGCAAACGTTTTAATACGCTCTCCAATCTGATCACGAACCCTCTGGAACACAGCCCATTTCTCTTCATCTGTCCCTTGCGCTTTGGCAGGATCATCGAATCCCCAGTGTTCCCGCTTCACATGTGGTGGTGTTATTGGACATTTATCGGCAGCATCCCCACACAACGTGACTACGAAATCAGCACTATTCAACAATGCTGAATCAATGATATCGGAAGTTTGAGTTGAAATATCCAGTTCAACTTCGTTCATGGCTTCAACAGCTTTTGGATTCAGACCGTGTGCCTCAATTCCCGCACTATAGATGTTCCAGTCCTCACTCAAATATTTCTTGGCCCAGCCTTCGGCCATTTGGCTCCGGCAAGAGTTGCCTGTGCACAGGAAGTACAGTGTTTTTTTACTCATGTTCATCTTCTCCTCGTTTTTGAATTTTAGAATACTTTTATAGAATGCTTAACCACAGATACAGACCCACTAGTGTAATGAGCAGAGTCGGAATAGTGATGATAATACCTGTCTTGAAGTAAGTTCCCCATGAGATTTTGACGCCTTTGGTGCTAAGCACATGAAGCCAAAGCAAGGTCGCGAGTGAACCAATAGGGGTAATCTTGGGACCTAAGTCTGAGCCAATAATGTTGGCGTAGATGAGTGCCTCCCGAACCGTTCCCGTAGCCGTTGTTGCATCAATAGCTAGCGCATCAATCAACACCGTAGGCATATTGTTCATCAAGGATGAGATGATCGCTGCAATAAAGCCCATGCCCAGAGTTGCTGCAAACAATCCTTGGTCAGCTACAGCCTGAATCACGACGGCCAGCAGATCCGTCAAACCCACGTTACGTAGACCATAGACCACGACATACATGCCAATGGAGAAGAATACGATGGCCCACGGTGCTTCTTTGACAACCAAAGTAGTCGGTACAGCAGAACTGCGGGAAGCCATGATCAGGAAGAATATTGCGACAACACCTGCCACAAAAGATACGGGAATGCCGATAAATTCACTGGTGAAGTATCCAATGAGAAGCACCCCCAACACCACCCACGACAACCGAAACATTTTCATATCCTTAATGGCAGTTACCGGAGGTTTTAATTCACTCGCGTCAAAGTGTTTTGGAATACTCTTTCGGAAAAAAAGATACAGTACGCCGATACTGGCCGCCAGTGAGAAGAGATTCGGAACAAACATCTTCCCTGCATATTCCATAAACGTAATGCCAAAGAAATCGGCAGACACAATGTTGACCAGATTACTTACAACGAGTGGCAAGGAAGTTGTATCCGCAATAAATCCACTAGCAATAATAAACGGAAACACTTTTTTCTCATCGAAATTCAGCGCGCGCACCATGGCTAGAACGATGGGCGTCAGAATCAGTGCGCCTCCATCGTTGGCAAAGAAAGCAGAAACCACAGCTCCCAAGATGGAGACGTAAACAAACATCCGGACACCGTTGCCATGAGCGGCTTTGGCCATATGTAAGGCAGCCCATTCGAAAAAGCCGATACGATCCAGAATTAACGAGATCAGAATAATCGCAACAAAAGCTAGCGTGGCATTCCATACAATTTGCGTCACATCCCATACGTCTTGGAAATCGACGACACCCACAAGTAAAGCTAGGATTGCTCCGCCACAAGCAGACCAACCAATCGACAGGTTTCTAGGCTGCCAAATAACGAGTACAAGTGTAATCAAAAAGATAATGCAGGCTAACAGCGTAGAAAACAAACAATACACCACCTTTCTGTTCATCTGAATTTACATTAGTACATAACAATATACTTATATGTTTTCCAAAAAATCATTTACAAACGGAAGTGAAATTTTCTTTATTCAATGACTTAAGAATAGTTGCCGTATCGGGCATTAATTCGAGCACAGACTTAATATAGGATGTATTCTCTACATTCAAAGAGTAATATACCCACTGACCACGTTTACTCTCTTTAACCAGTCCTTGATCTTTCAACTTACGCAAATGCTGACTAATTCCAGGTTGTGACATATCCAAAATCTCTACAAATTCACAGACGCACCATTCACGTTCTTTGAGGAGTGTAAGTATCGTAAGACGTGTTTTGTCGCCCAACAATTTCAGCTTATCTGCTGCTTCCTGAATAGAGTCCATATCACTTCCTCCTTCCACATGTATAAGTGCATGCTTATATTATAATATTAAAAAAATGAAGTCAATCTTAAATTCAAATATAGATATAATGCCGAACAAAAACCACTGAAAGTGACTTTCGTTCGGCATTACTTCTTCTTCAAGTTTGAAGTTCGATGAACCTGAAGGTTTGTATTCAGAGAATTACCGGCTGCAACAGCCCATCCGTTCCGAAATATAGCGGATCTATACATATTTCGCGGTGATAGCCCTTTCCAGAGGAAAATCTGGACAATGGTGTCACAAACCGGTGATAGGCAATCCGGTATTGACCGGTTTCATGTTCAAGAAAAATACAGTGATGACCTGTGCCCAGCATACGCTTCTCGACATTTTTACTCAGGATCGGATATTGATAGGTGATTGGACCATATAGCTGATCTGACGTACCATAATTTACATGATAATCCTCACTGCCCGTATCATCACAGGACCACGTAAAGTGATATCGTCCACCATGCTTTAGAACGGTTACGGCCTCGCGGAAGTCATGCAAGCCTGCCAGATTACTCATCGTTTCCTCTACTACACTTGTCATATCATCTTCAAGCTCAACAATTGCTGCATGTCCGTTGCCAAATAACAGGTATGTTCTCCCGTCATCTTCGACATAGATGGAAGGATCAATAGCCTGTCCCATGGTGATGTCCAGACGTTTCAACTGCTCCATCGTGATTAATGGTTGCGGTTCGGCAAGGAATGGACCGATCGGTGTATTCGCTACAGCAACGCCGATTGCGCTCTCCCCATTCAGCATTTTGCCGCAGAAATAAAAATAGAATTTCCCGTTTCGGCTGGCTATCGCCGGTGCCCAGGCATTACCACTTGCCCATACCACATCTTCTGTCCCCAGATCAAGTATGACGCCTTCGTCATGCCAATGCTTCAGGTCCACAGAAGAAAATACCTTGAACTGTGTTCCTGACCACCCCTCGAATCCATCTGTTGTCGGATACATGTAGTAACGGTCTTCAAACTTTGCGACATCAGGATCGGCATATTGTCCAGGAAGCACCTGATGACTGTCTCCAAAAGCCGCCAGCAACCGATTGCACTCCTCGGCCGTGATTGGCAGGACGCTACCATGCCTCTTTTGGGTCGTTCCCATATCAAATTCCCCATCAGGTGCAATATGGAATTCTCCGCTGTCCAGATCTGTAGTCACCAAAGGAAGGTAACCTTTCCCCTCTGCAAAACGATCGACAATTAGACACCATTGCTCGCGATCATTGAATTTAAATATTTGAGGTCCCTCAACACCTGCCACAGCCTCGAGCGCTGGAGCGTGAAGTGGAACGAACGCATCTTTGTCGAGTGAAGCTCCCTTTTCGACCCTGATGTTTTTGGTTGTTTCATCCTTGGAGTATCGATAGTAGTTGCCATCAGATGAAAGAATCGTTGTGTCGATAATATGGTTATCCCGCTCAATATACTTTTGAGATGCAGAAAACGTACGAAAATCTTTTGTACGAGCGCTATATATTTTTTGTTTTCGTTCAGGTTCTTGAGGCTCCTGAGTCGCAGAAGCCCAGAATACGAGAAATTCGTCTGTTGCTTCGTCATACACTGCTTCGGGTGCCCAGACACAACCTGCACCCTCAACTCCGAGAGTAACGTTCCAAGGAGAAGACCAGTTTACAAGATCACTGGACTCCCACACAATCACATCACGGCTCCCCGCTTCAACGGCATGAGTCCATCCTTTGCCGCTTGCAATGCGGAGATCCGTAGCGATCAGATAAAATTTATCTTCCTTGACCGAACGTATCAGAAACGGGTCCCTTACTCCCTTTTCCCCGAGGTTCGAAATCAGTACAGGTATACCGTCATTGAGGTCCTTCCAGTGAAGGCCATCCTCACTATAGGAGAAGTAAACTTGCTCACCGTCCGGCTGTTCGCCAATAAAATGTACAAAGAGATACCCATCATAATTTGTATTTGTTTTGAACAATTTTAAGAGCCTCCTGAAAATGAAATTGACTATGTAGCCATGATATCAAAATGAAAGCGTTATACTTATGTTGTATCATACTTCAAAAACTGTGCAATGAGTATATTTTTGTACAAACAATGAAGCTGCGATACCAACAACCTATGCTGGAGATCATATGAGCCTTCTTTTTGAAAGTCTTCTTTCGAGAAGAAATTTACTTATTTTGTTTTTTTACCTTAAGTATACATAACTCTTGGTTTTCATTTACAAATAAATGATAATCTTCTTAATGTTGTACAAATGAATATAGCTTCATGCATTCATGTTTGAGATATAACGAGGAGGAATTATTGTGAAATTATCTAAAAGAGTACTACCAGCGGTTGCGCTGACTCTGGTTGTATCGGCTTCTACTCTCTTGTCAGTTGGACAAGCAAGTGCCGTTCAAGCCGTAAGTGTGGAGAAAAAACAAATCAAAAATATCATTTTCCTCATTGGGGATGGTATGGGAAGCTCGTATACTTCCGCCTACCGTTATATGAAAGATGATCCTTCGACAAAGGGCATGGACAAAACTATATTTGACCCTTATCTTGTAGGGGCACAAATGACTTATCCGGATGATGACAAGCAAAATGTGACAGACTCCGCTTCCGCAGCAACGGCCATGTCTGCAGGCATAAAAACCTATAATGCAGCGATTGCTGTCGACCCGGAACAGAAAGAAGTCAAAACCGTACTGGAGCAGGCGAAGGAAAACGGTAAGGCTACAGGGCTCGTCGCAACATCGGAGATCACACATGCCACACCAGCTGCATTCGGTGCCCATGATATCAGCAGGAAAAACATGGATGCCATTGCGGATGATTACTATGATGAATTGATTAATGGCAAGCACAAGGTTGATGTACTCCTAGGTGGAGGCAAATCGAATTTTGTACGTGATGGTCGTGATCTGACAAAGGAATTCCAGAAGGCTGGCTTCAGCTATGTGACGGACCGCTCCGCTCTTCTGGCCGATAAGAATCAACAAGTTCTTGGACTGTTTGCCGATGGTGGGTTGGACAAGATGATCGATCGTACTGCTGCAACGCCATCCTTGGCTGAGATGACGAATACTGCTATTGATCGCCTCAGCACGAACGACAAAGGTTTCTTCCTTATGGTTGAAGGAAGCCAGATCGACTGGGCAGGACATGATAATGATATCGTTGGCGCGATGAGTGAGATGGAGGATTTTGCAGCAGCATTTCAGGCAGCCATTGACTTTGCCAAAAAAGATGGTGAAACGCTTGTCGTAGCTACTGCTGACCACTCCACGGGTGGACTTACGCTTGGGAAAGATGGAGAATACAACTTCTTCGTAGACCCGATCAAAGCCGCACTGCGTACTCCAGACTTCATGGCGGCACAAATTGCGAAAGGTGCTTCGGTCGAAGAAACATTGAAAAGTTATCTGAAACTGGAGTTAAAGGCTGAAGAGATTCAATCGGTGAAAGAAGCAGCCCAAACGGCGGATGTGACGAAGATTGATAACGCCATTGAAGCGATTATCGATAACCGTTCATTTACAGGCTGGACAACAGGTGGACATACTGGCGAAGATGTTCCGGTTTATGCTTATGGTCCGGCAAGTCACCGTTTCTCCGGATTGATCGACAATACAGATAATGCAAAGATCATATTTGATATTCTCACGAAACATCAGTAATGCAAATGTTCAGACCATTGAAGAATTCAGATGGTGTCCGACACTTTCTGCTATCGAAGTCTATTTGAGTCTTCAAGATCTGAGTATATAATAAAAAGGTCGCTTATCCTGAATTGGATAGCGACCTTTTCGATGCTCTTCTTCATTCGAAGCTTAGTTCTTCAAAAAATCGATTAATGCTGCATTAAATTCTTCGGGGTGTGTGGCATTAAAGCCATGTGGTCCGCCTTCTACGACCACAAGTTGGCTGCCAGGGATGGATTCATGTGTACGTTGCCCACTGACTTCAAACGGCACAATGGCGTCAGAATCGCCATGAATAACCAACGTTGGAATATTGAACTTCTCCAGATCCTGACGGAAATCGGTAAGAGCAAAGGCAGCAATGCAATCCAGGGTACCCTTAGGGGATGCCAGAGCAGCAATATCCCGGTTATATAGACGGAACGGTTCGCTTACCAGATCTGTACGGTCTCCTGCGGCGAAAAAGTTATTCGTAAATCCATCCAGGAATGCTAGACGATCTCCCTTAACCCCATTTTGGAATTCTTCAATCGTTGCATCGTCCAATCCTCCCTGTGGATTATCTTCGGATATATAAAGGTATGGAGGCACAGCTCCAGCAAATACAGCTTTGGAGACTCTTTCCGTTCCATAAGTTCCGATATAGCGGGCCACTTCACCGCCTCCCATGGAGAAACCGACAAGTGTAGCATCACGTAAATCAAGGTGTAAAATCAATTTATGTAAATCTGAAGCAAATGTATCATAGTCGTAACCATCCCAAGGCTGGGAAGACTGACCAAAACCACGTCGATCATACGTAATAACCCGGTATCCAGCTTCTATCAGGGCAGGTACTTGCTTCTCCCAGGATCGTCCACTCAATGGCCAACCATGAATCAGGATGATCGGTTGCCCCTCGCCATGATCTTCGTAATACAGTTGAATTGGTTGTGCATTCTCTTCGCCTACGTTTACTTTAGCCATGGAAAATCCCTCCGTTTGTTATGTTTTTTACTAGTTACCAATCAAATGCTACATATACAATCTATTATTGTCAATCATATCCATGAAATAAATAGAGAACTGCAATCTGATTGGAACTATCAATTATAATAATTAAAACACAATCTACAATGTATAAACAAAAAGGGACTCCTTAAGGAGTCCCTTCTTTCGATGATTAACATGCTTCCTAATCATTTATTCCCCGTTCCATCTGATAAGAAACAACTACATTACTTCTCCGATGGGAGCGGTGTAAAGAGCAGATTGACAGGCAGGTTACTTCCTGGCGCGGCAGAGAAAAGAATCGTTACACTCTCTCCAAATGATCCTGTGCGGTAAAGAACACTTTGTTCACTTGAATTGGTAACTGCAACGTTGCCTTCAGCGATCGATACCAACTGATTGTTCACCAGAGCTACTCCGGAGTACTTCCCTCCACGAGGGTTAAATGAGATAAGCGTACGCGGAGCGACATTGGTCAGCGTGATTTTGTACAATACACCGAAATTACCCGCATTGGATGCGTCTATGTAAGCCATAGGATCCGTTCCAACCAGATTGGGATCGCTGGCATTATCACCAAGCGGCAGACGGGCTGGTTTCGTTCCCACTTGCTGATCATACGTTATGTTACGTGTTGCATTTGGATACGTACCACGGTTGTGCACTCCGTCACGATCAAGCACAGGCAGCAATGGTAAAGACTCGAACGGATCTTTATTTTCTTCCACCAGGATAACGTTATAGTCCAGGGAATAATCACTATAAGCATCCGAATAGAGCGAGATGACTTGTCCTTCTTTCATCGGAGTTTTATTGAGTTCGGTCAAAATCAGTTTGCTTTCTCCGGGTTGAAGATACTCTTTCTTTTGGTCCGCTCCGGTCTGAATCGACTTGAACCATTTATCGATAGACAATTTACCAGCTACGGTAGCATATGGTGTAGGTCCCGCAAAGCCCATATTCTGTTGTTCGAATACGGCCGGATTCGGGTTGTTATTGGTTGCAATCACATACATTTTCACTCTTTTGCCTGTATTGTTCACGTGGTGAATCATGAAACGGGTCTGCCCGGATGATGATTCTTTATATACGATACCTTCCGTATTAACCGTTTCCGGACTGTTGCTGCGGATCAACAGACTTGGCTCATCCATGTACGTATAAGGCACTTTTTCCATCGTAGTCACTTCGCCGCCGTTAAAGGTAAATTTCTGTCCTACCGGCGTGAAGAGTAAATTGAAGTCAGTAAATGAATATAATGTCTCATTGGTTATGGTGATGACTTTGGAGTACGTGTTTGTAGCGCCGTGATTGTCAGTAACTGTAAGTGTCACCGTTTTTGGACCCGGTTCAAAGAACGCAAGTGAATTGTTCTCCCATACCGTTTTATCGATATTATCTTCATCATCCGTGCTTTGGTCTGTGTATGTTATTTTTTCACCCATTTTATATTGTTCTTTATCCGTGGCGAACATGGCTACAGGAGGAAGATTAGGACTCATAACTTCAATCGTAATGGAATAGGGATCGCTCCATTGGCCGTTGGAATCCTGTGCTTGATATGAAATCGTATATGTACCCGCTTGATCAAATGATTCCTGACGACCTGTCCAGCGTTCGTCCAGGATATCCAGTCCATTCGGAGAACTGTAAGAAGTCACGTAGTCCACCTTATCGCCCGCAAAAATTTCCTTTTGGGAAATGGTAAAGCTTGCAACAGGTTTCGTATTTAGATTCAGCACAACCGTCTTAGCTGGCTGATTCACTTTATAAGTAATGTTCAGAGCTTGAGTAATGGATGTTAACGGCACCATGAACGTATTTTTTTGCTGATACGCAGGGCCTTTCATCGTTCTGGTCTCTCCATTTACGGTATAGACTGTGCTGTTGGTTGTGAATCGAAGCTCTTGATCTCCACTGATGATGATGGTTTCTTTGGTTTTGTTATCGTATTTGACCCCATATCCCACACGGTCTACCAGTGCACGGATCGCAACATAGGATACGCCGTTTTTTACAGTCATTGGCTGGCCGGCTAGATATGTGTTCCCATCCTGCTCCATTTTGTTGCTATTCATGTACAACGTCAGGTTTCCGCCTGAACCTGCGGCAGACTTTCCATCAATGGATGGTTGCTCTACTTGAGCAGGCGTAGCTGGTGTTTCAACCTCCTCAGAGGCTCCCTCTTGGACCACAGGTTTTGGATCCGTTTCGTTTGCAGTGGTCTCCTCCCCATCCACCGCAGGTTTCTCAATATCTGTTTTAGGTGTTGCCTCAGTGCTCTCCTTTTTCACTTCACGTTCTGCAATCGGCTGCTCTTCTTTTAGCACCTCAACCGATTCTACGTTAGTGGTGTTTACAGACACTGTGTCACTTTGCGGTGCTGTCTGCGCACTCACGGAACCGACTGCAAATGCTTGAAAAACAGCTAAAGCGGTAAAAATGGATAATTTCTTCTTCATATTCATGCTTTGTCTTTGGCTCCTTCTGCTCTCTAGTCATTTTAATCCCCTCAAAACTCATATGATTAGACGCTAGATTTAGGAAAAAGTTTCTAATTGAATTGTAAATTATGGATTTGGTGCAGCTATTTCGAATGATATAACTTAAGTTACGCACAGTAAAAAGCCGCCAAAGAGGCGACTTCGAATACAAATATTCTAACAAAACCCAAATGGTAACGCTTCTTCTATGAGATGATGCAGGTGGCACACTCCCCCAATTCAATCCCATTTTCATTGATATAAATTACTGGGTATCTCTTCCTTTTGTATTAATGTCCATTGTTTCGTATAGGCTCCCTTGGCAAGTACTTTCACATATGTGTCTTGTTCCAATTCTTTACTTGACGAGAAAGTGATCTTTGTTTCCTCCCCTTGTGCTGTGTAACCAATCAGATTATATCTGTAACGGATCCATTCATTTTTACCTTCCTTCTCGGCTGGTTTATTAATTAAGGCATAAACATATTGTTCCTTATACATTGGGTTGAACTGATCAAACTCCCGTTTGAATGCTACATATAGGCCTGAGCAAACTACTACAACAATTAATATAAAAATAATTTTTTTCTTCATACTTGCACCTCCAGAAAAATAGTTTTATAACATTGCATGTTTAACAATTTTCCGATAGTAACCCAGTGTGGAGAGAGCGAATAGAAAATAAATAGATGCATACGCTCCTATTGAAATAATTGTTGGAACAGTGATGTCCGAAATAATGATGATTGAAGCCGCTTTTACTGCGAAGATTGAATGCAGTACACCAATAAATAACGGGAGAAGAAACACAACCATCTGCTTTCGCACAATGCCCTTCATAATCATCTTCTCTTCAAATCCAAGCTGCCGCAGTGTCTTGAAGCTCTGTTTTTCCTGCTCGGCCTCAGTCATTTGTTTGAAATACAGGATGCTGCCGGTAGAAGCAAGAAAGGCGAGCCCGAGAAAGGCAGCGATAAAAATTAATAGTCCAGAAATCTCAAGTGTCTGCCTATATCGTGAATAGAAATCGGTCGTAAAATATTCGTCAGAATTATATTTCTGGTAAAGGGAGGAAGCTAACGCAAGCTCTCCTTTGTCTGGAATATGATACGTATCTATCTGCACTCTTTCATAACCGGCATTATTGGACACGCTATTCTCAATTTCTCTTAACGTTTTTTCAGATACCAAAATCTGATTTCCAGATATATCGGAATTCACAAGATTCTCGACAATTAATTCTTGCAACGGATAACTAACCGTCTGTCCCTTGGAGATCAGTTCAATTTTCGTTGGGTATCGCTTTGAGAAATCACTGTCGTCAAATGCAGTCTGTGCAGATACACTGTATTCTACAGCTTCGCCGTGTGAAGGCACCGACAGCTTTTTATCTGCCCTTTGAAGCTGTTCGGCTGGAAGCCACAACAGGTTTCTCTCTTCGATATGACTGGATTCATCAAGTGGATTAAGAATAACACCCTTAGTTCGGACGGCCTCAATGGGCAGGTAGCTGAAGTTAATTCCTTCCCGCTCAAGCTCGGTTACGAATGATTGTGCATCTTGCTGCCTATTCTCAAACGAAAAATCATAAGGAATCTCCATGCGGACCGTATTCTCGGTGGAGTAATACACAGAATAAGCCATGGTAACCAGAGTTATGGTTAAAGCCGACAACACTGTAATCAAGGTGAGCGAGTTGGCATTACCTTTCATCCGGTGCATCAGCGGAGCAAGTGACAAGCTATTATACAAGCCAAGATGACCATTTTTTCGTTTACGAATCCATGAGAACCACCATTTGATCGTCACACGAAACAATATATATGTTCCTGTAATCGTAGATAAAAGTACCAGGAACGCATTTAAGATTAATTGTTCATCTACCATCCGACCCGATAATTCATAGCCGTAGCCAAGAAGTACAATACCAAGCACGGCATAAATAGTCGTAAGAATAGATGCAAGGACAGTTGGAGGCTGGCTGGATAAGTCAGGCTGCTGATCAGCTTGAAATAATTGTAACAGTGTACTGCGATATATCATGAATATCATTTGTAAGGAAGTAGTAACAACGACGAGAACAAAGACTTTTAACGTATCAAAGGCTGCGAGTAATGAAAAGTCAATGGCAGGCATCCCATCCAAACGGAGCAATTTCATTAGAATGAGGACAAACAAACGTGATACCAATGCTCCACAGATAATTCCAGCGATGAGTGCACCTAAGCCGAGTAGTACATTCTCAATGATTAAATAGCGGGCAACCCAGCCCTTGGATAGACCGATGAGCTGATATAATCCGATCTCACGGCTGCGCCTGCGTAGAAAAATTTGGTTAGACGATATAGTAAAGATTACAATAATCCCAATGAGCAGAATTGCTGCAGACTGAAAAGCGATCAGAAATTTGTCGCTTGATTCCAGCATGGACTGAACTTGCTGATCGTGTAACAAGGAAGCGAAGACAAAGAACAGACTCATACTGAAAATCAACGCGAAGAAATACAAGTAGTAATGTTTCACATTTTGCCGCATGCTGCGAAGTGCTAATTCAAATACTGTCAATGTGGTCGCCCCCTAAAACAGCCTGCACATCGATGATTTCTTTGAAGAACGACTGTCTGGATTTCTCTCCCCTGTACAGTTCGGAATATATCTTTCCGTCTTTTAGGAACACCACACGATTACAGTAACTGGATGCAACTGGATCATGCGTAACCATGATAATCGTGACCTTCCTTTTCCGGTTCACCTCCTCCATTACTGATAACAGTGATGAAGCGGATTTGGAATCGAGTGCACCAGTAGGCTCATCTGCAAAGATGATGGAAGGCTGATGGATGAGGGCCCGCCCAGCTGCAGTTCGTTGTTTTTGACCGCCTGATATTTCGAATGGGTATTTTTGCGAAAGTTCCTGAATCCCTAACACGTCGGCAATCGCTGTGAACTCGTTTTCTGCCTGCTGTTTGCTTTTTTTGCTAAGTGATATAGGTAAGAGGATATTTTCCTTTACCGTCAATGTGTCAAGAAGATTATAGTCCTGGAAGATGAATCCAAGCTTGTTTCGACGAAATGCAGAAAGAGCCGTATTGTTCATGGTAGAGATATCTTCATCTTCGATTAAGATTGTGCCATTTGTTGTCCGGTCAATCGTGGCAAGTACGTTAAGCAATGTTGTCTTCCCCGAACCGGACGGACCCATAATTCCTACAAATTCTTTGCGGAGAACACGTAAATCTTTTCCCTTTAATACCTGTTGAGCACCACCCTTTGAACCATATGATTTGTGGACATTTCGAGCGTGTAAAACCGTTTCTTGTTCATTCCATTCATCCATGTTGAACCTCCCAAAATTGATTGTAGCTTAAGTGTACGTTGATCTCGCCTACTTGTCGTACGTTCTGGGTGACGAGTTGATTAGGTAGATGACAAATTTGTCATGTTCACAAAAAAAACAGTCAAGAATAATCTTGGCTGTTTATAGTGGGATATTTTCCTCTTGAGTTCTCCTAACCATTTCGAATGCATTGGGATCCGTAAAGGT
Organism: Paenibacillus sp. USHLN196; assembly: GCF_037144955.1. Lineage (NCBI taxonomy): Bacteria > Bacillati > Bacillota > Bacilli > Caryophanales > Paenibacillaceae > Paenibacillus > Paenibacillus sp. USHLN196. The sequence goes on along the minus strand of NZ_JBBCYH010000001.1, from coordinate 175,206 downwards.
GATCCGCATCGTCGTCCCTTGCCTCTGGCCAGCCAGGACATGAAGTGCAACGCCCATTTTCCCTGCTACAGTTTGGGCAAGATAGAGCCCAAGTCCGGTAGCGGCATTATGAATTCTTCCATTCTCGCCTGTGAATCCTTTGTCAAAGATACGTGGCAGGTCATGCGGTTTTATCCCCGGACCTTCGTCAATTAAATCTAGGATAACGTTCTCTTTTTCAGACATCACTGTCATGAATGTAATCGCCTTACCGGATGGACTGTATTTAATGGCATTGGTCAATAACTGCCGAAGGATGAAGCGGCACCATTTGCGGTCCGTAACGACCATGACATCATCTCCTTCGATGCTGACTGCCAAATTTTTCTCCATACACCATGGAGCCAGTTCCCGGATTTCTTCTGCCGCAAGACGATGTAACGAAACTCGTTCAAGCACAAAGTCCGATTCCAAGGCAGGAAGACGTGTCATATACAACTGACGGTCTATGAGAAGATGGATCCTCAGCCATTCTGATTCAATTTTACTCAGATCCGGATCACTCGGTCGTGAGTCCAGAATCAGTTTCATAGCAGTAAGCGGCGTTTTAACCTCATGAATCCATGAGGCAGTGAAGTCGTTCTCAATCAGTTGGACTTCCTTATCATGAGATAGCTTGCGGTTGAACTGATAAAAGGCCTCTCGTAATACATCGTTCGTTATACTATCAAGTTCATGCTCAGGTTCCGGAAGACTCTCCATCCAATCTGAGGCCATCACTTCTTGCAGCTTGACGAGCGCTGCTGCATATTTGGTTTCTTTCTTGTAACGCCATAGAAAAAATACAAGAAATATAATTATATACAGACCATTCAAATAAAGGAGAGATGTCCATTCAACATGGATTCCCTGTTCAATAAGGATAAGTACATCGGTCAGACCTAGCAAGCTAACAAAAAGCAGAATCCAGCTTTTTCTTGTTCTGATGTAACGGATTAACATACGGCTATACCCCCTATAAAGTGACGGCCATATATCCCATCCCTTTCTTTGTGACAATCGCATCCGAAAGTCCAAGTGGTTCTAATTTCTGCCTTAGCCGGGTGATATTAGCTGTAAGGGTATTATCGTTTACGAACTGCTCATCTTCCCACAGCTTACGGATCAAGTCATGACGAGAGATTATAATATTATTAGCTTTCACGAGCGCGATCAACAAGAAGAATTCATTTTTGGTCAAATCTGCTTCCTCGTCTGATTTTCGGATAACACCTCGTTTCAGATCAACTAAGGCACCATTCCATTCGAGAATATCTGTCTGGCCTTCTCCATAAGCGTATGTTCTGCGAAGAAGCGCCTGGATTTTGGCATATAGCACATTCGTATGAAAGGGTTTTTGAACAAAGTCATCCGCACCCATATTAAGTGCCATGACCATATCCAAGGGGTGATCACGGGAAGATAGAAAAATGATAGGTACCTCGGAAACTGAACGGATTTCTCTGCACCAATGAAAACCATCATATTTAGGGAGCGTAATGTCCATGATAATAAGATGTGGTTGTTGATCCTGAAATGACCGCATGACTTCATGAAAATCATCAGGTCTTGTAACTTGTAAGGCCCACGCTTCCAATCCTTTTTTCAACGCTTTAAATAATGCATTATCATCTTCAACGACAAATATATTAAATTCCATAGAAGTAAACCTCCTCATAATCTTTGAATGATGTACATGCTATATTCTTTTCAACAAGAATAATAGCATGTACTGTCGGGGAATGCTTACTACACTAATCTTTCTCTACAAACTTGCATAAACTTGCACGGTTTGGTGCATTGTAGTGATGCAGAGATTTAAAAACCTCACCGTCTTGTTGATCAATCAAATGACCATTCGGAATAAGGAGAACGTTATGAACAAACAAAGAGCGATCGAAATATCTGAATCGACCATTATGAAAAAGGTAACTTATCAGGATACCCCTATCTTTATCCAGCATGTCAATGAGGATGAAACGGCCCGAATCTATCCGGTCGGAGACTCGGAACAGGAAATGACAGTTCCTTTGTCCAGTTTGACTGAACATCCTTAGTATAAATGACAGCTTTTATTGCAGACCTGTTTCAAAATCGTAACAAATAAAACGCCGTATCTCGAAATGAGATACGGCGCTTCATTTTTAGTGGGGAAGGTTACCAGGGATTTGCGGCTGAAGCGGTGCAGGAGCATATCCATTTTGCATTTGCTGCATATCTTGCTGGGCAAGCTGTGGTACTTGGTAGAAGCCATTCTTATTTTGATAAATCGAGATCTCATAGGCCATTTCAATACAGTTTGGCAAGGAATCCGCAAGCACACGGCGTACAACAGGATTCGTTGTTTCCAATGCTGCTGTTGTTTTCATTACAGCCCCCGATTTTACTGCATTTAACATACTAAGGGAGATGCTTTGGTCGCATATCTCACCTGCAGTTTGCATTGGCTTTTTCGGTTGGCTTGGTTTCATGCCATAAGTAAAATCGTTACCCTGATTCATTTTATAACTTTGAGTCGGTTTGGAAGGATCCTGACCTGTTTTAAAACATTCCAATGTAATGTTATATTCATCCGTCATAAATTGCTTCTGACGTTGTAAAATATCCCGAAGCTCCGGATCTTTTACGTGTTCACTCATCATGGTATACGTATTCATGGTATTGATCGCTCCTGCCAATACTTCATGGACATCAAACATTTCATGCCCGCCATGGTTCAGTTGAGGTGGAACAGTACCTGTTTCAATGTTTTGATGGTTTTGCAGTTGCATTTTTGTATTTCCTCCTATTAATTGTTTCCTGCAAATGGTGGCTTTCTCTATCCGCAGTCTGTGGTTATTATGAATTTCATGGACCCAATATATTCAGATTAATTTTTATTTTTTTGAATACGTCTCGTTCACAGTACCTTTTATAGGCGCCATGCATAGGCTAACACATAACTTTAGGAGGGATTCATGTGTATACTTACGAACTAAATCGACAAAACCATCATCTCGCTTGGCACGAAACGATGGAACTTCACGAATTGACAGCCTTTCAGAGCAATCAGTTAACACATTTTAAATTAGTATTGATTGATGTAAAGAACCAGGACCTCCACACACTCTATATGGAAGCCATTAATGGTATTGAACAAAATTTGAAGGAGCTTCTTCAATATTATCCACTGGCGCCAGAAGGAACCAGAAACAGTGGGAATGAAATGGATATGACTGCATTTTACGCTGGACAGCTGCTGGGTTTTGCGAAAACATCAGTTCGCAACTATGCTATCGCCATTACAGAAACCGCCACTCCTCAACTACGTGAAACATTGCAGAAACAACTAAATGGTGCTATCCAACTACATGGTAAAGTATTTTACTTTATGCTAGAGCGGGGGCTGTATCCCTCCTATGATCTTCCTAAACTCCTCGCCAACGACATTGCTATGGCGAATAAAGCGATATCTCTGTAATTCAAAAACAACAGGTCTTCGAGTCATCGAAGGCCTGTTGTTTTATATTTGAATAGCTCGTGTCAAACCCTGTGTCCCTACAAAAACACATTTGGTATACTTCATAATGCCAAAAAAGCCGATTCCAATCTGGAATCGACCTTTTGCTACTTCTAATCTAAAAGTTAGGATCAGTCTGGGCATGTTTTGGTTGATGTGAGTTTTTTTTAACAAGCAGAAAATAAGTAACAATCGCGATGACACTGGTCATTAATAAAGTGAGTCCTAATGGGACGGCAGTATCCTCACCTGCGATACCGACCAGAGGAGCAACCAGTGCACCCAGAAGAAATGGAACGACTCCAAGGAGTGCAGCTGCACTTCCAGCCATCTTCGCTTGACTCTCCATGGCAAGCGGGAATGCCGCTGTTGATGTAATGCCGATCGAGCAAACAAAGAAGAACAATGGAATGACCAAAGCAAAAAGTGGGCCATGAGCCAGAGTTACGAGCAAAGCAGCAACGCTTGCTATTAAAGCAAGCCATAGTCCAGATAATAGAAGGGTCTGCTCAGGTATGCGTTTGGCCAAACGACCCACGATTTGAGAACCGATGATCAAACTGATTCCGTTTGAAGCAAACAATATGGCAAATACAGTCGGTGTGACTCCATATATGTTTTGGTAAATAAAAGGTGTACCTGCTACATAAGCAAAGACCCCTGCCGTCATGATTCCTTGTGCCAGCATATAGCCAACAAATGTGCGGTCACGAAGGAGCATTCTGTAATTCCCCAACTGCTGTTTGAAGTCGGGAACCATACGTCTTTCGGCGGGGTGAGTCTCTTTCAACCCCCACTTTGTCATGATTAATAAGAAAATCCCCAGAAATGAAAGGGAGACAAACACGCCAATCCATGTCGTGAATGAAAGAATTCCACTTCCCGCGATCGGTGCTGCCAAAGGTCCCAAATTCCCCACGAGCAAGAGCAGCGAGAAGAATTTAGTAAGTTCATGTCCACTGTATAGATCTCTAGCTATCGCACGAGAAATGACAATCCCCGCTGATGCTGCAAATCCTTGAGTGAAGCGAAACAAAATCAATAGTCCGATATTCGGAGCAAAGGCACATGCCAAGGAACAAATAATATAGGCTGCCATGCAGATCAACAATGGTTTACGTCTACCATAAGCATCACTCAAAGGACCCATAACGAGTTGACCTACACCGAGTCCTAGCAAACAAGCAGTAAGACTAAATTGTACAAGTGATGCAGTTGTATTCAGATTTTTTGCAATCTCAGGAAAAGCCGGTAAATACATATCAATCGTAAATGGACCTAATGTCGAAAATAAACCCAGTAGTATGGCCAATCCAAAGACATTCCAATTCGTGCTCTTCGTCATGTTAAATAAATCTCCAATTCCTTTTATATATTGTCATTTCGTAAATCTTGCTGTATGGAATCAGCACATTCCTTCTCCCTTCTCACCTGTTATAAACATTTAAGTAATGGTTCTCATTCTACCTCTATTCTGAGTATAAGAGGTAGAGTTAACTGTAAGTCAAGTTAAAATGAATAACCCCCATTCCAGATACCGGCTAGCGTATCTGAAACGGGGGTTATTCATATATTGCTTAACTAAATGAGAACAGCGCGCTTATTGTGCTGCAGTAACCGTAATGTTATCTACATTTGGTCCTTCTGTACCGGTTGTGACCACTTTAATCGTATTGGTTCCTGTGTTCATGGGAACCTGAATGGTCTTTTCACTCCATGTTGACCAGCTTCCAGTTGCCGGGAAGGGCTCGTTACTGATGACTTTGGTTCCGTTGACAAATATGTCGAGGTTACGTGTTCCACTTTCCAGGGCGTAACGAAACTTTACGTTTTTGGTACCTGTTGTAGCGTTGTTGATGGCATTCCATTGAATGGCCGAACCGGTCATAGCGTTAAAGTTAACGTATCCGGAGCCTGTGTATCCTGGATAGATTGTTTCAATGCCAGCATCGGTAAGTGTGGTACCATTCTCTGCCTCATATGTGGTTCCACTTCCTGGATTTCCACCACTGCTACCGGTTACATTGGCTACAAACGTGGTTACGCTTTGAGCTGGGAGCTGTGCCGTAAATGCTCCACCTGACACGTTAATCGGTGTTCCACTTGCCAGGTTTCGACTACTATCCGTGACCCAGGAGGATACGGTAGAAGCGTTGCCGTTCTGTAGAACGAATCTTTGGCTTGTAGCCGATGTGCCGCGATTAATCGCCACAATGACCACTTTGTTATCCCCTTTGTAGGCCGAAACAAATGTGTTGGTATCCGGATTTTTGGTTGCATCCACTCTGAGATAGCCTGGACGTACAAATTTGGAGAAATGAGCCATGTTATATCCACGTTTACTAATGGTACCATCTTCTCTCATTGGACCGTACTGTCTGCGAATGTACCACCATACATATGCCTGGAAATCACCTTCAACCATAGCATTGTGCATGTGATAGGACACATCCAGCGCCTCTGGCCAGCGATCCGCTGAGTTGTTATCACTGTTCGGGTAATACACTTCGGTCATCCACAGTTCTTTGCCGGCCCCTTTTTGCTTAAAGAGAGGATATGCAAAATCTTTGAACTGGGTTCCATACGTATGTGCTCCCAGAATGTCCATGTTGGCGAGTGCCTGAGGATCATTCAGGATCGGGTCAGATATGTTTTTTAAATATTGGAACGATTCTGGTGCCATAACCTTTGTATTCTGAATGGAGCCAGCATTCTCTTTCATGAAGCGAAGGATCTCCTGTGGTGTCCACCATGTCCAGTCATGGGCATAATCGGGTTCATTTTGTACAGAGATCGCATACAGGTCTACACCATTATTCTTCATGTAAGTGACGAAATCGTTCAGATGTTGCGCGTACGCGGCATACTTATCGTATTTCAGGCGTTTGGCATTCGTCTGTCCGTTATGATTAAACGTTTCGACCATGTCGCTGGGAGGATTCCAGGGTGAAGCGAATACAAGTGCACCTTGCTCAATCGCTCTTTTCGCAGTATCGACCTCTCTGTACCAGTTGTTTCTATTCTCATCGACATAGATTCTCAGAATGGAAAAGCCCAACTGATTCTGTCCGTTACCAAAGGCAGTTTCACGCTGAGCTGCCGTCAAGTCACCGATCCAGGCTGGATGGTTAATGCCCCCAAAACCCTTGATGAGCTGTTTTTCGGAGGATAAATTAATGTTCGCATCACTAGCAGCCGACACATGTGTCGGGGTTAACATCAGAGGTAGAGCCGTTAAACATGCCAGTAAAACATGGACTGATTTTTTAAGTGTCATTTTGAATTTCAATATCTTCATCCTCCTCAAATGGATTTCACCAATGAAAGCGCATTCAACATTCTCAACTACTTCAACCGTGGATAGAAGTTAACATATCACGTCCTTTCAAAGTGCATCAGATGATAAATAAAGTATTTATTTGTAAATGTTACTATATTATGTTGTGGAATAAAACCTGATATATTATAGGTTATTGTTGATATTTATCTTTTTTTAAGAGATACGGGTTAGACAAAAAAGACATGATCAAAAGAGCAACCTCATAGGAGATTGCCCTTCTCTGCTTACTTATGTTTGGGTATTAATGTTCAGTCTATACCCTGTCATGCTCACATTAGAATTTTGGACAGATGCACAAGTCCCGTGGACTGTATTCGTTCTTCTTCAGCGATATTCTCATAGAGAAGATGGCCTTTTCCTGCAACCATCACGAGTTCACGCATGGCAGCTATACGACCTTTGCTGTGATCGATATAACGGAAATCCACCTGGCGCAATTTTGGCATTTCGAGTAAACCCTCAAAAGCTTCCGCCTTGATCCCCTTTTGTATCTCTTTCAAGACCAGTACCTCTAATTGATTCGCAGTCCACAGATTATTAATCTCCTGTAATGATTTCATGAAATCCAATTCTAGTTGACGGAGATTGTTCATACCTGAAAAGTCGCACAATCGCTCAATCTTAGGTAATGATAGATGTAGATAGACTAGGTTATGTAGCGCCCCTACTGCATCAATATCGGTCAGATTACGGACAGAGGATAATCTCAGCATGCTTATATTCGATTCAGCCAGGACCTCAAGCGAACCGCTCAATGTACACTGATCGATAGCCAAATATTCGATTAACGGCAGGTCCACAACAAAATCAAGTCGATCAATAGTGCAGTTTAAAACCAGGGTACGCAGTCGGATACAGTCCTCAATTGGTGAGAGATCAGAGAATTTCCCGCTAAGTGCGAGATAATCTAAATATTTAAAGTTACGTATGAAATCCAAATTTTGGATTTTGGGTGAGCGAATGTTGAGAAACGCCATCCTTTGCATCGCACCCAGTCTATTCAGATCTTGTGGTTGCTTGAGATCCAACTGCACAGCGGTGACATGCTTTAGTGCAGCGAGAATCTCCAAAAAATCTTCGGTATATCGCCCTTTCACATCAGTGTTTGAGATGGATAGAATCAGATCCGGGCGTTTGGCAAACACATGTTCATCCAGTTGACGTAGATCATGCGCCTCGTCCAGCCCAACTACAAAACTTATCGTAGCGCGGTTTCGCAATTGAGTGACAGCGTTACTCATTTTGTCATCATTCCAGGGAGCACCACTCATTGAAGCAGTCCAAGGTTCGCTCATTAACCATCACCTTCTTTTCAAATTATCCCTAACTTGGGTAAGTGAAGTAAGCATTATGGTTATTATATAGAGAACACTCTGAGGGTTCAAACCCTGGTAGAAGTAGAGTATAGTAAACGTAGTTGTAAGTATATATTAGGAGGCTGCAGTCATGTCACAAAAAATCTGGATGAACCTGCCTGTGAAAGATGTTGTGAAATCCACCACCTTTTTCAATGAGATCGGATTCCATGGGGAGAATGTTGGTAACGAGAGAGCCCAGCTTGTCATAGGCTCAACGACGATTCTACTGTTTCCGGATGCAACGTTTGAGAAATTTACAGGTGCAAAAACTGCGGATACTTCCCATAGTGCAGAAGTGATATTTTCCATTGGTGCTGATAGCAGAGAAGAAGTTGATGCTTTTATTCAAAAAGTAGAGATTGCCGGAGGAAGCATCTTTGGCAAGCCGAGTGAAATAGATGGCTGGATGTATGGTGCAGGATTTGCTGACCTGGACGGTCACCGCTGGAACTTGCTCTACATGGATGAGAGCAAAATGCCGAAACGGTAATGTAAAGTCTATAACCACGTCCGCCTCTTATCCTTCAACATTCGAATCCTTCAATCGGCCAGTCATGGAGATCCTGACGTAATTCGTTACGATACTAAATATAAGGAATACGATTCCTCCAACTACGATATAATGTGTACTTATTCCAGTTACGATTAGTCCACATACACTAGCACCAAGTGTTGTTCCCAGATTGGAAGAGGTTAGAAAGATCCCATTCGACAATTCGGGTGCCTCTGGTGCTGCAGATACCACCCAATATTGAGTGATGTTGCCGCCTATGCCTCCTAAGATCCCCCAAATGAAAATAAGGAAGGCTGTTGGCACACTGAATTGTCCGAAGGTGAACAACAAGATGTAAACAGTTATTAATGCAATGGGATACATCTTGACCGTTCTTAACGGGTAATTAGCAAGCAGTTTCCCTGCTATCATGTTCCCAACCATATTGGCCAAGCCATATAGAAATAACATCACACTGACGGTGTTCCAGCCATATCTTGTCACGGTTTTCAGGAACTCAGCAAGATAACTATAGACCCCAAAAACAGCTCCGTTCATGAAGATCACACCAGCAATGGATAGCCACATCACGGATCTTCTCAATACATACAGATGAGTACCCATAGAGAGTTTTTTCGTAACTGGCATGGAGGGCACGAACAGAAGGGTTGCTGCGAATGCGACGATCGTTACGGCGGCAAAGAACAACATCGCATAGAACAACGATGTGCTGGTAGCAATCAAGCTCGAAAGGGGGACTCCGAGTACCATCCCTGCCGACACGCCTACAAATACTTTAGCCACTGCCTTCGGCGCCTCTTCCTTGGGGACTGACGCCGCTGCGACCGTAAATGCCAATGAGCAATAGACTGGATGGAAAAAAGCCGGAACGACACGTGCAATGACCAATACCGTAAAGTTTGATGTGATGGCGGAGACCAAGCTGCCCACAATAAAAATGCCAAGCACGAACAACATGACATACTTGCGGTTCATGCCTGAAAATAATAAGGGCAAAATGGGACCAGATACAGCAACCGCAAGCGCAAAAAGACTCACAATCAAACCAGCGGTTGAGATACTGACCTGGTAATGGTCTGCAATCAAAGGCAAGATTCCGATTACGCCCATCTCCGTATTTAATATACCGAATACACCAAAGGTCAAAATGAATACAAGCAGGTGATTTCGTTTAGTTGTCATATGCCATGGATCTAGAGAGATCCCGGTAAGCATCGATCTCTAACTGAAGGTTGGCAATTTTCTGCTCTGCAATGCCTATCGCGTCGGCTCCTGCAATAAAGCGTCGCGGCGGTTGGTCCTCGTTTGCAATCTTGAGGAGGGCATTGGCAAGTTTTTTTGGATCTCCAGGCTGCTGCCCGTTCTGATTCTTGAAAAATTCCATATGACCAGCTCTCCGGTCATCATAGTCTTCAATCGAGGGCTTAGCGAAAGTTGACGATGCATCCGTAAGAAATTCTGTTCGGAAAAATCCCGGATTGACTATAGTCGTATGGATACCAAAAGGAGCTACCTCAGGAGCCACTGCCTCCATCCATCCCTCAAGCGCAAATTTCGCAGCACTGTACGCCGAATTAAACTCAAATCCTGAAAGGCCAGCGCCTGAAGAGATCGAGATCACATGTCCTGAACGTTGGTTACGCATCACAGGTAATATGGCCCGGGTAACGTGCATTGAACCAACCACCGCCACCTGTAGCTGATGTTCAATCTGGTCAGGGGTCAGTTCCTCAAAATACCCTCCATAGAAATGTGCCGCATTATTTACGAGTACATCGATCGCCCCGAACCGTTCCATTGCCGCCTTAACTGCGGAATGTGCATCAGCAGGTTCGCAAACATCTAATGGGACAACCATTACATTCTCGGAATCACCGATTGCACGAAGCACCGCATCGGGATCCCGGCCAGTAGCCACAACCTTGTGTCCAGCAGTTAAAGCAGCCTTCGCAATAGTTGTGCCCATACCTCGACCAGCGCCAGTGATAAACCATACCTTTGTCTTATTCATATCATTCATTCCCTTCAATTTCTTCTCCAGTTGCCTCGCTCTTTAGTTTAGCGTTTATACACCATATAGCAAATACTCATATCTTATAACAAGATATGCTTGAAAGGCATTTCTTATAGGTTTATTGTAGAATATAGAAGGATAAAGGAGGAGTTAAGATGGAGATTAGAGTATTGCGTTATTTTCTTACGGTCGCCAGAGAAGGAAGCATTACACGTGCTGCTGATTTCTTGCATGTTACGCAGCCAACCTTGTCCAGACAATTGAAAGACCTTGAACAAGAGTTGGGAAAGAAATTATTTATTCGCAGTAGTTACAGTGTTATTCTCACAGATGAAGGTATGCTTTTAAGAAATAGAGCTGAAGAAATTGTGGGTATGGTCGATAAATTAGAGGCAGAATTTCAATCCATGGAAGAAACCATAAATGGTGATATTTATATTGGCGGTGGAGAAACGGAAGCCATGAAGCAAATTGCAAGAGTGGCAAAAGACCTGCAGAATAAATATCCCAATATACGCTATCACCTATACAGCGGCAACGAAGATGATGTAACTGAGCGGCTTGACAAGGGACTCCTTGACTTCGGTATTCTAATCCAGCCAGCGGATGTTTCAAAATATAACTATATTAATTTCTCCGACAAGGATGTTTGGGGAGTGGTAATGAGAAAAGAAAGTCCACTCGCATCCAAAGAAACGATTCGATCCACAGACTTATTACATGTTCCACTGATCTGTTCACGACAGTCGATGAAGCAGACATTTTCGAAAAATGAGTTTGCGGATTGGTTTGGTGAAGATTTTGACAAATTAAACGTCGTTACTACATACAATCTTGCATATAATGCTGCCATTATGGTTGAAGAAGGTATTGGTTATGCATTAACACTTGATAAAATAGTGAATACGTCCAGTGAAAGCGACCTTTGTTTCAGACCCCTGGAGCCAAGACTCGAATCTGGTTTAAATATTGTTTGGAAAAAACATCAGGTCTTTTCGACTGCTGCGGATTTGTTTTTAAAAGAAATTCAGGCTAAATTTTAAGATTCGCTAAAAACGCAAATGAATATTCGTTTTTGCATTTATACAGGATATGGAGAGCACCGAAACTCTTTCGGTGTTCTTTCTTCGTGCTTTTTGAAAGACTGGATAAAGTGATTCACGTGATTAAAGCCTACTTTCTGAGCGATCTCGGTTATTGTATCATTCGTTGATATTAAGAGATCTTTACTCTTCTTAATCCGATATTTGATTAGATACTCGTATGGCGTCATATGAGCCGTTTTTTTAAAACATCTGGTGCACTCTGAAATGCTCAAATGGGCGACATCAGCAATCTCACGAAGTGTAACCGGATGAGCGTAATTTAGATGGATGAAGCTGAGCATTAACTGTAGTCTTTCTTGCTGACGCTTCTCGCTTCTTGGGGTTTCCTCGGAAGGAATCGAAATGTTGGATATCAATACAAACCATAGTTGTACTGTTTTAATTGAAATTTCATATTCCCATCCCCATGTTTTCTCTGAATTAAATGTCTCCCTCATTCCCCAAAGCATGTCTAATATCTGCGTTTCCCACTCCGAATCTCTTGTAATCACAATTGAAACCAAAGAAGAATTGGTATAAGGCAGTACATAATTTTTTTCCATTGCACTTTCTATATGAAAGGCTAATAGCTTTTCCGGAAAATTAAAACTAACATATTGACCGTCATGGCTCAGCTCAGTTGCGATGTGAAGAATTCTCTTGTTGATCAGGATCGCCTGACCCGTTTCCAATGTATGATCAATTCCGTTTATCTGAATAACCAGCTTGCCTTTTGTGACTAAAGTGATCTGTAGATCTTCGTGCCAATGCAGATCGTTGAACCCTCTGCCTTCGGGGATACTTGTATGACGTGTATGTGTGTACATGATATAGGGAAACGAAAGATCGGAATACAAAATATCCTCATAAAGTTGCTTCCCCATTCTATGACGTTCCTTTCTTTGACGATATATCTATATTATAGAGCGATTTAATTGCACGAAATCCACAAAAATAATGATATTATTATATCAAATCTTTGACTTATCACAATAGCCTGTGCACAGACGACCGGATAAGAACTTTTGGAGGCTTATATGTGAAAGAAAATAAATCATCTCTGCTTTTTCATCCTTATGTACTACTTTTGATCGCCATATTGTCGGTATCCGTCTCTTCAATCATGATCAAATCTTCGGATACTCCGACCGCTATAGCCGGTATGTACAGACTATATATATCGGCCATTATTATGCTTCCTTTTATCCCCTGGAAAACGATCCGTTTCTTAAAATTGGATTCAAAGGGTTGGAGCACCGTTTTTCTGGCTGGCCTGCTTCTGGGTCTATATTTCTTGTTCTGGATGGAATCGCTGGTGTATACCTCAGTGGCTAGTTCCATGGTCATTCTGGCACTGCAACCTTTGTTTGTGATGATCGGGTCATACTTTATGTTTAAGGAAAGAGCGAGTATATATACCGTTCTATGTTTAATTACCGCCCTATTCGGTTCGGTGATCATCGCTTGGGGTGATATAGGCGTTTCAAGAGAGGCTCTGATTGGAGATGGTCTGTCACTGGTAGGAACCATACTGGTATCGGCGTATATGCTGGTGGGACAGAAAGTGAGTCGAAAAATCGACGCGAATATATACAGTGTTGTCGTCTTTATTATTGGTGGAAGTGTCCTGCTGGTCTACAGTTTATTGAATAACTTTTCGTTGACCAATTACGAATCATCCGATTGGCTGTATTTCCTCCTACTTGCGATCTTACCCACTATTTTTGGTCAGTATATTTTCAATCTGCTGCTCAAATCCATTGGTGCAACAACGGTTTCAGTAGGCATTATCGGTGAACCCGTTTTGGCCATTATGCTGGCTTATCTTCTTTTGGGAGAAACCATCTCTGCTTTTCAATTTGTAGGCGGTTTAATTACGTTGTCAGGAATGCTGATGTACTTTGCCCTGAAATCCTACAATATCCAACTGCCCAAGTTCCTTCGTTTCAATCGATTCAGGAAATTAGGATAATAAAGAAAGATCGGAAAGCAGATTATAGGTGTAGTTAATTTCCCTCCGCGTCGTATAGCAGGATTCAATTCAGAAGTGTTGGTGCTTGGCGGGCTGCCCGAACAAGGAGATGTTGTTTTGTTTGAAACCTGATCTCGAGCTACCAAATGGTACTCCGATCGGATGATAACAAGAAACCCACTGGAGCTTTATACCCGGTGGGTTTCTTGTTTTAAAACATCAGTTCTATGTAGAACTAATGTCTCTCCTTTATGGTTGAGTTACTTTACACAAAATCGTGGCGTGCTACTTCTCTTGTTCCTTAACCACTTGTTCGATCCCGAGCAAAATCAGCTTCAAGCCGAACTCGAAAGCTCCGTCGGTTCCCATCACCTCAAACATACCGTTCTTATACATCCTGCTGAACAGACCAGCTTCCTTCTCACTCATAGAATCCAGAAGGCTAACCATCTCTTCACCTTGAAGCACTTCCTGCTCTTTAAGGGCAGCAGATATATTGCGCTGATGCTGATAATCGTCCAGTACGAAATAGAATACATAATTGACAAGTGTTAGAACGGCCTGTAATTTCTGCTCTTGCTCTAGTGGCGTTGATTCCATGCAGAGCAACATGCGGTTGGTGAAGCGGATCATGTCTGGCTCGTGGGGCAGCGTCATCATCATGAGCTGTGTGGAGCACGGGTATCTGCTGAGCACACTCCGCACCGTCACCGCAAGCCCCTCCATCTGCTCCTTCCAGTCCCCTTCAGCGTGAAACTCGTCCAGAATAATTTTCGATATTTGATTGGCCAGACGCTGGTAGAGCGTCTGCTTGCTCTTAAAGTACCAGTATAGAGATGGAGCCTGAATCCCCAGCTTGTCTGCCAAGCGTCTCATGCTGAATTTCTCGATGCCCTCTTCCGCCAAAAGTTCCCACGAAGTTTCCAATATCTTATCTTCCGAAATCTGTGGCTGCTGTTTTTTCATCGTTATCCGTCCTTTTATCTAACAGTGTAAGTTTATGCTTTACAGGTTCATACGTTCATGATAACATCTAACACTGTAAGGTTCAATCTAACGGTGTTAGATTAGATCAATATTAACGAAGAAAGTAGTGACCCACATGGATACAGAAAACCTCCATTACTTTGAAAAAGCACCGATCGCCAAAGCCGTAGCTCACTTTGCTGTCCCAATGATGCTAGGCACGTCAATGAGTGTTATTTACTCCATCTTGAATGCCTATTTCCTTGGTACACTGGGTAATACAGCAATGTTAACCGCACTCGCACTAACTTTACCTTTATTCGCGGTCATCATGGCCCTTGGTAATTTAATTGGTATAGGCAGCGGTACATTCATCTCTCGTTTGCTGGGAGAGAGAAAAGTCGATGATCTGAAGCATGTATCTTCATTCGCCTTTTACAGTAGTTTAGTTCTCGGAATTATTGTGATGGCCGTTGGCCTCCCGCTGATCGAACCAATCGTTCATGGGCTGGGGGCAACGCCAGAGTCCTTCGGATTTACGAAAGAGTATGTCACGATTATGCTTATGGGTTCACCCTTCGTCATCTTATTCTTCACGCTGGAGAATATCGTGCGCTCGGAGGGTTCAGCAATCACGTCAATGACCGGTATGATTCTCAGTGTTGTTATAAATATTGTTCTTGACGCACTATTCATTTTTGTCTTCCATTGGGGCGTGATCGGCGTTGCATCTGCTACCGTCATCTCCAACTTGGTTTCGAGTGCATTTTACGCTTACCATATAAGTTATAAGAGTCCGTTCTTAACCGTCTCCCTCAAATGGTTCAAGGTGACCAAGGACATCCTGAGCAATGTATTGAAAATTGGAGTTCCCGTCTTTGTTATGAGTGTCTTCTTGGGTGCAATGTCGCTTATTCTTAACCTTTTTCTTGTTGAATATGGAGATCAGGCCGTGGCGGGGTATGGAATCTCATCACGTTTATTGCAATTTCCTGAGTTTATTCTGATGGGCTTGTGCGAGGGAGTTGTGCCGTTGATTGCCTTCTCATTCACAGCGAACAAATTACGCATGAAACAAACCATTGGATTCACGATCAAATCTATTTTGGCGTTAGCCGTCCTGTTTGGGGTTGTCGTCTATCTGATCTCTGACCACTTGATTGGTTTATTTACGACTGACCCGCAATTAATTGAAATGGGTAGCTACATTCTTCATGTAACCTTCTTATCCTTGTTCATTACAGGAATGACTTCTTTGTTTATGGGGATCTTCCAAGCAACAGCCCAAGGAACCGCCGCGTTTGTTATGTCCATAATTCAAGGGATTACACTAATTCCTGTCTTGTATATCGCTAATCAAATGAACGGCTTTCATGGAGTGATCTGGTCACTTGTTATTGCTGATGCCGTCGCGTTTCTAGTTGGGGCCATCATGTTATATGCTTTGCGGACAAAATTGCAGCCGGATCTGGAACATTTGGCACAGTAATTTCGCAAATGGTTTACAGAAAAAAAACACGGCATTAAGTTTGTTACCTATTTTCCCATCTTCGTCTCCTTTGATCGCTGTTTGCATAAATTAGCATCATAAGTAACAAGGGTCTCGGGGGGACGAACAATGAATGAAATATGCAGAAATGTTAAATCGACAGACGCCAATCCAAATAAGTTCGGTTTTTATAGAGACATTATGGAATGGATTACTTCCGTTTCTCCCAGCGGGCAAGAAAAACTTGACCCTTTTGATTTTGGCGGAGCCGCTGAATTCAAGCTCCCCAAAACCCTTGAAACGGAGATTCACCGTTATTTGATGCCCTATACCCTGCATCCCCAAGGTGGGTATAGGGCATATATATCGAATGGGCGTGTCTGGGGAACATCAGGTGCTATCCTGGCATCTGACGGAAAACTGATCTTCGACCTTTCCCCCGAATACGATGCACGACAAAACAGAATGATGACATTGGAAGAACACCCCGCTTTGTATCGGAGGAAGGCTCAAGAACATCAGCATCTCCATGGAACTGCTGCCGTTTTAACTTTTTGCGGGAGTCATAATTATTTTCATTGGTTATATGATGTTCTGCCGCGATTGGGCATGCTTCGGATGTTAAATGTTGCTTTTGAATCCCTCGTCATGAATCCGAATCCTCATGGATCTTTTGTGAAAGAAACGTTAGATATGTTTGGCATCTCGGATTCGACGGTGATTCGTACTAGAGATGATCTGGAAATTCAGGCCGATCAATTGGTCGTGCCTTCCCTAATGATGAATTCCCACTATCCGCCTTGGGCAACAGCTGTCCTTCGGACATTTATGCTACCCGGACGCGACACAATACTCCATTCCCCCGTTCGCATTTTCATATCTCGGAGCAAAGCTTCTGCCCGACGAATAGTTAATGAGGATGAGGTCATCCGCCGTTTGGAGGCGTACGGGTTTATTCCTGTTTGCCTGGAGGATTGGACCATAGCCCAACAAGTCCAGCTCTTTGCTTCCGCAAAAGCAATCGTTTCACCGCATGGAGCCGGACTGGCCAATCTTGCTTTTTGCAGTAAAGGAACCCGTGTTGTCGAAATTTTTCATATCCGGCATGTTGTACCTACTTACTGGATGATCAGTAACCATAACCAACTTGATTATTATATGATGTATGGGCAGGAAGACGGGACGACACAGGAGCATTTTCCGGGATTGGAGGACTTCTCCGTGGATCTGGATCGGCTGGAACAGACTCTTCGCTTAGCTGGACTGATTGAATAGAGTTAAGCTTCTAACCCTAAACATGTTAATACAGATATGAGTGAGAGTCCTTTATCTTCCCTCCTAATAACAAACAAACCACGGCACCAAATTCGGCACCGCAGTTTAATAATCAATTATGCTATTGAAGTTGTTTCATGTAAGATTTGAATTCCTCGGCGATTTCTTTGTATTTCGTATGATGCAGGTAATGTGAACCTTCCATTGGGATCATTTTGCCCTGCGCGGATTGTTTCACTTGCTCCTCATGCAGCGGAATCCACTGCGGGTTTTTCTCGTTATTGGAAAGAACAAAGAGAAGCACTGGCAGATCACGAGAATACGTGAGTTTTTCTCCATTTTTGAAATTGGAACCCAGGTGTTTAAGCTCATCTACTAATGTTGGGTTTGTCGAGACTTGATTCGAAATCAACTTCATCTGTTCTTTGGTATGTTCATCGTATGGAAGTGATGCATATGAATCACCACTCACTTTATTGAGTACTCTCATTAAGCCTGATTTTTGAAAGAATTTCATTAAGTTCAAAGGTAATTTAACATCCATGCCAGGTTGATTCGGAACACTGCTATCGATCCCGACAAAAGCAGAGACTTCATCCGGATACGTGTTCACATAAGTCGCCGCGTACAGTCCCGTGATGGAATGCCCCATCAGAATATAACGATCTATACCGAGCTGCTCTACAGCTTCATGAATTTCACTAACGATATTCTCGGTGGTTCTCTCCGTTTCGGTCTGGTCGCTTAATCCATAACCAAAAGGCTCAATCGCCACAACTTTGTAATCAGGCGTCAATTCATCGATTAACAATTTGAAATCCAGTACTGGCGACGGAGTTCCTTGTCCAGGAAGAAGCACAATGGTTTGTTCACCGCTGCCTTGAATGGACACATTCATATTTTTCCCGTCGACATTGACATATTGGCCGTACGATTCGATTTTCTTTTTCTCGACACCATTACTTATCGTGTGAACGACAAACGTGATGCCCATGAACAGCACCAGCGCGCCGACAATACCACCTATTATTTTTAACCATAAGTTCCGTTTTTTACGGCCCATAGTCCCCGTTGTTGTTACATCCACTGTTTCTGCCATATCCATCTTCTCCTGTCCTTTATATCTGTAGAGCCGCTCTTGCGACATAGGTATAGTGTAACCATGGAAGATGTCCCCTTCGTGACGGGAATATGAACGGAGTATGAACTGCACAAAAAAAAGAGAGCTGCTTGTTAGAACAGTTCTCTTTTTGATTAGACCGTTTTAGTGGTCCAGGAATACAAGCTGAATGAAGAACAATACCGCAAAAATGTAGAATATCGGATGAACATCTTTACCTTTTCCACGAAGCAGCTTGAGTACCGGATAGAAGATGAAGCCTACGCCGATACCTGTCGCAATACTATGCGTCAACGGAGTAAGGATGATAATCAGGAAAGCAGGAAATGCTTCTTCGAGATCATCCCATTTGATTTTGCTAATGACGTTAATCATAAAGTACCCAACAATAATCAGTGCCGGAGAAGTGATCGCCGGAATACCAGATATCACGCTTACGATCGGTGTGAAGAACAACGTCAGCGCAAGCATCACACTTACCGTTACCGCTGTTAGTCCCGTTCTTCCTCCCGCAGCCACCCCTGTGCTGGACTCGATATAAGCCGATGTTGGGCTTGTTCCGAGCAAAGCGCCTGAGGTTGTTCCTACGGCATCTGCTAATAATGCACCGCGCGAACGCGGGAATTTCCCATCCTTCAGTAGTCCTGCTTGTTCAGCAACGCCGAGCATCGTGCCCGTCGTATCAAACAGCGTGATCAGCAGGAACGTAAATATGATCGTATACAAACCATTCGAGAATACACCTGCCAGATCCAGTTGCAAAGCCGTTGAAGTAAGACCTTGTGGCATGGATACAATCGATTCCGGCATTTGGAATAGTCCCATGATCCAGGCAAGTATCGCTGTTACCACCATTCCGATGAACAGATAACCTTTCACATTATAAGCCATCAGCACAACGGTAATAATCAATCCGATAATAGTCAGATAAGCCATTGGCTCAGCCAAGTTTCCGATCGTAATCAAATTCGATTCTGAATCGGCAATAATCCCGGCATTTTGCAAACCTACCGTTGTAATAAACAATCCGATCCCTGCGGTAATGGCATGTTTTAAGCTAGCAGGAATTGCATCAAGCAACATGTAACGGAATGAAGTCAGTGATAAAATAATAAACAAAATCCCTGCTATAAATACGGCTCCCAGTGCAACCTGCCAAGACACGCCATATCCGGCAACTACGCTATAGGCAAAGAATGCATTCAGGCCCATACCCGGTGCGATGACGATCGGATAATTGGACCAGATTCCCATAATCAGAGTTCCCACAATACTTGCCAGTACCGTTGCTATGAATACCCCGTTAAAGTCCATGCCTGTGCTGCTGAGTATTCCTGGGTTTACGATAACTATGTATACCATTGTGAAGAATGTTGTAACCCCTGCGATAATTTCTGTGGGGATGCTCGTGCCTCGTTCTTTAAGTTTGAACCATTTGTCCATGGTAAAGCCAGCCTCCAACTTTCAAATTATACTCCAAAGCTAAAAACAAAAAATCCTAATCTTCATATAGGATTGTAATATTGTCGCTCCTATATTCGTTGTTAGGATTTAAAGATTCAACAGCTAAGCTCTAAACTAAACATAAAGATACTCATATCTGTTTTCAACCTGAAGTCCATTTCGTATTCTAATTAAAATGACATGCAATGTCAATGAATTAACGATTTGTTCACAGTTATTTACGAACTATACAGACGTTATATCTTGTGTTCATTCGTTTTTAGAATAGAGTATGTACGTATGGCTCAAGGTCTGCAATATATGAAGAAAGACTGCCAGCAATGTTCACTGACAGTCTCTTGCTTAATTCGTAGTAGGTTTCTCTTCATATTCGCTGGATAATTCTTTAAGCGATTTGATTTTGCCATGGGGATGCTGTTCTTGCTTTCGTGACTTCCAGGCAGCTTCTTTGCGTTTCTTCTGGTCAGCCATACAAGATATCCTCCTCTGGAAACTGAGATGTATACTACCTCTTTATGATGTCATTTCTGGACAACTTTATTCTGCATGCATAGGTAATAAGAGAATTAGGCAAGCATATAAGACAAATTAGATATCGGTTTTTAGAGCAGGAATGCAATAATATAGACATGCCACAACTGGAGGTTAATATATGCAAAAAGTGATTTTAAATAATGGTGTTGAGATGCCTATACTTGGATTTGGTGTGTTTCAAATTCCGGATGCAAACGAATGTGAACAAAGTGTCATGGATGCCATATCGGCAGGATATCGTCTCATTGATACAGCTGCCTCTTATCTAAACGAGGAAGCCGTGGGCAGAGCGATCAGACGTAGTGGCGTGGCTAGAGAAGAATTATTTGTCACGACGAAACTTTGGGTTCAGGATACGGGTTATGAACGCACAAAATTAGCATTTGAAAAATCACTAAAACGATTGCAATTGGACTATTTGGATTTATATTTAATTCATCAACCTTTTGGAGATGTACATGGTTCTTGGCGTGCCATGGAAGAGTTGTATCGTGAAGGAAAAGTACGTGCAATCGGAGTGAGTAACTTCCAACCGGATCGTCTGATCGATTTGATTCTACAAAACGAAGTTACTCCTACTGTGAACCAGGTTGAAACGCATCCCTTCAACCAGCAGATCTTAACTGAACAATTCATGAAAGAAAATAATGTTCAGATCGAGTCTTGGGCACCTTTTGCTGAAGGGAAAAATGACTTGTTCCAGAATGAGGTATTGGTATCTATAGGGGAAAAGTACAATAAATCGGTTGCTCAAGTGGTTTTGCGTTGGTTGACACAACGTGAAGTCGTTGTTATCCCAAAATCGGTTCGTAAAGAAAGAATTATTGAGAACTTCAATATCTTTGATTTTGAATTAAGCCAAGCAGATATCGAGTCGATTAGTGCATTAGATACAAGACAGAGTCTATTCTTCTCCCATAACGATCCTGAAATGGTGAAATGGATTAGCACTCGCAAACTAGATATTTAATCCTATCTATCCAATAACGGAGAGGTCAAAAAATCCGATTCCGGCATCACGGAATCGGATTCTTCATTTATTGTGGCCTCAATATATAGAGAATTCAGAAGTTAATTGGCAGGACCCAGATTAATCAAGCTAACTTCGGACAATGAGACGGTAGTGTCGCCATCTTGCACACCATCAATGTTACCCAGATCAAATGAAATTCGAGTATTCGCATAGCTGGCTTCTGTTGCATCAAATGTAAACGTGAACTCCTGTTCTTCTGGAGTCAAATCAACTCGTGCCCCAAAGAAACCATGCCATTCATAGTTGGCAGCTGCGTCGACCCATCCAATCCCCAAACCCAATTTCCTGGACTTCTCCGCTTTGGCTTTAAACGTCAATTTATATTTAAAACCTTGCTGTATGCCAAATCCTTCATTGATGACTTGACGATCCCATGGATGCTGTCCTGCATGACCAATCTTGGCTTGAAGCTGTTGATTGTTAACTTGCATCTCAAGGTCCGCTGCATTACCGTCCGCATGGGTAAACCAACCTTCCTCACCTTTGGAGAAGTCGCCATTGGGGATAAGGTTAACATGAGCTGGCTGCCCTCCTTGATCTGCATTCGGATTAACTTCATATAATTGAACGTTTTTGATGTGAATCGAGTGTTCACCTGTATATAGCGGATATCCTAATCCAAATGCAAGCATGGCTGCCGAATCTGAGCTATCCCCCATAGTGAAGGTGTAAGTATACGACTTTTGATCCGCAGTTAATTCCACTTCTTCTTCAAAATACTTCACAAAATCGCCTGCATTCTGAGAGAGAACCGCTTGCATGGATTTAGGACTTGAAGCAGATGCCTCGAAGGTAAGTCGGTACGTTTTGTTTGCATCCAGTTTGATCTGACCTTGTTGCAACAAAACATCCCACCAATGTTCACTTGTACCAGGCAATTTAACCGTTAATCCTTCGCCCTCGTCATGAGAGGCTGTCAGATGATTAGGAGTCAGCTCCCAATGATTCAGATCAGCTGTTAGCTCACTGTTCTGAATTTTGTTTTGTGAAATATCCACCCAACGTGTATTATAATCTGCTCCTTCAAAATTCACATAATAGGGTTTGCCTGCTGTTAAGTTGACCCCTGGAAAATACACCGTTTGATATGCTTGCCATCCACCCGTGTCTCCAAGACTCAGGTCTGATTGTGCAACGGTTGTACCTTGTTCATCCTGAATGCTGAACTGAACCTTGGAATCACTCTTTCCACTGGCCATTCGGGCAGACAGAACATATACTCCGTCGTGAGCTACATCGATTTTATATTGCAGCAGATCTCCCTGGTCCATGTAACTGACATGTTTTCCTCCTTCTACGGAGTCCTCCAGTTGTAAGCCCTGCATCATCCAGGCTTCGGTTGCAGGTACATGTGCGTAGCCATTCACTGACAGAGGTTTTCCGCGTTTCGTCAGACGAACATTGTCCACGTATACCTTACCTTTAGAACTGCCAAATAACAGTCTTAGCTCGGATTGTGCGATTGATGCTCCATCTCCAATGATGATTTCTCCGGTAAATGTTTTCATTTCTTGGTTCAAGGAGAGGTTTTGTCCTTGATGAACCTGTACTGTTTGCCCATTACTGCTGACAACATCAATATCGATGCTTCGCGGTGTGTCTGCCTTGGCATCTAAGGAGAAACCATACGTTGTATTCGCTTCCAACTTCAAATCCGGTTGGTTCACCGAAACTTGTTGTGGGTCATTATTCGTTTGAGTAACATCAACAACCAGCTGACGCTCCATAATCGGGAATTTCGAAAAGTTATTTACACTTATATTGGCTGCCGCACTGTCCTGAATGCTGCTTGACCAGAATCCCAGACGCTCCTTGCCTTGATCGAATGTGCCATTGTAAATAAAGTTGCCATCAGGTAGCGCGTTTCGTTCGACAGTTAACGGATCAGCCTCACCCACTTCGATCAGTCTGACATTGGCAAACCAAACGGTTGTATCATCCAGCCCCAGATTAAATTCGAATCTGGCATTGTCATCCGATCCATCCCGCATATTGAATGTATAGTCATAGGATTGCCAATCTGTCGTGAGTGCAAAGGTGTTATCACCCGAATAATTCGTCCAGCTTTTTTCGAATTGGTTCACTTTGGACATGATTGTACGGTCAGCAGATGCCTTCGCATCAAACTGTATTTTGTACTTTTTGTTTTTCTTGATGTACATCGGCATCTGAGTGAGTTGAACCGAGTAGTTTTCAGTACCCGATGCATCAATGGTAACTTCTGCTGCTTTCCCTTTCTGCTCATCCGTTACAACTTTGACACTGCCAGCTCCATCAGCATTTGTGATGAATTTCCACTGCAGAGGAACTCCATTGTCTGCAGCCCCTTCCGCAAAACGATCATTGTAGATTTGATTGCCATCGGCTTGTGGTTCACGTTGTTGTGCAGGCTCGATGGGATTTGTTGTTACATCAGGCCATGTGTCTAGATTTTTGTAAGAATATACTCGCACAAAATCAACATTCATCTTTTCGGAAGTGAAGTTGCTTTCAGGTGAGCCCGGCCAGTCTCCTCCCACTGCCAGATTCAGAATCAGATAGAATGGACGATCAAATGGTGCAGGGAACGTATAATACTCAGGTTGGCCCGCAGCCTTCGTTTGCCAGTTAGTCACTTCATGATGTAATTTACCGTCTACATAGAAACGAATCATACCCGGCAACCATTCCACCTGGAAATCATGATAATCGTCAGCGAAAGTTTCACCCTTCGGAAGAGTAAGGCTTCCCTGATCGTGTCCATGGGAACCGTCAGGCTTCACACTGTCATAATGCAATGTGCTATATACCTTGTTATTACTCTCTTTGCCACCAATTAGCTCCATAATATCGATTTCTCCAGAGGCAGGCCATCCACCATAATGCGCTTCATCTGTTGGCATCATCCATATGGCAGGCCACATGCCTTTTTCAATAGGAAGCTTTGCACGTACAACTACTTTACCGTAGGTCCAGTCTCCCTTTCCCATGGAGATCAGTTTGCCAGAGCTGTAATCCTTACCATTTTTCGGACCTTTTTTTGCTTCAATCTGCAACACGCTACGATTCTGATCTTTCGTAATGCGAGTGTTATCCGGGCTGTAATATTGCATTTCATTGTTATAAACGAGTCCTGTATCCTGCACGGTCCATTTGGAAGAATCAATCGCAGGCCCGTTAAACTCATCATTCCAGACCAACTCCCATTGATCATGTGGAATTGTTGTTGCTGGAATCGGTTTTTCGCCAGCCGGATTGCTTGGTGTCGATGGTGTAGACGGTGATTGCCCGTCTGGAGTAGATGGTGTGGGTGTGCTTGTCACATTTGTTGAACCACCAGGCTGCGATGAAGCAGGTTGTTGGGCTTCACCCACCATGGATGTGCGCAATCCTTGTTTTACTTTCTCTCCGTTAATCACAACATCATCGGCATCTACACTCAATTTTTGGATCGTACCTTTGGTATCCATTTGAGTCTGACTCGCCTCTGCATGAATATTCATGGAATCAATCAGACTATTTGAAGAGATTTCCAGAATGGATCTCTGCATTACATGCATCTCCTGAATGTTACTTTCTTCCGTAATGGCAACTCTGACGGGTTCCCCACGTTTGTCAAGGACTACTCGATTCAGCTTGGAGTTGCTAATGTCGATGGAATGACTGCCTCCACCTTTAATGATGACACTTCCTGTAATCGTTACTCCTTGAAGAACAACAGATCCCTCGCCAATGCCTTCTGCCAGCAGCAGATTTCCATTGACAATCATATTTTTCAACGTGACATCTGTTGAATTAATAATCAAGTTGCCATCCACTCGGGACCCATATGTTCCAGGAGTGCTTTTTACATCTGCAATCATCGCTGACAGTAACTCTGCCGTCTCCGCTCGTGTAATCGGTGCTTTGGGATTTAATTTACCTTGGAAACCTTTAAGAATATTTTCGTTCACCAGATAGGTAAGCGCCTTCTTTGCATAACCGGAAATATCATCTGCATCCTGAAATTTCAATCGTTCACTATCTTCATTTTTAACTGTTGAAAGTTGAAAAGCTCGATCTACCATAACCGCTGCATCTTGGCGTGTAATCGGTTGTTGCGGTGAGAGATGTTCACGGTCTGTTCCTTCGATGATGCCAGAACCATTCGCTCGTACCATCACGTCATAGTACCAATCGTCTGAAGTCATATCCGCATATGAACCAGTCCCCGCATTACCGGTGAAACCAAAGGCTCGATCCAGAATCATCACGAATTCAGCTCGGCTAATGACCTGACTCGGCTTGAATGTCCCGTCCGTATAACCTTTCAATAAATTCAAGTCTTGCAACCGTGTAACTGCAGATTGTGACCAATGCCCGGTCAGGTCTGTATAGGGAACAGAGAAGTGCAGGCTTTTCGCCTGCACATTTCCCACCTCCGCTTGACCCTGTACACTTTCTGCTCCAGCAGTTGCTGGATAAACGAGAGAAGCCATTAAACTCCATGCCACCATACATGCCAGTCCTTTTCTCATCCTTCTTCCTCCCTCAGCTCAGTTATCCTTGCATTTGCATAGACCTATTCCTTGACTGCTCCAATAACGATCCCCTTAACGAAGAAACGTTGTAAAAACGGGTATACCATCAGGATCGGAAGCGCACCGATAAAGATCTGTGCTGCGCGTACGGTTCGCTGCGAGATATTCTCCAACATGGAAGGATCGACGTTGATTTTGCTGAGATCTTGCTGAACGATAATGGTCTGTAATAGAGAAGCAAGTGGATAATTTTTAATATCAGACATATAGATCATGCCGTCGAACCAGGAGTTCCACTGATACACCATTGTAAATAAGGACAAGGTTGCGATAGCTGGAAGCGACAGTGGTACGTAGACCAGAATCAACGTTTTGATATGACCTGCTCCATCCAAATAGGCTGCTTCTTCAAGTTCTTTGGGGAGACCGCGGAAGAAGTTCATCATGAGAATAACGTTCCACACGGACAGTGCGCCAGGCAGAATAAGCGCCCAGATTGTATTCATCAGGCCAAGCTTCTGGATCAGAATGTAACTTGGGATCAAACCGCCGCTGAACAAAATGGTAAATACGAAAAACCACGTATATAAGGAGCGACCTTTAAAACTGATATCTTCCTTCGACAACGGAAATGCGGTTAAGAGCATGATGACTATACCAATGATCGTTGCAATTACAGTCCGTTTAAGTGATACGATCAAGGAGTTGATGAAGTTTGAATTCCCGAATGTTTTCACATATGCGTCGGTTGTGAACCCGATGGGCCAGAAGGTAACCAGGTTTGATGATGCTGGCGCCATACTGCTGAATGAAACAGCCAATATATGAATAATTGGTAAAATGCAGAGTATCGATAATATCCCAAGAAAAGTATAGTTAGCGATGCTGAATATGCGGTATCCTTTTGTTTTATAATACAAGCCCTTTTCTCCTCTCTAGAAAACTCGATAATTAGCTAGTTTGTAAGCCATTCTGTAAGATATAACAATCAAAATGGTAGCAACCACAGATTTGAACAACCCTACTGCTGTAGCAAAACTCATCTTCCCGTTCAGAATCCCGAGTCGATATACAAAGGTGTCAATGATGTCGCCTTTGTCATACACAAGCGGATTGTACAAGTTAAATACCTGATCAAAACCGGCGTTCAAGATGTTGCCGATAGAGAGCGTCATCAGTACAATTGTGATCGGCATCAATGCCGGAATCGTAATGTGCAGCGTCTGTTTAAACCGGTTGGCCCCATCCACCTCCGCAGCCTCGTAAAGCGCTGGATTGATACCTGAGAGAGAAGCCAGAAATACGATCGTACCAAAACCAAATTCTTTCCACACATCACTGACGATCAGTGTTATCCGGAACCATGTACCATCTCCAAGGAAAAAGATCGGTTCTCCGCCAAAGGCTTCGACAAGCTGGTTCACCATGCCGCCCTGTGGAGACAGGATATCGAGCAGAATACCACCGAGAATAACCCATGATAGGAAATGCGGTAGATACACAAGCGTTTGACTTACTCTTTTGAATGCCGTCAAGCGCACTTCATTGAGCAAAATGGCAAACAGGAATGGAGCGAACAGTCCTGCGATGATTTTGAAAAATGCAATGACCAGCGTATTCCAGATTACCTGACCTACGTCCGGATATAAGAATAAATATCGGAAATTGTCCCAACCCACCCATTTGGATTCAGAAAATCCCAAGTATGGTTTGAAATCCTGAAAAGCAATTACAATGCCACCCATCGGTATGTACTGAAACACCAGTGCCAGCAATACAGCTGGAATGAGCATCATATGCAAGGTCCAGTTCCGTTGCATATTCCAGCGCTGTTTAACCCTGGTGGAGCGCCGTTTATGCGGCGTTTCTAACGTATGTTCCTTCACTCCTGCATCCCCCATGTTCTAAATTTTGTATTTTACAAGTCATCGTGAACTTGTATATTAAAATTATAGCAATGGAAATTTGTGATCTATATCCTAATATTGCAACAACGATATCAATATTTTAATAAGATTAAGGAGGTTGGACTTTGTTCACACGCTTGAATGTCTTTACCAAAATTACACTGTTGTTTGTGATGCTGCTTATTCTGGTGCTGTTTCTCTATACATACTCGAACCGGGAAAGCGTGCGTGTTATCGAACACGAGATTCAGAACAATACGATGAATCATCTCTCGACATTTGCTGATTCAGTAGAATCCAACATTTACCAACTGTCATTGTATGGGATGTCTATTGGGCAAGATTCGAGTATTCAGGAATATCAACGTCCCGACTACAAGGACATTCCCTATGAACGTGTGAAAGTTGGCAGCGCCATTCTGGAAAAGATGAATCTGTACAACGCAGCAAGCAAATGGCATTCGACCATCACACTTTACTTCCCAAGGATGCAAAAAGTGATATCAACGGATTATTATGCTTACATTCCGTACAGGGATGATGAATTTAAGGAGCCTCTCTCGCAGTCCTGGACCTATGCCGACAATCAGTTTATTTGGTACACTACCGATCCAACGACAGCGATGGCGAAACCTGGCAAAGCCAGATTGATTACCAAAATCAGTTTTCCAGTTCATCACTTGACTGCACTTCTTAATCAAAACAAGTTAAATAATAAAGGTGACCCGTTCATGTTCCATCCCGATTATGGATTAATCAGCAATAGTTCTGGAAAGGAAACCTTGAATGCCATCCTGCCTTCCCTGAAAGATGCAAAGCTTCAGGCCAGCGGTGGATTCAGTACAACGCTGAACAAAACGGAATATTACGTCTCTTACATTCAATCCAAGAGCCTCGGCTGGTATTATGTTGACTATGTGCCTATGCAGCAAATTTTGAAACCGATTACAAGCAGCCGGAATCTCTTTTACGCTTCAATTGCCGTTCTGATCGTGATGAGCGTCGTTGTATTATATACACTCTATCGAAGTGTGCAGCTCCCACTCTTACAGTTGGTGAAAGGGACGAACCGCTTGTCCACCGGGGACTTTTCCGTTCGGCTTCATCATTCTGCACGCAATGAATTCAGCCTGTTATTTGCACGTTTCAACATCATGGCTCAACGAATCCAGGAATTAATCGAGAATGTATATGAGGAGAAATTAAGAAGCCGGGAAGCCACGCTCAAACAGTTGCAATCGCAGATTAATCCGCATTTTCTATATAACTGTCTGTTCTATATCAAGAACATGGCCCGAATGAAAAATGAAAAGGCCGTGGTAGCTATGGCACTGAATCTGGGAGAGTATTACCGATACATAACCAGGTCCGAAAAGGATCAAGCCACGCTTCGTGAAGAGTTGACGATGGTCAAAAATTACTTGGAAATCCAGTCACTTCGTCTGGAACGAATGCATTTTACAATCGACGTGCCCCATGATATTTTAGATAAAACAGTTCCCAGACTAACTCTCCAGCCTATTATTGAGAACGCTATTATTCATGGTCTGGAGCCCAAATCGGTGGATGGTGAGATTAAAATCTATGCGAACTGCGAGGATGATGTGTACACGGTTATCGTGGAGGACAGCGGGCTTGGCATGTCTGAGAAACAACTTGAACATCTGAGAGATAATCTTCTTAAACCGCTGGATGAGAATATGGGATGTGGTACATGGAATGTCCATCAGCGTTTGTCTTTTCTGTACGGGGAAGGATCTGGACTATCCTATGATCATTCTTCAATGGGTGGGATTAAAGTTAACATCACATGGCACGACAATACAGACAAGTAGGTGAAAGACCCATGCTGCAAATATTACTAGTTGACGATGAACGTTCCGTCGTGGAAACGCTGGCAGAGACCATTCCGTGGGAAAGCTGCGGGATCGGTACAGTTCATGAAGCCTTATCCGGTGCAGTAGCGCTGGAAATTATGGACAACCACGACATTGACATTGTAATTACGGATATACGTATGCCCGAAATGTCAGGCATTGCACTGATTACAGCGATTCATGAAAAGTGGCCTCATGTGCAGACCATTCTGTTATCAGGTCACGCCGACTTTGAATATGCCAAACAGGCAATAGCGCAGGAAAGCTTCGATTACTTGCTGAAACCCGTTAGCGATGAAGATCTGATCGAATCCGTGCAACGCCTTGTTCATCGAATTAAAGAAAAGTGGGAAACGGCAGCATCTCATCAAAGAGCCTTACACGCCTTTCAGGATCATCTGCCATTGCTTCAATCCACGATGCTGCATGAGTTGCTGACTGGAAAAGTCTATGATCAGAAGACACTGGCAGACAAGCTTGATCTGCTGGAGCTTCCCTACTCCGTAGGAGAGGATCTCGGCATGCTGATTATCCGTATGGAGAAACATCTATCCGATATGGCACACGGCGACCTGGCCCTAATGGAATATGCGATATGTAATATCATAAGTGAAGTGATGCATAATCATTTTCATATCTGGCATACACGTGACGTGCACGATTACATTGTTGTTCTGGTTAGCATGAAACATTCAACAACGATGAGTTACAGCAGGAACGAGACGCCTCAGACATTGCTTGAGCAGTATGCTGCCCAGATTCAAACCAATGTTCAGTTATACCTGAAAGGTGCAATCTCCATTTCCGTCTCCAGTTGGGGCAAGTTCCCCTACGAAATTGGAGAACTCTATGAGCGAACAGTCATGTCCATGCGTAAACGGATGGGTCAGGTGCAAGGTTTATTTGTCACTGCTTCCGATGAAACGGATGCCAATCCCCTACATTCAATCAGGCCGCTTTATCAACCGCCAACGTTGATTAGCCTGCTCGAAGCTGGTCGCTTTGAGGATGTGGAACAGAAAATCGAGCACATTTTTGAGGAACTGCTGCATTCCAATGAACATCATGATATTGCGGAGTCAACCTTCGAGGTGTATTTTGCTATTGCGGGCGCGTTTGCGTACATCATTCATAAAAATGGTAAACAAATCTCTTCTTTGATTCCAGCAGAGTCCTATCGCTACTTTCAAGCTCCCAGTTACTCCACTGCGCAGCAATTACAGGACTGGTCCTTGCGTACACTTCATTACATACGAGATGATGCTGAACAAGAGCTTAGAGACAATCACAGCACCATTGTGCGCAGCGTCAAAAGTTTTGTCGACCTTCATCTGGCTGGTGATGTATCACTGCCTGCAATTGCTGACCATGTTCATCTGCATCCGGTGTACCTGTCCAAGGTATACAAAGCTGAGACCGGTGAAGCACTTACAGCATACGTATACCGATTAAGAATGGAGAAAGCAGCCTATCATTTGCGAACATCAACCGCCAAAGTGTTTGAGATTGCTGAACTTGTCGGTTACAACAATACCGCATATTTCATTCGAGTCTTTAAGAAATTTTATGATCTTACACCGCAAGAATATCGGGAAAATTTGCCGGTTTGACGGACATCTCAAATCTTATATCCTGGTCAGGTTTCCCCTGCTCCATATCGAATACGAAAAGGCATTGCCGGAGATCTTCTCCTGCAATGCCTTTTTGGTGCATATGTGGCCGCGATGAATCAATTCAGCCAGAATGCGTCATCCTATTTTGCGCTTTTCACGGAATCATACCACTCGTTAACTTCTTTCGTAATCTGATCTCCACCTGAAGACTTCCATTTCTCAACAAATGAGTCGAACGCATCAACAGAGGTTTTGCCATATACAATTTGAGAGAAGGTGTCTTTCTCCATCTTTGTCAAAATGTCATTGTTCATCTGCATTGTCATTGAAGGTGCACCTGTAAACATTTGATTGAACACGATATCCTTTTGATCCAAAACAATCTTGGCTGCATCAAGCATAGGTACTGGTACACCTGATTTGATTTTCTTCTCAAACGGTGTAGTTGCTTCTTCACCACTTGCCAGCTTCGCGAGTGTTGTCATACTCAAATTCGGAATTCTCGCTCCATCAAAAGTCAAAGTGTACTTCTCGGGAGCATAACCAACCGTAAGACTTGCATCGGTTGATGGTTTCCCATCTACCATAACCCAATCGTATCCTTCCGCAAATCCATGCTCAAACTCATCGCCCTCTTTAGGATTCGCATAGTGATCAAAGAGATAGTTCTGATAGGTGAAAAAGGCTTCCGGATTTTTCATGTCTTTGTTAATTAGAACTACGCCATTTCCGTTTGACGTGCCATGTCTTCCTGCTTGACCATTTGGACCGGAAGGAATTGGATACGCCTTGTATTCAGCCTCAGGATTGTTTTTCTTCACATCCTCCAGCGGCCAGGATGGCATCCAGTGAGGACCAACCACAATACCTGCTTTTCCGGCAGTAAATTCTTCAGCAGCTTTTGTCTCGTCATACACGCCGGCTTCTTCCGGGATATACCCTTTGCTCATCCAGCTCTGTAATTTGGCCAAAGCCTGTTTTGCACCAGGTGTAACGGAACCGTATTCAAGTTTTCCATCTGCCGTCAGATTCCATTGGTTTGGCATTGTACCATAAGCACCAAATACCCATCCAGCTTCAGACATCCATGTGTTCAGCCAGTTCTTGAAGCCAATGGTCAGTCCGTAGGTGTCCTGCTTCCCATTGCCATCTGGATCTTGATTCGTAAACGTTTCCAAAATGATTTCAAGATCATCTATAGTTTTAGGGGCTTCCAGATTGAATTTCTTCATCCAGTCTTCACGGATCCACATGACAGGATCACCATTATAGGAATAGTCCAGAATCGGAATACCGATCTTTTTGCCATCTTGCATGTATGGATACCATACGGAAGGATCTTCGTTTACGGCTGCTTTCCATGTGTCGCTGGCATATTTGTCAAACAACTCGCCCGCATCGACAAATTTTCCGGACTCAATCAATTCACGCACCAGATTGAATTCGCCGCGATACGAAATAATGTCTGGCATGTCTGCATTGGAAGCCAGTGACAGGCGCAGTTTTGTCTCAAATGCATTATTGGTGGATGGAGATATCCACTGGTTTTTCAACTCAATTCCGAGTTTCTCCTTAGCCCATTTGGTATGGACGTTGTTATCCTGATCCTCGCCTGACTTAAACTTCACGTCTGGACCCCATGGTCGTAAATACGTAATGGATACTGGTGGATCATACTTCCCATTTTTGAGCTCCAACGTTGTCGCTGGTGTACTTGATTCAGTTTTCTTTTCGTTCCCGTTACTACACCCACTCAAGGCTGCAGATAGGGCCAATACACCGATCATGACCAAACTGCCTACTCGTCTCTTTTTACTTGTGTCCAACTTCGTTCCCCCAGTCTATGTAATGTTGCTTACAGGTTAATCATAATGAATGATTGATATTTATGCCCATACTAATATTGCAACATTTATTGCATTAATTTAGGATATTGGATATTGAATACATAAATTGAATAAATACAATGCCTGAATATAGAAAAAAGCAGCCGCTAATGGCTGCTTCAGTCTGCTTAATTACTCGTATATTTAACCCAGTCATATTCCGCATAGAGTGGATTGGCACCGTTATAAGGACCGAGCCAGCTATCTACACCTGTTCCATTCCACAGGTTCATCATGATTTTTCCGGGTGTTTTAGGAATATTGCTGGTTGCCGTGTGCTTCAATACACCATCTACATACCATTTGATATGTCCCGGCTGCCAGTCAAATGCGTACGTATGGAAGCCTTGGGATGCATCAAAACCTAGATTGATAATCTTCTCATGATTACCAACCCCATTGGTATAATAATTAAACTGCACTTTGGTTGTGTCTTTTCCTAAAAATTCGATATCAATCTCATCCCATTGGGTGCCATGTGAAGGGCCTGTGTATGTGAAAAAAGACGAAACTACACCTGTGTTCTTGGCAGGTTTCATACTGACTTCATACAAGCCGTACCCATACGTATTTGTGGTGCGATACTCTCCGCAATCAAACTTGTTCTGTGCAGAGCTGGTCAAACCAAGCTTAAGCTTGCCGTCACTTGTAAAATTAACATTGTTAGCCCTCCACGTACAGTTAAACATGCTCCCATTGGAATACCCATCCGCTTTTTGCCACGTGCTTGCGTTAAAATAGGTTAGAGGTTCCCAGAAAACATAACCGGCGAAAGCGCTTACGGAAAAGAATAAAGAAACAATACCTGTTACTGCCAAAGTATACCAAGACTTCCTCTTCATCACACACCTCCATGAATGATTCCAACATGTACAAGCATCGCCATAATAGATAACGCTTACATGGTCGGTATGTCCATTTTATCTGGAAGCAGAGTGGTACACTATAGCAAACTTCAAAGCAGAGATATTCAATTTTTAAGATCCTCGTTATTGTATCTAATCATGTCATGTTAAGACTATGCCAGTTTCATACACGTAAGATAGATTGAATGAAGCGCCTGCCCTTCAGCATAGAAGGAATCAGGCGCTCCATGAAAACCATTTTACATATATCTCAACATGTTGGTTAATGTATTCACCCTAAAACGGTTCTATTTCGCCCCAGCTCGTACCAAAATGTCTTCAATTTCCTTAAAGCCTTTATTCTTCGCATGACTGAGTGGTGATACCCCATCATGATCAGGTATGTTCATGTCTGCTCCGTGATCAATGAGTATTTGTATCGTCTCCTGCTGCTGAGCATTGCCATCGTTAAGAATGATCGCTTCGAGTAGTGCTGTCCATCCCAATTGATTCACATGGTCCACATCCACCGAAGTTTGAGTCAGTAGTTCTTGCACTACATCCACATATCCATGCTCCGAAGCTGGAATAAGTGCTGTCCCTCCATATCGATTCGTTATCGCCGGGTCCGCTCCGGCCTCGATCGTCAGCTTCAAAATATCCAAGTATCCTTCAGCGCCAGCATACAGAAACGGGGTATTTTTCATATCGTCCTGTATATTCACATCTGCCCCCGCTTCAATTAACACTTTAGCCGATGTTAGATCATTATTGTAGGTTGCAATCATTGTAGCCGTTTGTCCACTCTGATCTTGAGCATTGATATTGGCGCCTGCTTGAATCCATTGTTGGATGCGATTAATATCGCTGTCCTCTACTGCCTTGAACAGCTGTACATCTGCTGAAGTCATGGCCTTTCCCTCCACGTTGGAGTCGTTTTTCATTTCAGGCACGCAGCCTTGGACGATCAACATACTGCTTATCAGGACAACGATGATCAGCGATTTACTCATACTGCCTCCTTTACTCCAGTGTCAAGGTGACCGAAGAAGCCATACTCCAAGCCCCCACTGGGTTTATTGTATACGCAGTACCCGGAGTCAACTTCCCATCATTTGTTAGGTCGAATATACCCGTCGCGCCTTTTCGACTTGAATATTTATAAGTGGCCGTCAGAACATCCCCGCTAGGTGAAGTTAACGTTACACTTCGACCAGAGAACAGTTCATCCCCAGGATCCTGGTCAAGCGTAACTTCAATGGAGGTTTCGCTCACTGATTGAGCACTTGCAACCACAAGTGCATCAAACGATTTCGCCGTAAATGAAGCATTTTCGATGTTGGCCCAATCCGAAGTAACCGTATATGTGACACCTGATTTCAGCGTTTGTCCTTCAGGCAAACGGAACTTCGGTTCTTGTTTGCCATCTGTAGATTGCGTGAACGGAACATATCTGGCAACGATAGGCTCGCCACCTTCTGGCGTAATTACAACTTGTCTCGCCTGCATGGAAGAGATAACTTGATACGTTTTGCCTCCTGCTTGCTCTTGATCATTCAGCACGAATGCATTAGCTCCTCGACCCCCGCTGTAAGCCGAAATGATATAACCATAATCCACTACACCGTTTACTTGCAGTGCTTCAATCTCGAAAGTATCATTCGTTACTTGACTAACCGTTGTCATGTTTATTTTTGTGCCACTGCCTTCAAAGGAACCAGCGTCTTGGCCTTTGTAAGTCAGGCTGTACACTTCACCAGCATCTTGTACGGACGTTGGAACGATGTATGTCGCAATCGACCCTGTTTTCAAGCGGGGCATATTAGTTAACGTCAGCCCACCACTAAACGCAAAGTCCGTTTGTGCTTTGGCAAAAACCTCATCCGCTGCTGTCAGCGGCTTGTCGAATGTGACGATTAACGTAATGGCATTCAGAGATCTAACGCTCTTGATTTGAGCTTGCTCCGAAGGAATAGCTTGGTGTGCAGTTTGCAACAGCACTGCTGTTTCGCCACGTGTTGCTGAACCGTTCTCGGAGTAGAACTCGCTCATCCAATGGTGAACGGACTTTACATCACGCTGCATCGCTTTGGATACGACCTGTTCCAGTTCAGCATCCGACACTTGAGTTTGCGGATTGAATTGTCCATCGTTAGCCTGCATGATGCTAAGTTCAACAAGCTTTGACGCATATGGTGCATACCATGCATTGGGATTGACATCCGTTAATTCTACGATTTCTCCCGTCTTGCTCTCCAAATTAAACGTTTTGAAAACTAGTGATGCTAACTCCGCACGGGTAATTGCTCGATGTTCACCCATGGATTGATCTGCATACCCGTTCATAATCCCCAAGCTATTCAGATCCTTGATAGCAGCTTCAATCTGTTGTTGGGTAAGCTGTGTGGTTGTTGACGCAATGTTAGCAACGTATGTAGCTGCATGTACTTGATTCGCAGTTAGCGGGAACACTGCTGTACCTAATGCAGTTATGGTTAGAAATGTAGCGATTTTGCGGGTTGTAGAATTCATGGTTGAATTCCTCCTCTATAGGTTGTAGTTGCCTGTATCTATAGAATAGAGGACAAAAAGAAACTCCCAAGGACGAAGTTATTAACAAAATATAAACTGGCTCTAAATTTTCACGAAACTTATGCAGTAAACCGGTAACCCGCTCCCCAGACGGTTTCGATATACTCCGGATTTTTGGGGTCTGTCTCCAGCTTCCCGCGCAGTTTGCGAATATGGACGGTAACCGTTGCAATGTCTCCGGTGGAATCCATGCCCCAGATGCGCTCGAACAGATCTGATTTGCTGAATACACGATTGGGATGACTCGCAAGAAATACAAGTAACTCAAATTCCTTGGTGGTAATCGCCACCTCTTCTCCATTAACAAAAACGCGGCGTGAACCTTTATCAATGTGAAGCCCGCGAATGTGGATTTCATCCTGCTCAGCCGGTTTGTTTTTGCCAAGTAGTCTCTCGTATCGGGTCAAATGAGCCTTAGCTCGCGCAACCAATTCACTTGGGCTGAACGGTTTTGTAATAAAGTCATCGACTCCCAGATTGAATGTCCTGATCTTATCGATTTCTTCCTTTTTCGCTGAAACGACAAGGATGGGCACTTCCTTCACCTCACGAATGCGCCTGCAACATTCGAAGCCGTCAAGTCCCGGAAGCATCAGATCAACAATAATCAGATGATAGTCCCCCTCCAGTGCCTGTTTCAGACCTTCATCTCCAGTATGGCAGAGATCCACAGAAAATCCGTTGAGCTCAAAATAATCCCGTTCCAGTTCCGCAATCGTTGTTTCATCTTCAATGATCAAAATATTTGCCATAACTTTATTAGTTCCTCTCTTCATTCAGCCGTTTCAGTTTGATATATATGCTCGTGCCATCGTTGGGCTGGCTTTCAGCCCAGATGAAGCCCCCATGTCCATCAATGATTTGGCGGGCAATTGCCAGCCCGAGCCCACTTCCGCCCGTTGAGGAATTCCGGGATTGTTCTGCACGATAGAAGCGTTCAAATATATAAGGCAGTGCCTCTTCAGGTATTCCCCTGCCATTATCTTTAAACGCCATCGTAATCCATTTTTCATCCGCTTGAAGTGTAATCTCGAATCGTTTATGTTCATTCTCCATGTATTTGAGTGCATTATCCACCACATTAACAACGGTACGTTTTAACTTCTCCGGATCCACAGCAGCCATGGCGGGACCAGACACCTGGTTATTCCAATCCAGGGCAACACCTTTATCCTCCAG
This sequence comes from Paenibacillus sp. USHLN196, assembly GCF_037144955.1. NCBI lineage: Bacteria > Bacillati > Bacillota > Bacilli > Caryophanales > Paenibacillaceae > Paenibacillus > Paenibacillus sp. USHLN196. The sequence goes on along the minus strand of NZ_JBBCYH010000001.1, from coordinate 137,127 downwards.
ATCATATCTCAGCTCTTCAATGCTATCTTCAAGGAAATCAGCGAGATCAACTGTTTTAAACAGGAAAGGTTCTTGGTTCAAGTCGAGCTTAGAATACAAAAACAGTTCATCCACCAGCTTATCCATGCTAACTGCTTTGGAGTGAATGATATTAACGTAACTCTCCATTTTCTCCGGAGTATTAGCCACGCCGTCACGAATACCCTCAATGTACCCTTTGATATTGGTAATCGGCGTACGGAGATCATGCGAAATGTTGGAGATAAGCTCTTTGCGGTTCACTTCGTCCTGCTGACGTAACGCATAGGAGAGCTGTAATTGATTCCGCATGCTCTCAAATGCTTCGCTGAGTTGACCAACCTCGTCATTGGAGTTTAGCTGAAGCTTAAAGGATAGATTGCCGTCCTTAATATGCTCGGCTGAACTTCGAAGTTGATTCAAGGGTTTAATGAAGCTGCGCGTGATCCAGCGGAACAAGAGCAGATTCGCAATGATAAGGACACCGATAAGCAGGATTGACATCACAGGTAGCAGCTTGCGAGTAAGCTCCGCAAAGGGGCTTCTCTCACGAATGACAAAGATACTCCCCCGTTCCCCGTCTGAATATTGAAAATCAAATTTCGCATATGCGTAAAATCGCTCACCAATATTGAAGGTGCTCCGAATCTGATAATTGTTAAGATCATAGGCAGGCAGTGCTTGCTTCAGTTCTGGCTGGTTGAAAGTCAGCGATTCGAAGATCTGGCTATTCTCCCGTCTGACGTAGAGCCCTGACTTCTCGGCTCGAAGCTTCATGTCATATTCACGCAGCAAAACCTTGTTCTGCAGGTCGTCCGGGTCATTTTTGGCCAGAAACTTCATCTCTTGAAAGATCGATTCTCCCTGTTCAGTCAGGGGGTTGATCTGATAATGTACCTTGTATATATCGCGGAAACTCTGCAGATCCCCTGTGGCCGCAATCGTATACAGACTTGCCGTAAGGAGGATGAACAGCAGACTTATGACGAGCATACCAGTGAAGGACAGCAGCATTTTTATTCGAATTGACATGGGTTCCCCTTCTCAAGCAATCAATTGGATTAGTTAGTGCACATGTTAACACAAGATGGATTCTATTGCCCATATGTAAAAAAGAGCTTTCTTTTTCATTATATATGTTGACAGTGATAATCGTTATCAATAATGTTGGAGAAGGTGCACAACGATTGATCTCAGAATCACCGACAAACATTATTGAAATGAGGTACGAAATGTGAACGTAGACGTTAATCAGTTAGCAGCGCATTTTGCACACATTCCTTTTCAAGTAGAAGGAGTATATCGATATGCTAGAAATCCAGGGGTTCCCCAGGCTGACTATACCGATTCTTTTCCTGGATTTGTGTTCCCACTTACAGGAGAAACGCAATTTCAATTTGATGGTACGCCATATATCTTTTCGCCAGGAAAAGTAGTACACGGGGGGGCCAAAATGAAACTGGACCAAACTGTGTCTAATAGATCGGAATGGGAATACATCCTCGTTTTATACCGAATATGTAGTTCAGATCTGGAAGAGTCAAGTTTTTCTCATCAGCATTTTGAATTATCAACGGGCCAATCCCCTCGTCTGATCGAATTAGTTACGCGTCTTTGGCATGTGTATAACCAGCGTGGAGGTATTTCAAGGTTTCAGACCGAGATGCTGTTTCGCGATGTACTGAATGAGACTTTAACATGTGTTGATCATAGGCAAAATAGTTGTGAATCAGATGCTTTGTTTGAACGAGTCTCTGCTTATATTCAAGAATACTATGATCAAAGTCTGACTGTCTCATCGCTTGCAGAACAAAATAACATTAATCGAAATCGACTTTCCTATGTGTTTAGAAGACATGCAGGTATGGGTCCAGCAGAATATGTATTGAAATATCGTATAAAAATAGCACAACAAATGCTATTGGCAAGTGATGCGTCTGTACAACAGATTGCTGAAACCGTCGGCATTGCTGACCCCTTTTATTTTAGCAGAGTGTTTAAGAAACAATGTGGTATTTCTCCTACGGAGTATCGTCTGAAGTTCATCAATAATCCATCCTGATTTCAATAGGCATCCATGTTGTACAAAAGCTTAGATCAGTATACTGAACATAAAGGATTAATACACAGGAGGAATGACGATGCACTATCAAGCTATTCAATTAAATGAGGAATTTTCGAAATTAAACGATCTTTGGTCTCCCAAACTCATTGGTGAAATGAATGACTATCAATTTAAGATCGTTAAGATTGCTGGAGATTTTGAGTGGCATGTTCATGAGGAGACCGACAAGTTATTTTTTGTGCTCGAAGGGGAAATGATAATTGATTTTCGTGATGGGCAAGTGAGGATTTCCAAGGGCGAGATGTATATTGTCCCCAAGGGAGTCGAGATCAAGCCTTCCGCTGAAAAGGAATGTCATATCATGTTAATGGAGCCTGGAAGCGAAGTAAACATTGGCGGGACTAAGGTCGAATAAGCATCAGTTATTGGAACCAGGATGTCAATTTGCAATATCAGAGTCAGAGAGCCGATAACCGCGTAATAGGGTTATCGGCTCTGCGTCTATACGGCTAGCTCTTTGACATGCATTAATCAGCAATCTCTCGGTTATGTCACTTGTTGCTGGTCTTCCTGATCAATTCCACACCATCGTATGCCAGAATTTCCACACTTGCTGTCTTCTGCAGTATGTAATGATCAAAAAAGTTCTTCGCATAGTCTGTAATAAGATTTCGCATCTCCATAGCATCCCGTTCGCCTCTGTGTTCCTCATTAACACTGGTAAACACGATGTCACAGTAATCCAAATGTGCAACACGATCAACTGAGTAATAATAGGTTTCCATGCTATTGTTAGCGCCAATAATCGCATTCATATTATAGTTAGGTTCACAAAATAGGAGTAAGAAGGGTTTCTTAAGATCGCTGTCAAGAAGGCCAAACGCTCCGCTATCCAAGCCAATCCCGCAGGCGAACCGGTCGTCATCCCGGCAAACCATCGCCGTGGTAGGCCCTCCATAAGAATGTCCGACTATACCCATGCCGATGTCAAGCAACAGTCTGCCCTTAAAGATGGAATTCAGCTCTCCCGAGTCCAGTTTGTAAAGATAATCGGCTACATACCTTACATCTTCTGCCTGTGATTCACTATACTCTGTTAACTTGGAAAGGATCGGTAGTGCAAGCACCTTACGGCACATCTCAATGGCAGTTTCATCGTCAGGACGCATCTCCATCTTACCAGCCAACGCCAGCATCTCCGGATTTTCACCAAACGCTGTAATGACATCCGAAAAATCCTTGGATACATTAAACAGGCGTCCATCTTTACGCTTATACATCGTGCTATTCTGATGGCCGATGCTTACCACAACATACCCCATGCTTGCCAAGTCTGTACAGAGCACTGTACCCCATTCTGGAGAACCGCCCCCGCCGCAAACATAGAATAACACTGGATAGCGCTTTTGCTTCCCGGAGAGAGCAAGGTCGTCGTAACACTGGGTCTTGATATCTATAGAAAAAACATCCTTCAACGCAGTGACAAGTGGCTGCTCATTAAACATCTCGTAGACTTCAGGAAACATGTACGTTGATGTAGTCTTACCTTCGCTACTGTCGGACGGATAGTACACAAAAGCGGTCAGTTCTCTTTTGGAGTCATCTGATGCCGTGTACTCAAAATCCATCTGGGTTCGACCGACAGTATAGGCGCCAATTGGTTCTGGAAATACGTCATAGGTTTTCATTTTCTTTCCCCCTTGAGATCGCTAACCACTTCAGAATATTTATGATCTTCAAGCAGCCCATGGCCCATAAATTCAGCAAAGTACTTGCTGATCTTATGTTGCAGCTTAGAGTCCTTAATATCGAATTCTCTAAAAAACAAGATTAAATTAAGCTGCATTGACTCAAACATAAAAGAAATCAGGTCGTCGTCAACATCCGGTCGGAGATATCCATCAACCCTCATTCGGCGTAAAATGTCCTTGATCATGGGGAATGACTCGCCCTTTAACACATTCACATATACTTTCAGCAAAATGTCCTCAGGAATATATGAAAATGTTTTAGTGAGTTTGATTTCCAACTCATTCAGTGGCTCGGTCACCATGCCATTAACGTTACCAAATAAGCCAGTAAGGAAATAGCTGTAAAGGGAATCTTCATTACTGTTACTGAAGTATGCAGCTCTTTTCTGGGTCACATTACGTATTAAGTGACAATACAGGTCATCTTTGTCTTCAAAATACCGATAAAATGTTCCGGGGTGCATGGACAAACTATCCAAAACCATCTTCATAGTTATATCCTCGTAGAGATTATCAACAAAAAGATGCATAGCGTTATTAGATATTTCCTCGCGCCTTGCTTCATCTAAACGAAAGAAAGTATTTTTTGGCATAGATTACTCCTTAATGTATAGTGTGAACTGATTCACACTATACTGATAATATATTCACAAGTCAAGTCGTATTAAAAGGTTAATATGATTATAAAAAATTAAAACCAGTGTATATAACATTATCCCTTCTACGAGATGAGTGAATGGAGTTGTTTGGTTTTTTACGCAAGAGTTGCTACAGTTTTATAAAATTTAGATTACAAAAAGATATTCTAACTACTTTTGATTGTGAAAAAATTTGGGAAGAAATATGCAAGAGCCGCTGATCACTCTAATCAGCGGCTCTTTGAGATGTTTGTATTATTATTCAGTTGGTCAGGGGATGTAATTCATGAATATCGGATCAGATATCTATTCAACGAGGAAACACTTCAATCACCTTACCACTTCCATCTTCGATAATACGTATACTGTTGTCATCGATGAGTTGAATGGTACTATCTGAATTCAAAATTTCATGCTGCCTCGTTACCCCGTGAGCAATAGATTTGCGAATCAGACCTTTGTTTTTGAATACCAACGTGTAAAGATCGTAGTCTTCCGTTTTTCGATTAGTGTGTTCAATGATGACAATAAGTAGATTTTGGGTACTCCTCTTGAAATTTATCTTGAGATCATGAGTATTTATATTAATGTCCTTTATACCTAACGGAATTGAACTCTTTTGTCCAGTAGAAGCATTCGTAATCTCAAGATCTCCTTTTGCAGCGCGAATGACATAGGTGTAACCCATGTTGCTACCATAAAAAGTATCGGTATAATTGCTCAGCCCAGTCACGGTTATCTTATTCGTCTTCGTATCTCGATGAGTCACTTCCCCGCCCATAGCAGATGCAAGAAATCTAATGGGTACATAAAGGTGACTAATATACCGCACAGGTTCGCTGCCCATATCTACTTTTTGACCATCCACTTCGGCAATGCTGCTTCCCAAGTGCACAACAATATGCTTCTGACTGTTCTTCAGTACGGCCGTATTATCATCTTCCATCCCCCACACTAGGCCTGCCTTAATACCCAGTGAGAAAAAACTTCCGTAAGTGACTCCATCCTTGATTAACGTCTCAACATGGTTAATACGACCGTCTGCCCACTGAATTTCCAAATCAACGTATTTGGATGCTGCTTCAGATTTTTGAGCCCCCAATGGTAATAACACCGACATCACTAATGCAACGACTACTACTTTTTTCAAATGCTTCATTTTCACAGTGACTCACCCACTTCATGTAATTTTTGATCTTACAATAGTAACGTTAGATTCCAATAAAAGTTTGATCAGCTTTAGACAGGAATTTGGCCCCTGATAACAAAAAAAGCCGCTAAAATAGCGACTTTTAATGGTACTATGTTTTTGTTCTTGGCTTCATTACAACCCGAGATCATCAGCGAGTCCTTCAACACCTGTGAAGATGGAATCCCCGTAACCCCAGAAGTTGTTGAAATCAATAATGTAGATTTTCTTGTTTTTAACTGCGTTAATGTTCTGTACCTGCTTGTTGGCTAGTAGCTTTTCAATCGTCTGTTCAGGATCAATGCCACCAGCATACCTCGAAATAATCATCGCATCCGGATTAATCTCGATTAACTTCTCCAGACTTAGTGTGCCGGTTTCATTAATCAGCATATTATGCATATTGATTAATGACATTGCACTTTCAATAAACGTATCACCATTTCCGTTGTAAATGCCAATCGTTCCATCACCATTATCCGAAAAAGATGCATAGTTGATGGTTTCAGCGCTAGCTCGGGCCGACAAGGCATTCTCGCGTGCTTTAAGCGTCTCAATATATGCCGCTGCATTGGCTTGCACGTTGAATATTTCACCTAATTCAGTAATATCCTGATACAGACTATCTAACGATGCATCAGGAACACTGGTGCTTTGTACGTACGTTTTAATCCCCATATCATTCAAGCTGCTTACTGTACCAACACCCCAATCCGCATCCTCAAACAATCCACCACGCCCTACAACCAAGTCAGGCGAAGCGCCTATTGTCACTTCCTTACCTACATAGCCTTCAGCCAGCACAGGGATTTTTTTGAATTCATCAGCAATATCGTCAGGTACACTACCAAACAACGCAGCTACACCTACAAGCTTGTCTGTCAAACCAAGGCGAATCATCAGCTCGGCTGCACCTTGGGTATTGGCAACTACTCGTTCAGGTGCCTTGTCAAACGTTTGATCCTTCTTCACCCATGTGCCGTTCTCTGTTGTATAATTTGAAACGGTTACCGGGTAAGTGGTTTCAGCAGGTGCTGAAGCGTCTGCGTCGGTTTGTTCCCCATTTGTAGCTGCATTCGTGGCACTGCTCTCCGCAGCTTGCTGTGAGCTGCCATTTGCATCTTCGCTGCCACCATTGTTACTTGAACACGCTGCGAGCACCAGAATCATTGCAGTAATCAAACAAAGAAACATCCCTTTTTTAACGGATACCAACATGTAAATAATCTCTCCCTTTTGAATTCTCTCTTGTCTTCTTGACCCATATGTAAAATAACTATTGTCAGTATACAGTAAATGTCGAAGTGTGTAAATGAGAACAATAATCAATATCATTCATCTGATAAATAAAAAGAAACCAAGTTCATGTCCTTTGTTTAGGATCGAACTTGGTTTTTCTTTTACTTAACTATTCATTTCGTGCCTGATTAACCTTGGCGATAAGTTCATTAATAATTTCATCAGGTGAACGCTCGTTCATCCATTGTTGACCGAACATTTGGAATACTTTGATCATCGGGAAATCTGCCCAGAATCCCACAAACTCCTCGTTAAGATATACCTTGTCCGTAACGTGCTCGTTCATTTCATTCAGGCAATGCTCCAATTCCTTTTTCGCTGCAGGATCACTCATCCACTCACTGAGCAGACTGAATTTGTGGAACGTGATTTCTTCCTTACCAAAGTCACAATGCAGACGTTCCGTAATTCGAAGATCTTTGGACGAGCTGCCAAGTGAAATTTGGAAAAACCCGGTCTCTGCCACCCAACGGTTATACTTGGTGTTGTAATATGAGAAATCTCTCTCTTCCAGTTCAAAAGTAACCTTGCGTTTTTCACCCGGCTCCAGTTCAACTTTGGCAAAAGCTTTCAATTCTTTCTCTGGACGGGTCCATGTGCACTCTTCATCGTGAACATACAATTGAACAACTTCTTTCCCCTTGCGCTTTCCGGTATTTTTCAATTGGAAGGACACCGTAACACCGGTATGGGTCTGAGCCACTTTCAGATCCGTATACGAAAATGATGTGTAAGACAATCCGTGTCCAAACGGGAATTGAGGTGCCAGTTCTTTCCGGTCATAATATCGATAACCCACGAACAGGCCTTCGCGATAATACAGCTTGCCGTTCTCTCCGCGAATTCGCATATGTGAAGGGTTGTCCGACAGTTTAACGGGGAATGTCTCAGACAGCTTGCCCGATGGATTCGTTTGTCCGAATAATACATCTGCAATCACTTTACCCATGCCTTGACCCGATAACCAAGAATGAATTACACCAGGTACATGCTGTACCCATGGACGCATCGCCAGTGCGGAACCGCTGCTCGTCACGACAATGCACTTGGGCTGAACCGCGGCTACCGCGAGAATCAATTTCACTTGATGCTCGGGAAGGTCAATCCCATTCAAATCATGCATCTCCGATTCCGCATATTCCGGTTGGCCTACAAACAGTACAGCAACATCGGAATTCATGGCTAATGAGACGCTTTCCTTAATAAGCTCATCATTGATGGAGTCATCCTCCGGGTACCCTTCTGCATAATTCATGGTCATGGCATCGCCAGCCAGATTCTTAATCTCGTTCCATGGAATATCGACTCTTGTAGGCGTTACCTTCGCACTGCCTGCACCCTGAATTCTAGGCTTCTTGGCAAACCGTCCAATCACGGCAATGGACGCCACCGATTCCTGCTTCAGGGGAAGAATCGCGTTCTCATTTTTCAGAAGAACAATACTTTCGGCAGCCGCTTTACGAGCAAGTGCATGGTGATCCGCATCTTCAGAAGAACCCGCATCTTTCTTGCCCGTTACCCGCTCAACCAGCTTCAAAATCCGGCCCACGCTTTGATCCAACTGTTCTTCGGAGAGGCTTCCGCTCTGAACCGCTTCAATGATCGCTTTGGTATTGTAATTGGCGGGACCCGGCATCTCCAGATCAAGCCCGGCCTTCAGTCCGCGTATCCGATCATTGACAGCTGTCCAGTCGGATAGAACTACACCTTCATAGCCCCACTCTTCTCTCAAAATGTCATGCAGCAAATGTTCGTTCTCACTCGTATATGTTCCATTCAATAAATTATAGGAACACATGACCGTCCATGGGTCGGATTTCTTAATAATCCGTTCAAAGGCGCTCAGGTAAATTTCGCGAAGCGTCCGCTCGTCGATTTCCGAACTGGTCACCATTTTCTCGAACTCCTGGTTGTTGCCTGCAAAGTGTTTGACAGAAGCGCCCACGCCTTCGCTTTGGATCCCGTTTATAAACGCCGCACCAAGTTCCCCCGTCAAGTATGGGTCTTCCGAATAGTATTCGAAGTTTCTTCCGCCGAGCGGCGTTCTTTTCATATTGACACCGGGTCCAAGCAGCAGCTCGACGTCCATGGTTTTCGATTCCTGTCCCAGTGCCACACCAACCTCATGCAACAATTCCGTATTCCACGAAGAACCGATGGCTGAGCCCGTAGGGTAACAGGTGGCGGGTACATTTTCCGTTGTGATGCCCATTTCTTCGTCACTGTTCGTTTTACGAATGCCATTAGTCCCGTCGTACATATGAACTGGCGGAATGTTTAACCGCTCAATTCCTTTCGTCATCCACATGTTTAATCCCGCGCAGAGTGAAGCTTTCTCGGCCAGAGTCAATGCCGACAACAATTCATTGATTGATTTATCCATAGTACTCACCCTTCTGATATCAATTTTGTTCCTGTTCTTTCTTCAGTTCCTGTGCATCATATAGTTTGAAAAACGGAAACCAAACAATAAATACAATCACCAGGACGACCGCCAGCAAGATAAGCCCATTGAATCCGGACATAATGTAGGTGGACAAGCCGATCGGTGTATACCATAGCTGGAAGATCTGGCTCGGGATCCGTACCCAACCCCAGTCGAGAGCCAAGTACACAATCACCGGCGTGATAAGTGCGTTAATCCACATCGGCACCATGAGTAATGGATTAAAGGCAATCGGTGCTCCGTACACGACAGGTTCATTAATGTTGAACAAGGACGGGATAATAGTCGCCTTGCCGACAGATTTCAGTTTTTTCGAACGTGCCATCAGGAACCAAACAACTAACGGCAAGGTCGCTCCCATTCCTCCAATACCCAACCATCCGGAGAAAAAGGTTTCAAACGTGTTGATATTGACGGGATCTTGTCCCGCTGCCACAAGAGCTGCATTTTCTTCGATTGCAGGTATCCAGATCGCGTACCAGATCGGTGTCATGACCCACGGGCTTACGCCGAAAGAATACAGTACAACACCAATGAAATTGAACAATAAAAATCCGGTTAAACTTTGCCCTACGGCATTGATCGGCTCAAATACGTTCACGATCAGTCCAAAAATATCAAAATGAAGCTGGTATACAAGCAACCATCCTGTTGTTAATACCAGGGCGATCGGGACGAGAAAATCGAACCAGTCCATGATGAATTCGGGAAGTGAAGACCCCTTTTTGAAGAACGAAAATTTGTTGCACATGATCATTACAAGAGCGACAAATACACCTACCAGGAGTGCTGTAATCATCCCCGAGGGTCCAAATCGTTCAAGGATGAACTGGATGGTACCGTCTTCGTTTACCGTCGGGTTAAGCAGCATCACGAACAGAGATATCCCTGTCATTCCAGCCAGCAGCTTGATTTTATGTCGTTCTCTTTTTTCCATCACCACATAAGGCGTCAGAAAAGCAATAAACAACCCCAGCAAACCGAAACTGAATGTCGTGATGGGTGTCAGGTCAGGCATCCCCGGGATGAAATCCTGCAAAATCGAAATCAATGTAATAATCGAACCGATGAAAATCATCGGAATGGCGACCATGATGGCTTCTTGTATCGAAGCAACCCAAATATTGTTCGTAAACGCCTCCAATCTTGGCGCAAACGAATCTGTCATCCATTTCATGAAACGCTTCATCCAAAACTCCCCCTGTCTTCCTCTAAGTTGCCACAACCATAGTATATCGATTTGTGTTAACGCTTTCTTGTTGAAACTTGCCGCATCATGGTTCGTTTTTTGCCCAATCCATCGCTACAGTTCTAGCTTGCCTGCCTGAACAAGAAATAAACAACAAAAAACATCCCTTCAATACTGAAAGGATGTCTTAAGAGCACTTTTTTTAATATTGTCTATCCAAAATGAGCAGCATTACCCCATGCGGTGGAAGCAAAATCTCTCTGCGCCAACTTTCATCTCTTACCATCTCTGTCCCCATCACGGGTCCACTCCTGCCGTTTAGATAGGCGATTTCTTCTTCCGTCAAGGAATATGGCGATCCCATGCGGGTCCACTCATCAAATACCGATCCATGCTCCCGATCCAGTTGATAACTGGTGCATTTATAAGGTCCCTCGAGATTGCTCAGGGTAAGTTCATAAGCTTTGCTGCCTTTTTCCTCAAATACGTCATAGCGGGTTGAGCTGGATAATTCCGACCAATCGCCACTTGCAAACAGCCGGTCTACGTGAACATAGTGATAGAACAAAAATTGCATGCTTCCATCCCTTTTTCGGGTTCCGACATAACCGTCTCCCTTGACCAGCAGCTCATCCCCAAGCTTTTGCATAAGCTCAAATGCATAATAGCTGGGTTTCTTTAGCCCATCGCGGTTAATCAGGCCAAAACCTCCGTAGAAAGGAGAAGCGGGAACGATACTTTCTTCGAATACATCGGTAAAGGACCAGAAAGCCATCGCTTTCACGTCACCGAGTGTGTTCATGGTGTGGTAAATGACAAACGGAGCCATGAACATGGTATCGTGCAGCAAATTCCGATCATACAGCGAAAAGTTCCACTCGGTGACATGAAGTTCAACATGACCGTACGATGACGCATTCATTTTTTGCCGCATAAGCTCAATACTCTCTTTATAAAAAGCAGGGGGCATGATCTGCGTTAAACGATCATCTTCAACTTTTAGCTTGGGATACTCCGAATAGATGTGAAACGAGAAAAAGTCGAGAGCCACTTCCCGCTTGCGGCAATAGGACAAAAATTCCTCAGCCCAGGTATCATTCCAGAGAGATCCGTAACCCATAGCTGGCCCCCCCACCTTCAGTTCCGGCAAAATCGATTTGATGGCATGAACGGACGATTCGTAAAAAGCAAAGTATTCTTCCTTGCTTCCTGCCCAACAAACACCAGCCAGGTCAGGCTCGTTCCATACTTCGAAATACCACCGTCTCACTTCTTCCGCACCATAACGATTTAAACAATGGCGAACGAATTCGCCAACAAGCGCCTGCCACTTGGCAGGGTCGGATGGCGGGCTAATATTCCCCCTCCACCAAAACAGCGTTTCTTTGGATCTCGCCAGCTGGCTCGGCATAAAGCTTAATTCCACAAATGGCCGAACGCCCTGATCCAGCAGGAAATCATACAACTTGTCCACATAAGACCAGTTATAGAGGGCGATGCCCTGCTCGTTCTCGCTGTACACCATCATCTCGTCATTGAAGATACCGTGAAATCGAATATGTTGAAAAGGTACTTTCCCCTTCAGCGCGGAGAACTGCTTCCGCCAATCTTCACGCAAACCTTCAATGGCTCTCCCTGCTGTCATGGTCATATTCCAGTGCTTTTCATAGACAGACGACGTCTGATCTGCACGAATTTCAATATAAGTTTGATCTGACAGATGTGCAGACGGTACAGGGAGCGTGTCCTGATCGGCGTCAACCTTAGCATCCAGATATCGATACAGTGAGCCAATCGCATTCAACGTTTCCATCTCGTAATAATCTCCGCTTGAAGACTCCTCATACGTTTTGGGCTTGCGGTTCACATTCAACTGATGGAGTTCCGGTGTACGCGAAGCTTCCCGATAGGAACCGGGCGTACAGCCGTACTTTTCCTTGAAGTATTTGTTAAACAGCTTCACATTGGCAAATCCGCAATCCAGCGCGATCTCTGAAATATTTTTATCGTTTGCTGCCAGCTGAGCCTGAGCCTTCTCCAAGCGAATGAGCGTCAAATACTTTTGGAAAGGTATCCCGATTTTGTCGGTGAAGAAGTGGGAGAAATAATGCAAACTTAAATGTTCGGAATGCGCCATATCCTGCAGCGTAATCTTCTCATTGTAGTGTAAATCAATATATGTGAGGACCCTGTTCAGTCTTTTATAGTCATAATCCCTGCTACCGTCTTCCAATGCGGAATTTGTTCCACTGGAAAAATACCTCTGCAGGCAGCCGCATAACATCTGTAATCTGCCCATTGTGAAATTTTGATAACCCGGCGTTTTTTTGTTGATCTCCCATACCATCTGCGCAAGATATTGTTTAATACTTTGCAGGCGAGGAGCGTCCTGCTCCACATTCAAGGCAGAGTTACAGGAGATAAACGCATTATTGTTCATCAACTCGGGACCGAATTGCAATGTTAATAACACATTGTCCTGATTGGTTCGTTCAATCTTGTGGACGGACATGCTGTTAACCACAATCAAATCATCTTCGTGCAATGTATATTGCTGCTGGTCCAGATACATGATGATTGAACCATGAAGAACATATACAACTTCCACTTCCTTATGCCAATGGAAATCAATATGTTTTACCGAGTTCACGAAGAGTTTCATAGGCAGATCGTCCTGATGTTGAATAAACTCATATAAATAGCGAATTTTCTGCACCTTCCTTCATACCGATTATTATAGGCACAGCATTTTGAAGATATCAACAAGCTAGACAGTAATAACAAAAAAGCCGATCAACTAAGGTTCAATTGATCGGCTCTTCTATATAAATATTCAAACTACCTATTCAACTTGATGCACTGCTATCTTACCAACCGCGATTGGACATGCGCTCTTCTGGAGCTAATTTGGAAATTTCGATCCCTTTCATCGGGGCGCCCAAGTTTTTGGATACTTCGGCAATCAGTTTGTAATCTGTGTAATGTGTTGTAGCTTCAACGATTGCACGAGCGAATTTCTCAGGGCTATCGGATTTGAAAATACCTGATCCTACAAACACACCGTCTGCTCCCAGGTGCATCATTAATGCTGCGTCCGCCGGAGTAGCTACACCGCCTGCTGCAAAGTTAACGACAGGAAGTTTTCCATTTTCATGAACTTCGCGCAGCAGCTCATAAGCTACACCCAGATTTTTTGCTTCAGCGTACAGCTCGTCTTTGGACATGTTTTGCACTTTGCGGAGCTGGCTGTTAATTAGACGCATATGACGAACTGCCTCAACAATGTTGCCCGTTCCAGGCTCACCTTTTGTACGAATCATCGATGCACCCTCGCCAATACGGCGAAGAGCCTCTCCCAAATCTTTGGCTCCACATACAAATGGTACAGTAAACTCATGTTTATCGATATGGAACACTTCGTCTGCAGGTGTAAGAACTTCACTTTCATCGAGATAGTCCACACCTAGGGATTCAAGCACTTTGGCTTCTATGTAATGACCGATACGTGCTTTGGCCATAACCGGGATAGATACAACCTTCATAACCTCTTCAACGATAGTTGGATCTGCCATGCGAGCTACACCGCCGGCTGCGCGAATATCGGAGGGTACCCGCTCAAGAGCCATAACAGCTGTTGCCCCTGCCGCCTCAGCAATTTTAGCTTGCTCTGCATTCATAACGTCCATGATGACGCCACCTTTTTGCATCTCAGCCATTCCTCTTTTTACACGATCTGTACCTGTTTGCATGATTGTAGTCCTCCTAAGTAACTTTTGGGTGATTTTCAATAAAGGCATCGCTCTAATCTATGATTTAGTATAGAATGAGAATGGTCATATAAAAAGATCCAATATTTTTGGTTTTTATTGTACCACTTCAATGATAACTCTGGAGGTCCTATGCAATTTCATGTAGCTTACAGTTCATATTTGAACCGAAAATATACCAAGATGAAGGCTCTCTATCATGCCATCCGTGATGCAATTCATGAAGGTAATCTTATACATGGCGAGAAGTTACCCTCTACTCGAGAGTTAGCTCAGATGTATCACATTTCCAGAGGAACCGTGAATCAGGTCTATGATACATTGACTGCTCAGGGTTACATTCATTCAGAGCATGGAAGAGGAACCTTTGTTGCTTACCAGTTGGATTTGAACAATAATGCGTCCACCGAGAAAGCTTGTACGCATCACTTATCCGCCTGGGGGAATCGTATTCAGCAGTTTGAACAGCCGTCGATTCAAAGAAATGCACTAGCCAATGCTCATACACATGATTCCAGAATGAATAGCGACGAAGTGATCGACTTTAGCAAATATCAACCTGATTTCTCCAAGTTTCCTTACGATGAATGGAATAATCGATTGTATGCAGAGATAAGGCAGCGTGAGCATCACCTGAAAACAACCTCTGCCATGGTTAGTTCAACCGGGGATCCAAAATTGAGAGAAGCCATTGCTGCCTATCTTCGGAGGATGCGGGGCATTCAAGTCGATCCGGATCATATTGCAGTAACTGCAGGCTCCATGCAAGCTATAGCTTTACTCACTCAATTACTTGCAGATCCTGGGGATTATGTCGTGACAGAGAGTCCTTGTTATGTCGGGATTTCTAAAGCCATATTGGCTGCGGGTGCAAAGTTGATTGAAGCCAATCTCGATGGTCAGGGCGTTGTGCCCCAAGACTGGGAAGCACGTATGTTGTTTGTCACGCCGTCACGACAATTTCCTACTGGTGAAATGCTCAGCCTGGAACGCAGACAAACCCTGCTGGACTGGGCACAGCGAAATGATGCCATGATTGTTGAGGATGATTATGATAGTGAATTCCGATATCGCGGAATGCATGTTGAACCACTGAAAACACTCGATAAAGCAGGCCGCGTAATCTACCTGGGCAGCTTTACCAAAACCTTGCCTTTAGAAGTACGACTTGGTTATGTGGTTCTCCCCCCTACCTTGGCTGACACTTTTAGAAAGGCACAGGCATTATACGAGCCAAGACCCGTCAACCTGATCGAACAACGGGCATTAGCTGCATTCATGACAAGTGGTCAATATGAGCGTCATCTGCGCAGAATGAATCGATTATACAGTCGTAAATTCCATCTATTACTCAAACTTTTGAACAAACACCTCTCTACATGGTTTGATTGGGTGGAGAATGAAGCGGGTCTACACGTGTTTGGTTGGTGGCGAGGTAATGTGACCACTTATGAGGCCTTTCGGGAATTGGCGAGGTCACAAGGTGTGGTATACTCAGAAGTCAGCAGTTCAACGACTGTTGGTACGAAGTATGGTATCTATTTATCTTTTGCACATTTGTCAGATGAACAATTACAGGAAGGCGTATCCAGATTAAAAAATGCCGTTACAACTGCATTGTGAGGTAAATCGTCTCCAAAGTGAGTACAAAAAGATCATCATTCGGAAGAGGGGCGATCGTTATGAATTGGTTAAATGAACTTTATAAAATGAATAAGCAGGAACCGGACAAGGAAATCGAACGTTCTTTGGTTAACGCCATCTTCCGAATATATGACCGGTTCCCCCGAATCGGCCTTAGAGAGCGGATCGGACAGCAAGAAATGTCTCTCGATATCGCCGATGCTTATATCCATGGACATAATGCCATGATTGAAGCTGGTGTCGGAATTGGTAAGTCTTTTGGATATCTGATCCCAAGTCTGCTCACGAATCAAATGTCTCAGAAACCAGTCATTATAGCGACATCCTCCATTCAGCTCTCGGAACAGATACATAAAGATTTAAGGATTATTGGTAGCCGGTTGGGATTCTCAACGGTTCGCTCCGTGGTGGGAAAAGGCATGGGGCAGTATGCCTGCCGAAGTAGAGCAGCGGAATGGATCAGTCTTGATGATGCTAACTCCTCCGTATCTACCCTTGCCCAGCGCATTTTAGATTATGAAATTGATGAAAGAGCCGATATTAAAGCTGGAATTAGCGATGCCGAATGGTCCAACGTTTCCGTGAATGATTGCAAATTTGAACGTTGTCATCATAAAAATGCATGTTTGTTTTACGATATGAGAGCGAAATTGAATGCAAAAGCTCACGAGATTGATTTTATTATCGTGAACCAGGACCTGCTCATACGAGATTTGATGAAGAAAAAAGAAGGAACCAAGAGCATCATCTCGGAACAGCCTGCTCTGATCGTTATTGATGAAGCGCATAATCTGGAAGCAAAAGTTCGCGATGCCAGAACACTTGAGTTCACTTATCGGGGAATCTGCCGCATTCTGGATACCACGGTGCAGTTTCTCACGAAGCAGTCCGGCGATAAAAGTCTCTTCTCACAATCCAAGTTCATAAAAAACTGCGCTGAGCGCATCTTCAAACAGGTTAACGCGGATTTGCTCGAACATGCCAAGCAGGATAACGACCGAATCAAAGTGTCAGAGATCAAAGGAATACCGTTGAACCAGGTCTCGAATGATTTAAAAGATCTCAGTCTACGCCTTTCCATTTTGACCTCCCGCCACGAGCGGGAGATAGATGACGCTTTTGAAGCCATAAACGGTCTTATTACCCTCATCAATGTCTTGACTAAAATAAAGGATAACTACCTCCTATGGGCGAGCAATCCCCAGGGAGTAGCCACGATCAGCATCTGTCCCAAAGATATAAGCCAATTTCTGAAATACACTTTATTTAATGGCAAGGTACCTGTAATCCTAACATCAGCAACGTTGTGCCAAGGCGGGGATACGCTGGAGGAACAATATTCTTATATGACGCACTCCCTCGGTTATAAGGGAGATTTCCTAGAGCGCCAACCCTCCCCTTTTGACTACACCAACCATGCCATGATGTACATTTCGAACAAAGTTCCCTATTACGACCATGACCAGCGCGAAAACTATCTTGAAGCAGCTTATAACGAAGTGGTTCAACTCTGTAATCTAACTCAGGGAAGAACAATCGTTCTTTTTTCAGCAAAAGAGGACATGAAGTACATTCATAAGAAGTTGAGTTCAAGGGCTAATGAATATACATGGGCACTCCATGTTCAAAAAGAGGGTTCTTCCCAGGACAGTGTTATCGCTGAATTCAGGAAAAGCAAAGGTGTACTCCTGGGTACAGGTGTATTCTGGGAAGGCGTGAATATCGAGGGTTCTGACCTGTCACAGGTTATTATTTTCCGTCTGCCCTTCCCTGTTCCTTCGGATCCTGTTTATGAATATAAGGCATCTGTAACAGAGAATTCGTTTATGGAGGTGTTTGTACCGGATATGCTTCTGCGGTTACGCCAAGGAACTGGACGCTTGATCCGCAGTGAAACGGATCTTGGCATACTCAGCATACTTGACTCCCGTCTTAGCGCTGCTGCAAAGAAGAGTTACCGGGAACAGGTGCTGGAAACGTTGCCGTTCAAAAAAGTGACGGAGGATTTTTCGGTTGTGGAGAAATTTGTGCAAAATAAGCGGATACGACGTACGGATTAGAAATGGTACAAATCAAATCATGTAACTGTTCAAATCAAATCACATGAAAAAGCCCTTCCGCCCATCAAACGGAAGAGCCAATTTCAATGCTGGAAGTAAGATGTATGCTACAATATATTCCAGAGCTACGAATCCCAAAGGAGGCATTTACATGGTTGAAAGACCAACTACAGAGGAATATGCAGTCTATTATGAAAGATACATCCAGCTTGTTCCTGAAGGGAACATCATCGAACGATTAGAGCTGCAAGCCAACATCGTACATACTTTGCTCTCTTCATTGACAGAGGAGCAAGCAAATTATCGTTACGCCGAAGGCAAATGGAGCGTAAAAGAGGTCATCGGCCACCTGTTGGATAACGAACGCATCATGAGCAGCCGATTGCTTCGCATTGCCAGAGGTGACAAAGCGAATCATCCCGGCTACGATCAGGACGTGCTTATGCAGACCCACCCTTTCAATACGTATACCCTCGCCGATTTGAGCGAAGAATATGCCGTCACACGCCGCTCAACCATTCTTATGCTTCGTCGCCTCACGCGGGAAGCTTGGCTCTGTAGAGGGATCGTCAGTGAGAATCCTGCTTCAGCTCGATCGATTGCATTTGTTATGGCTGGACATGAGCTCCACCATTTATCAGTACTTCGCGATCACTATTCGCTGGATGTGCAATTATAAAATTCATTTAAAAAGACTTTGAACCTTCATTTTCTGTAGGATCAAAGTCTTTTCTCATCAGCCCATTTATCGATCAAAATGAATCAGAAGTGCATCCTCTCTCAAAGACAACGTGGAATAATCATTCAGAATCGGAATGTCCCCATTGAATTCAATGGGCAGTACCACATAGCTGGACTGAAAATAATCCGATCCGTTCCAGCGATCTGAAAAGTATAGGTACTCCTCTTCCGATCGCTTCAGCACAAATGCTGGTTGCGTTCGGTACGTCGTTTCATCGCCAAAATCGCTGAGCATTCCCCAGGGTCCATCCATCGTATCAGCAATCGCGTACTTTCCTTGATTGGGTTCCCAACCCGTGCAAAAGGAGCTTAGCATATAGTACTTCCCTTTTCGTTTAAAGACGGCTGGCGCCTCTCGATATTCCCCCTGCCACAACTTCCCAACAAGACTTTCGACATTAAGGTAATCTTCTTGAAGGCGATAGATGTGAAGATCCGCATTGTCTCGGGCAGCTGAAATAAAATATGCCGTACCGTCATCATCCTGAAAGAGTGTGCAGTCACGTGACATATACCCATACGGATTAAAGCTGCCATGATAAACGAAATGGCTATCTGGAGAATCAGAGGTGGCTATGGCGCACGCGGCATCATTGTAATTGTCACCATTCTCATAGTGGACCCAGAGTACGAACTTTTTTGTCACCGCGTTAAAAAGCACTTTAGGACGTTCGAGATTTACCTTTCCACCTTTAGCGTTCATTAATGCCAGATTCGTCCGAACTCGAATGTGTGTAGCTGGCATAGAGGTCGTCAGGATATGATTCCGAAACTCCCAGTTGAATAGATCCTTGGAACGGTAACAACTCACATAAATATCGTCTCTCCGATCTTCGCCATACCAGTAATAATAGTCGTCATGGAATAACATATGTCCACCATGAGCATGGATTGGATTACCGCTTGAATCATTCCAGATGCCACCATTGGTTAGTTGATTATTCACACCGTTACCTCTCTTCTTTTAGGAACATCGTTAATTGGTCTCCGATCCAAATACCTTCACCTCCCATAGTCTCGGCGTATACCAATTGTTGGGATTGTTATGAAGTGCCGCATTTTGCATATTAATTCGTACGTATCTGGCAGCAGTGCTCGATAGCGTATCTGATGTGAAACCGTAAGATGTATTATTGGTTCGATCCAATGCCACGGTCCAGTTCACATTATCCGTACTGGTCTCGATTTTGTATTTGTAAAAACCTTCGGAGCCTTTTTGCATCCACCAGGAGATTTGCACATTATTCAATTGTTGAACGGAGCCGAGGTCTACCTTCCACCAATGTGGCCAGGAACTGCCTGTGCCGATCCATTCGGTTTGATAGTTACCATCATTAGCATAACTTGCCAGGTTCGTTCCGGTAGCCGTTTGCGCTGTTGCAGGTTTACCTTGCGACAGCAGTTTTCCATTCTGAACGGGAACGACAACATCATCACTTGTGTTGTACAGGACTTGATCAAAATAATCATAAAATGCGTAACCATCGGAGAACCAAACGGGAAGCAGTCGTTCCTCCGTTGTTCCATTTTGCGTACCTGCCCAGCCGAACATCCAGCGATATGCAACCATAACCACGTTGTTGCCCGTGTTTGGCTTCACACGCATGACGGAACCCGACTGCGCCGAGAAGGTTGACGTGTTGCCAATCGTCCGTAATTCAGACCAATCGCCGTCTATGCTTGTTGCTGAAGAATACAAGGGTATGCTCGGATACCAACCTGCCGCTTGGGAAGAGAACAAGTAATAAATGCCATCTTTTTTGATCATTTTGGGCAGTTCCCTGTGTTGATTTTGGTAAATAACTGAAACTTGATGATCTACATCTAGCCAATCGGAGGTTAACTTATATAAGATGGTGTCCGAATTATTATTGGCCGTAGAGATCAGATACGCCGAATCATCATCATCTTTGAAAATGGAGATATCTCTGGACTCGTTTCCTTCCGGTCGAAAGCTTTTGTGAAATGTAAAGTCTTCTCCAGGCGTGGCTGAAGCCACGGATACTCTGGCAAGTGTATAGTCTGTACTGTTTTCATAGTGAGCCCAAAAAACGAATTTGTTCGTGGACGCATGGTATAGGATATTAATCCCCTCAAATTTAGAATTCGCCAGATCGGGATGATCCGTGTAGGAAAGAACCACTTTGTCGTTACCGTAAGTGATATCATCCGTTGATGTCTGTTGAATCATTTCACCAAAACCGCCTGATGATTTTTGTACAAAATTGAATCTGTAGTAGGTATCCCCCACTTTTAGTTCATTCGGAAGCATGAGCGTTGATTGCGTTGTATTATCAAAAGTTGTGAGGTTTTCTGGAAGAGTGTAAGGGGTATATTCTGGTGAGACAGCGGAGGCAATTAAGGAAGTTCCTCCATATGCTTTCACTTGGTATTTGTACGTGCTACCTATGTTGAGGTCATAATCGTCCGTCGTTATACCGGTTAAGGTCTGTAATAAAGTATAGGGCGCATTGTTCTCGGATCTGTACAACTCGTATGCTGTGGCTCCCGCTACAGGTGCCCAATGGATTTTGGCATTGGATACTTCGGATTCGTTCTTCAATACAAACAGTGTTGCAGCAATGTGGGTCTCTTCGCCAGCGGCAGCGTGAACGGTCTGAGCTGAGGACGTTAATTGAAGTGTTAACAACATCAATGCAATGGCGATAGCCATCCACGATTTACCTTTGATCATGTCTCATCATCTCCTTTTTTAGAAGACCAACCTTCCTGTTGCCGGAAGGCTGGTTCAGGTGAAACTAGACTTTATTTCAAATTCATCAGTGTCATTACATCCGTCTCGCTGGCTTGGTTGTACCATTCGTTAACTTCTTCGATCACGGTGTCTCCGCCTTTTTCATGCCACTGTTTCACAAAGGTATCAAATGCTTCAAGCGGCTCATTGCCATATATGATTTTGGTGAACGTCTCTTGTTCCATGGTGGTCAACTGTTCCCACACATTTTGCATCGTCGGCGTTGGTGGACCGTTAAACTCATTTGGCAGCAAGACATCCCTGTTTTCATACGAAATCCGATATCCGTCCTGCGTCGTTTGATCCTTCGAGGCGCTCTGAATGAGGACACCCGTGTCGGCTTTAACTCCATTCGCCAGATCGTAGTAGGATTGGCCGGGACCATCAACACTCGGTGTATTTTTGGTAAATGCCATTTTCCCAACGCCTTGCACGGCCTCTAATGGCGTATTAAATTTCGTTGGATCAAAAGTGACTTCATCGTTAACGATATCGTAATCGTATCCTTGAGCGTAGCCGTATTTGAACTCTCCCGTGCTGAACGCTGCGTCGTACATTTTATCGTAGTACAGGAAGAAAGCTTCCATGTTCTGAAAGTCCTTGTTAAACATGAACACACCGTCGTTCAACTGGGCGGATTGGTAAGTCTTATCACCGTTCACACCTTGAATGGTCGGATAAGCACTAATTTTTGCACCATCCACATTTTTCTCCACGTCTTTCACACTGTCGTAAAGCCAAGGACGACCAATGATGATGCCTGCTTTCCCCTCCGTAAAATCGGACAGTGCGTCCCAGGCCCCTTGAGTGGCCAATTCTTTGTTCAAATACCCTTTTGCATACCAATCGCGCAACTTGGCCAGTGCCTCTTTGTTGCCATCAGCCACAGATCCATAGGTGAGTTTGCCGTTGTCGTTATGCCATTGTCTTGGAAGGTGCTTGCCCGTGTATGCGCTGAAAATCATGACCGGATCGCTAACCCAGCCCGTATTGTAGGAATCTTTACCCGAAAATGTAAAACCATATGTGTCTTGCTTGCCGTTCCCGTCCGGGTCCTCATTGGTGAACGCCGCGATGACTTGCTCAAACTCTTCAATTGTTGTTGGCGCTTTCATATTTAATTTGTCCAACCAGTCCTGGCGGATCAGCATGACTTCGCCCTCCGTCAGATTGGGCGCGATTGCCATCCCGTAAACCTTGCCTTCCCTAACCACTGGATTGAAGGTCGTTGGGTATTGTTTGTATATGTCTTTAATCCGATCAGGCATGTAGGTTGAGATGTCTTCCGTAATTTCTTTGACCTGTCCCGAATCGATCAGATCGTTGACCAGCATGGTGTCATACACGGGCAGAACATCTGGTAGTTTCTCTGATCCCGTCAGTGCCAGCCGCAGCTTGGTATTATATTGTGAAGCATCACCTCCCAGCAGGGTGGTTTGTATTTTGATACCCAGGTTTTGTTCGCCCCAACGGGTCAATACATTGTCATTCAACGTCTCACCATTGATGTATTTTCCAGCATTCTCATCCTGTTGTTTGGCGATCGTGATCGTAAACGGCGGATCATATTTCCCATCCTTGAGCACCGATGCTGGTGCGGTCTCGGAAGCACTCTCCCCCTTGCTGCAGCCAACCACAAGAACAGCCGATACCATAACCATACTTACCATTTTCCATAAATCAGTTCTTTTCTTCATGGAAACATGCCCCCTTCACTCATACTCAATTTGTTTTCTATATAAGTTCAACTAATTGCATATTTACACTGGCACTTCGATGACAGAACAACCTTCCGATCGCTGTTATCGTGTAAATTTTAGTTGAACTTATAGTAATCCAATTTTTCGTCATCCTAATTATTCTTTGACGGCTCCTAGTACAATTCCCTTCACGAAATATCGTTGTAAAAAAGGATAGACCAAAATGATTGGCAGCGTACTGACAAAAATTTGAGCTGCCTTGATACTTTGCTCCGACATTGCGGCAACCTCGGACTGGCTCATCGCCATATTTTGCATATTGCTCTGTACAACAACAGTCTGTAGGAACGAAGCCAGCGGATACTTACTCGCATCCGACATGTATAAAATCCCGTCAAACCAGGAATTCCAGTGCCCCACCATAATGAACAAGGATACAGTCGCTATGCCAGGCAGAGATAACGGCAAATATATTTTGCTGAGGATTACGAAAAAGGACGCCCCATCAATGAATGCTGCTTCTTCCAAGGCTTTTGGAATGGTTTTGAAGAAATTAACGAGAAGAATCAGATTATACGCACCGAAAGCTCCCGGAAGCACAAGTGCCCAGATGGTGTCCTTTAATCCAAGGGCCGTTATCAAAATGTAAGAAGGGATCAATCCTCCTGAGAAGAGCATGGTAAATATAAAAAACCACATGAGCATGTTGCGGCCCCGGAATTCCTTGGACAGGGCATAACCTGCACAGATCAGGATGAACATGCTGATGCAAGTACCCAGAACCGTTCGAATGATGGATGTCAGCATGGCACCGTTGAAGTTGGAATTGTTGAACGTTTTGATATAGGCATCCACATTGAACCCGACCGGCCAAAATGACACCATATTACCGCTTATGGCGGCTTTACTGCTTAGCGATTGTGCCAATAGATGAAGTAGTGGAAGAAAACACGCCAGACCAGCCAGTATCATGAACGCGTAATTAAAATATGAGAATACTCTATAGCCTGTCGTCTTATGGTACATGATTCATCTCCCTCCTTGTTAGAATATTTTGTAATTGGCGTATTTGTAGGCCAGCCTGTAAGAGACGACGATCAAGATCAGACTGATCCCCGATTTAAATAGTCCTACAGCGGTCCCGAACCCGTATTGTCCGTTTAACAAGGATGAACGGTAGACATAGGTGTCAATGATATCACCCGTACTGTAGACTAGAGGATTGTACAGATTGAAGACTTGATCAAAACCCGCATCCAGAATATTCCCCAGACTCAGTGTAGAAATGACGATGATCATGGGCAACATGCTAGGCAAGGTGACGTATCGAATTTGCTGCCGGCGTGTGGCACCATCGATCTCAGCCGCTTCGTAATAGGAAGGATTAATTCCCGCAATGGTCGCCAGATAGACAATCATGCCGAAGCCGAAGCTCTTCCACACATCACTGACCACAACCGTGAACCGAAACAGATCAGGATCACCCAAGAAGTAAATGGGATCGTTGCCGAAAACCCTTGTTAAGATGTGGTTGATTCCCCCGTCTAATCCAAGAATGTCGATCATTAACCCCGCGACCGTGACCCAGGACAAGAAATGCGGCAGATACACCAGAGTCTGTACACTTTTCTTAATGCCCATATTTCGGACTTCACTCAGCAGAATAGCCATGACGATCGGAACGATAATACCCACGATTATTTTGGAAACGGCAATGATCAGTGTATTGATAATCGCTTGCGTTGCTTCTTTGTACTGGAAAATTCGTTCGAAATTATCTAGCCCGATCCACCTTGAACCTGTGATGCCCAGCCATGGTTTGTAGTCCTGAAATGCCATGAGCAAACCTACCATCGGGCCATAAGAAAAGATGCAGACAAATACAAAAGCGGGAATACACAGTACATACAAAGGCCAGCTTTTCTTGATTTCCTTTTTGAATGAAGTTCGCCGGGGAATCTTTGGTTGTGTTTTTTTTGCAGATCCGACGGGCACAGTCTCGTTAATGTTGCATACCTCCTCTATGTTGGCTCTTCGAATGTAATCCTCGTAATTAAGCTTAACAAAAGCGCTTTCACTCCAAAATGCCAAAATTTCAAGATCATCACCTCATCCTGAATCAATTTTAAACCGCTTTCATTTATGGCAGATGCTGCCCTTCCGCTTTTCGAAGGTTTGGCTTATATTAAAGTTAATCCGATAGGAATTTATACTTCTACGCCTTGCGATATGAAAGGAAACGCATATGATCCGAAAAATGTATATGAAGCGATTCTTCTATTTTTTTGTTTTTTTTCTGCTGCTGACGTTGAGTTTGTTTTTCGTGATGAACCGATTGAGCTCCAAGACACTTGAGGAGAATCTGATCGGTGCCTCCAAAAATCAGCTTGATTATGTGAAAGGTATTCTGGACGGGATTATCTACGAGGCAAATATGTACGGGGTTCAGTATGCGGCTGACAGTGATGTCCGGTTTTATCAGAGACACGTTATTGAACTGAGCAATTACGATTCCCAAATGAAGAAAAATGATATCGTTGATCGTTTGCGGCAAACACTCCTTTCCAGTCGATCCATTGAATCCATCGGCATTTACTGGAAGGCTGAAGAAACATTTCTATCCACGAACAATACACCGGAAGCGAGACTTCCGTTCAAGGATGTTCATCAACGGGGATGGCAAATCGTCGGTAACAGTTTGTATTACTTCGCCCTCTATCCTTACATTCAAAAACCTGGGGAACATGAACCAACTCAGTACGTCGTTGGTGT
The DNA here is from genome assembly GCF_037144955.1 of Paenibacillus sp. USHLN196. Taxonomy (NCBI): domain Bacteria; kingdom Bacillati; phylum Bacillota; class Bacilli; order Caryophanales; family Paenibacillaceae; genus Paenibacillus; species Paenibacillus sp. USHLN196. The sequence continues at coordinate 111,093 of NZ_JBBCYH010000001.1, read as the reverse complement.
AAAGCTGAATACGGATTATTTGAAAAGCCTGTTGAAAAAGGCCGTGAACAACGATAGCTCAAATGCTTTTTTTCTGTTTAATCCACAGCAGTTATGGAGTGAGAAAGAAGTCGAAAATGATCTGTTGAAAGCGGTTACTGAAATGGTTTCACCCCGGCCAGAAGTAACTTCCAAATATGATTATCATACCAATTCGGACGATTACTATGTTCTTTCCCGATATATTGAATCGATTGACGCCTACCTGATTACATATACAAGGACAAATGATTTTCTGCAACCGCTTGATCGCAATCGTAAAGTTTTCTTTGCCAGCATCTTAGCCGTCTTCACGCTTGGTCTGGTTGTGATCTTTACGTTTTACCGGAACTATTATCGTAATATCCGTTTGCTCGAGAGAAAGTTCTCACAGGTTGAGCAAGGCAATCACAATACGCGCATTACCGAAAATACCGGGAAAGAATTTTACAGTCTGTTCAGAAGTTTTAACCATATGGTTACCGAAATCCAGGATCTGTTCATGTCATTGAAGACTGAAACGGAACTAAGACGAAGTGCCGAACTTCAACAACTTCAGGCTCAGATCAATCCTCATTTTTTGTACAACAGTTTGTTTTTCATCATGTCGGTGGCTCAATTTTCACCTGATTCTGTCATGCGCATGAGCAAACATCTAGCTGAATATTATCGTTATTTAACCAAGTTGGACCGGCATGAAGTCACGTTGGAAAGCGAGCTTCAGTTTGCGGAACATTTCCTGATTATTATGGCTCTTAGCAAAAAAATGGAGTACAGCATTAATCTGCCGCCAGAACTGTCCTCCCTTCCTCTCATGCCGCTGATCATCCAGCCAGTGGTTGAAAATGCGATTCAACATGGAATTGAAGGACAACAAGGTGCCCATCGGGTGTCAATTGTTGTACAACAGGCAGATTCTGCGATAACGATCAAGGTATCCGATGATGGAAAAGGTCTTTCTCTGGGCGATATCCGTAGCCTGGAGGCTCGGCTCGAGAGTGATACCCCGCCTGAAGGAACAAGCGGCGTAGGGCTCTGGAATGTGAATCAACGTCTGAAAAATACGTATGGTGAACGTAGTGGTTTACATTTTTCTACCAATGATTGGGGTGGCTTGTCTGTCTTGCTGCTCATCTACTTTCCCGAAGAGAGAGGAGAAAACGAATGCGATTATTAATCGTGGATGACGGACATTACGTTGTTGAGTACATGAAACACTTGCTTGATTGGAAAACCTACGGAATCGATCAGATTGAGACAACAACCAACTCGCTTGAAGCCAGAGACATGTTGGATCAACGCCACATCGATATTCTGATTACGGACATTCGAATGCCTGAGGTCTCGGGCATTGATCTGCTTCAACATATCCACCAACATAGCTTGCCAACCAAAGTCATCATCCTTTCCGGTTACTCCGAATTCGAATATGCGCAGCAGGGAATCCGTCTAGGTGCACTCGACTATCTGCTTAAACCTGTAGACAAAGATGACGTGGAGAAAGCCATGTCTAAAGCCATCAAAAATATTATTAAGACACGCCCTGTTCAACCCGTCGAATGGGAGAACTTTGATGGTTTGGCGTACCTGCTTTCGCTTCTTGGAGCAAATGAAACCTTAAAGAAGGAGTATGAAGCCTATACTAAATTTTTAGAAGATTATCGTTTGTGCGGTTTCAAAATGGACGGATTCACACAAGAGCATGAGGATGATATAAAACGTGCTGTCGGAGACAAATTGGATCGTCTCGTATGGACAGCGGGAACCCGATTAATTGCTTTTGTTCCAGAAGAGATTGCTGGGAAACTAAAAACCACATTGGAACACTCGGTCGTATCCTCTCCTTTTTCGTTGACCGATCGAAACATGACCCGACACATATTCTATGGGTTCTTTCTCCGTGAGGACGTACACGCTGACGACTTCATGAGTACGATTCCCCCCTTTTCTTCATGCAATGATTGGGAGTCAGCCAGAAACATTATTAAAACCTATGATCGAATCCATCTCCGAAAGCAAAAGATTATCTTTCTTGTGGAGACCATCTCTTATGTATATCTAGCGGATAAGAATCGGAATGCAACTGAAACCGCAGATTGGATATTTAATCGTTTACAAGATCCTGATGAACTATGGTCAACCCTCTTCGATCGGGTCAACCTGATTAGAAACAATAAACAGATGTCTATTCAAACCATTGTCGACAAAGTGCAAACGTATATTGAAAATCATCTTTCACACGCCCTCAGTCTGGATGAACTGGGGAAAGTTGCACATCTCCATCCTGTCTACCTGTCCAAACTGTTTAAACAGGAGACAGGAGAAAATGTGTCAAACTACATTTCAAGGAAAAGGTTGGAGAAAGCATCTCAACTGTTACAAGATTCTGAACTCCGTGTAAACGATATAGCGCAAATGGTTGGTTACAGAAAAAATCAATATTTTATCCAGTTGTTCAAAGTGGAATACGGGGTTACGCCTTACCAGTACCGCAGAAATATGATCCATCAATGAATTCGTATGAATTAGGATAAACTACCAAGCGGACTTAGATAAATAAATTATGATTCGCTTGGGATGCTTGTCCCAGATAGTAACCGACCCCACCAATGGTGACTTCGTCTATTAACTCTTCCCGCTGAATGCCCATTAAATCCATGGACATCTGGCAGGCTACCAACTCAGCTCCTTGTGCGATAACGGACTGTAGCAATTCTTCCAATGAAGGAACATTATTATTTTTCATCAGACCACGAATAATCTTTGGACCAACACCAAGCATGTTCATTTTGGACATGCCAAGTTTTTGGCTACCGCGCGGTAACATGATATCAAACATCCGGCCGATCATATTTTTGGATACAGCTTGTGTCTGATGCTTCCGAATCACATTCAATCCCCAAAAGGTGAAAAACATGGTCACTTTACGTCCGCTGGCTGCAGCCCCATTCGCAATAATTAGAGACGCGATGGCTTTATCCAGATCTCCGCTGAAGACTACCATCGTGCTTGCAAGATCGTTGTTATGAGAATCCACAACAGAATGTTCAACATTCTTGGTCATAACAGCCTCAATCGTACCACTTTTGGACCGTTCCAGCTGTAAGAGCGTCGAACCAGACATGGTTGCCCATGCTTTCACATCTTCATAGAATCCCGGATCGGAAGCTTTTACCCTCAAGTTCTCTCCATCGGACAGTTGATCCATCTTTTGCTTCACTTGTATTAATGGGCCCGGACAACTTAAACCGCATACGTTCAACTCATGATCGATGCGTTGCGGCTGTTCAGAAGTCGATTGGACCGGAACATCATTGACAGAAGAAATCGGCGCAGGCTTAAACTGGGCTTGACGATATGTTTTGTAACCCCCACTCAAGTTTTTTACGCTGAAGCCATGCTGTCGCAAAATTTGTGAAGCCGTGTATCCACGCAGACCAACCTGGCAGTATACCCAAATGTCTTTGGAGATGTCTAATTCATTTAACCGGTGGCGCAGTTCATCCACTGAGATATGGATAGAACCTGGAATATTCCCATTCTGATGCTCCAACTCACTACGCACATCCAACAGGATGGACTGTTCCGGCTCACGTTCGGACAGCTGATCATAGGTAAATGTCTCTACACGACCAGCCAGGATGTTCTCTGCTGCATAACCGGCCATATTAACCGGATCTTTTGCAGATGAATAAGGTGGTGCGTAACTCAGTTCAAGCTCTGCCAAATCTCCAATGTGGCCTCCAAAATGAATGGCTACTGCAATGTCATCAATCCGTTTATCCACTCCGTCATATCCAACGGCCTGTGCACCTAATATTTTACCTTCCGGAGTAAACAGCAATTTCAGAGTAATCGCAGTGGAACCGGGATAATACGATGCGTGTGAGGCAGGATGCACAATTACAGTGCGATATTCCACGCCGAGACGCTGCAGTGTTTTTTCATTACTGCCTGTCGTAGCACCTGTCATTCCAAATACTTTAATAATGGATGTCCCTTGTGTTCCTTTATAGGTGGAACTTAACCCGGCAATTCGGTCAGCAACAATTCTTCCTTGTTTGTTGGCTGGTCCAGCAAGCGGAATAGCTGTCTTCGTACCGTGAATGGTTTCAGTTACTTCGATGGCATCACCAACAGCATAGATGTGTGGAACACTGCTTTCCAGAGCTTCATTAACAATGATATGTCCACGTGCACCCAGGGCAATACCGCTGTCATGCAGGAAAGATGTATCCGGCGTTACCCCGATCGCAAGAATAACCAGGTCGGCTGTCAGAACATGATCATCAGCAAGCTTTACTCCAATGCCCTTCTCTAGAGAATGAAATGCCTGAACACGCTTGGAGAATAGCAACTTTACACCATTTTGCTCCATTTCCTGTGCCAAAGATGCTGCCAATTCAGGATCAAATGGGGTGAGTAGTTGTCCATTACCCTCGATTAACGTTACATCCAATCCGGCTTCCTTTAAGTTTTCTGCCATTTCCACACCAATAAATCCACCGCCTATAACAATTGCTGTTTGGTTGTTAGATGAATTTACTTGTGCTTTAATCCGGTCAATATCAGGAATGTTGCGAACGGTGTATATAAGTGAATGATCTATACCCGGCAAATCAGGAATGATCGGTTTGGCACCGGGAGACAAAATTAACTCGTCGTAGCTTTCGTCATATTCACCCCGTTCTTGGCTGTTTATCCGAACGGAACGTTTCTGCGGATCAATTGCAACGACCTCGCTTCTTGTGCGCACATCTATATGAAAGCGATCCGCCATCCCTTTTGGAGTCTGTACCAGCAGACGCTCTCGATCTTCAATTGAGCCACCAATATAGTAGGGTAAGCCGCAATTGGCAAATGATATATAGGGGCCTTTCTCAAAAATTATAATTTCGGCATGTTCATCCAGACGGCGCAGACGTGCAGCGGCAGATGCACCACCAGCTACACCTCCAACAATCAGTACTTTTTTACTCATGATTCACATTCTTCCTTTCCAAACAAGATAATAATAATCTGTTCAATCCGTTGATCGGCAAGCACATAATTCACTTCTAGACCATTCCGCTCAGTAGCGACAATACCTGCACTGCGAAGCTTCTGCAAGTGCTGAGATACGGTTGATTGGGGCAGGTCCAGACATTCTTGCATGTATGAGACATTACATTTCTTTTTTAACATCAGTCCACGCACAATGCATAAACGAATTGGATGAGCTAAAGCTTTCAGCAGATTGGCTGGTTCATCGAACTGTTTGAGAGTGTTGATATCAAAAGCGGGAGTGTTCAAAAGTATCCCTCCTAAATCGTTATATCGTAATAATACGATGTAGTGATATGAATGTCAAATCCTCAATTTCAAGAAATAATCTGAAGCCAAACGAACAGCCAGAATACTTGCGCTATTTAGAGAAATATCAAAGATAACCACATGGTTGTTTTTTACGTATTCCAGTGAGTTCCATAACTTTGAAGACTCCTTATCTTTAACCGCCGCCAACGGATACCCAATGGGCCGATCCGACAATCTCCGGACGATCCAAAATCTCTCTCAAGGCCCATAAAAAAAGACATAGCAGTTTGTAACTGCTACGTCTCTAGTTTTCTAGTAAACACTCAGTAAATGGCAGGAATATCTCCCGTAATGACAAATGTTGTACCATCAGCCATCCGTTTCAATGTGGTGTTCCAGGTATTAGCCAAACACCGTCCAAACCATGCAACCTAAATGTTCTTATTTCCTTGGTTTTTCTGGCTTGGAATGTTTGCCTGCCTCCAGTTTCGCAGCTGCTTCCAACAGAAAGACACCACTAAGCTGTGCAGTCAGGTGGAGTGGATTCTGAGCTGGTTGACCCCACGCCTGACCGAATAATCCGTTTTTCCGACTGCCTTTCAGTAACGCATCTGCATTGCGATCAATCGCTTTCTTCAGACTCTTGTTATGCCCAATGTCATATAATTCCGCCAGGTAACGGATTAATATGCCTTTAAACAAAGCACCATCTCCATCCCCGTCCTCTTTGAAAATCCCCGTCTTTTCATTCGTCAAGGTCTTCAGAGATCCTGCAGCTGTCTTCTCTGCATCTTGCAAATACACCTGATCTCCTGTAATCCGGTAGAGTTCCACACCGGCTCCAATGAATGTGCCTTGGTTGTATGTGAAGATCCAAGCTTCATTAACATCAAGCGTGCCATCCTCGCGCAGCACCAAACCATCCGCTACAAGTCCCGTTTCTGGATTAACAAGATATTGTTTCTCCCATTCGTATATCTTTTGTGCCCATTCCAGATCCTGTGTATCACCAAAGCGTTCATATAACCTTGCTGCCAGGATGGAAGCTGGTCCGCTGGAGCATGCATTCCGGTTATACCGCTGATCCTTCTTCCATGCCATACCGCCCAGATCATCCTCCCACCAGGCCGTTTTAATGTCTTTCCAGAGATCCAGCACGTATCCTTTCATGTCTTCACTGCCTGTCGCATCATATAACCGAAGAGCAGCAAGGGCAAGCCATTCCATATCATCGTAGAACTCATTATGAAGGGAGCCATTGTGTTCAATAATACTGCGTACCAGTTCTTCCGCACGATCCGTGTACGCTTCGTCTCCTGTCCGTTCAAATCCGTCTAACAGTGCATCAACCGCATGAGCTTTCCACCAATAATTCAGGGCTTGTTCACCTTCCGGTGTCGATGGATAAGCGTTATTCATCATTTTTGTTTCATCGTTCCAATAGTATTCATGCAGCTTCTCTTGTGCCCACTGTGCTTGCCGGGTATATTGATTTTTGCCTCCAGCGCTGGCACCCATTGTGGTTACCAAAATAATACTGAGTACAACCGTCAGACTTACGATTTTCTTTTTTCTCATCCTAATCCATCCCTTCTTCGTCATGAGATTATTCTTTCACTGCACCGAGAACAATTCCGTGGATTAAATAACGCTGTAGAAAAGGGTAAATCAGTAGAATCGGGATCATGGAGACCAGTATTTTGGCAGAATTCAATGTGGTGTTAGAAATTTTATTATACTGCTGCAGCTGTTCAACGGAGAGATTCTGCATCTGATCTCGCGTGAGACTAAGCTGCTGCAGATAGGTCTGAAGCGGTATTTTGGAACTGTCGTTGATTAGAATGATTCCGTCAAAGAAGTTATTCCAGTGCCCGACAATGACAAATAGCATAATGGTCGCCAGACTTGGCATCGAGATCGGGATGAAGATTTTGAGCAAAATTTTCATTGGCCCTGCTCCGTCAATAAATGCGGCTTCTTCGAGCTCCTTCGGAATTCCTTTGAAGAAATTCATCAGAAGAATCACATTGAAGACAGGAACGGCACCTGGCAGTACGAGCGCCCATATGCTGTTGATCAGTCCGAGCTTGCTAATCACCATGTACCAGGGAACGATCCCCCCGCTGAACAGCATCGTAAATACAATAATCCACATGTAGGCGTTCCGGGATCTGAACTGTGTGACACTGCGTGACAGCGGATAGGCCATAAGAATGGTCAGAAGCATATTAATGGCGCCCCCCAGCAGCACCCGTTCTACGGATATCAAAAAAGCATTCCAAAACTTCGTATCTTTCAAAATCTGTGCGTAGGATGAGAAGTTCAACTCCACTGGGAAAAAGTAGACCCTGCCGGCATTCACAGCCGTACTGCTGCTGACGGAAACCATGATCGTATTCACAATCGGGGCCAGGGACATGAATGTAATCAGGATCAAAGTAAACATTATCAACAGGCGGGATAGCCTGGAACCCAGCGTTTTTGATTGGATCATGCTAACCCTCCTAGAAAATTCTGTACCCCGCATATTTTGATGCCAGTCTATACGAAACGACAATCAAAACAAAGCTGATAACCGATTTCATCAAACCAATGGCCGTCGCGAAGGAATACTACATATTGATCAAACCCATGCGGTATACAAAGGTATCAATAATATCACCTGTTTCATATACGAGCGGATTGTACAGGTTGAATACTTGATCAAATCCCGCATTCAACACATTGCCAAGACTCAGCGTACCCAGAAGGATGATGGTCGGGAACATGCCGGGCAGCGTAATGTTTAACGTCTGTTTCCAGCGATTCGCCCCATCCATTGCAGCAGATTCATATAAGGCAGGGTTAATTGCCGTTAATGCAGCCAGATAAACGATGGTTCCATAGCCAAATTCCTTCCATGTATCCGTCACAATAAGCAGCGGCCTGAACCAGTCATTGCTCGCCAGAAACATGATCCGCTCCAGACCGAGGATTTCAAGGAAATTGTTAATCATCCCATCAAAGGAGAAAATCATCGTGAGCATCGTACCCAGAACAACCCAGGACATAAAGTGCGGCAAATACACAATGGTTTGAATCCAACTCTTGAATACCTTCAGCCGCACCTCATTAAGTAAAAGGGCGAATACGATCGGCACAATCAACCCAAGCACTATTTTCCCAACCGCAATGACCAAGGTATTGATAAAAATCTGCTTCGCGTCCGGCAGTTGAAACATATAGGTGAAATTGCTTAGTCCTGCCCATTTGGAGCCGAATATGCCTTTGGCAGGAATGAACTTCTGAAAGGCCATGATTACACCAAACATAGGCACAATGGAGAAAATGAACAGCATGACCATGCCGGGCAGCAGCATAAAATGGTATGTCATCTCGTCAAATCTCTTACGTTTCTTTTTGCCTGGGTAGCGCACTTCCCTTTGCGGATGTATCGTCGTTTCCACTTGCGCCATTGTCTGTTCCACCTCCATCCTGCACGTCTATAGGCAGGTCTTATCCGTAAAAGCACTTGCGGAAGTCTGGTACCAGGCTTCAGCACCGTTGCACTCCTACTTCACTCCGGTTATTTTTACCTTTTGCTCATCTCGTTGACTTCTTCCGTAATCTCATCTCCACCTGTGCGTTTCCATGTGTCGACAAACGTATCAAATTCGTCTACCGGAGCTTGGCCCATAATGATCTTGAGGATCGTTTCTTCCTCGAGTTTCTGCAGGTTCGCCCACTTCAGCTTCATGGTCTCTGTTGTTCCATAGAAGCCTGCAGGAGTCACTTCCAGATTGGGGTTATTTGCTTCACGTTGTCCTTCAATCCGTGAGAGGTATTCGCCGTAAGTGTTTACGTCTATGGCATTTCCTTTCTCCTTGAATTCCTGATAAGCCTTGAAAGAAACGACCCGGTCTTCCTGAACTTTGGAAGCATCTCCGGTCTCGTCAGCTTTCATTAAATCTTCGTAATAGCGCTTCAACACATCGTCATAATCGACTTGCATCGGGATTTGTGTTGGATCGTTGTTCCAACGGCTCGCATCGGTCAACATCTCATCGGGATGTTCCTTCTTGTAATTGATCGCATCCTCAGTTAAGGCGTAGAGGAAATCCGTTGTGAGGTTAACTGATTTCATGATCGCTTCAGGGTGGGCAAAGTTCTTGCTCACCACGACGATCCCTCCCCCTACAGGATCCTGCCGAATCGTTTTGAACTTGCCATTCTCATCCAGTGGTGCCGATACTGCAACCCAGACTGCATCCGGATCTTGTTTGATGGAATCTTTGTAGTTGGTATAGCCGATCCACCATGGATTAAAAACCATTCCCGCCTGGCCGTTAATAACGAGTGCCTCTTTCTCTTCACTCGACCGGACAGCAAATTGTTTATCAATCAAACCTTCCTTATACATGGCACTGACTTCCGCCAGCGCTTGCTTCATTTCCGGCTGAACTGATCCGTATACCACTTGACCATCTTTCTCGATCCAGTTCATCGGAAAGGCACCATGCGCAGCAAATATCGGAGTGAAGTTCATTGCATTGGAATCCATCACCATGCCCACCGTCTTGCCTGTACCCGATACGTCCTGTTCCACAAATGTTCTGGCGAGATTCCACACATCCTCCACAGATTCCGGCACCTTGGCGCCCACCTTATCTACCCAATCTTTCCGAACCCACAGCAATTGGTGCTGATTCCCAATGTTTGTCATGGGAAGACCCATGATTTTGCCGTCCACCTTAACCTGATTCAGCAGCAAATCCCCATAGGATCCGTAGATATTCTTCACACCTTCGGACGCTGTCTTCTCGTAAACCTCTGTCATGTCGGCGATCAGATCATTATCAACCAGCTGGTTAAAAATTTCGCGGCTGACCAGCATCACATCGGGCAGGTCTCCCGTCGTCATGGATAAGGACAGCTTCTGATCCATGTCGTCCGTTTCCCAAGCCACCTTGGCCTTGACATTCACCCGATCTTCGACATAACGTGTAGCCAAATTGTCCTCAATGGTGTCGCCGGGAGGCAAGTTATTGACATGATTCGTATTTCGACCAATTGTGAATTCTACAGGTGTCTCATATTTACCATAAGGTTCGTAGTCCTGCTCCGATATCTGAGGCTGTGCGTTATCACTGGTCCCCCCGCTGCAGCCGCTGAATACAACCAGCACCATACAGGCCATCAGTAGTGAAACGATGTTACCACGTTTGTTCATCCTGTCATCCCCTTCATTGCATTTACTTGAATAACCAAATTGTATGCGTTTTCAATTTTGGCGTATATGCAATTTTTTTCGGATATGTATCACTTTTTTCATGACCTCCACTTTCCTGCCGCCAGCGTTCATTACTTGTACGGAGAACAAAATAAGCGGCTGCCGCAGCAACCGCCTTCATTTCTAGCGTTTTGTTTTGATCCTGTCTGTTGTTTAGTTGTTATGCTGAAGAAGTCGGGATCACCATAGACACTTCTGTTCCGTGCCCCGGCTCACTTCGAATGGCGAGTCCATGATCCTGTCCATAATACAGTTTGATTCGATCATTCACGTTCCTCACGCCGCATCCCCCATTTTCACTGGTTAGCAACCGCACGATCTGTTCAGGCATCATGCCTGCCCCGTTATCCGTTACAGCTAATTTTATACCTTCGTTCACCCGATTGATCGTAATCTGAATGCAGTAATCCGTCGCATCCGGCTTAACAAAACCGTGTTTAATAGCATTTTCTACAATAGGCTGTAAAACAAAATGAATCACTTCAGCTTGCAGCAACTCTTCATCAATATCGTAATTCACGTCAAACAGACCATCATTCATAATGAGCTGCAAATCCAGATATGCCTTAATATGCTGGGTTTCAGCTTCAATCGTGGTCATATGTCTCCCCTGGTTCAATGTCGTTCTGTAGAAACGGGCTAATGCCGATACCATATAAACTGTTTCAATATCTGCCTTCTTCTCGGCTCTCCACCGGATAAATGAAAGTGTATTATACAGAAAGTGAGGATTAATCTGGCTGATCAGCCTGTTATATTCACTTTCCTTCTTGGCGATCTCGGCGTGATATACCTGTGAGATCAGGCTGTTGATTCTTCTGAGCATTTTACCGATGCCGTTCGTCAGTTCACCAAATTCGTCCCGGGATGAACTCTGAATGATCACTTCCAGATTGTTCCGTTCAACCTTGTCAACCTTGTACTTCAGACGAAGAATCCGGCGCGTAAAATTGTTGGAGATAATATAGATGAACAGAAAAGTAACGATCAAACTGAGGAAAATGACAAACAGCGTAATTTGAAAAATGCCCATCGCATTCGCGTACGCATTGGTATTCAGCAGGCTATAATGGATCGTCCAGCCATTGCTGGAGAGTGATCGGTTTAGGCTCAGGTCGCTGGGCTCTCTTTTCTCCAATTCGGTCGCAGCATTCTGCTTTCTGTTCTCCTGAAAAATGACATGCTGATCCGAGTCTTCGATATGAACAGACACATGCTCAGATAGATTATCCAGATCTCCAAAGATGCTGTCATGCTGAATGGAAATCACCATAAAGTTGCTGTCTTTCGGGTTGCTGATCAGTTCCTGAACCAGATATAGCTTCTCTCCATCCACAACCCAGCGCCTGCCTCGGAAACCGTCATACCACGCTTGGCTCCTGAACTCCCCGATTGGTAATATATTATTGCGAATTCCGAGCAGCTCTCCGGAAGTATAGAAGCTAATCCCTTCAATATTATCGTCCATCATTTTGATATTTGAGATCAATGGCTCCATAATGTCACGAAAATCCAGGTACATATTATAATAATTATCATCGTAATCTTTGGTAAAGATTTGCGAGAATTCACGATTAAGTACCATAAACTCACTCAGCGTATTGTACCGATTGATTTTGTAATCCATAATGTTGGTCACCTGCTCCAGGCTTGCATCAGCTTCGCTTCGCAGCTCTTTCATCTGAATACGGTAGGACTGGATGAAGGAGAGCAATCCAAGCAGTAGAATCGGAATAAGTGCAATGACCAGATGAGAAAGCAACAACTTGTTACGGAATCGGATATCATTGAATCTGCTCTTGATCCACCCGATCATGAAGCACCCCGCACTCTCTGAACTGTATCGGACTTACACCGAACTTGTTTTTGAATACCTTGGCAAAGTAGGAATGGTTGTCAATGCCGACAGCCACCGCAATGTCATTGATTTTCATATTCGAGTGAACCAGCAAATGACTTGCACGGCTCAGCCGGTAATCCGTCAAATATTTCGAGAAGTTCTCCCCGGTTTCTTTTTTAAACAAAATGCTTAAGTATCCTGGTGACAGGTACACATCGTGTGCTGCTTCAGACAATGAAATATCTTTCTGATGATTATCCTTCACGTAGTCCTTAACCTGCCGAATAACCTTCATTTCCATGGATTCAGGTTCAGATTGCCCACCGTACGGGCTCAGTTTTGTGATATCCACCATGACCTGCAGAAACTCTTCCTTCACCAGTGGTTTAAGCAAATAATTCACAACGCCCAGTCGAATGGCACTGCGGGCATATTCAAACTCATCGTATCCGCTGCAAATGACAATATCCAGGTTCTGCTGTGTTTTGCGTGCTTGCTTGCTAAGTTCCAATCCGTCCATGAGTGGCATTTTGACGTCAGTGATCAGGATATCAATTGCATTTTGAACCAGAATGCGTTCTGCGGTTTTTCCGTTCTCCGCTTCCATGATGTGAAAAGGAAAGCCATAGTGAGCAATCAAGTTCTTAATTCCTTCTCTTTGAACAGACTCATCATCAACAACCAGAACATTAAACATCATGACATCTCCTTTGCGAGTGAAAGTGAGAAGATATAGAGAATGGGAAAAACATGTTATTAATATGCCAGTTACAACGTAGTATATCATAGAATTAAGAAAGGGCTTTCATTTATAATCAGCATTTCAAAACCATTGTTTTCAAACCAAAAAAGCCGCCAGTTAAGCGACTTATTCAGCGTGACGATGCATGTGTTTCGACATCTGACATTATGTTTGTATGCGCAATTTGTCTCTTTTGTTTAAGAAACGATGATTTCTTTTTCCATAACAAAATCGTCCATCACAAATCCATTGCCAATATCAGCAACTTGTTCTCGAACCGTCTGAAATCCTTTTTTCTCATACACAGCAATACTTGATTCGTTATGACGATTTACAGTCAACCAGATCAGGTTCATGCTTTGTTCTATACATAATTGCTCCAGAAAAGCGAGCGCTTGGCTGGCGTAGCCCTGTCCCCTGTGTTCCTTTCCAATATAAAATTTACTCAGGAACAGCTTACCCTCCTCTTGTTTAACAGACATATATCCGACAGGAGAGTCATCACGTTGGATGAAATAATATTCATATCCCTGTTGATGAATCTGTTCAGTAATGGCTGATTCGGATTGGTATTTTTGGACCATGTAATCAATTTGCTCAAGAGTAATGATGGACACATAATATTCTTGCCAAATTACTGAGGCCAATCGGGACAGTTCTGCGATCTCTTCTGATGTGCTAACTAGCGGAAATAAAAGATTCATGGGCTATTGCCTACCTCCTAGATTTCTCTCTCGTATTGATTCAGGCTCCCTACATATTATCAAATATTCCGATCGAATGTTAGTTAACAACATAAGGATGCTTGTTTTCTCCTACTCACCCTGCCTATGGAAAAGAGCAGCCAGCACAGCATTAGCTGTATCAACTGCTCCCATTTCACCTTTACTTAGCCTCAAGCCAGATTGATTTTACGGATGACTTCCAACGGCACTTTCGGCTGACGGTCTTCAGTCAACAGGCCGTTAATCTCTTGCTGCACATCTGTGACCTGTGTATAACAATAGCCTGAAATATAAGGAATGGCTTTAATCGCTCCAGTGATGGAACGGAAACGTTCAATAAATGCTTCAACAGAGTCCACCTGATTGCCATAGCCCCAACCTTTATCCGATTGAAAAGCAATTCCGCCAAATTCACTAATGATAATGGGTTGCCCCTTATATCGGTAACCTTCAGCAAAAGCAAACTTCCATCGATTGGAGGCAATGTTGTTGTTAACGATCATGTCCTTATCCTGATAACGTTCCGAAAAAGCTTCTCCTGACTCCACATAATCATGGATTGTCAAAATATCCGATACCGTATGCTCCCATCCGTCGTTGGTAATAACCGGACGATAGGGATCGAAGGCCTTGGTCAGATGATAGATGGATTGTGTAAACTGCTGCTGCCTCACCTCGTGGCCAATTGTCGGTATTCCCCATGATTCATTAAACGGAACCCAGGTGATTATACTTGGATGATTGTATTGCTGTGGTACAATCTCCAGCCATTCTTTGGTGAAACGGGTAACAGCCTCATCATTGAACTCGAAGGTCGAAGCCATTTCCGACCAGACCAGCATGCCTTTTACATCACACCAATATAAAAAGCGAGGGTCTTCAAGTTTCATATGTTTACGGATTCCGTTATATCCCATCTCGGCAATTTTATCGATATCCTCAATCAGTGCTTCCACTGAAGGCGGGGTCAAATGGCTCTCCGTCCAATAGCCTTGATCCAGAATCAGTCTTTGGTACAATGGAGCATTGTTCAGCAGAATCTGCCCATTTTCAATCGATATTTTCCGCATGCCAAAATAGGAATGTACCCGGTCAATTTCCTTCTCATTTTCGTACATCACAAACTCAATATCGTACAGGTTCGGTGAGTCCGGGGACCACAATAGCTGTTTCCATGGTCCGCCCGCTTCATGTTTAACACTGGCCTCCACGGTCATCCAGGATCTGTCTGGAGACAGGCTGATGGTTTGCACATGCTGACCCTTAAGCTCGATTCTTGTCTCCAAACGCAAGTTGTTCCTGCCTTCAATTCCATTCAATTGAAAGTCCAAACGAATCATATGACGATCGATATCCGGTGTCATCTTGACCATTTCAATCCTGGCTTCACTCACATGCTCCAGCCAGACACTTTTCCATATCCCGGTGCTTTGCACGTAAAAGCATTCAAAATTTTCATCCACCCAGCGCTGCTTTCCCCGAGGTTGCATTGCACTCTGACTGTCTTCTACTTCAAGAACGATATTGTTCTCCGAGCCGTAAGTGATGTAAGGTGTAATGTCGAAAGAAAATGCCGCATATCCCCCCTCATGCTCACCTACAACCGTTCCGTTCACCCAGCATTTGGCGCGATAATCCACTCCTTGAAAATGCAGAATCGTTCTCTTGCCTTTAGCCTCCTGAGGAATGACCACTTGTTTGCGGTACCAAACCAGCGGATGAAACGTCTCGATCCCGATTCCGCTCGCCTTAGTTTCATAGGTAAAGGGGACCTTGATTTTGAGTCCTTCCGGAAATTGAGCTTGATCATACCATTGCCCGCTCTCACCCACCTGATTGTCATCAAAACTAAAGTCCCATTCTCCATTTAAATCCAGCCAGTCCTTACGTACAAATTGTGGTCTTGGATAATCTTTATTGTAAAATTTAGTCGTCATATCGTTTCTCCATCTCCTTAAGCTACATTAGGCTCACTGGCCTGACATAGCTGCATTGTTTTTTATGAAATTCAGACTTGCTCCCTTTATCCCTTGATTCCGGACATGCTGATTCCCTTGACAATCTGCTTTTCGAAAATGATAAACAGAATAATAATAGGCACTGAAGCCACTGCATTGATAACCATGGGTTTTACATAATCCTCAGAATATTGACCCATCAGCGTAGGAATACCCATTGGCAGTGTAAATAAATTATCATCGGTTATGGACAGGAACGGCCACAGGAAATTGTTCCAGGATCCGATAAACGTCAGAATGGCCATGGAAGCCATTGCCGGACGGGTGAGCGGTAACATAATGCTGGTGAATATCCTCCAGAAGCCGCCACCGTCAATCTGTACACTCTCCAACAGATCATTGGGAACACCGTCAAAAAAGCTTTTGAGTACGATGACAGCTACAGGCGAAGCAAGAGCCGGAATGATGAGTCCGCTGTATGAGTTGAGTAAATGCAAATCCTTGGCTACCTGATAAAGTGGAATAATGGTGGCTTCCCCCGGAATCAACAGCCCTCCAAGGATGAAAAAGAAAACAATGGTACGATAGCGAAACGGTACCTTGGATAGTGCAAACCCCGCCATTGCTGCAAAAATGACAGTGAGCACCGTTACAATCACTGCCACGAACAAGCTGTTGGCAATCCATTGAGACAATTTGGTCGTCGTTAGAATCTCTTCGTACACAGCCAAGGAGTATGGAGGTTTAAACCAGTCCAGGACTGTGATGATCTTCATGCCTTCTTCCTTGATCGAGACAACAAGCATCCACACCAGCGGAGCCGCAAACATTACAGCCATCAATGCAGAACCTGTACGAAACAGCCACTTCATCAGTTATCCGCTCCCTTCCGGTTGTTAACCCAGTATTGCAGCACCGATAACACCAGTAGAATGATGAATAAAATATAGGACATCGTTGCGGCATAACCGAGATTGTTATTCTTGAAACCGGTCTGATAGATCAGCTGGATAATCGGACGTGTCTGATCCAGGGGGCCTCCGCCCGTAATCACATAGATCTGCATGAAGACCTTGTATGAAGCGATAATTTGCAGCATCGTAATCGTTTTGGTGAGTGGGGACAGATATGGAAGGGTAATTTTCCAAAATATTTGCGAATCACTCGCTCCATCCAACCGTGCCGCCTCATAGATCTCATCCGGTATATCCTGTAGCGCCGACAGATACAGAATAAAGTTAAAACCGACCGTCCACCACAGGGTAACAACCGTAATGACGATCCAGGCCAGGCTTGTTTCGGTCAGCCAGAAAATTTCGGCGTTTTGGGGCAACAGGCCAATGAGGTGCAGTACGGAATTGACGAACCCCGTATAAGGCTGAAATACGAACAACCCCAGATAAGCTGCGACAGCAACCGAGAGTACACTTGGGATAAAAAAGATAATCCGGTAAAACTTTTGCAAAACCGATTTTCGATTCGCAATCAGAGCCAGCACAATGGCGAGTATAATCATGGTCGGAGTACTTAGAAAAACAAAGAAGGTCGAGTGCCATATCGCTTCCCAGACTTCCCTGTCCTGAAGTACCTTGCGGAAGTTATCCAGGCCGACAAAATCCATTTTTCTAATTAGAGTCCATTTGTAAAAGGTCATTTCAATGCCTTTGATCATCGGCCAGATCGTAAACAACACATAGACAATCAGGAATGGAAGCAGAAATACAAGTGCCTGCATCTCCGCCCTCATTTTTTTGAACTTCATACCCGTCTCCCCTTTGATTGACACGCAAGCCCGCGATAATACTTCCTCATGCGCAAGCTTGCGTGACCCGTCTTCTATTCACTCAGTATTTTCTGAATGCCTGTCTCCATGTTGTTCATGGCATCAGCCGGTGTCATTTTGTTGACCCATACTTCATTCAAAAATTTAAAGGCGACTTCTTCACGGATTTGGGCAGTTTTGGTTGATTGTTTGCTGAATTTAACGACACTTGCCACTTCGGAATAATCGCTGCGGTAAGGCATATCCTTAAATTCCTGTTTTTCCAAAACGGATGGTTTGGAAGGAATATGGCCAGCTTTTGCCCATACCTGGCCATTATCTGCAACCCAATCGGCAAAAATCATGGCCGCTTTACTTTTTGCTTCGTCTTCATCCTGAGTCAAAGGCAGAATAATCGTGTGGGAGTCTCCCCATGTTGCTTCCTGATCGTAAAATTTGGGTATTGGCATGGCACCAAACTCAAAATCTTTGGTGGATTCCCATGTTCCTGTTGTCCAGACACCCGTCATGGTAATTGCGGCAGTTCCACTTTGGAAATTTTTATAGAAATCCGGATCATTTTTCTTGATGTATCCTTCGGTATACAACTTCTGGATGTAATCGGCTGCTTGAATCCCTTTTTCTTTATCAATGGCCGCGGATTTCAGATCGTCCGATATTACATCATTGCCACCCAATTGCGTATACAATGACCACCAAAGACGGAAAGGATCATCATTGTTATTGGACAGTGCAAACGGAGTAACCTTGGCTGGCAGCTTCTCTTTTAACGTTTGAAGGAAACTTACAAATCCGTCAGCAGATTGTTCCAGTTTGGGTTTTCCATCTTCACCGAGCAGACCTGCTTCTTTAAGTAACTTTTTGTTGTAGAACATGATAAAAGCATGTGTATCAATAGGCACTGCATAATGCTGACCTTCCACTGTAACCGCATCCAGAAGATTCTGGTTGTAAGAATCCCAGTTCACATCTGCATCTGTAGCAGGTGTGTCGAGCTCAGTTACAACGCCCTGATCGATCAGATCCGGCAGCCTGGAGGAATGGGATATGCCAATATCCGGTCCGTTGCCGTTTCCAACTGCGGTGACAAGTTTGGTATAATACTCGCCCCAGGCAAGCTTGGTATTTTTCACTTCAATGTTCGGATGGGTTTTGTTGAATTCGTCAACCAATGTCTGCATGTTCGCACCGTCGCCACCATCGAATAGCGTCCAGAAAGACAATGTCACTTTTCCATCACCGGAGTCCCCTTCTCCAGTACCGTTTCCGCTT
This sequence comes from Paenibacillus sp. USHLN196, assembly GCF_037144955.1. Classification (NCBI taxonomy): domain Bacteria; kingdom Bacillati; phylum Bacillota; class Bacilli; order Caryophanales; family Paenibacillaceae; genus Paenibacillus; species Paenibacillus sp. USHLN196. The sequence goes on along the minus strand of NZ_JBBCYH010000001.1, from coordinate 92,191 downwards.
CCACTACATGCGCTTAGAACCATCGATAGTGAGAAAAGTAATGTGAGTGCCAATAGACCCATTCTTCTTTTCATGCGAATATCCCCTTTGTTCTTGTTTTATAGATACAAACGATATTATTGATTTATTACATAATATTTGTATCTATACAGGGATTATATCGGCGTTCTTTTTCTATGTCAACGCTTTCAAATGATATTTATGTAATTGTCAATCGAAAAAGAAGCTTTAGTTACGGATATCCTGTAACTAAAGCTTCTTTTCACAATTTTTCCTGATCTATTCATAGTTCACTGTCATTCTAATATTCTGATCATAATCTCCAAATTGTCGCCCAAAGAGGTTGACCCCCCCTTGGTAAACCGCATCCGGTTTAATGCCCACACGCACCCTCAACTTGTGGGTGTTCTCCAGATTAAGTTGATTCAACGTTACAGGAGAGATCTTTTCCATATCCAGAGTGGTCTTTTCCCCGTCCACTCGCCATGTCTTCAACAATCCATACTGAGTAGACCATTCGTGCCACCAAGCTGGGTTCAACTTCCCTCTTCGATCTCCAAAATCTCCTGGACACGTCCAGGTACCAATATCGAGGCCATTAATCCAAACGGAGATATCCGAAGGCCAGTTGTGGTCGTAATTGGGCGCTTCGGAGCAGATTTCCATGGACAGTTCAAGCGATTCAATCCGAGCCCCAGTCGGGATCTCAAGTGGCATCAAATACTCTACATAACCCTTGCGGAACCACATAATTTGGGCTCCAATATGTTTGGGGTGAAAAAAGCTGGCAGGCTCGTCTTCTTTTATAATCATCCCATCGGCACTTGCCATGCCGCAAGTAGGAGATACTTCGCAATCACTATAATGACCAATAGGCATATCTACCTCATAAACCTGTATCCCCCCTTTGGGTAGGGCTTTCTCCGTATTTAACGCAATGTGAATGTCATCATAATTGCGGCTGCATACCTTCATAGCTCCGCGAGAGGCGGGCAGCAGTTCTGTATTAATTAACCGTGCTGCCTCCAGTACCTTGATGTTGCTTGCTACGGTAGACACGGGAAGTTTGAGGGCTTCAGCGATTTCTACAATATTCAGATTCTTCGAAGTCAGAAGGCGGAGAATATCAACTCGGGAGCGTGTGGATAAGGCATGAGTCACTGTCACAAGCTTGTCCGGATCATCAAAACTAAGCTCAAGCATTACAATTGCCACCTCATTTTATGAGTATATTACAATAATTTTACTGGTATGCCCCAAAAGAGTCAATATTACTGTATTAAACTATTTATTTTGTATTAAATAGAGTTGTTGTGCCAGCCCGCAAATGATATAAATCTCGCAATATCCAGTTGAATCTTTCAAGAGATTTACATGTTTCACGGATGGCTTGTACTTCAGTGCGCGCAGTCGGAACACACAGATGAGCGACTTCGTTCACGTTCCGCTTTTACAACTACGCGGAGGAGCAATTTCATAATGACAAAACCCCGCCAAGGTCCGCGAGGGCCTGGCAGGGTTCTGATCGTATTATATAAACATCTAATTCACAGGTTTAATATCAAAAAAGTCCAGTTCTCCATAACCTTCTTCGTTGGTTTGCTGTAACAGTCGCTTTGCTTCCATTAGACGAAGATTGATAATGTACTGCTTCGGTGAGACGCCCACGGTTTCCGTAAATTTCTTTCGCAGATTGCTTGCGGACAGAAAGTGTCGAGACGCTAACTCACTGACCGTAATCGGAGTATAGTATGCCGAATGAATCTCTTTCAGCACTTCCTGAATTATGCCTTGACCGGTTGGATCGTTAACAGCATGAGGAACTTCGAGCGAGCAATTCCGCTGGAATAGTAGTAGTGTAGTCTCCATCGCTAGATGTATCAAATGATTGGAGTCAACGCTCTGCTTGTTGCCGGACCGCCACTCCTTCTCCAATTCGGATATACTGATCTCTGCCCAGCGAAAACTGTCATTATTGAGATGAGCAAGCCGAATACGCTTCCTTTGTTGATGCTGCCCGTGAAGAGATATCGACTATGCACCGGTAGATGGTCATGATAATAATGCACGGAAATGCCCTGCCATGGCTCGGTACACACAAAACCATGATAAAGGCCTGGTGGGATCATAATAAGGTCTCCCGCAACGACTTTGACATTCTGCTCTGGTGAACTGTAATACCCTTCTCCATCCAGTATAAGTGTCAGTTCATCATAAGCATGTGAATGAGATTTGAATAAACCTTCGCCCTGCTCCAGATGAAACCAGTTCGGTTTAAACCGCTCGATACTCACGATAAATGGGGTACCGTTATTTTCCATGTCTCGCATCCCTATCACCCGCATTCATCGTATACCTTACCTGCATAATAATGTTCTGTTCATGATCCCCGAACTCCTTGCCAAACAGGTTGATGCCCCCTTGATGCTTGGCATCCGGATGAATTCCAATGCGCAATCTTAACTTGGGTTTATCCCCGAGGTCAAGGTCTGACAAGGACACATCCGAAATTTTCTCCTTGTCCAGCATGGTCTTGTTGTCGTCCACACGCCATTTTTTGAGAATGCCATATTGTGTAGAACCATCAGACCACCATGCCGGATTCAGTTTACCACGGCGGTCGCCCAAATCTCCGGGACTTGTCCACATCCCGATCTCAATGCCATTAACCCAAACGGAAATATCCGAGGGCCAGTCATTGTTATAGGTTGCTACTTCAGAACAGATTTCCATCGACAATTCCAAATCTTCAATCGTTGCGCCTTGTGGAATATCCATCGGAAGCAAATATTCCAGGTATCCCTTTGCAAGCCAGATAATCTGAGCATCAATATGCTTGGGGTGATAAAAGCTGGCCGGATCGTCTTCCTTCAGAATCATATCCTCCTTGCTTGCCATACCACATGTTGGTCCAACCTCACAGTCACTGTAATGCCCTATCGGCATCTGAACTTCGTAGATACTTTTATCACGTTTGGGAAACGATGTAATCCGATCCAACGCGATGTGAATGTCATCATAATTGCGACTACATACTTTCATGGCCCCGCGGGAAGCCGGTAACATTTCTGTACTTATTAAATGTGCAGCTTCAAGCACTTTGATATGATTCGCCACTGTGGATATGGGAAGGTTCAGTGCTTCCGCAATTTCAATAATGTTTAATTTGTTGGCATGTAATAGCTGGAGAATGTCAATTCGGGAACGAATCGACAGGGCATGAGTGACACTTACCAGTTTTTCCGGGTCATTAAAGCTAAGTTCGAGCACGGTTCGGTTCTCCTTTGGACGATAGAAATTAAAGACAATTCTACTGAATAATCGGCACAAACACAATTAAACCGTCTATCAGCCCACCTCCCTCCTAACGCATAAAAATCTTTAAATTATATCTAATTGGTTATAAGAATCCGTGCGCCCCTTTGTTATACTCCAGTATAGAAAGCGTTCACATTTTGAATTCAGGAGGTGTGTTTCTCTCTATTTTGAAATGTATTTTTTAAAAGCCATTAAAAAATAAAGGAGTTGCAATATGAAAAAATGGAGAATTTTGTTTTTAAGTGCAGCCTTATGCTTTCTGATGCCGGCCAATATTTATGCCTACAATAATCCATTTAATTTATCAAACTCTTGGCAGTGGTCGAATAGCGATTTTTATGGTGAGGGTGACCCGTATATCTTGAAGTTCAACGGGACCTACTACCTGTATGTCAGCACAGTAGATGACTCGATAGGTGTGAAAGTATGGTCATCCCCTAATCTGGTTGACTGGACATATCGCGGTTTATGTTCGACGGAGGCAGTGACCAAGGCGGCGTATGCCCCCGAGGTTGTATATTGGAACGGCCAATTCTATATGTATACCTCCCCGGGAGGCGGTGGTCACTACGTACTTTCCAGTCCCAGCCCCACTGGCCCATTCACGCTTCAAACAGGCAACTTGGGTATGGGCATTGACGGCAATGTCTTCATCGACGATGACGGGAAATGGTACTTTTACTCCACAGGGGCAAATACAATTGCTGCGCGTCCGATGACAAGTCCAACCTCATTCGGTCCCCCTCTCGCAACCGGATTATCCATGGCTGGATGGACTGAAGGATCAACCACATTCAAACGAGACGGGAAATACTACATGACTTACACTGGAAACCACGTTTGGAGCACTGCTTACCGTGTCGATTATGCAACGGGTAGCAGTCCAACGGTTGGATTCAAACCGGCGGGGAACTTGAATCCAATCCTTATTAATACCGAAGGCTCTAATGTCGGACTTGGTCACAATTCAATCATCAAAGGGCCTGACCTTGATTCAGATTATATCGTTTATCATAGTCATGCTTCTGATGGGAATATAACCTACCCTGGACGTAAGATGAATATGGATCGGATCGTTTGGAATGGAGACAAACTTCTCGTGCAGGGCCCCACAACCGCATCTCAACCAAATCCGGAATTGCCGGATTTTGAGGATCGCTTTAACAGAACATCGATCGGCAGTCGTTGGATAAATGTTGGTGGCGGCACATGGGGGATTTATAACCAAGAGCTCATGTGGCAAGATACCATAGGTTCAGCATCAACTTACCGTCAGATCACAGCAGACAATAGCGCCAGTGATTATACGGCCGAGTTTAACCTAAAACAGATGAAACAAGGTTCCACTGAAAACCCGTTATATGGTGCTGTCTTCTCCTATACCAATGAGAACTCTTATGGCATGGCGGTACTGAATCGCAATAAAAATCGTTTGGAGACGAATTACGTTGTAGACGGCGCGAGCCAAGGCTGGCAATATGCATCACTTCCAGCAGGTTACGACTACTCCAAGTGGCATCAGATCCGTGTAGAGAAGGCTGATTCATCCTTCACTGTTTATGTGGACGGAATGAAGAAGCAGACTCGAACAATTAATGGACTCAATGGCGGTAAGATCGGTTACACAACTACGGATGCACACGCTGATTTTGGCTATACGGCATTCAGTAATAAAGCGAACGGTAGCAGTGCCTGGAACACGTATAAACCTTTGCCCGGCAAGATTGAGGCCGTTCATTATATGGATGGAAGTGAAGGAATTGCTTATCATGATCTTACACCAGCTAATATTGGAGGTGCCTATCGAAAGGACGCAGTTGATATTCGCATCTCCGCAGCTGAAGGCAAGAATGTTGTTGGCTGGAATCAGACTGGCGAATGGCTTAAATACCGCGTCAATGTAGCCGAGACCGGGTACTATGATTTGAATGTTCGACTAGCCACGACATTTAACGATGCAAGCTTCCGGGTATGGGACGGGGCAACCGATCTGACAGGCATCGTAAGTTCACCTAATTCAGGTGATTGGGAGAAATGGACAACGGCCAGTATGCAGGGATTGTATTTGACTGCTGGAAATCATGAATTACGGTTTGAGTTTGTGAAAGGAGAATTTGATTTCAGCGATATGACATTTACGCGCGGTGAGGCAGTGGCAGGCATAGCGGATGATTTTAATGATGGCGATGATCATGGCTGGACCCGATTCGAGGGAAACTGGTCAGTTATTGGCGGTGAGCTCGATTCTGCAGGCAACGGCGTTTTCGGAAAAACCACTATAGGCAAAGAGTCTTGGGCTGACTATACGGTTGAGTCGAACATTAAACTTATTGATACTAGTGGGGATGCTGGAATAATGGTTCGGGTCAACAACCCTTCCAATGGTAAAGTACTTGCGAACAATCCGGATTATGTACAAGCATACTATGCATTCATCAAGCCAGATGGTGTCTACCTGGGCAAACTGAACTACGGCTACGAAACACTCGCTTCAGTCCCCCTTTCAATTGCCTCAGGTATCTGGCAGCATATGAAGGTAGTTACATCTGGCACGACAATTACAGTGTACGTTGGTGATATGAGCACACCAAAGATTACGTACAAGGACAATAGCATGAATCCGTTCACACATGGCAAAGTCGGCCTGCGAACCATGAACAATCACACGCGGTTCGACAATTTCCGTATAACACCATAATTAGGGGTAAAAAGAAGTGATCCGGCAGTAGTTATATCGGATCACTTCTTTTTATTTTCTTGTTGTTATGATGATGGAACCCATTCCATTGGGACAAAGAGCTTTTTTGGGGTTCGTATGTCGTGATGTATCTGATCCAATAGCAAGGTAACAGCCTGTATACCAATCATCTTTTCGTCCTGCTGAACATAGGCAATACCATCGATCTCGGGATCATCGAACGTGACGATTGCTATGCATTTTGCTCTCTCCTTGCCAATAGTACGGATTAACGAATAATAAGCTAAACGGGCTAGTTCAACGTCAACAGCCACCAATGCTGTAAATTGACCATAATATTGACTTATCCAATTGTCCAACATCTGCTCTCTACGCTGAGTCGATTCATTAAAAATTTCATAAGGCACCGTGAGACGAATGATATCCTTCTGTGATATACGAGCTTTCTCCACCGCTTTTTCAAAACCTGCAATTCGTTCGATCACGACGCTGTGCTCCTTGGGTGGGGTAACTAAAGCAAACTGTCGAAACTCTTGCTTAACCAAATTAGTTACCGCTTTATGCGCCCCCTCTATATTATCCGAGCAGACGCTTACGTTTGGTTTGTCCGTAAAATAACGGTCAATTAATACATAAGGACACCCTAGTTCTGAAGCTCTGTCAACCGTTTGTCGTTCATGTTCACCCCCAATAGAAAACAGCACCAATCCTACAACTCTCAACTCATAAAGCTCTTCAATAGCCAGGAGTTCTTTCACTGAACTGCCTCTCGAAACACGAATAACCAGCGTATATCCGTTTTCGTTGACAGCGTTCTCAATTGCATCGAGCAGACGCTGCTCCACTTTGGTGCGCATTGACGGGATGATTATTCCTATCATTTCTTTTGCTTTTGGAGGTAACGGGATGTGATGAACCTCAAGGCTCTCGTCTGTTTTTTGGTAAGTCTCAACTGGTATGCGTAGTTTGAACGAGGCTTGGCCAGCAACGAACGTTCCTTTTCCTTTTATGCGAACGACCACACCCTCTTCCGCTAGCCCCGCCATAGCATTTTTGGTCGTTATTAAGCTGACGTGGAATTGTTCGGCCAGCTCTTTTTCCGAAGGAATTCGGTCTCCTGAACGCAGATTTCCGAGTGTAATTTGATGTTTTATTGCATGTTGAATTTGCTTGTATAATGGTATGTTTTTCATGACAATCACCACTTTTACTATACTATGTGTTCTACTTCTGGGACAACTAGTTTCGCCAAGTGAAAGCTGCTGATTATACCTACCTGTGGATTCTGTTGATAATGATTTCTATGCATTCCGCCTGATTAGAAAAACCTACGATTCAAGCTCTTTGATTACTTTGGCAGGTACACCTCCAATAACACAATTATCAGGGACATCTTTGGATGCGAGGAAAATAATGTCGGGTTTTTGAGCAAGAAGAATTACTCCATTCGTTGAACGTGATCAAGGTGGGAGAAGAGTTTTAATGAAGAGGACTTAAGTTGGTTAGATCTGATTACTTGTTTGCGGATTACGAATATTTCTATTGCAGATTTGCGCAAGATCGTTGAGGTTACTCAAGAAGGAGATTGGATAGAGCTTTTAAGAAAATCAGCCAAAGAAAAAGAAGGGGCATTTCGCTCCTTCTACTCTCCAGATCAGACACATTACTCCAGCAGGAAATCCTTCTTAGTTGAAGTTATTCTTGAGATTTGCTTTGATAAACTGATATCAATAGATGCTGAAATAGACATGCAATATCCCTTATCTTTACACACACTTCAACCTGATCTCCTGCACATTAATCTATAGAATATATTTCCCTGAGTGCAGATCTTCTATTTCTTGAGAAAGTCTTTTAGTATGTGGCTTCATATATGTTTGAGCTTTTTGCAGAATATCTGTATGCCCACCCAGATCATATAATACTGTAGTAGATAAAACTTGTACAATATAAAGGCTCGTTTGAGTTGCCATCCATTCGAAAAAAATGAAAAACTTCTCAATTTGTTCTGTGTCATCATTTTCCCGAAGCAATCCTTCAACATAAATAGCCACTTCATCACCAAAAAACACATGTCCTAGAAACTCTTGATTTAAATCTAAATGTTCTATATAACAATCTTGGAATTCAGGGAAAAGTCTTAAGAATTGCTTGATTAAAATGTCACTGTCCATTCTCCAACCTCCATACTTACCCATAATTACTGTTCTTTTCTTTTAAAAAACATCTTGCCAACAATAAGTCCCATACCAGATGAACATATCAGATATCCAAAGAACAAGAAAAGTAAATAAACACCATGAAGATCTTCAGGAATCTGCTTTAATCCTTCAAACCAAGCAGAACGAAAAGGATACAGGAGTACTACCCAAATGATCAGCAAGAAAAGAAGAAAGTTAATTATTTTTAGCACAATAACGATCCTTTCAAGTCCGAGTAGCAACGGTCGGGAGATATACACTGCATCTTTCAATTCGTATACCTTAACGCTGCACGTACAATTATTAAAAGTTGATATGTTGAATCTATAAATAATTTCAAATTATAATAGGAAACATTAGGGTCATTTCTTATTCTCCAGTGAGTATAACAAATAAAGGGAATATAAGCACACAAAATTAATCATGAAAAACGCCATCCTAAAGGAAAAAACTCGCTGCTAACTAACGTTAAAGTTAAGTGAAAAATTCGTGTCTTGCTTTAAGTTCGTGACGATGATTTCTACAGCAAAATAAGCCCTTTCTTTTTATCAGAACGGGCTTCTTGTGACGTTTCTCAATAGCACTTTATGCTTACTTACTAGACACCTTAAGCGTTCTCAGGCAAAGTTGGGCTCTGCTTTTTCTTCTTTCTTGGCTGTCCTTTCCAGGATAGGTACGTCCAAATCCGTAGGACATACTCGACCGGCCCATTTTTAAATTTCTTGAGATATAGTGGGCTGAGCCACAATTGAATTCCGTAAACAGCAACTGCAATAATTGCTCCGATGAATACGCCAGCACGACCAAACAGTCCCAGGCCATATCCATAAAAGATTGTCGTACAGATGACGCTCTGCATCAGGTAATTGGTCAGCGAAAGACGGCCGACCGCCTCGAACCTGCTCATCAGGCTAGAATGGCGGCTTCCAGCGTACAACAGCGCAAATGCATATATGTATCCGAGTGCAAGCAGCGTTCCCCCAAGCGTCCCGCCAATTCCGATTCCGGGCCATCCTCCCGCACCTAATTTGGGTGCCAATTCACTATATGCTTTGAGAAGCAAACCAATTGGAATCAAAAACGAGGCACGACGAAGATACGTATGTCTCATGGCCTGGGGATCGTTAAACGTACCCATTCTGGCGGCATGCATGCCTAGCAGGAACATCGATATCGTCATAAGTGGGGCCAAGATTAGGGCTATTAGGGCGTATGATACCTCCAATTCCCCACCAAATGGATCGCCGTTATTGCTGAAATCCCTGATCTCCGCATAGGTGCCACTACCGTATACATCCTGACTTTGAATGATATAGTTATTCATATGAGTGGACTCAATAGATAGCGGGTCCATCGGATTGGATGCCGGGAGACCAAGTAGCCCTGCTCCGACAAGTAGCAGTACCGCCCATATGAGCAGCGTCTTGGGTTTCCGATTCAGGAACATCAGCAGGAAGAAACCGAGTACGCCGTAAAACGACAGGATGTCCCCTTCCCAAAGATAGATTATATGCAGCATTCCGATACCAAACAATAATAGAAAACGTCGAGCCAGATGACACTTTGGTCGCAAATCTCTTGATTTAAGACTTTCTGACAGTTTAATCATTCCGAAGCCAAACATAAATCCAAAGATCGGCATAAAACTACCCACCACAGTGATTAGCAGGAACGAGAGGAAAGCTTGGTCTGCACCGCCGATCCCGAACAGTTGGGGTTTACTCTGGCCGAACATTCCATATTGAAAAGCCAGCATATTCGCCATCACGATGCCGGCCAGACTGAATCCGCGCAGTCCATCAATTAATTGGACGCGCTTTGTTGATGTGCTCAATCCATCACCTCTGTCTATAACATAAAGATCAGTTCTACATAGTAAAAAAGTCGCTAATTTAGCGACTCTTAATCGGAACCCTTAAAGGGTGACAATGATAGGACCATTTTTAGTAAGGATAATCGTATGTTCGATTTGAGCTACATAGCTATTTTTAGTAGCAAAGGTCCAGCCGTCTCCTTTTTGGTACACTTCTTCTTCTGAAGTTGAGATAAACGGCTCGAATGCGATAACCATACCTTCTTTTAACAATTCATCATCCGATGGATCGTTATAATTATAGATGTGATCAGGCGCTTCGTGTATCGCACGTCCAACACCGTGTCCTGTAAGGTTTTTAATAACCGTTAATTCATGCTGTCTTGCTGTTTGGAATACGGCTTTTCCGATTCCGCTTTTTTTGGAACCCGGTTTTGCTTTTTTGAGACCTGCTTCAAATGCTTGTTTCACAACGTCACATATTTTCGTTAACACTTCTTCGCCTTCGCCTACGACAAACGAGATTCCGGTATCTGCAAAATAACTGTTTTTGGAGCCAGACACATCAATATTCACGATATCGCCTTCTTGAATAACCCGCTCGCCCGGAATACCATGTGCCACTTCATCATTAACACTAATACAAGTATAGCCTGGAAAATCATACTCACTTTTTGGAGCAGAAATGGCACCTGCTTTCTCAAAAAGCGCTCCGGCTAGATCATCAAGTTCTTTAGTTGTGATACCTGGAACTGTTTTTTGTACCAATTCATCTCGAATAGAGCCGACGATTTTACCAATTTCCTTCAAACCATTAAAGTCTTCTTCTGTTCTTGCGATCATTTTTTCTACCTCACTATCTTTTATCATCCATTGATTACATAAGTGTTATCTTTTCGCATAACTCAAGCAATGTAAAATAGTATACGTTGATTGAACATTAGATAATCATATCCAAAGCAGCAAAGCTTCGCAACTTTTTTATCAACTTCGTGACTGTAGTTGCTCTCTTATTCCTTCATATTATTGAAGTTCAATTCTCCATCCCTTCATATATTCTGCGCCGTAAGTAAGGGTATAGTTTTGAAGTAGTTTCTGTATTGTGCTTATCTGTTCTGAAATAGCTCTACTACTTGTTCTAACGACAAATACAGGATAAATATCGTTTTCCCTGTATTGGTTCATTATCAATGTCAAAGCTTGAATATCGTCACAGTTTAATGAATCCAAAGTTTCTTCCAGTGTTGATTTTTCTTCGTCAGGTCCAAATATGTCGATGTAAATCCATCTATTTCGTTCGTTGCTGATCGTCTCAGGAATTTTAAATAATCTACGATGTCTTGCAAGAACTAATGCTGGATCAATGACTTCTCTGACGCGTTCTTTCATCTCCCGTTTCTTTATATGTTGTTCACGAAATACTTTTGGTCCTTCTGGGAAGATCTTATTGAATCGTTGATAAAAATACCTGGGTGAAGAAAAACCACTCTCGATTGATATTTCTACCAGACTCTGTTCGGTCGTTAATAATTGTTTAATGGCATGCTCAATGCGTAAGTAATGGAGCAAGTTTTGCAGCGTATCGCCTATCAATAGCTTGAATTGTGATGATAAATAATCCAAATTTAAAAATTCCTCTGTATGTTTGGCGATGTCATTCAAAGATGCTTTGTTAATAAACCCACTTTGATTAAACAAATAATCATATATTCGTCCTATTCGTTGCAGCCTGGTTGCGTTCCCTTCGAACATTCTCTTCGCATCAAAATTCATAATGAGCAGGTCCAGCAAATGTTCGACTGTTAACAATGGCACTTCGCTCGAAGTTAAACTTGGAGTAATTAACGTGCATATTTCTTCAATGATTCCTTCTACTCTTTCTAAACCTAGATATGCTCCTGGGCTAAATTCATGCGCAAACCAGACATATGATAAATCCGGGTAATACCCTTTTGCAAATTCAGCATCGATATTTATTTGCAGTACCACATTGTTTTCATCGGTCTGCCATAAACGGTGAACTTGATTGATATTGAAAATTTCTATTGTACCCGCACCTAATGTTCTTTGCTCATCTGCAATGGCAACATGAATACTACCTTCCAACACAATCACCACTTCGATGGAATTATGCCATCGGAACGGCTCATCTTTAACTTTTAGAAACTGTACGTTCGCGGGAGAACGGTGGGCCAAATAACCCTTAGCACTCATCCTGTATCTTCCCCTTTCACTGCAAGTTAACTAATCATAAGTAATACACGAGCAACATAAGAAGAAATCTAAGAAATGTACCAACAACTCAAAGAAATGTGAATTGTTCACGCTGCTTCATTTTAGGAAAATGAATGATAGAACATCCATTAACTCTTATATGAAGGATTGGGGAGATATCCATGAACCAAATTGAAATCACACAGCAGCTTCATGTACAACAACATGAACAAGTTGCTCATTTATTTTACGAAGCTTTTCCATTGAAAGTTAAACATCTGTGGTTTTATGCAAAAACAAAAGAACAAGCTGTCAAGCTATTATCTCAGTCTATTCAATTTGAACAAGGTATATATGCATTAAGAAATGAAGAAGTGGTGGGATTTCTGGGATACAATATTGGGAAAAGAGCATTCACACCAGCCAATTATAGAGCTTTCCGTAACGTGTACTCCCCATTTGAAGCGACTTGGCGATTTTTATGTTATGCATTTTATTTAAAATTCCATTTGTATCAAGAAGATGTCTTGCATATTGACCCTATTGTTGTATCAGAAGAAGCTCGCGGCCATGGAATAGGCAAATTGTTACTACGTAAGGTGGAACAGCTCGCAATGAATCAACACATGACTAAGATCAATTTGGAGGTTGTTGATACGAATCCATCTGCACAAAAATTATATAAGCATTTCGGTTATAGGATCCAAAAAGAACTGAAATCCGCCCCAGTTACTGTAAAGGCTGGCTTCAAGAAAGTGATATTTATGCAAAAATGCTTAGAGGACAACAAAACAGTCTAATCAATCGCGATAACCTCTCTTGCTGCTTCGATGAAAGATAGTAGGATTGGCGAAAGCCACTTGTCTTTGTGCCATAACATCTGTGTGTACACGTGCAAGTCTGGAATTTGCCATGGGAGGACAACCAGATCTCCCCGTTTAACTTCTTCTCCCGTGGTTATCTCAGGAAGAAAAGCAATACCAATACCTGCAATGGCACATTGTTTGATGGCTTCGGCATTTTGAAATTCCAAGTATGTAATAGTATCCATGCCTTTTTGCTCAAATGAACGATCAAACATGGTTCGATAAGTACAGCCCTTTTCATTCGTCAGAAACACTTCACCGTGGAAATCCTCCAGCTGTAGTACAGTTTGATTCGCAAGTGGATGGTCTGGGGCCGCGAAAAAGCGGAATGTTTCTTCGATCAGCGGTTCCACGGCAAGTCCAGTTGAGCGAATGGATTCATCCAACATAAAGACAACATCCGCGGTTCCCTCAAAGAGCGTTTGCTTGAGTTGTTGATTGGGAACGGAACGGAAGATGAGACGAACGCCCGGATGACGCAAACGAAACAGACGAAAGACAACTGGAAGGCGATAGGAGCAGAGTACCTCGTTGGCACTTATCGTTATGGTGCCGCTCAGTTGCTCATTGTCATGAACCTCACTGCGAGCTTCCTCGAGTTGATCCAGAACGCTGTTCACATGTGTTAGAAAACGTTTACCCGCAGTAGTCAGTACCAGTTGTTTACCTAGTCGGTCAAAGAGACGAGCGCCAAGCTCATTCTCCAATGCTTTAATTTGCATCGTGACGTTTGAAGGAACATAATTCAACGCTTCCGCAGCTCGAGTGAAATTCAACGTGTATGCCACTGTGCGGAATGTCGTTAGTTGGCGCAATTCCATCATTCAATTCCCCTTTACTTTCAATAATATTGAATACTCCATTGATTTCTATTCACTTTTATTGAGAGTACCACAGGCCTATACTGACAACAAGAAATTACATTTTACTTATGTAGTTTCATCTTGAAGGGAGAGACAAAATGATGGAATATGAAATTTTTAATTTGGGTGATGTGACCTTGCAATCCGGAGTGACATTACCGAACGCTTTTCTTGCGTATAAGACATATGGAAAATTAAATGAGAAGAAAGATAATGTCATCATTTATCCAACGGCTTTTGGTGACCAGCATGTGCAGAACGAATGGTTAATTGGAAACGGCATGGCACTCGATCCGGAGAAATACTTCATTATCGTGCCGAATCTATTAGGCAACGGGTTATCTTCGTCCCCTAGTAACACGCCTCCCCCATTTGATCAGGCTAATTTTCCTCAGGTAACCATCTATGACAACGTAACATTGCAACATCGACTGGTGACCGAGAAATTCGATATTCAAAAGATTGCTCTCGTCGTATCGTGAGTTGGGATTTGATTCAGTCGCAGCATTTGTGGCCGACTTCTGGGAGGCTGTGTTTATGACGATGGATCCACACAATGTCTTGACGATGTTATGACAGGCGAACATGCAGACATTAGTGCCAACCCCTCCTATAACGGGGATTTTGATCAGGCACTCAAAAGCATTCAAGCCCTTGCCTACGTTATGCCAGGAAGCACGGATCTCTTTTGTACGGCGTAAGATAACGAATACGAGGTTAAGCTCATGCCTAATGCGGTGCTAAAAACTATCGAATCGATCTGGGGGCACTTTGCGGGTCGTGGAATCAACAGTGCGGATAATACATTTATTGATGACAACCTTAAACAATTGCTCACGCTTAGTGTAAATGGATAAACAAGTGAGGAAACCACTCTTTCATCTATAAAATGATTTCCTTTCACATGGATAAATGTGGTTTTCAAGTTGTATATGCCTCGGGAGATCTCTCATTCCATATGGATTAATATGCTTATAAAAAAACGAAGGTAACTGCCTTCGTTTTTTACTACTACCTATAACGTCAAATTAGTTTGTTATTCATGGTGTGTTTCTTAATAGCAGGTACAATGGTTGTGGCCAGAAGTTCAATATTCTTCTTAATCTGCTCCATACTGACGCCACCTGCATCGGTCTCAGCTCAATTCATGATTGGGTATGACTAGAGCCTAATCCGATTTTCTTGAGAAGATTAGTTAACTGTATTTTTTCTTCATTGGTAATATAGGAAAGATTCTTAGAGATTACCTCAACGTGTTGAGGAAAGATTTCTTTAAATAAGGCTTGACCTTGATCCGTAATGACTACATTTGATGATCGACGGTCTGTTGGACTTGGTTCCCGTTTTACTAATTCTTTCTTTTCAAGCTTATCTACTACATATGTGATACTCCCACTAGGGATAGAAAATTTTTCACTTATATTTTGAACCGTGTGTGGTCCCTTATTATAGAGGAGTTCCAAAACCATAAAGTTCTCGTTACTAATGCCGTAACTTTCTATATCTTTTGTAACATCATCAAAAACCGTTTTACTTGCTTTTATCCACACACGGAAAAGTCTTAAATCAATCTGACTTTGTTCATCTCCTTGAAACATGTAGCGAACCTCCTAATTAGATGACTGCAAGAAAAGTCACCATTGGTTATCTTGGTTTATTATATAAAGGATACGCAACTTCTGTAGGAACTTCAATGAGTACAATTCTAAGGTCTTGATCTACAGCTTTTATGATGAGTCCCTCTTCTTCCTTTGATTGAGTAATCATAAAGTCCTTATGTGAGAAATGAGTGGGTTCCCCTGTATCTAAAGCAAGAGTTCCATCCCCTCTAATCGCTAAACTTGCCAACGTACGGTTCACGGAAAGGTTATGTGTGTATACCTTCCCTTGTGGAATAAATACATCCCACATTTGGGCATCTGTCACGATTTGCATGGGAGAATCGTTTCCTAAAACTTTTTTGATCTTCACATCGTCTATATCTACTACCGAAAACTGATTAGAATTGAATTGTACATAAACAGGGGGACGTTTAACCGCTTGACTTAAATGAGGTTCAAACCAGATTTGAAATATCTCTGTTGGTTCCTTCAAAGCCTCGCCATGGTACACCCCAGAGCCTGTTTGCATCAGTTGGGTTCCCCCTTCTTCTACAACACTTTCCGTACCCAGTGTATCCTGATGATATGCCTTACCTTTAATGACATAGGTGATGATTTCGAAACCTTTATGTGGATGCAAACCGATTTCTGCAGGTTCCTGAGAGTGAGCCCAAGCCCAGTAAAATAAGGGACCTAGACGAGTAATGATGGATCCTTCTCCAGAAAAACCAATAGGTTTTTGTTCTTGTATTTTACCGCCATCGAACTGACCACTCGCTTGATCTCTAGGTTTAATAATTTGGATTCCCATTATAATCTCTCCTTAGATTAACTCACTACTCACACAAACAAAGACCCGTAATTGATTAACAATACAACTAATCCCAGCACTAATAGAATGATCGGCATGAGCATTTGTTTCAATTGATCCTTAACTTTAATGTGAGTAAGAATGGCACCGATCATCGTTACAACGATGACTAAACCACCCCAAGCAGCTAAATTCTCACTCCAAATACCTCCAATAACTAAACCTGCTGCAATGACTTCGATCAGTCCAGTAAACACTCGAAACGCTCCGGGATATCCATAATGCTTGAATCCCTCCACCATCTGCTTGGACCCAAACTTCATAAACCCAAACATTAGGAACCCTAACCCCAATATGACCTGCAGAACAATGGATAGAATACTCATAAATTCAATCTCCTCTTTACCCTAGAATTATTTATCCTACCTTTAGGATAAATAATTCTATCATTAGGCTATATGGCTGTCAATTAAAAAGTTGGAGTTATTGCAAGTTCTAATTTGCAGGCATTAAAATTACTGTGCCATCGAGGTAGTAAAAGCTGTAGCTGAGGAAATTGGAGCAAGTCGCACTGCAATTCGACTCTCTCCCGGGGTTCCTTTAGGCGATATATTTGAAGGTACAGACGGGCAACTTTTTCTACGCCCTACTACAGCGAAGCTGTTTTAGGGCATTTCCATTTATAACTCCCTCACTTTACAAGTGTTGAATTATTCACTACGCTTATAGAAGTACAAGCGGAAAGGTGAAAAGTGATGAACAACTTTGAAGAAGAACACAAACCAGACTCCAATACATCTGATGTAGAAAAAGAAATGCATGTCATCCAACAATTCCCCATTAACTTTGCGATTTTTTCCATGGCGAGATCACATCGTGGTTTAGCTGCGCACTTGTTGCGTGAAGTTGGACTATTTACTGGACAAGAAATTATGTTAATGCAATTAGGAGAACAAGACGGACAATCGCAGCAGAGTCTCGGACGGACGATGCGCTTGGACCATTCAACGGTTGCCAAATCCGTTCGGCGATTAGAAGAATCTGGCCTGGTCACTCGCTCTAAATCACCCAAAGATGGGCGCGTTACGCTAGTTACACTAACTGAAAATGGTCGACAACTCGTTGACGAGGCTGTTTCCGTTTGGACAAAAATAGAGGAAGCTGCATCACAAGATCTCTCGGAACAAGAACGTGAGCTGTTAATCTCGGTATCTCGAAAAATTTCATCCAACCTAGAGGGTTTCCTCTAGGACTTAACCCCCCCTCCAAAGGTGCATTTAACTTCTTCTACCTTCAAGGGGGTTATTCTAAACTCCATATACAAAACTTACATAAAACAACTTCATTGGGCGATACTACCTAGAAATATGTTCTTCGGTTTGGAGTTGAAGGCCAATGAAGCAATCCACATCTAATATCAATATCAATACCTAGCACCAAGATCCTTGAAATCGATAATCTCAGGCCCCTTCTAAGGCGATGGATTTATGCCTGTGATAAAGGGACTCAAGCCCTCATGTCTCTCCTATTCTGGATATGAAGTTTTGCTCATCTTCACAGCTTACATGGCAGACGTGAAGGCGAGCAATAAAGCCGCAATATATAGCATCCTTATATGCACGATTATCTATTTGATCACGATTGCTACAGTGGTAGGGAATTTATCTTTGCCGGGAATTGAGACGCGGATGTGGCCAACGTTTGACATGGTACGAAGTTTTGAAATTGAGGGTTTTCTATTTGAGCGTTATGAATCGCTGTTCATCGTATTGATGTTGCCTATATTGTACTTGTTTGCTTACTTGCCCAAAAACCTAGAGGAAACGTTAGCTTAGGGTGATCTTCTCGGAAATATGTCCATTTTTTTATTTGGCCTGTTGCCATTGTTGCTGCTCATCATTAGTTTTATTCGTAAAAAAGGCGGGAAACAAGCTTCTAATGAAGCCCTAAAGGTAGGCTAAGTGGTTAGTCCTTCTTGTAGGTGCTCAGGAGAACCTTGTCGTTCTCCTGGCTTCATGATTATACAATTAGTCTCGGCTTCAACTTGTTTCATTAGCGAAATGAAAGGATGATCCTTGAACATCAAATTTTCGTAATTTGACTTGCCGTGGCTTCATCCGTAATGAGCATATTAATATACCCTCCCCGCAAAGCAGCCAGGATGCAGTCGATTTTGTGCAGACCAAAGGCCATGCCTACCACCGTTTTAGTCTTCTTTAACTGCTCCAGTCCAAGGCCAATGACTCTATGATTAATGGGATGCTCAGTGATTGTACCTTCTCGAGTAATAAACACAGAATTAATATCTGCTACCGTGTGGAGTGCTTCTAATTCAGTTAACACTTGCTCATTCAGATAACCCGATCGTTCCATCGTTGACATGGAATACGGATTTCCGATCCCCACCAGAGCGAGATTGATATTCTCCCCCTCTTTAAGAACAGCCGAAATATTAGGCATGCCAACAATCTGCTCCCTTAACTCTTCTGTTTCCACAACGGCCGGAGCATATAACGTATCACAGGTTACGCCCATTTTGTTGGATAACTCATAGGCGATCTGATTGGAGTGCATTTCATTGCGCGAATTCCCTGTTCCACCCACCAGTGGAATGATTTTGACATTCTCTTTTTTCTCCAAAGGGAACTCTCGCACCATATGATAGAGCGTATTGCCCCATGAGACACCCACACGGTCACCGTTTTTAATCAATTTTTGGACAAATTGAGCGGCAGCCTTGCCTACAGCACTCGACAACAACTCTTTATTCAGATCCTTAGTTGGAACGACCAACACCTGTTTTAGGTTAAATAAGTCTTCCAGTTTTTTCTCCAATTTGGACGTTTCGTAATCATCATCATGAATGACAATCTCAATAATGCCCTCTTCCTTCGCACGTTGCAGCATCTTGGAGATGACTGGCCTGGATACACCTAACTTCTCCGCAATCTTCTCCTGTGTCCAGGATTCATAATAATACATCTTACAGACTCTTATCATATTTTTGCGTTCGTCTATATTCACATATAAGTCCGCCTTTGACGTTTAAATTTCCCTTCTTACACATTTCCCACTATAAAATGGGATTCGCGGCGGAGTCAAGCCAGGATAACTTTGCCAAAAGCAGTTTTACAAAAGATTGACTTTCGGTTGACACGAGAGAAACAAACCCTTTTTACAATTGTAACTGTACGGAACATTTGTAAATAATGCAGATTAAGACAGACAGAGGTGCAAAGATGAATGTGAAGATATTAGGTTACTGGGGTGGTTATCCCGCCGCTGGCGGAGCAACTGCGGGATACCTTGTAACCACAGATGAAGGGCAGATTTTGTTGGACTGTGGCAGCGGCGTTATGAGTAAACTCCCCAGCGAGACATGCGTGGAAGATCTATCCGGTGTTATTTTGTCTCACTTGCACCATGATCATATCGCCGATCTGGGAGTCCTTCAATATGCTGCAGCGGGTGCGATCCGCAATGGTCGCATGTTGAATAAACTGAAGCTGTATGCACCGGATAATCCAGTGGATATTCTGAATGGTCTATATGGTGAACATACCGAGGTCATCTCGATTGATCCTTCATCCAAAATTCAGCTTGCTGGCGCAGAAATCGAATTTGTACAGGTGCAGCATACCATTACATGCTATGCCGTTAAGATCACATATCAAGGGAAGGTGCTGGTGTATTCCGGTGATACCTCGTACTGTGATTCTCTTATCGAACTTGCTCGTGATGCAGACATCTTTCTATGTGAGGCTACCATCTGTGAAGGCAGCGTACACACAACTGGCCAAGGACATATGAATGCACTTCAGGCAGGCATGATTGCTGGTCAGGCTAACGTCAAGCAGCTCGTCCTTGTCCATCTTCCCGGAGATGGCGATCTGGAGTTCATGCGGGATGAAGCAAGTCGCTCTTTCCAAGGGCCTGTGGATATACCCGAACCACTTTGTATGTATGTTGTGTAAGTTAATCGATTCGGGAGGAATATGTTCATGTACAGATTGTTAGCCCTTGATCTGGACGGTACAATGCTCAATCCAGATAAAATAATAACACCTATGACACGAAGTTCCATTCAACAATTAATCTCAGCGGAAGTGAATGTCACGATTGCATCTGGGCGATTTCCCGCTTCCGTATGGTCACACGCTAGGGAAGTCTCCATGAATTTTCCACTGGTTGCACTAAACGGTGCCGTGACGGTAGATCCCTTGACAGGACAACTGCTTGATGGCGTTGCGTTGAAAATAGAAGATATGCTGTTCATGTTGGATGTCATCCAGCAAGAAGGAGCCTACATCCATTTCTATGGATACAATGTCCTCTATGTTCAAGAGATTAATGATATCAATAGGAACTGGGCCATCAACAATAGGGTCAACAGACCGGAATTGGATTCTTTCGAAGAACGTGATGAACTTGATGCTATAAAGGCTGATCTTATTCGCTTCGTTGAAGTCGGAAAGGATTTCAGAACCTTTGTAAACCAGATGCCAGGCATGCTGTTCAAAGCAGCCGTGATCTGTACAGACCACGACTCACGCGAAAACCTATTTCGTACCCTTGAAGAATCAGGGTTATTCCAATGTACACGAACAGGAATTTTGCGGTTTGATGTTAATTCAGCCGGAGTCAGTAAACGAGGCGCACTGGAACGTTTATGTCATGCACATCAGATCGAACGCGAACAGGTAGCTGCAGCCGGGGATTATGATAACGATCTGGACATGCTGCAATGGGCAGGATTAGGAATCGCCATGGGAAATGCAGAGCTTCATGTGAAGGAAATCGCTAATGTTGTCACTGGCAGCAACGCTGAAGATGGCGTTGCGCAGGCAATCCATACGTTCTTACTT
Source organism: Paenibacillus sp. USHLN196 (assembly GCF_037144955.1). Classification (NCBI taxonomy): domain Bacteria; kingdom Bacillati; phylum Bacillota; class Bacilli; order Caryophanales; family Paenibacillaceae; genus Paenibacillus; species Paenibacillus sp. USHLN196. The sequence goes on along the minus strand of NZ_JBBCYH010000001.1, from coordinate 70,941 downwards.
TAATCTATCAGCTAGACACCAAAGGAGAGATTATCTGTGATTCCATTCAAAAAGTCGTTACTACTGCCCCTTTTGGCAGGCATGATTGTATTCAGCGGTTGTTCTGCACAGGGACAAGCTACGACAGATCAAGATAGTTCAGGCGCAGCTTCGAGCACAGTCTCAGGTAAGCTTTCATTCTATACATCCCAGCCAGAAGAAGATGCAGGCAAACTGGTAAAGGCGTTTAACGATAAATATCCTGATGTTCAAGTCAGCATCTTCCGTTCCGGGACCGAAGAAGTCACTGCCAAGCTTCAGGCAGAACGCCAAGCGGGTAAAACTCAGGCGGATGTACTCCTGCTGGCCGATGCAGTTACCTTTGAAAATCTGAAAAAAGATGACCTTCTACAATCGTACAAGTCCCCAGAGCTAAGTGAAATCCCGACAGATCTGGTTGATCCGGACGGTATGTACGCCGGTACGAAAGTTATGGCAACGGTACTCACTACCAACACCCAAAAAGTCACTACTCAACCAACATCTTGGCAAGTGCTGACCCTGCCGGACAGTAAGGACGCAAGTATTATGCCGAGTCCCTTATACTCGGGTGCAGCAGCATATAACATCGGTGTGTTTAGTCGAACAGATGGGTTTGGATGGGATTTTCTACAGGAAACCAAGATGAATGGCATGGCCGTAATTAAAGGAAATGGTGCCGTTATGAAAGCTGTAGCCAGCGGTGAAAAATCATATGGCGTCGTCGTGGATTACCTCGTAGCACGCGAAAAAGCGAAAGGTTCTCCAGTTGAACTGATCTATCCAGAAGAAGGCGTTCCCATCATTACAGAACCGATCGGGATTATGAAAGAAGCTACCAACGTACCGGCTTCTCAAGCCTTTGTAGATTTCATTCTCTCTGAAGAGGGCCAGAAGTTGTCTGCCGAGATCGGTTACTCCCCTATTCGTGAAGGTATTGCCCCACCTGAAGGATTGAAAGGTGTATCAGAAATGAAGATTTTGCCTGGCGATGCGGCCAAACTTGCAGCGGATCGTGAAACAGATAAACAGCAATTCATTAATGTGTTTGGCGAGTAAGGATTGGAGCTGTCTGAATGGAGAAATTGAAGAGAAACATGATCATTCTTAGGGGACAAGATAACGAGCGCAAGTCCGGTTTCTCCCTCCCCAGCCTGTTTCGTTGGAATCGATTGATCGCCCTGTTGGGTGCTATAGCTGTTCTATTATTCTTTGTGTACCCCATCCTGAAGCTGGTTCTTCTCAGCTTTCAGGGTGAGCAAGGGTTAACGTTATCACATTATAACGAATTGCTTCAGCAGGAGCGCTTCTGGTCCACATTACGCAATACTGTATATATCGTCATCGGTTCAACTGTGTTCTCACTCGTGATTGGAACTGCATTGGCCTGGGTCGTCGCCTATACGGATATACGACACAAATCAGCCCTTCATATGGGAATCATGCTTTGTTTTATTCTTCCCTCTTATGTTCTCACGTTGTCCTGGTCTTCATTTACCGGGTCACAGAGCTGGCTCGCACATCTGCTGCAATGGATTCATCCCGATCTGGCTCCTTGGAGCATGTACAGTATGGGCGGCATCGTGTTTGTGATGGGTATTCATCATTTTCCATTGGTGTATATGTTCACTTTGGATGTACTCCGCAAAATCCCGCGTGATCTGGAGTGGGCGGCCAGAGCTGGTGGTGCCAGCAGGATCGAGGTCTTCCGTCGTATTACACTGCCTCTTGCTCTTCCGGGTCTCACGGCGGGCGGATTGCTGGTTTTTCTGGCTTCGCTGGACAATTTCGGAATACCTGCCTTCCTGGGCACACCTGTGAATATTTCCGTTCTCAGTACACTTATATATGAAGAGATTATTGGATTCGGCCCTTCGGCATTTGCCCGTGGTGCATCGTTATCTGTACTACTCGGTGCTGCTGCGGTAATCGGCAGTCTGTTGCAGTGGATTCTTTTACGTAAAAGTCATGCTTCGGATACGATGCAACCCGATCTTACCCCAAGGTATAATTTGGGTCGCATGCGCAAGCCGCTGACCTTCTCCATATGGGCAGGTCTCGCACTGATTACAATTATTCCGTTGTCTTCAATGATCTCGATGTCTTTAAAAAGAGCGTTTGGTCTCGGGCTGACTCGTGCCAATATGACCCTGGACAATTATAGATATATTCTCTTCGAGAATGAGCGTGTATGGCAGGCGATCCAGAACAGCCTTGTCCTCTCTCTAGTCACGATGCTGGCTTGTCTGATTATTGGTTCAGGATTTGCTTATATACGAGTTCGGAAGCCTAATCAATTCAATAAAATGGCCGAACTGGCCACTGCTGTTCCCTATACACTACCCGGCATTGTGTTCGCACTGTCCATGATTCTGGTATGGATGGAGCCGGTTCCCGGCTGGAACCCTGGCATCTATGGCACCATGACCATTTTGTTTATTGCCTACATCTGCCGATTCCTTATTCTTCAGATCCGTTCAAGTGTCACTTCATTCATGCAGTTGGATGCATCCATGGAAGAAGCCGCACGGATATCCGGAGCCGGTTTCTGGCGTAAATGGACTGCTGTTCTGCTGCCCTTACTGCTGCCGGGTATTCTGACCGGAGGTATGTTGGTCTTCCTGACTGCCCTGACCGAGCTTACTGTATCGGCATTGTTATATTCATCAGGTTCACAGACCATTGGTGTTACCATATTTAGTTTTGAACAGGCAGGAGATACCCTCTATTCAACTGCATTGTCCAGTCTGATTGTCGCACTTATTGCGGCAGGCGGCGTAATTTTGCTCATCGCTCAACGCTGGGCAACTCGTAAGGGAGTGAAGTCATGAGTATCCAGATTCAACAGGTTAGCAAATCTTTCGGAAGTTACCAGGCTCTTCATTCCATTGATTTAACGATTAAGGATGGCGAATTCGTCGCGATCCTTGGACCGTCAGGCTGTGGAAAAACCACATTGCTGCGTATTCTTGCCGGATTTGAGCAGCCAAGCAGCGGTAATGTTCTGATGGATGGCAAGGTAGTTGCAGGTTCAGGGACATTGCTACCTCCGGAGAAACGCAGAATCGGCATGGTGTTCCAGTCCTTCGCACTGTGGCCGCATATGAATGTTTCCGAACATGTCCGTTTTCCCATCCGAACACATAAATCAACACCTCCTCATATTAAAAATAACGAGCAGAACCGCATTCAGGAAGTCCTGAATATGTCGGGACTGTCCCATCTGGCCGAACGTATGCCGCATGAGTTATCCGGAGGACAAAAACAACGCGTCGCTATTGCACGCGCCATCGCTCCCCAGCCCTCATTGCTGCTGATGGATGAACCCCTCAGCAGTTTGGATGCCATGCTTCGCATGGACATGCGGCGTGAGATTCAACAAGTACATCGGAATACGAAATCAGCCGTAGTTTATGTTACTCATGATCAGGGCGAAGCCCTTGCCATGGCTGACCGAATTATCGTGATGAAGGATGGTCGGATTGAACAGGCTGGAACGCCGCAGGAGATTTATTTGCGGCCAGAGACCGAATTCGTGGCGAGGTTTGTATCGAAGTCGAATTTGGTCAAGGGACACTGGGATGCAGATATGTTCATCCCTGAAGGCGGTACAAATATTGCTTGGCCTGGCAAGCATGTTGCGAACTATTTTAAATCCAACGGGTTGTACCCCGTTAGACCCGATGAGTTCCATTTACAACCTTCCAGTGAAGTCGGCATATTGGGCGAGATCGCCAATGTTCAGTTTCAAGGGAAAGAATTTCACTATGATATTCGTAGTGATACGAAACGTTGGGAAGTCATCTCCCCTCTTCCTTTCGCCCTGAATGAACAAGTCAGTCTGAGTCTTTCTTCCATCGGCAGTGAAGGAGTGTGACGTTATGACTCAAAGCCCAAAACTGATTTTCTTTGACATTGATGGTACGCTGCTCGACCGCCATAATCGAATTCCCGCTTCCGCGAAACAAGCCGTTCTTGCGTTAAAGCAAGCCGGACATGTGGTCGCTTTAGCTTCAGGGCGATCTCCTTTTATGTTGGAACAGGTTCGGCTTGAACTGGAGCTGGAGTCTTATGTTAGTTTCAATGGACAATATGTGATGCATCAAGGAGAACTCATTCACAGTAATCCCATCCGTTCGGAAGCTTTGAAGCAATTGTCTGCATTCGCTGAGTTGTCGGAACATCCACTCGTTTATCTGGATCATTCACAGATGAGCTGCAGTCAAGAATATCATCCGCATGTAGACCTTTGTCTAACTTCGCTTGGTGTCACGTATCCTGGGTTTAGCAAAAGCTTTTGTACAAATAAACTCATCTATCAGACGATGTTATTCTGCTCCTCAGATGAGGAAACGGTATACCGTGAAAGGTTTCGTGATCTCCACTTTGTACGCTGGCATCCGTTGTCCATGGACGTTCTACCCGCCGGAGGCTCCAAAGCCGAAGGGGTTTCCCGACTCGCAGACCGCTTGGGATTCTCCCCTGAACAGGTGTATGCTTTTGGCGATAACTTCAATGATCTGGAGATGTTCCGTTATGCAGGCTGCAGCATTGCCATGGGCAACGCCCCTCATTCACTTCAACTACTGGCATCTCATGTTACAGCAAGTGCAGAGCAGGATGGGATCTGGCATGGTCTGAAATGGGCTGGATTGTTGTAAAAAAACAAGCAGCAGTACTCTACTCTCTGTGGCAAAAATATGAGTACACAAAGACCTCCTCTATAAACATAGGGAGGTTTTTTTATTTGTATGTTGACACCTTTCATGTTCCTTATAAAATACATCGTATAGGCCAGGCGGTATAAAAGGTGAAAAAGCAAAAAAAGCCGCTTAAATAGCGACTTTTAATGGGATTAGTTCTTCTTCATTATTTATTGAAAGTAACCTTCTCTGAACCACCCTCAAAGATGATGGACGTGTCCCGCGGCTTGGATTCCGCAATTTTACGACCGCCTCTGTAGGAATAAAGTACGCCGGCTTGTTTGCGAACAGCCTCATATTCATTCTCTGCTTCAAGTACGATGAAGTTAGCAGGTTTACCTTCTTTAATGCCGTATACATCCTCAATGTGTAACGTTCTTGCGCTGTTTTTCGTAATGAGGTCAATTGAATTCACGATCTGGTCGTAACCAAGCAACTGCGAAGCATGAATCCCCATGTGCAGTACTTGCAGCATGTTGCCTGTACCGAGCGGATACCAAGGATCGAAGATGTCATCGTGACCAAAGCACACATTCAGACCTGCTTCCTGCAACTCTTTGACACGCGTCAGCCCTCTTCTTTTCGGATATGTGTCGAATCGTCCTTGCAGGTGAATGTTGACCAATGGATTAGAGACAAAGTTCAAATCAGCCATCTTCAGCAAACGGAATAACTTGTACGTATAAGCGTCATTATAGGACCCCATCGCGGTTGTATGACTTGCCGTTGTGCGTGAACCCAGTCCACGTTCGTAAGCTTCCTTGGCAACAACTTCAACAAAACGGGATTGCTCGTCATCGATTTCATCACAATGGATATCGATCAGACGGTCGTATTTTTCAGCCAGATCAAACGCAACTTTCATTGAATCAACGCCGTATTCCCGTGTGAATTCGAAGTGTGGAATGCCGCCGACCACGTCAACGCCCATTTTCAGTGACTCTTCCAGTAATTCTGCCCCGTTTGGATAAGAGTGAATGCCTTCCTGTGGAAAAGCAACAAGCTGGATGTCCATATATGGAGCCATCTCTTCTTTCACTTCAAGCATTGCTTTAACAGCAATCAAGCTTGGATCGGTAACGTCCACATGTGTTCGTACATGCTGGATGCCCTGTGCCAATTGCCACTTGAGTGCCGTTTTGGAGCGTGTTTTCACATCCTCATGTGTCAAGAAAGCCTTGCGCTCTGACCAGCGCTGGATGCCTTCAAACAGCGTTCCGCTTAGATTCCATTCTGGCTCGCCTGCGGTTAGCGTTGTATCGAGATGAATATGTGGCTCAATGAAAGGTGGCAGCACAAGTGATCCGTTGACATCCAGGATTTCCTCGTTTTCGGTCACTTCCAACGATTGTGTGATTCGTTCGAACTTGCCTTCTTTTACAACGATATTCCATAGTCCTTCTTTACCCCGCAATTTTGCGTTCTGTATAATCATTTATTTTCCCCATTTCTTTAGTTTCTTTGGCAGGAACAATCAGCATCAAGACGATATAGGCCACTGCTGTACCAAGCAGTGCGTTCAATGGTGTTACGCCAGGAGCCAGTTGGGCGAATGCCACGCCGATGGCCCAAGCCACCATCGCTACCCAGTTTACATTTTTGAATGACATGTCGGCAAATGGCTTATAGTTTCTACGTTTCACAATGAAGTAATCTGCGATAATAATAGCCCCGATGGACGGTACCGCCGCGCCCAGTACGTTCAGGAAACTGACGAAGTTGTTGTACATCCACATGGCGAATACGGTACCCACGATGCCGTTAACGATGACGAAGAATTTCTTTGAAATTTTGGTGATGTTCGCAAAACCAAGACCCGAAGCGTACAGTGCATTATCATTCGTTGTCCAGATATTCAGGCCCAGAACAATAATTGCCGGGATCATTAACCCTTGCAGGAACATGACCTCTGAGATATCGGCCAGGTTATAGGCCATCGCACCAACTGCACCGAACAGAAACATGAGTGAGTTACCCAGGAAGAATGCAATCACTGTTGCGGTAACTGCCTGTTTCGATGTCCGGGAAAACCGCGCAAAATCAGGTGTCAGTGTTCCGCCGCTTATAAATGATCCGATACAGATCGTTAATGCTGCCGCCGTGGTAAGCGACTGAGTCGGCGTGTATTCAAGCAACCCTTGCAGACCACCCAGCGAACCTGCCCCTTCGAACATGGAGTAACCACCGAGAATGGCAATCGCAGGAACCGCGATATATCCGAGAATGACAAGTGACTTCATGCCGAAGATGGCTGATGCTGTCATGGCAAGTCCGAACACGATGATGAGCAGGTACACGTTCCAGTCCATGGCTTTGGCAACCGGGATTGCGAACATGGCCACACCAACACCGAACCATCCAACCTGAGTGAAGCCTAACAGGAACGAGGGCAGATACGACCCTTTCGCACCGAACGCATATTTAGCGAGCAAATGCGTGGACAGGCCCGTTTTGGCAGCGATATGTGCCAGTGCCCCTGTATAGATACCGAGCACCAAATTGCCTGCAAGTACGATGCCAATGAACTCCATGAACGTCAAGCTGACGCCCAATGTGCCTCCTGCCAGCATGCTTGCAGAGAAAAATGTGAAACCGAGCATGACGGATAACGTCTTCCAAAATTGGTTTCTTTGCGCTTTCGGCACGGCTTGCCATGAAAATTCTTGATCTTGTTTGCTCATCAGAATACCCCCAACATAAAGTGTATCTGATACCAAAAAAAGCAGAAAAAAAAGGCTACTCGTCAAGTTATACACTGACAAGTAGCCTCTTTTTGCATCATAACCCGCGCGAAGACACAGAGCATCCTATTACGGGATATGCCCTGATTCTCGCGTGATTATGAAATCCGCTGCCCTTGCCAGCCTCTCTGGACTGAATTAAAGGTACCAGTATTCAATTACATCCTATTATTTTGGAAAAACCTGCAGTTGTCAATGTCATTATTATCCAAAGGTTATTAATCCCTTATACAGCAAGCTATTTTTTTGATCATTCCTCCTTAACCAGTGGCTGAAACAAGTTAATAATAATGTCGAGTTTACGATATGTGTTCAACAACTTCTGGTAATACTCTTTCGTATTCCTTATACAAGACATAACGATTAACACCTCTGGAAGAGTTAAGTGCTTCATGAGCGTGCTGAATAGCGATATCGCGGTTTTCTGCTTTGAGTTCAATACCCGCGAGCAATGTTGATCGCATCCACTGTTTTTTTATAGATTGAAGTCTTTCGCGTGCCTCATCACTATTCCCGTCTTCCAAGAGTAAAGTGGTTTCGTAATATGTACGGTAGTCCGATAAGCCGATATGAGGTACAGCTTGTCGAATGGCAAACATATCCTTACGATATAATCCGTAAGCTGCCTTGAACTGTGCTTGTGTTGTTCTTCGCTTATATTTCTGCATAATTTGCTCCATAACTAGTTCTACCTCATCATCAAGTCTGTTTGCAAGAACATAAATAATGTATGTCCCAGGTGTATTTTGCTGCTTGGATAAAAAGGACTCTAAACGATCTATACGCTTATCAAATACTAAAGGATAAAAAACATGCTTAATAAATGCGATAAGAATGGTAACGACTACAACCCCCACAATCAGAAATAGAGGATATTCGTTTATTTGCATAAACAAGACAAACATCAATACAACCAAATAAAACCCGAATTCCCACCAAGAGTACCTCATATGAATCTCCTTCTAATAGAAAAATAACCAGCAAGTCTATATTATATCAAATTTAATTCGCCTTTTTGTATAATGTTAGGAAACAAAAACCACGAAGAATATTCTATCTGTCGCAAAATCAAGCCTGACTAGATTTACTGATACAACAAAAAAGCCGCTATATTAGCGACTTTCAGTTGAAATAATTGAATTTATTGTTGTGCACTTAATAGTTCTTCAAAAGATTTAATATTCGTGTCAAAATCAGGAACGATTTGAGTTTCTTCAGCAGATTTGACCAGTTGTACAACTAAATCATTATAAGGTGTCGCAATTCCAGTACCTTTTGCTCTGCTTGAAACAACCCCGTTAATATAATCAATCTCCGTTTTGCGGTTCTTCTCCAGATCTTGAAGCATACTTGCTTTGAGCAGTCTGGAGGGCTCCATTACGTAACGTAAGGTTTTTACCCGTTCAGGGATATCTTCTTCGCTGTTCAGTTCGAGTGAAGCGATATCGAATCCATTCATTTTAACCAATGTGATCCCATTGGCGTGAGCCACTTTAATTGTCTCGTCCGCAATATGAGCTGCGCTCACAATGCCGGCTTCATGATCCATAATGTCTCCATATTCCCCATTCAATGCAGCGGATAGACCACTGAATGCGTTATTGATCAGCAATTTGGACCATTTGGTTCCAACCAGGTTATCGGAAATATGTGTTCCACCCACTAGATCCAACACCGACTTCACGCGCTGAATTCGTTCGGTGATTTCACCATTTAATTCACCAATCTGAAAAGCATATTGCTTAAATTGAGTGTACTCGGTGGTCAGGCTCGACACACCCGGTTCAATGAACGTAGCGCCAAACTCAACGGAGCCAGCAATAACACGTTTTTCACCCACGATGGATGCCACTTTTTCTTCCGGAATTCCGTTTTGCAAAGAACACACTATACTGTCCTCTTTCAAGAAAGGAAGTAATTCCTGAAGGATAGAATCGTTGTAGAGTTGTTTCGTTAAAAGTAAAACGAGGTCATATTGTCCTGATTTTTGATCAGGAGTAATTGCTTTTACTTTGGCCTGAAACTCTGTGGTACCCGTCACTTTAGCACCCGTCTGATTTAAAGCATCTACATGTTCTTGATATGCGTCGATTAACTCTACGTCGAGTCCCCCATCCGCAAGGTATGCACCTACGATGGTTCCCAAAGATCCTGCTCCTACAATTGCAATTCTCATTTTATTTTCCCTCCTTATTTCTCTTCCAGGTAGTTATATACAGGTTGTGCTGCGTTTAAGGTTAGGTTGGTAAGGATATGAGAAGCGGACACAACTTCCAACACAGGCAGATCTGCAAGAGGTGCCAACGCATGTTCGAACAGTTGAAGGCGGGCAGGTCCTGTCCAGGCCTCTTTCACTTCGATATCCGTAATTTGAGTGCGGATTAGATCACATACTCTTAAATTCCCTGTATAGTCGGTAGCCATCTTAATCATAAAATTAGGTCGGCATATTTCACGTTTGGCGAACTCCTTATCCATCTCCACGTGTTTATAGCCCATCGTAGCCGTGGCTACACGCAGCGTTCCATAATCAAGTGTGCCGACAAGTGTATCTGAATCGGTATACAACTTGGGCGCACCCAGTTTTTTCGGATAGGCGGTGAGCTCTCGACCACTCGCTATCGCGGGGAAATTGTCTACGTACATCGAATGCACATAATCGCCTTCCTCCCCATTGAATTGCACAGGGATAACTTGTCCAGCTTCTGTATAAGCACCCAGCCCAGAAACATCTGGCATCCACATCACTTCGAATTTAACCAAAGGTTCCGTAATTTCCAGTGGTTCTGGTACGGCTGCCCGTAACGCTTTTTCATCGGTTCGATAAATAATATTCAAGTATTCACGATTAACGAATTTGTACGGTGGCATAGGATATGCCGGGGCCGTTAGGGGTGTATTCAGATTTTTAGCTATGTTATTCACATCGATTTTCATCAAAGACACCTACCTTATGTTTTGGTTCTATATAAGTTGAACTAAAGATTATTTACACTGACACTACGATGACAGAACAACCTTCCAATCGCTGTTATCCCCAGATTTTTCGATTCCCTTTCTAAAGGGGAAAATCCGGTGATAAACGCGAACGCTTCGCTTTTTCAGGTTTTTTCTGTCCTCTCCGTTATTGTGTAAATGAGTAGTTCAACTTATATAGTCAGGTTTTTGGTATTTAAAATTTGATTTGTATCTCACAAAAAAATTCTACATCAATATTTAAATTTAATATAATACATAATAAGTACTATATATATTTATCATAATAAATAAGGAGTGCGAATGAATGGAATTGCTTCAGCTCAAGTACTTTCAGACCGTTGCCTATACTGAACATATCTCCAAGGCAGCTGCACAATTGAATATCGCTCAACCTTCCCTAAGCTTGACGATTAAAAGACTTGAGGATGAACTGGGTACCCCCCTATTTCATAGGAGAGGACGAAACATTCAATTGAATTCCTCAGGTGAAATTTTATTGAAACATGTGAACAGGATTTTTATTGAAATTGAAAATGCAGAGATGGAAATTAAAGCGGAGGAACAGCAAATATCCAATACAATCCGGATCTCAATTACGAATACTCGGTTCCTCACAGGTCTCATTAGTGACTATATTAACGCTTCCCCCGAAACCAAGCTTCATCAGGGTATTGGGACCCGCAGTGAAATTATTACAGGTTTGAAGAAAGGTGACATGCATCTGGGGATTACGGGGCATCCGATTCAGGATGAGGAGATTGAGAGTGTTGTGCTGGTTGAGGAGGATATTGTTCTGGTTGTGCCCACGGATCATGCATACGGTGGAGAGACAAGCATTTCATTAAGTGTGGTTGCAAATGAGCCCTTCATTTCCCTTGCGGATAATAAGGAGTACAGCCGGTTTACCACCATGCTCTGTGAAAAAGCAGGCTTCCTGCCCAATCTTGCATTCGAGGTCGATTCGCATACGCTGCTTGAAATTATCAGGCTTAATCAGGGTGTTGCATTACTTCCAATCTCCGTATGTAGAAAACTGGGGTTACGTTATGTAAAAATTGCTGATGATTCAGCTATATATCCCATTAGCCTCTCCTGGGTCAAACAAAAATGGTTATCTCCTGCTGTTGGAGAATTTCGTGATTTTATCACTTCGTACTATGAAGACAATGCTGTCTTGTTTAAAGTCAAGTAGAAGTCTGGATAAATGATAAAAAAACAAAGACCACGTTAGCCCTTTGAGGAAGCCGACGTGGTCTTTATCATTATCTATTCTTAGCTATACTGCAGTCTGTCCTTGTACCAAACGTCCGGAATCATCTTACGCTCCAGTTCCAACAATTCATGGATGATCTTGTCCGCGTCACTGATGGAACTCACGAGCGGGTCAGTGAGCATCGCCCTTCTCAGCTTCTCGTAGCTCTGTTCCAGAACAGCTTCAACCGTAAGCTCATGCGTATCCAGTACCAGTTCTTGCATACCTCTAATTCCGCGCGGCATCTCGCCTACATGGATTGGCTTCACCCCATCCATATCTACATCGCATAATAGTTCCAGGAACGAATCCGTATTCATATTGGTTACCGCGCCTTGATTGAGCGTATTGATGAAGAATTTTTTACCCAAGTTCCCTACCATATTCTCAATGATATCGGTTGCATGATCCGGTCCGAAGGTGCTCATGTAATCGGCAATCGGGATGTTTCCTGTAAGGAAGTCATCGACCTGCTGCCACATCTCATCGTGGCGCTGATACCTGTCCTCTGTCTCCCAGATTGATAACGATGGAATAGTGTCCGAAGTTTTGCCAAGACCCTGCCAATACCGAACGTATTCCTTCGTATGCGCGGTGCAAGTGGGAATGATTCCGAAAATGTCATACAGTTCGTAGGTAATCGCATCGTTATACAGAGCTTTTGCGCCGCGATCGCCGCCGTTATTCTCATCACCCGCCAGCTTACGCATGGCTTCTGCAATTGTGGGCATTACATTTTTTCCTTCATATTCTGCTTTGAGCAGCCAAGTGAAATGATTGACACCAGCGATGCGAAAATCGAATTTCTGGTCTATTTCTGCGGCGAACTGGCTCGTATTTTCGATGATTCCGGCTCGTACGGCATAATAGGCTTTCTTATGCGGCATATGGTGACTATCGCACAGCGCAAACGATTTAAGCTTCGGGGCATATCGATGTAATGCGATGCCATGAACGGTAGACGGGTTAATATAATTGATCACCCAAGCATCCGGACACAACTCCTCAATGTCTTTGGCGCATTCCATAATAACCGGCAGTTCCCGCATCGCGCGAAAGATTCCGCCTGGGCCAATCGTATCGCCAGAACACATGCGAATTCCATACTTTAGAGAAACCTGGCAGTCGATGCCCCGATATTTAACCGATTGTTCCGCAAAGCTGAGCACAACGAAGTCGGCTCCCGGAAGCACCTGTCTTCTGTCCACTGAACCCTCAATCTTTAGGGAAACGTTGTTCTCCTTGGCGACCATTTCCGCTAGTGTTACCATTTTCGAGAGCCTTTCCTCGTCCGTATCTACCAAAGCCAACGTTCCCTGATTCAAATATGGGGAGTGAACCATCTGCCAGATGGACTGACGACCAAAAAACAGGCTGCCCGCCCCAATAACGACTACCTTTGGATGCTGTGTACTTGTAGCATTCATCAATAACCCCTCCTCGTAACGATATAAGTTCATTATAGGTGAGTGGGCTGGAATCTGAATGTGTGATAGTTTTCAATACATGTCATATAGTACGATTGTTAACAAGTAGAAAAACCTTTGTTATGATAGTAAAATATAAAGGATGTCATAAAGTGGAGAGGAATGGTTTGGATTAGATGCATGCAGGAACTGTGAATATGAGTATAATCGATGAACTTTCGGAGTATATCACACTTCGCATGAGCTCTTATTTGGAACAAACGCACGAAAGCACTTGGACGGAGCACAAGTCTCATTCCGATTATGATCTGTGGTTCATTACAGCAGGCTCCGTGCAGATTACCATCGATGGAATCGAGCATAAGGCAGAACCGGGTGACGTGGTGTTTTTTTATCCGGATATGCCCTACACTGCTTCCATGACAGGAGAGTTGTGCCGATTCATATACATGCACTTTGATTTTAGCATTGCTGAGCAAAAGCGAATTCTCGGCGAGTTTCAACTCCCGGGCATTGTGCCTGGCAATCTGATTCAAGAGGAATCAACGCTGTTCACTTCGTCCTATCGAAGGTTCAAGCAGAGTAGCGGTGCTTCCGGAAGTCCACTTTACTTGAAAGCCTCTCTGCTTCTCGTCATCGCCAAAATTTTTGAATTACACAGGCAAGGCCTGTATCATGGTGTGTTTCTGAAAGACCGAAAATCGAGGAAAATCGAAGGAAGTTTGGAGGTTCTTCAGAACGTGTTTCCCTACGTGGATGCGAATCTCCATCGTGCCATCCGAGTTAATGAGCTTGCAGACATTGCCGGCGTCTCAGAGAAATATTTTATTTCTTTGTTCAAGAAAATTCTGGGTATTACACCGGGGCAATACATCAATCAGATCAAAATGAACCGGGCCAGAGACTATCTGTACGAAAAAAAATATACGATTCAGCAAATTGCCGGATTTCTGGGTTATCCCGATCCCTTTACGTTCTCCAAAGCATTCAAAAAATTTTACAACGTGCCTCCTTCCAAATTTGAATAACATGCCGCAGACAAACAAAGAGGCAACCGGTCGATCCGGCTGCCTCCACACTCGATGAATCCTTGGTTATTCAGGGTTTGGTTTACGTAAAGGTCCCTTCAGCGTTCCTCATACTCAAAAGGAGCTTCAGTGGAATACATCTCATGGAAAAATCCTTTGTACGGTATATCCTCTTCCAGACATTTAATGAGATACAACAGTTCTTCGTCAGCTTCCGGTTCTTCGCCAGCACGCTGCTTTTCCTCAAATTGACCTAAAATATTCTCCAGGAGGGTGACTTGAATAAATAAAGGCAGCTTCTCCAACATTGCATCTGCGATTCGGGTCTCGGAAGTATAACCGGCAAGTGCGGTTTGGAAATAGTGATCCATGAACACTTTGCGTTTGTCCGCATCCGGCTCAAATTGAACCCAACCAACTCCGTGCGTCCATAGATCAGCCAGATCATACATATACCAACCGAAGCATGAATTATCGAAATCATACACGGTAATCTGACCGGTATCAAAATCGATCGAGTAATTCCCATCGTTATAATCAAAATGGATCATACCGAATGTTTCATTATTTGTATCCAGAGCTTTTAATGTATTCAGAAGCTCGACCATCTTCTGCTTGAGCAAAGAGAATGGTTCAGGTACTACGTTTTCAATATATTTACCGTTGTAATTGTCAATCAAATGATGCCGGCGATGGACGGGAGTATAACTTTTCGATATGTGATGCATTTTCCCCAGGACTTTACCGCTATTATAATAGTATTCGGTAAGTGGAACCCCTTCACGGTACTGATAATGGTTCTCTACCAGCAACTTCCCTGTGGCCTTCACAAACATACAGACAAAGAATGTGTGCTCATCATAAGTGATCTCTTCTAACAAATAGCCCTTTTTCGAGCTAACTACATTCGAGACACTTGCACCGTGCTCAAATAAATACCGGACATACTCCAGTTCGGCAATGTAATCTTCTCGCGTTCTGTCAGGCAAAAAAGACACCCGTAGAATTAGCGATTCACGCCCCTCTTGCTCGCAAGTGTAAACAACATTACGTCCACCCTCATGAGGCGGAATAAGCTGAATGTTGTAACCCTCCAGGTCAAACAGCTCGGATACCAATGCCAGTATATGCGTATTGCTAATGTTAACAGCTTCGTTAAAATTAATAATAATCTCCTCCAGTAAACATTGTTTGGACGGTTTCCCGCACTGCAATGTCCACAAAAGGAATCCCTGTAACGCAAATATCCTTCTGTGAACCTAAAGCACAATCACCTTGTTAGACATTGAATTCACTCCTCTTGTTTGAATATCACAAGTTTACATAATTATCCCTGATTTTACTAGTGTAAAATAAAGAACCGCCCATAGGGGCGGCGTAAGAATTTTGTATAATTACAAGATTTCTCCGTTCGTTTCAATAACTTGTTTGTACCAGTAGAAGGAATCCTTGCGGGTTCTTTCCAATGAACCATTGCCGGCATTGTCTTGATCTACATAAATGAAACCATAACGTTTGCCCATTTCAGAAGTCGAGCAGCTAATGATATCGATAGGTCCCCAGCTAGTGAAACCCATCAATTCAACGCCGTCAGCGACAGCTTCTTTCATCTGTTCAATGTGGCTGCGCAAGTAATTGATGCGATAAGGGTCATGCACTGCCCCGTCCTCTTCCGGTGTGTCGATAGCACCCAGCCCGTTCTCAACGATGAAGAGCGGCATCCGGTAACGATCATACAATCGGTTCAGCGCGACGCGAAGACCAATTGGATCGATAGGCCATCCCCATTCGGTAGCTTTCAGATGCGGGTTTTTGATCTGACTGACCAGCATACCAGAGTTGCTGTTGTCATTGGGATCATATTTTCCGATATACGTCATGTAATAACTGAAAGCAATAAAGTCCACGGTATTGTCCCGGATAATGGCATCGTCCTCAGGAGCTTTAACCAGTTCAATACCGTTTTCCTCAAAATATCTTTGCATATAGGATGGATATTCGCCTCGTGCCTGCACCTCTGGGTAGAACAGGTTCATCTGATCTTCCTTCAGCGTCTGCAGAACGTCCTCCGGTTTACTAGAAGCAGCATACGTTTCCAGACGGCAGATCATACAGCCAATTTGTGCATTCGGCATTTTCTCTTTTCCGCTTTTGACAGCCAGCGCACTAGCTACAAACTGATGATGCGTTGCCTGATAAGCCACTTGCTCCGGGTTTCCCTTGATTTTATCTTCCAGAATGCCGCCGCCAGTATACAGACTTGTCAGCATCATGTTCATTTCATTGAAGGTGATCCAGTATTTCACTTTGTCTTTGTAACGGTCAAACAGCGTATTGGCAAATTTCAGATACAGATCGATCATCTCGCGGCTTTCCCAGCCGTTGTACTTGCGGGTTAACTCTACGGGCATCTCGTAGTGAGAGATCGTTACGAGCGGCTCAATGCCGTATTTCAAGAGTTCGTCAAGCACGTTATCATAGAAGGCAAGACCAGCTTCATTGGGAACTGCTTCTTCTCCTGTTGGGAAGATCCGTGTCCACGCGATCGAAAGACGAAACACTTTGAAACCCATCTCTGCAAACAAGGCAATGTCTTCTTTGTAGCGATGATAGAAATCCACGCCGTTCCGTTTCGGGAAATATACGTTGGTGTTACCGCTCAGATATTCTTCCAATTGAACAGAATCCACGTCGAAGGTAAAATCCTTGCCATTGCGCTCCTCATGTGGAACGAATGGAGCCATGTCTGAGGTAGATAGACCTTTGCCGTCTGCGTCATATGCACCTTCGAGCTGATTGGCAGCGGTAGCTCCACCCCATAAAAATCCTTCAGGAAATGAGTGTTTAATTGTTTTTGTCATGTTATTTCTCTCCTTTTTTTTGTATGTGGTATGCATGAAGCTGTCAACGAACGGTGAGGAGAAGCAATTCATTCATTGGAATCACCCCCTTCACCTGAACAGGTACTACATCGAGGTAATCCGGCGTATTGGTTACAATGACTGGTGTCACAAGATCAATACCCGCACCCTGGATGCCTTCCATATCAAATTCCAGAAGCCAATCACCCTTCTTCACTTCTTGTCCGGCAACAACCTTCACGTCAAAATATTTCCCTTTGAGCGACACACTGTTTAGTCCAACATGAATGAGAATGTCGATTCCACTGGATGATGTCAGCATAATCGCATGTTTACTTTTGGCAACCAACGTGACGGTTCCGTCAAAAGGAGCTGTAACACGTCCATCCTGCGGACGAATGGCAATACCTTTCCCGGTCAATTCCTCGGCAAACGTTTGATCCGGAAGCTCTGCGAGCGGCACCAATTCACCAGTGAGCGGGCTGAACACCTCCCCTTTTTTATCCTCAATGGAATGTACTGTGACAGGTGCCACCGTTTCTTGAGAAAAGGCAGTGGTTGTATCCTGTTCCTGTTCGGTTAATGTTTGTGCTGAGTCGGACATGGCAGAATTGTGTGCATTTGGCTCATCCCACTTGAGCAGCAAAGTCACCACGAAGGAAACGCTAAAGCTGATGCCAATTCCGATTAATGCATACCAGAAATTGGACATGCCACCATTCGGCCCAATGTATAACGGAAGTGAAAGCAATCCTGGTACAGCAAAACCGAAGCATTTCAGACCCACTGCGGTAATAAAGCCACCCCCTGCTGCTCCACCGATGAGTGAAGCGTAAAATGGTTTTTTCAGTTTCAAGGTGACACCGTACAGTGCGGGTTCAGTAATGCCAAGCAAGGCAGATATACCACTGGATAAAGCAATGGATTTCATTCTTTTATCTTTGGTCTTGAGGAAAACAGCCGTGACTGCACCAGCCTGGCTCATATTGGTTATCAGGTTGATCGGCAGCAAAAGTACGTCATATCCGAGTTTGCTCAGATTCTGCAATGTGCCTGGGAAGAACGCATAATGCATTCCCGTCATAACAATCAGAGGCATGAAGCCGCCAAGAATAATGCCGGTTAACGGACCCGAATGGGCAAAGAGCCAGGAAGTGCCCATTTCCAGATAGATGCCCATGTAATTCCCTAGGGGGCCAATCGCAATTAATAGAATCGGCACCGTGATGACTAGTACAATCATCGAGGTAAAGATGACTTTGACCGGACCGGGAATAAAACGATCCACCCAGCGATGTACATAACTCAGAAGCCACACGCCCAGAATAATGGGAATAACGGACTGGGTGTAATTCACAATGGACACGGGCAGCGAGAGAAAACGGATCGGTTCAAGCTGGTTTGCCAGATACGCATTCAGCATCGTAGGATACAATAACGTTCCTGCAAGCGTCAGGGCGATATATTCATTCACTTTGAACTTGCGGGCAGATGATAGAGCCAGAAGAAAAGGCAAGAAATAAAAGGCCGCGTTTGCGATGGAAGACAGAACTTGATACTCACCACTGTTCTCCTGTATCGCTCCAAGTGTAACGAGCAATGCCAGAATCCCCTTTAACATCCCGGTACCTACGATGGCAGGCAGAATCGGAGTGAAAATGCCGGAGATCGTATCCAAAACAGCATTAATCCCTTTAGAGCGTGGCGCGTCTGTTTCGGGCTTCGATATGCCACTCTGCTTCATCTGATCCTCGATCTGCTCATATACGGCTGCAACCTGGTTGCCAATGACCACCTGAAACTGATCGTTTTGAAACTGTGCGCCGAGCACACCATCGAGTGCTTTGATCTGTTCCAATTGAACTTTGTTTTGCTCTCGAACGTTGAAACGAAGCCGTGTGATGCAATGCCAGGCTTGGGTAATATTCTCTTGTCCTCCTGTTAACTGGATAATTTCTTTGGACAACTCCCGATGATTCATGCTGCTTCCTCCTTTTTTGGCGAAAAAAAAACCAAATGTAATACCGGCCCGCCGCAGATGCGGAGTCGGAAACATTTGGTGGTGCCTGATCGAATCAGTAACACTCCATATTCAATTCATATTGATGATGGTATAACTTCAAACAGGTTGTATGGAGATCAATCCGTAGCGGTACGGGATGTCACTCTCTCGATGTGGATCATGAGATATACCATCTCATCGGGAGTAATCACGAATCCGCGTTGCTGCTCCATCGCCTCCTTTATTTTGAGTGCGCATTGGAAACTGACAGGATATCGCTCCGACAATACATCATATAGAAATTGCTGATCTTTAAACGAGAGCACTTCCCGGTTCAACTGACGAACAATAAAGTATCTCAGATGGGTGATGAACCTGGAAAAATCAGCAGATTCCTGATTCAGTGCCATTCCAAAATGTTCTGTCATGATACCTAAAATGTCATTAATCATCTGTGTAATTTTAATCGTTTGGTTCATACTGCCCGAGTCGAATTGTGAGTTCACGAAATGAAGGGCAATAGAGCTTGATTCACCAGATGGCAATGAGACTTGAAAAGCATCATTGATTTTTCGAACTGCCCATTCTCCGGCACGGTATTCGGCAGGATATAGATGGCGAATGTCCCAATGAAGCGGATTTTGCACATCCACGCCTTTTTTGAAACGATCCAGCGCAAAATGAATATGGTCCGCAAGTGTTAACAGGATCGAGTCATTCAGCTTTTTTCCGATTATCGTCTTGCCTTCTTCAATAATCTGATCCGTAATATCGATGACTTGCAGTGGGATATCACTGAGAAATTGTTCAACTCGCTGATATTTATCATTCGAGCCAATTCGGAACATTTTCTGGATCTGGCTCTGCTCAATCGGCTGTCCCTTTACTTTTTTGAAGCCAACACCCGTTCCGATGACAATGACTTCGTAGCCTTCGGCGTCTTCCGCCAGTGCGATGTTGTTATTTAACGATTTTTTAAACCTCATGATGCAATCACCCCCAGTATGCAAAAAGCACCACCAATGTCCAATTCACAAGTAATAAACAAACTTGTGGAATCCAGACTTTGGTGGTGCCTGATCGAATCAGTGACACTCCTTATATAGCTGTATATTATATCAGCTATGTAATCGTTGTCAATACCATTACTCTGGAATTGTTCTGCAGGTGGTTCATCGTGGAACTTTCCCTCTATAAACTGACATCAAAACGAATAACCTATTCATCTGGAGTCTTGTTTTCCCGAGCATCATAATAGTATCGAATCAGAATATCCTGATCATAGTTGCCAAAACCTTTGCCAAACAGGGTAAGTCCGCCTCGGCCAGCTACTCCCTCTTCTGGCTTCAATCCAAAGGTCCAATAGGTGGATGCACCAAGATTCAGGTCTTGAACACGCACGTCCGAGATGCGCTGACCATCCATAAACGTGCCTTCCCCGTTAATACGCAGCATTTTCAATACACCATACTGGTTGACGTCCAATTTCCACCATAGTGGTGTATGTTTACCTTTCCGATCCCCGAAATCGCCAGGGCTTGTCCAAATCCCGAGGTCATTGCCGTTAAGGGTAAAGCGAATATCAGACGGCCAGTTTTCGTTCACCTTTGGCGCTTCCGAGCTTAGTTCAAGGGAAATTTCAATCTCCCGAAGATGCTGTTCTTTATTCAGATAATTGGGAATCTTATATTCAAGAAAACCTCGTGCCATCCAAAGGATTCCCGCGTTCACCCGATCCGGGTCCATAAAGCAGGCAGGTGTGTCGTACTGTCCAATCATCTGCGTAGTTGTCGCAATCCCGCAGGTCGGCGATGCTTCGTAATCTGTATATTGACCTACCGGTATGGATATTTCATGGTAAGGAGCGTCAACAGGTTCTGGTGACAGGTTAATAGTCATGAACTCTCGTACGATAAAACAGTACTTATAGGTTCCGCCGTTCTCCCGTTTCATTCGGCTGCCGACAATTCCGGCTTTTTGCAGCTTGCTGACATGTGTACTTACAATAGCTTTGCTCAGAAAAAGCTCTTGGGCAAGCGCATTGATATGCATTTCTCTGTTTTGTAGCAGCAGGCGCACAATGTTTAAACGGGCTTCACTTCCCAGTGCCTCGTAAATTAGCAATGAAGCTGCATCTGTCCCAAGCATCATGATGTTCACTTCCTTTTTGAGTAAAATCGATCTATTTCAATCTCAGAATTCGTTATTTAGCGAACTCATCAAAATGAACTTGCTCAATATATAAGCATTATGATACATATTAGATAACAAATCAATGAATTGATTTTGCTTTTAAGCGAATTCAATATCGCTGTTACTTCTTTCAAGAATATGAATTCATCCAATGGAGGTACTTACCATGCTTACATCCAAAATGCTTATCGATAAAGACTTTCAGATTGCTGAAGTAGATCCGCGTGTCTATGGTTCATTTATAGAACATCTGGGACGGGCCGTATACGGCGGTATTTATGATCCAGGTCATCCTACTGCAGATGCTCAAGGGTTCCGTCAGGATGCCATTGAAGCGATTAAAGCTTTGAACGTACCCGTCGTTCGTTACCCTGGTGGCAATTTCGTATCCGGTTACAACTGGGAAGACGGTGTGGGCCCGGTAGCGGAGCGCAAACGCAGACTTGAACTCGCTTGGTGGACGATTGAAACGAATGCAGTTGGAACAAACGAATTTGCAGATTGGGCCAAACTCGTTGGAACCGAAGTGATGATGGCTGTAAATCTGGGTACTCGCGGTATTGATGCGGCCAGAAACCTGATCGAATACTGCAACCACCCATCTGGCACATACTGGAGTGATCTGCGTATCTCTCACGGTTACAAGGACCCGCATAAATTCAAAACCTGGTGTCTAGGCAACGAAATGGACGGCCCTTGGCAGATTGGTGCAATGACTGCATATGAATATGGGCGTATTGCCAATGAGACGGCTAAAGCGATGAAATGGGTAGACCCGGATATCGAGCTTGTGGCTTGCGGCAGTTCCAGCCGTGACATGAGTACATTTGCAGATTGGGAAGCAACCGTGCTGGATCTCACCTATGAAAATGTGGACTACTTATCCCTGCATCAGTATTACAACAACAATAAAGAGAACACGTATGACTTCCTGGCGACATCGCTGGATCTGGATCAATTTATTGATAGTGTGGCTTCAATCTGTGATTTTGTACAAGCCAAGAAACGCAGCAAAAAGAAATTAATGCTGTCTCTGGATGAATGGAATGTCTGGAAATCCATCGGCACAAGCCGTATGGAAGAACGTTGGCAGATTGCGCCTCCAGAGTTTGAAGATGTGTATACACATGAAGATGCACTAGCTGTGGGTTGTTATCTGATTACCATACTTAAACACGCCGACCGTGTAAAAATGGCTTGCCTTGCTCAGTTGATTAACACCATTGCACCAATCATGACGGAAAATAACGGAGCGATCTGGTTCCAGACGACCTATTTCCCGTTCATGCATGCATCCAACTTCGGTCGTGGTACGGTGTTGCGATCCATCACAACTTCACCTAAATATGATTCCAAAGACTTTACAGATGTGCCTTATCTCGAAGCAATCAGTGTGCATGATGAAGAAAACGGCACGATCACGATCTTTGCGGTGAACAGACATCTGGATGAGAAGTTGGAACTGAATGTGGATCTGCGCTCCTTCGGAGAAACGACATTTGTGGAACATATCGTATTGGAGAACAACGACTTGAAAGCCACCAATACCAAAGAAAACCCACGTAACGTTGTTCCTCACAACGGCGGATATACAACGGTTGATCAAGGTAAAGTGCAAGCAGTCTTGAACAAAGCATCATGGAACGTCATTCGTCTGAAAACCAAACAGGCTTAAAGGCTTAATAACAGCGGAATAGAATCGGTTTCCACTCTGCAACAACAGCAATGCTTTTCGCACCGCGTGCAGCTCCCAGCGCGCGGTGCTTTTTGCTGTATGACAATGGTCGGTCGAACTACATGGTATCAAATTTAGATGTTAGACGAGTATTTGAAACCTCAGTTTTCATTCCTCGCAACGAAGGAATTTAACGAACACAGGAGAAGTTATGATGCAGAATCAGCCCCTTTTCACCTACATTTTGCAGCAAATAGGGTATGTCTTGTTCGTTAGAATTTTAACGGCTTGATATTGACCCGAATAAGGTTTCTGAAGTTCGTTAGCGCTGAGCAAGCATACTATATTGAGCTGGTTCGAACCTCATATACAGCATAAGCAAATAAGCCACCCTCCGTTTGGCTTACGGAGAGCAGCTTGCAATTAAGCATCTAGCGGAGAAGATAAGGAACAGACCAGATCAGAAAGAAATCAGATCACCCAACATACTAGCAATACTTCCTTCCCAAATGAAAAGAAGGTTGTATTCTATTTCACGATTTTCATTTCAAGTATTATCCTTGTTGTGCTTCCTCTTCACCTTCGGTTTCAGCCTGAGCTGCCTGGCTTGCTGGAGTCATCAGCCCTTGAACTGCCCCCATAAATGGCTGAATCTGCTTAATCATGCCATACCCCATTTTGACCACAGGTGTAAACCGCTGGATCATGCCAAACAACCGCATACCACCGCCTAACATACCTCCAATTGAGCCTGCACCACCAGCTCCGCCGAAGCCACCTAACAACGAGCCTAGCATAGGCATGAAAGAGGATACCTGAGCTGGCCGAGACGTTGAACGAGACATCGACCGGGATCGCACCTGCGACTTACAAGTACTGTTCACCCGTTTACGGTTCCGAGAGGAGGCTGTTTTTCTCTTCACCCCTGCTTTAGGTTTGGTTTTGCGAGCACTGCCTTCAGATGAGGTTGCTGTGATTGCAGCCTGAGTAAGCTTTCCGCCCCCGGTAAGCACTACGCCTTCGCTGTTAACGCCAGAGATGTACCCGACGTACGTTTCGCCATTATGAAGAGTCACGCAGACTGGGCGATCCTTGAGCCGTTTCACCCGGACGTGTATTTCATTGGTTTTAGCCATGGAATTCACCTCACTTGACTTGATCTACTTCAGTCTACGCAATGGGTGGACGACTTGCCTGTGCGATAGTACATCCGTGTGCCGAAATTGAAAAATGACCAGCGCTTTATTGGATAAAGTAAAATCGTTTGAGGGGTCTAACTCTTCCGGTAAGCAACCTTGTGAAAAGCATTGATATAACGAAACAGTGCCTCACCATCGTCAGGCACATGCGTACTTCTATCCAATGGCAGCATCATTGCCTGATATGGTTCTGGCACCATTCTATATTGATGGACATAGGAGGTCAGGATGAACCCGTTGCTTTGCCAGAACTGAATGCGTTCCTGATGAGCCCCCGTTGTCCCGGACTCCGCCTCGATAAGGATCCCTCTGATCTCATGTTCCCTTAACGCCCAGGCTCTGAGCTGCTCCAGCATCCAGGTTCCTATGCCCAACCCGCGCAGCTTCTGATCAACTGCGAGGTAGTCAATGATCAGAATGCGGTCCACAGCCTTCCCCTCTAGTCCAGTAACAGCCATCGCAACCACTTTTCCCTGATGCACGCCCGTGTGTAAATAACCAACCCCTCGGTCCAGCATACTGCGCAGAATCACTTTTGTCTTCGCACCGCTTTGAAAGGCCTCATGATAGATCCGCTCCATCCGTGCCCACATTGCTTCATCCCACTCCTCTATAGTAGTAAACTCTAATTCCAGCATCTCGTTCACCTCCAGAACTTTATTATACCTTCTAATACGAATCGATATAAAATCGGTGCTCAACCTGTTCTCTTTATAACGCCAATTTGGTCAGAAATTGTTCAATCTCGTCCATATACTCAGCGGTGGTAATACTTCTTGGAGCAAACAGGAATCTCAGCCCCATTCTCCATTCCGAGCCTGCAATGGATGCAGGAAGCATCGAATGCTCTGTGTTTTGGAAAATCTTCTCGTGAAGCAAATACGACGGCTTGACTTCCTGACGATATGCACGCTCGGTATCCTTGATATCGACATTGACGTCATCTTCTCCAAGCAATAGCAGGACTGGTGTTTTGAAATTGTGCAAATCCTCCGTTGCATCCACTGTGAAGTTTTTACTCACAAAGTTCCAACGATCCTTGTTCATCTGCTCCTCACCTTGACGTGCAAGCCTAATGTATTCCTCATAAGAACCATGACGTTTCAACACATCATTGATTTTGTTATCGTAATCCACCTGTGCTTGTATCTCAGCCCCCGAAAATCCATCCTTGGCCATTTGACTCCTTGTGTTGTATTCCCCCTGTCTCAGCCAATTGACCGCTGGAGAAACGAGAATACTAAATGCGAGATTTTCCTTGCCTGCAAGCTTGGGAATGACCCACCCCGCCTGACTTGCTCCCCATACACCAATTTTGGAACTATCAATCATCGGTTGCTCTTTCGCCCAAGCGATAGCCTGCTCGGCTTCAACTATCCGATCATCGATGCTTTGATTCAGCCAGTTGCCTTCGGAACCACCTATGCCGCGTTTGTCCAGCGACAACGAAGCGTATCCTATGGAAGCAAGGCGCTCCCACAATGGCTTATATCCATCACTATGTGTCGAATCAATCGGACCATCACCATGGATGAAAAGCACGAGTCCCAGCTTGCCTGATTCGTTCTCAGGCAGAGACAGTGTACCTGTCAGTTTGCCTTGTGGGGTTTGAATTTCGATGTGTTGTTCGACCATACTGTAGTCCTGTTGCACGACAATGTACGTTCCTGTACCAACAATTAATAAAATGAAGACGAGTAGTGAAATCCAAATTCTTTTACGTTGAAGCATGATCGTCTCCTTTGCGGGTCATATAATTCCATTGTTGTTCACCGAGAAGCATGCCGGTCATCCAGCTTTTTGTACTGTTTTGTGTGTGAAACTGCAGACGTTCGTACATCTGAATGGCTTTCAGGTTGTGACTTGCCACATGCAGACTGAGATACGACATCTGCCGGGATTGCAGCATGTATTGCTGCGCCCAGGCGAGTAATTGTCTGCCGATTCCCTTGCTCTGATGTTGTGGGTGCACAACGATATCCTCGA
The DNA here is from genome assembly GCF_037144955.1 of Paenibacillus sp. USHLN196. NCBI lineage: Bacteria > Bacillati > Bacillota > Bacilli > Caryophanales > Paenibacillaceae > Paenibacillus > Paenibacillus sp. USHLN196. Next base: position 44,877 of record NZ_JBBCYH010000001.1, on the reverse strand, counting down.
TATAACATTCCTGCGTCACAGGTTCGTGTTTCAGCAAATGAATCCCCGTTAACATCAGAAGGCGTCTCCAAGCGCCGATGTGATTGCAAGCGTCCCACACCTGGGAACCTCTCACCTTTCCAGAGATCTGTTCATGAGAGCCTAGCTTCCACTTCAACGACATCGTGCCCACAATGACATCGTCTTCTCGTGCGACCACGCGCAGATTCCCAGTACCTTGGGGAACATGATGCAGCATCTGCTCAAAGGCTGTAGCCAGATCTGACAAGGACATTGCAGTGGATCTCTGGAATTTATGTCCAAATCCATAAGCCATTAGTTCGCTGGCTATTTTGTAACGATCAGGCTGGATGCGCTCAATCTGAACGAGATGTGTCATAAGGCAACCTCCTGTTCTGTTATGATCTGTGACAGTAATTCATAATGAAGCTTGTCGGGTGTGAACAACGATAAATACGATTTTTCCACCATGAGTAGTGGCCCCTGACAGACATATCCCACCTCTTCGGCGTTAGCATAAAAATGCTGAATGTGAGCAGCCAGTTGTTCTTCATTTTCCACAAAAAGATGACAGGACAGATACGTACCCGCTGGCAGCATCAGATGATGCATTCCTTTCTGAGTGGGAGTGTACATGCCTACGATGCCGGACGAATCGTAGACATAATGGAGATCTGCTTCAAACAGATTGGTGATCTTGCCTTTGTGCTGTACAAGTGTCTGCGCATTCAGCGTGGCAGTAGCCTCCATCTCAAACCATAGCGATAGCGGCGTGGCTTCGCACTGAATGATGTTATATGCTGCCTCCATCGGATCGGCAAGATGTGCTTTTTCCTCCAATAACTTCTCCATAAAATGCTTGGTCTCCTGAAGTTTCTTAATCTCGGCTTCGGTATCGGTCAGTGCCTGATGAAAGAGTGGTGTGATCTCTTCGGGAGTCAGACGTGTAAGACATTCTTTGATCACTTGAACGGACAGCCCCATCTTACGCAGCAATAAAATATGGGCAAGCCTGTACACTTCATCCATGCCATACATTCGGTACTGATTATCACCTGTGTAAGCCGGATGCAACACTCCCTTTTCCTCAAAATAACGAATTTGATGTACCGATACGTGCATCAGCTTGGCCAATTCGCTAATTGTAATTTCAGCATTCACTGTCATCTCCACCTTCGCTGTTCTTCCTGTACATAGCATAAACCTTAGGTCCAACCCAAGGTCAAGCCTCGTTTTCAATTCAAATCATTTTTTTCGCAGATGTACAAAAAAAGCAAGTCATATCGCTGACCTGCCAGAAATCTCATGATGAGCCAGTATCTAGCGATGGAAAGAACACCACTTATTTATTACTCAATGATACACAAAACGGGCAAGCCACATATGTGACCTGCCCGTTAGATTCACTCCATCTAGCCTGCAATATTTACAATCACACCGGATCGAGGCTCATCTCTATATACATCTCATTCAAAATATGACCCATACGATATGTGTGCTCTGCCAATTCAGATTTCACATATGATTCAATATCAGTCTTTTCGAGATTGTACATAACCTCCATTTCTCTAGAAAAAAGAAGGTGTCCCTTATCGATTTTCTGCTCCAACGAGGTTATCGGTTTGGGTTTCAGATCACCACCAAGCACCTGCTGAAGTGCTTGCACATATGTTTCAAGAGAACGCGCTCCGACAATTTTCAACCCTTGGTTCTCTTCATTCACAATGACTATTGATGGGAAACCTCTAACTCCCAAACTAGCGACACGCTCAAAGTCTTCCTCTAATAACTCTTGTGCAGATTGCTGGGCAGCCGCCTCAACCACTTCTTTTCCATTCAAGCCCAGTTGATTGACGATATCCGTTAGCACATCATCTTCTCCAATATTTCGATTAAATGCAAACACGGCTTCACGCGCACGTCTTAAAAAGTCATGTTCTTTCCCAGGGTGTGTACTCTGAATGACCTTAAATACGCGAGATGGCGGATAAGAAGAGAGTATTGGATTATCGTGCCATAAGGAACCGTCGATGGGCATGCGTGAATGCTCACCCACTTCCTTACAATGCTCTGCAACGTCCGAAGGTTTCTGAATCCCGTTAGCGCCATCTGAAAAACCATTCCAGTTAGCCAGTAGCCCACCCATTTTGACTTGCAGCGTAAAATAATGGCCGTATTCCTCAACAAACCGATGAAGCACAGGCTCAAGCGCCCAGCAGTGAGAGCAGATCGGATCTGTTGCGTAATAAAGAGTTATCCTTTTCTCAACGTGATTCAGATTGATTTCTTGCATCGCCTCTTCCTCATTCACACCACATACGCCTGTTTCCAGATCACACATCATAGATTCGTTACTCACGTTTATCCCGCCTTTATATTGTCTTATGAATTGATTTTCTTGTGTTAGTTTGATTATAATGTCTACAATCTTCTGAACAAGTACGATTCTTTTTCTGACTTAGTATCAAAAAGTATACTATTGGAGGGTATCAAGTGAAATACGAGTTTAATTTCGATCAGTTATGTCCAGCGACTTATGCATTTCAGGTCATTGGAGGCAAGTGGAATCTTCCGATCCTGGCAATCCTCAGTGAAAATGACTGTATACGTTACAATGAATTAAAAAGAAGACTGCCTGGCATTACCGGAACGATGCTAACGAACTGTTTGAAGGATTTGATTCATTACGGCATCGTGCATCGGGAGCAATATAACGAGGTGCCACCGAGAGTGGAGTATTCGCTCACAGAATCGGGCAAGGAATTGGTTCCCTTAATTGAATCCGTGGTACTGTGGGGTCAGAAAAATATGACAGCAGGCGTGAAGGAACAAGAAATATAACACCTGGCCTAATGTAACCCCTTAGCATAGATGTTCATTTTTGAATCGCTCTGCACACTTTGTTCAACGGCAAAAAGGCTATTTCACTGGACTATCACGTCCTTTGAAATAGCCTTTCATTTATAAATACAAGACGGTCGCTTGTTTACGATGTGTACACATCTAACTATTCAGGTCGTCATCTTCTTCATTTCCTAAATACATAACCGTTTTTTCTCCCTCAACCAATCTAACAATCTGCTTTCGTAATTTTGAAGGAAATAATGGCAGTTGGTTCAACTTATTAATTTCGAGCCACTCATATTCTATCTCGTTTTCGTCCATTGGCAGAATAGAATTGTCATGCTCTATTAAACCTATGTACTCGCACAAAAAAACAAAATCTACACGATGAAGAGCTTCACCGTATACACCTTCAATGACAAATTCCAGTGATAACGGTTCTACATCTATTCCGATTTCTTCCGCAACTTCACGCTTCACAGCATCCGTCAGCGTTTCACCTGCATTCTGGCTCCCACCAGGCAGGATGTAAATGACTTCATCATTATCATCCTGCTTCATTGCAAGCATTTTTCCGTCTTTAATGATCAATGCTTTTGCAGAATTTCTAATCTTTCTCTCCATTGCTAATCCCCCATATATATCTGTCTCAAGTTGTTGAAGGTTAATTCCGTTTAACTTCACGATTTACATGAAGAATATTTTAACATATGCGTCTAAACAAATTCTGAACAATCAAATTAACTCACTCTTGGCAACCTCCATGAAAGCAGCTATGGACGGAGAGATCCATTTTTCCCGATGCCAGAGCATTTGCGCAGAAAAGGACACATCTGATAAATCCCACGGCAGAGCAATCACTTCCCCTTCGCTCAACTCTTTCTTCAAAGCCATTTCAGGTAATAAAGCGATCCCCAGACCAGCCACAACACATTGTTTAATGGCTTCTACACTATGAAACTCCAGCTCTGTCAGAGCATCTGCACCTTTCTTCATTATGGATTGGTCAAAATGAGTACGATACGAACAGTTCTTTTCGGTCAGTAAAAAATGCTGTTTGTGGAAGTCATCAATGACCAACGCGGAACGCGATGCTAACATATGATCGGGAGAAACCACCATTTGAAAGGTCTCATCCTTTAAAAACTCTGAATGAAGGTCTTTGGAAGCAATAGGCTCATCCAATACAAAAACGACATCGGCATGTCCTTCTCTCAGACTGGATTTAAGCTCTTGGCCAGACAAGGGGCGGAACAATAACCGCACACCAGGATAGTCCGCTCGGAAGCGTTTGAACAAGGCTGGAAGAAGATATGCACATAGAACTTCATCTGCTCCGATTACAACCGTCCCCGCCAATTCTCCGTCCTGACTAGATATACATTTTGCTTCCTCTACATCGTTTAAGATTTTAGTGGCATACGGCAAAAATTGATGGCCTGCATCCGTTAATACGACCTTTTTGCCTAAACGATCCAACAATTTCACGCCAAGCTCTTCTTCCAGGGATTTGATTTGCATCGTTATGGTAGACGGTACATAACTCAATAATTCAGCAGTTTGATGAAAGCTGCAGGTCGAAGCAAGTGTCCAAAAGGTTTTTAGTTGGCGTATCTCCATGAATCAGGCACCTCCTCTGTTCAAAATAAATGAATGATACGTTCGATAACGTTTCGTTGAATTGATGATATGCCTATTGTAGAGTGAAATCAAGTTATTACTTTATTTTAAAGGAGAATCTATCCATGAACGATTATGATACATATAACCTTGGAGACACATTACTTCAATCGGGGCAACTGCTGCCTCAAGCTTTTATTGCTTACAAGACCTATGGAACCTTAAATGCCGCAAAGGACAATGTTATTGTCGTTCCAACGTGGTTTGCTGGGCTTCACACAGATAATGAGTGGTTAATTGGAGCGGGCAAGGCACTGGATCCCAGTCGGTATTTTATCATCGTGCCCAATATGTTGGGTAACGGATTATCGTCCTCTCCCAGCAATACCCCTGCCCCATATGATAAGGAAAACTTCCCTCTCATCTCCATGTATGACAATGTACGTTTTCAACATCAACTGCTCACTCAAAAGTTCGGTATCACCAAAATCAGACTCGTTGTGGGCTGGTCTCTGGGAGCCATGCAGGTTTTTCAATGGGGAACAAGTTATCCCGAGATGGTTGAACGGATTGCGCCCTTTGGAGGAACTGCAAAGAGCAGACCGCATACACAACTGGTATTCGAAGCCATGATCGCGGCGTTAACGGCAGATTCAAATTTTAAAAACGGAAGATATGAGCGCCCACCGGTTGCTGGTCTCGCAGCGATGGGTAGAGCTTATGCTCCATGGGGGTTCTCGCAGGCGTACTATTTGGAGAAAATGTATCAATCTGAGGGTTACGACTCCTTGAAATCTTATGTAGAAGATTACTGGGATCAGGTATTCCTTCCCTTCGATGCTAACGACTTGATTACCATGCTTCGTACAGGAATACATGGAGACATTAGCGATAATCCCGTAGATGAACGTAGCTTCGAACAGGCGCTAAGCAAGATCACCTCTCCTGCACTCGTTATGCCAGGGTCAAGTGACTTGTTCTTCACGCCAGAGGACAGTGCGTATGATGTTCAGCACATGCCGAATGCTGTTTTTCAACCTATAGAGTCCAAGTGGGGACACTGCTTTGGGATCGGAGCCAACGAAGCGGACTCACTTGTTATCGATCGTCATCTCAAGCGATTTTTGGAGACATGAGTAAAAAAAGAATGAGTAAAAGGTAAAAAAAGTGCACTGAACTCGTGAATCTTTTCTCCGCTACAACTCGAAAGTAAAAAAACATACGGATTCTCGTCAATAACCTTTATATCCCCTTTCCCCTTTCTCGTTTAGAATATTTTCAAGAAAGCGTTATTGAAATATGACTGATAAGGGGGAAAAGAAATGAACAAGAAAACGAAAACTTTAGTCTTGTCTTTATGCATGTCAACCTTATTACTCGCAGCCTGTAGCAATGGAAGCAACACGGAGAAAGATGCTACTACGGACCCGGATTCCAACGAGGCTGGAACGACAACCATCCACACCGTGACGTCGGAATATTCTTCTGCCAAGTATCCGAAGGGTGATGATATCACAAACAATGTGTGGATTAAGCGCTACAAAGAGAAGTTCAATATTGATGTCAAAACAGACTGGGTCAGCGATGAGTATGATACAAAACTGAATTTGGCTATCGCATCGAACGATCTACCTGACGTCTTCAGGGTTAATCCCTCGCAACTGAGGCAGTTGGTCGAAGCCGATATGGTCATGGATCTTTCCGAGGTTTTTGATCAACACGCTTCCGATCGCCTTAAAGGTTATATGGAAGCGGATGCAGATAGTTACGAGTCTGGAAAAAAGGATGGCAAGCTGTACGGGATACCGCAGATGCACTGGGGATTAATTGAACAACCAGACTTCATCTGGATTCGGAACGACTGGAAAGAAGAATTGGGGCTCCAAGATCCAAAATCTGTGGAAGACATCAAGAATATCGCACTGAAATTCATGGATAAGCACGGCGGTTATGGTATAGCCGTAGATCAATCATTGGATTACCTGAACTTGCTCGCCATTGCATGGAATGCGCACCCGGATATGTGGATCGAGGATAACAGTGGACAACTCGTGTACGGCTCCGTCCAGCCTGAGATGAAGAATGCGCTGGCTGAGTGGTCAGAATGGTACAAACGGGGCATCATTGATCCTGAATTTGCAATCAAGGATTTCAACGCGATGAACGCGGATATCGTCGCAGGCAAAGTGGGAATGCAGCCTTATTACCAATGGTGGGGTTATAATCCGGGTGTCGATACGGTATCCAATCTGGGTAAGGACGCCATCTTCTACCCTTATATCATCCCTACCGTCGATGGAAAGGAAGCAAAACAATCCATTTTCTTCGCCAACAACAATTATATCGTCATGAAAAAGGGATTCAAGAGCCCTGAAGAAGTGATCAAGATTTTGAACGACTATGCTTATATCGTGGATGAAGGCAATGGCAAGGAATCTCCAGAAACGCTATCTGCCTTGCTGGATAACGATATTGCCCATGTTGTCGGTGCGTTCCGTGTACTTAATCCAAATTCGGATTACGAGCAATTCGAAGCTGTGTCAGCAGCCCTTGAATCCAAGGATACCAGTGGACTCACGACTTCGGGAATGTGGCAAAAGTATAACAACAGTGTTGAATTCATGGAGAATGCAACACCAGGAGCGGTCGGTGATTATTTGCAACAAGGTGCTCCAAAAAATGCTTATGGTCTGGCCAAAAAAGTACTCGACAGCGAGAACTATACGAAGACAGCCTTATGGGGTGTTACGCCAGAGATTCTGTCGAGCTATGGAACAACCTTGGATGATATCCTCACCGAAGGCTTCACCAAGATCATTATGGGTAGCGAAAGTATCGATTATTTCGATGTGATTGTCCAGAATTGGCGAGCAGCCGGAGGCGATGACGCAACCCAGGCAGTCAATGACGCATACGGAAAATAATAAGACAGTTGCCAATAAGGGGTGGGGATGTTCTCATCTCTTGTTGGTAGCGGTTACAACTTGATCTCGTCAAGAACGGAGGAATATGAATGCTGAGAAAATGGAAGCAGCAGAGTCCCTACCATCTCATGTTGATCCCAAGTCTGGTCCTGGTCTTCATCTTTAGTTACATCCCTTTCTACGGACTTATTATTGCGTTTCAAAAGTACAATCCGGGCCTCGGTTTCAACTCCCCATGGGTAGGATGGGATAATTTTACGCACATATTTAATCAGCCGAACTTCGTAAGAACGATCTGGAATACACTGTACATGTCTGTCTTCAAAATTATCGGCGGTATTATCGTACCCGTTATTTTCGCATTACTGCTTAACGAAGTACTACACAGTGGAATCAAACGCACATTCCAAACGCTGGTATACATTCCGAACTTCCTCTCTTGGGTCATTATGGCCGGCATCATGCTGGATATCCTTAGCTCTGATGGCATCATCAATACGTTTCTAGGCGTATTCGGGATTGCACCGATCTCCTTCCTTGGCACACCCTCTATTTTTCCTTGGACGATGATTGTGAGTGACATATGGAAGGGCTTCGGGTTTGGTACGGTGGTATACCTGGCAGCCCTAACCAGCATTGATCCGGGGCTGTACGAGGCTGCAGTGATTGACGGAGCAAAACGGTGGAAGCAGACCATCTACATTACGTTGCCCCTTCTCATGCCCACGATTGTCTTAATGACCGTATTGTCGCTTGGAAACGTACTCAATGCTGGCTTTGACCAGATCTATAATCTCTACTCCCCTGTCGTCTATCAGACCGGTGATATTATTGATACCTATGTATATCGGTTGGGAATTCAGCAGGCCCAGTATTCAATTGGTACCGCTGTTGGATTATTCAAATCCATCATTTCCAGTGTTCTGGTTGCCGTATCGTACATCCTGGCCTACAGGGTGGCTGGCTATCGCATCTTCTAAGAAGGAGGAACTCACCGTATGATCCATGATAAAAGTATGAGCAGGCGTGTGTTTCTAATCATAAACTACATCATATTACTACTGATCTCTCTGCTCTGTATTCTGCCGTTTATCAACCTGTTGGCAGTTTCATTCAGTAGCAGTTCAGCTGTATCTGCAGGCAGTGTTACGTTCTGGCCTGTCGAATTCACGACAAAGGCTTATGAATTTGCATTAACTGGAGGGTCATTTTTTTCCTCTCTCTGGGTTGCCATTCAACGAACCGTTCTCGGGACATTGGTGAATCTGGTTTTGATCGTGCTCACCGCTTACCCCCTTTCCAAATCGAAGCAAAAATTGATGGGGCGTAATATTTATATGGGATATTTTATTGTGACCATGTTATTTAGCGGAGGATTAATTCCAACGTATCTTGTTGTCGTCAAAATGGGACTGATTGATTCCATATGGTCTCTGATCCTGCCTGGGGCTCTTCCCGTATTCAGTATGATTATTCTGATGAATTTCATTAGGGGCTTGCCAGAGGAGATTGAAGAATCAGCAATCATCGACGGGGCTGGGCCTGTACAGGTATTGCTTCGTATTCTACTCCCGCTTCTCAAACCCGCTCTCGCAACGGTTGGTTTGTTTAGCATCGTTGCCCATTGGAATTCATGGTTCGATGGCATTATCTATATGAACAATCCAGCCAATTATCCATTACAAAGCTACTTGCAGACCCTCCTGCAGAGCTTTGAGCAAATCATGCTGAAATCTGGATCAGATTATACCCAACTGTTATCCATGATGAACGCCAGAACGGGACGTGCCGCTCAAATGTTCTTGGGTGCCATTCCGATTCTGCTCGTGTATCCGTTCTTACAGAAATATTTCACCAAGGGTTTGGTGCTAGGTAGCGTCAAAGGGTAAACAAAAGGGCTTGCAGTTTATACTGTAAGCCCTTTTGTTTATATCTAATCTTAATTTGTGGTCGCTGTACCACGTTATGACATGCATGAATGAAAGCATGGATGACTATTTCGCTTCTATGATGGCAGGTAGCAGAATGAAGAAAATGGTACCTTCATCTATTTTACTCGCAACTTGTATTCCATAGGGTTTACCAAAATGAAGTTGAATCCGTCGCTGCACGTTATGCAATCCAATCCCATTCGTTCCGGTACTGGTACTGGACTTTTCTTCCATCAAGTTCTGCATCGTATGATGATCCATACCAACGCCATTATCGCAGACCTCGATCACAACTTCATCCAGCTGTGATTGAATCCGAATGGTGATGATTCCGTCTTCTTCCAGTTCGGCCAGACCATGAAAAATTGCATTCTCCACAATTGGCTGCAGGATCATTTTGGGCATGCGATAATCCAACAGTCTATCCTCAACCTCATATCTCATCTGAATACAACCATAGTATCTGACATTCTGAATCGTTACGTAATTGGCGATATTATCGAGTTCTTCACGAATGGTTACGAGGGTTCCATCGGATTTTGTTGCATAGCGGAGCATCGAGATTAGTGCATCGGTCATTTCCACGATTTTATCAGCCTGCTGCATCGAGGCGATCCATTTCACCGATCCAAGGGTGTTATACAGAAAATGAGGTTTGATCTGGTCATGGAGCGCACGCATCTCGGCTTTGGCTTTCTCTATTTCTTCCTGCTGCATCCGTTCGACCATTCTCTTCAATTCATGCGACATCCTGTTGAACCGATTGGATAAGTGTCCAATTTCGTCTCTTGAGCGAATATGTTCAACTTGTTCGAACTGGCCTTTCTCGACCAGAGCGATATTCCGGAGCAGTTTCTTAATGGGAGTTGTGATGACATGAGATAGAAATATGGATATGACGGCAGCAAAAAGAACCATGACAATGGCCAGCGTCACCAGATTACGGCCCAATATTTTGCCATCGGCAGTCAGCTCATCCAAAGGCATATATAAATACGTTGTCCATTTTTGTTGACTAAGCGGGCTGGTCACCACGACATTCAATGCTTCAGGTGGACGAACGTTGTCCCGGAACAGTGTACCAATTAATCGGTCGTTCACGTTGTATACGATCTTGTCATTTTCATCGACAATCATGAATCTGGAGCGTAGCCCTTCCTGTAAGTTGCGATTCACAATTTCGATGAATTTGATGTCAATACTGACCACGATTACCCCAAGCAGTTTCCCGCTCGCCACATCATGAATTTTGCGTGCATGTGACACCGCCAGTATTTTATTCTTCAATTGCTCATCGATTCGCGTTGTGAGCGTAATGGTTCGATCATTTTCGTGCATGAACTTTTTGAACCACAATTCGTTCGCCACTTTGAAGTCTGGGTCAATGGGCTGGTGTGGGCTGACGAACAGATCCTGTCCCCCGTTCATATTGTAGAGGTAGATGGAAAATACGCGGTCTTTCATCATGATATAATTCATCAATATATTGTATGCGGCAATCTCATTTTGTTCGTTACCCTCTCGCAGGAAATCCTGGATCGGAAAACTTCCTTCATGGGTCGCAGATAGATTGTTGCTAAGGCCATTGCTGGCTAACAGCGTGATTTTCTCAATCTCCTTCAAGAATTCGTCAATACGAATATTCGTCTGCTTGGCCAGATCGCTTAACAACGTTGTATAGTTCTGTGCCAATAATCGCTCTGAGGAGTAATACGAATTGATTGTCATTACAAATACCGGAAGGATAATCACCGTCATACAGATCACCATAATTTTGTGCTTGATTTGGAAGGGTTGGACAAGCTTCATATGCTGCACCTCTATTCACCGATTACACTCATGCCTGCTGTAGTACTCGATATTCCTCCGGAGTGACGCCTACCGATTTTTTGAAAATCTTACTGAAGTACGTGTAATTATGGTAGCCCACCTTTTCTGCAATTTCATACACTCTCAGTCCTTTGCTCAATAGATAAGACTTCGCATGTTCAATCCGAACACGAGTCAAGTACGTGATAAAGTTCTCTCCTTTTTCCTGCTTAAACAATCGGCTGAGATACGAGGGGTTGACACTGATTTGGCTAGCGATACTTTGCAGTGAGATGTCTTCCGCATAATACTTGTCGATCAACGCAATGGCGAGGTCAGCGTAGGTACTTTCCTGGTTCATTTCGGAGTCGGTTTGGAAGTAATACGCAATATGAGCAAGCATATCCTGATGGATATCCTCCCAATACTCACCCTTTAGAACGGTTTCATAAGGCGATTTCTTTGTAAAAGAAGGCGTACCTCTTTCCGCAGCTCGTGACAGATGGGAGTGTATCGTTTCCATTACCATGATATATTGCTTACGAATGCTATTCTCATCCGCCCGCTGGGCTTCCAGATCCGAGCGAATTCCTTCAAGGAACTCTTCTGCCTTTTGGTTGTCTTTGCTTACCCACAATTTCAACAAATCTCGTTCTTGTTGTGGACTCAGAGCTCCCTTAACTTCATTTCGATCTGGGGATTGAACCATGTCCTCGTAATACAATACCTGGTTACTGCCTTTGAAAAAACCTTGTTGCAGAGCCATTTCTGCCTCTTGGCAGGCCTTTCTAATGTAGGGGAAACTGGGAACGATTGTACTCACACCGGCCGTTAGCGATAGATTCATAAAATCCTTGATGGAAGAGAGCAATTTGTTACACAGTTTGTTCAAATCGGCGTGCACAGATTGGCTCTCAGGAAGTACATTAACGATAACCCAATATTCAGAAGAACTTTCAACAAAGATCTCTTTCTCCCATTTCGAAGGAATAATCTCTTCCATAATATTAAGAATCGAAAATCGGAGCAGCTTTTCCCCCTTCTCTACATATTTCCGCTTCGCATCCTCGTAATAGTTCACAATAAACTTGATGACGACCAACTGGTCTGATCGTATACGGAAATGCAGTTCTTCCGCTTTGGCAACGATATCCTTCTCACTAGTGAATCCGCTTACAACATCTTGGAAGAGGCTATCCTTTAAATGTCTTAGGGTCTTGGAGTAATCTTGTGTCATAGAAGGTGTGTTGGTCGGGCGAACATGTTCGCTTTGCAATTTCTGTCCCACTGTGCTCAGGAGCTCGATAAGGGCAGTTTCTGTAATCTCGCTTTTAATCAAGTAGTCTGAAGCGCCAAGTTTCAATGCCTCTTTCACATAGTGAAATTCGTCAAAATTACTCAGGATGACATACTTACAGGTGTTCAGTACGCACGAGGCCTCCTGTATCAGCTGTAGCCCATCCATAATCGGCATCTTGATATCCGTAATAATTAGATCAGGCATCACTTCAAGCGCAAGACTCAATGCCTCTTTACCATTTCCTGCTTCACCAACAACATAGAAATTGTACTCTTCCCAATTCAGCATGGAACGAATTCCAACCCGCATGAGTAATTCATCATCTACGATCATCAGTTTATACATGCGCATCCCCCAACATGAACCATTTTTAGATATTTTACCATTAAACGAACCATTGCAAAGATGTCTAGCGAACCTTCTTGAATTGCGGGTCTCATAAATACCACTTTTACAGAACGTATGTTCCTGTTATAATGAGATTATCGTATTTTGTGTAGCATAAAATACCCGCTTGGAAAGGATACATATCATGAATTTATACAAGTTTGAATTAACGGTGAATGGATATCTGTTGCGCGTTCATTTCAGTGCATCTGAAGAAAGCGGACTGAAATGGTGCAAACGAATTGCTTCTGAATTCCAGAGTAACGTTGCCAATCTGGAGATAAAGGTTGATATACATAAGAAGCAGACACAAAAGCATGCACGAGAATATCACGGAAAACCATATCTGTATGATCGGACACTCAGGAAAAAGCCGCTTGCCAAGAAAAATAACGCGTCTGAATCATCTGCTGTTATGTAAAAGTGTTTACAAGACGTAAGAAAAGACAAGTGAACTGGAACACATTCAATCGTTGTTTGATTTTCATGTTGAGTACAATTATGAGGTTTTCTTCTCCTGTTCGACATAAGAACTAGGTTTCTTAAAACAAAAAAAGCCGCAATCTATGCGACTTTTCAAGCAATAATCTGTTTTATAGTTCCCCAGCTTCTCTATGTTTCCTTTCTCAATGCCTCCACGATACTTGTTTGATTCAATCGATACATCGGCCAGGCTGTGGCGACAAGCGTTGTTGCTATGGCACCCACAAAAGCAAGCACAATGCTGCCCCATGGGATCGTCCAAGCTACATCGAAAGCACCTTTGAAGAGATGATGTATCCCATAGCTTAGTGCTGTTCCGAGTATACTACCGTATAGCGCAGAGTACAGGCCGTATAAAACGCCTTCCAACAGGATCATTTTCCCTACATTACGCTGTGTCATGCCGATAGCTTTGAGCACCGCAAATTCTTTGGTTCGTAGAATGAGATTGGTGCTGACGGTGTTCAGTATATTTAGGAACGCAATCAGGACAATGACACCAATAAATCCATATAAAAAGATCTTGGCGGTTGTCGCATCGTTTTTGGCTTGGGCAAGTTGCTGCACCTTATCTGTGTAGCTGTAACCGGCATCTTTTTGGGTCAGGGATTTGAGATAGTCCGTGATCGGTTTGTTGGAAATATCGGTCTTGGCAAGAATAAAGATTCTGGAGTACGTATCGTTACCTGTAACCTTCTCTACGACTTCGGGCGTAGTGATGAATTCAATAATAGCACTCTCATTATAGCTGCTCGACAACAAGCCTTGATCAATAATTCCAGTTACCGTCAGTGTTGTGTATCCTTGACCCTTTCCGTCCGAGTCTAAGGCACGTACTTGGATGTGATCCCCAACCTTGAATTGGGTTTGATCGATAATGATCTGTCTGCCTTCCTCTGTTGTCATTATTAATTTCTGATTGACGATAACACCATTTTCCCGGTTCATCTTCTCTTTGTCGATCGTACCAGCCGTTAGTTTGGATTTCAGAGCATCGAGTCCGTTATCTCCGTAAGATTCGAGGTAATTGTTGTCTGTTCGGTACCCCTCTCCTTCTTCAACAGAATACATTCCCGGACGGAGTTTATAATACTTGGGATTCACTTTTTCTTTCGGAAACATAGCCATCACTTGATTATTGTAAAACGGATAGGCATGTTCTACTGCATCAAGCTTAACAATGTCAGAATATACGTAATCATCGATCCGTTTGGAAGGTCCTTCATAGATAACCGAGTAGGAATAATCGATTCCTGATTGCGATGTCTGCCCCAGCAAACCAGCTATTCCGCTAAAAACAATAAATAGAATCATGCTGACCACTATGGAAAAGGCAGTGATGCGGAAGCGCTTTTTGTTCCGCCTGATGTTTCGACTAGCAAACTGTCCTTCGATACCCAACAGTTTTCCCAGCAGTTTTGATTTCCGGACAGATGTTACGTTCTCCACCTTCGTGCCTCCCGAGCTATGAACCGCCTCAAGTGGGGATACCTTCGCTGCCAGTCTCGCAGGTCCGATAGCAGACAGATAAACAGTCAATAATCCCAGTACACCAGCTATGATCAGGATTGGAAGCGAGATGACCATTTGCATATCATTCAGAAATCCCAACGCCAAAAAGCTGATGTTGTAAAACAGAAGTTTCATAAAAACAGTTCCCATCAATAATCCAACAGGAATAGCAATTAGACTCAGTATTGTAGCCTCTTTGAGAACTAATTTACGTATTTGTGATGGGGTAGCCCCAATGCACCGCAGCATTCCGAATTGCGAGGTCCGCTCCAGAACAGAAATATGAAACGTATTATATATCACTGCACTCGTACAACCCATAATAATAATGATGATTGCTGCGAATGCATATAACAAACTATGGTTTACACCTTCATAGGTGCTTTTGCCATACAACTTAAGCAGTTCATTATTATATTCGACACGAATATTTTTATATTGAATATCCTTATCCAAGGCTACGGCAGAGCCTTGATCCACTTGGTTTAGCTTCAATGAAGATATTATCGCTTCTGCCTTCGCCTGAATCTGATTCATCGATTTCATTTTGACATAAATAAAATAATTTTTATCCGCATCGATTTTTTCATTATCTTCATACGTGATGGCTGGTAAAATGAAGCTGGCAGACCACGAAGCGTTAGTACCTGTCTTCATAAACCCTACAACGGTGAATTCTCTCTCTTTTTGGGGACGAAAGTCTTCATCAAGATCCCAGCCAAAGTCACCCAGACCATGGATAGGTTTGATCTCCCCGGTTGATGCGACAGTACGCTCGCCAAGACTTAGGGTAAGTGAATCACCAAGTTTCGGTTTGGTCGCAAAACTATCCAGACTCCAGGTCGAAAGAATAATTTCATTTGGATTCTTGGGCAGTCGGCCCGAATCCAAATGAACCTGGAGCTTGTTCATCGCATGGGCATCATATCCTTTGAGATTCAAATATCGATAAGGTGCAGCAAATGGATTTTCATGCTTTTCTTTCTCACTCGTTTTGCTGATGACCGAATAACCTTCTCTGCTGATAATTCCAGCACTCTCTACGGATGCATTATTGACGACTCTTGAGACTGCTTCTCCGGGTAATCCGTTAAAAGAAACATGGTAATCCCCATACTCTTGAACGGTTTGCCGAACCACCTTGTCTCTGAAGCTAAGGCCAATGGTTCCCATGGCTGTAAGTAGGGTCACAGACAATATAATGCCAATGATCGTTAGTATTGATCTTTTTTTCTGCCCTAGCAAATATTTTTGGGTAAGACTAGTATACCTATTCACGATCTTTCACCCCTGTTTGCTGCAAGAGTGTACCATCTTTTATATTTACAACACGGTCCGCTCGCTGGGCCACATTCAAATCATGTGTGATCATAATCAAGGTTTGATTGTACTTTCTGACGGAGAAGGTAAGCAGATCCACAATCTCTTTACTGTTCTTGCTGTCCAGATTGCCGGTTGGTTCATCCGCCAGAATAATCGATGGTTTATTAATCAATGCACGTCCAATTGCAGTTCGCTGCTGTTGCCCGCCTGATAATTGGGACGGAAGATGCTGCCTTCGATCGCTGAGTCCCAGCACGCTCAATAATTCCTCAAGATAACCCTCGTCCACATGTTTATTCTCAAGCAGCATCGGCAATTTAATGTTTTCTTCCGCAGTTAACACCGGGATCAAGTTATACGATTGAAAAATAAAACCGATTTTACGTCTTCTGAACACAGCCAATTCATTTTCACTTTGAGAATACAGGTCCATACCATCAATAATGACTTGGCCACTTGTCGGTTGATCAACTCCCCCGAGCAGATGCAGCAATGAGCTTTTGCCAGATCCACTGGCGCCCACGATCGCAACGAATTCTCCTTGATTGACGGACAGATTAACATCTCTCAATGCTTCCACCCTAGCCTCAGCACTTCCGTATATTTTACATAAATGATCGGTCTTCAAAATTTCCACCCTGTTGTACCTCCAATTGTATGATTAACATTGCTTGATTGTCATTATAGGTGTGGAAGCTTACGTTGAAGTGAAGAAGAAGCTTACATTATCGTAAGCTTCTTCTTAAGTCCACTCTTTTTTGAAAAACAAAATTCTGAATGTTGTCCCTTCTTGAGGCACACTCTCCACCGTAATGATCCCTTGTTGTTCCTCAATGATCGATTTGGTCAAAGCCAGACCAATCCCTATACTGTTGGGCTTGTTATGGTTCTTGCCTTTATAGAATCGTTTGAAAATATGAGGCATATCATCGGGATGAATACCTTCGCCGTTGTCATGGATAATGATCGTATCAAACAGTGCGTTTTCTTCCAAATGGATTTGAACCTCACCCTCTGGCGGGGTGTGTTCCAGTGCATTTTTAATCAAATTCATAACAGCTTCCTTGAGCCATTCTTCATCTGCCTGCACAAACGCATTTTCACTACCGAGGATGGAGATCGTCTGCCGTTTCTGGTCTGCTACCGTCCGAAGTGAATAGACAGCGCTCTCCACCATCTCCCTTAGCTCGATCCTTTCTTTTCGAAATCCAATTGCTCCCGCTTCGACTCGTGCCAGCTTGAGCAAGCTGATGATGAGCCATTCCATTCGGTCAAGCTGCTGCCGACTTCGTTCCAGAAACGTCATTCTCATTTCTTCTTTCATCCCGGGATCATTCAGCAGATTCTCATTGAACACAATCAGAGAGGCCAGGGGTGTCTTGAGCTGGTGAGAAATATCGGATAACAGATTGCGCAGAAAGGTTTTTTCCTGCTGGAGTAGCTCCAGGCTGTTGGTTAGTCTTCCAGCCATCGCATTGAAGCTCCGGCCAAGTGAGCCGAAGTCTCCATCCTCCGTCTCAGGCAGTTTTTTATCGAATTGCTGTTCCACAACCTGCTCCGCTGCATGAGAAATCGTTCTGATTTTTACGAAAAATTTACGATACTCCCACAGAAGCAATACCATGAGTGGGATCAGGAACAACAATACTTGAGTCGCTGTTTTTAAGGGTAATGCTAGTCCTGAAAGAGCTGGCTGATCTTCTAAAGACATACCCGCCTGATATCCGTATTGTGCAAGGATACGTTGCCCCTCAGCAAGTTCATCGGCCTGGGCACCTTGGGTAACAAAGTGAATCACCTCATTCTCCAACTGGGGATCTTTCATTAACAAATGCCCGATAGGGCGCTATTCTGATTCACAATGGTTGTATTAATGCTACCGACTTGATGCTGCATGTAAAAGAACATCACGAACGACAAAAGAACTTGCAGAGCAAGTACTTTAATGGCGATGGATTTCCACTCTGGATTTCGCATGACTTCAAACATGTTCATCTCCCTATAACTTCCACGTTCCATTTATATCCGATCCCCCGAACGGTTACGATATACTGTGGTGCTGCAGGAATATCTTCGACTTTCTCTCTTAACCTGCGGATATGGACAGAGAGCGTATTATCATCAATGAAGTCGCCCGACAAATCCCAGAGATGATTCAGAATTGAACTTCTGCTGCATATCTGCTTCGGATGAGAGATCAACATCAATAGTAGTCGATATTCAAGCGCCGTCAGTGTAATTTCACTATTGTTTTTGAGTACAGTTCCTTCTAAAATACGCACCTGGATATTATCGGATATCCATAAGCTTACTTCTTGTTTTCCCCTGTTGTTACGTCGTAATACGGCTTTAATTCGTGAAATAAGTTCTTTGGTTCGAACAGGCTTGGTTACATAGTCATCTGCTCCGAGATCAAGCCCTGCGACTACGTTTGCTTCCTCATCCAAAGCCGTCAAAAAGATAATGGGCACTTGCGACGTTACCCGAATCTCACTGCATAGTTGATATCCCGACCCATCAGGCAAAGTGACATCCAACAAAATCAGATCGATCGTCTTTGCCTGCAGTGCCTGTCTAGCTTCTTCCAAGTTCCCCGCCACAACGACCTCATATCCTTCATTGGACAGTGTATATTGAATACCAAACACCAGATTTTCATCATCTTCTACGAGTAATAAGCGATTCATCGTACACCTCAGATCATGCTATTTTGAATTTGTATTTATTTCATTTTAATTATAGAGTTCCTGCGTCATTATACATCAATTGAGTTTCTACGCTATAACATTATGATTAATGGGATGTTCAATGAGGCTATCTTCACGAGTATACAAGTTTAGATTTTCCTCAGACAGGCTAACTGGTTAGGGTACATTTTAATTCAGGTGTTCTCTGTTCTGCCAAACCGTTTAGCTACTCTGTATACTCTTATCCTTCAATACAAAAGATAAGAGCTTGCTCCACATAGGAACAAGCTCTTATCCATGTCAGTTGTAATTTATTGCAAGAAAGATTTTTAGTCACCGTTTAGTATCTCTCTGATTCCTTAAATATCATATAACGATGGACGCCTCTGACGGCACGCATTGCTTCTTGAGCTTGCTGAATCGCAATTTCGCGGTGACCCGATTTTAGTTCGATAGCTGCAAGAAGCGTGGATCTCATCCAGAGCTTACTAATGGATTTCAAGTGTTCCCTCGCCTGATCACTTCTTCCTTCTTCCATAAGCAAATACGTTTCATAATATGTACGATAATCCGATCTACGCATATTCTGCACCGCAGTACGAACAGCTACCAAGTCATTGCGATAGATGCCGTAAGCTGCATTGTAGACTGCTTGTGTCCTTTTATTCGTGTCTTCATTTCTGATGCGCTCTATTGTGTGTTCCAATTCATCATCAAGTCTGTTTGCGAGAACGTAATAGATGTAAAGCCTTGGATTATTTTCCTGTCTGCGTAAAAAAGCCTCGACACGTTCCATGCGTGTTTCCCAACCCAGAGGATAGAAAATACGAATGGTAAACATGATCAGAGTCGCGGTGAGAACGACCCCTAGTATCAGAAACAGAGATTGGTCATTCATCTTCATGTACACAACAAATAAAAATACGGCCAAATAAAAAACAATATCCCACTTATATTTTCCCATCATCCATCTCCTTTATAGACATAAAAAAACTATTATATCAAAACAAACCCCAAGGAGTATATGCACTGCATCCTTTGGGGTTTAGTTAAATTTATAAAAATTGATTTATTGAAATTTTCTTCAATCTCGAAGACCGACAGAATTTTTCACTTAATAACTACATTCTCACGCCCCGATGTCTCCAATCATTTGTCGTTCAATTTGCTTCATTTCATAAAAATAGCCTTTTTGCTCCATAAGCTCGGAGAAGGAACCCGATTCCACAATCTTGCCTTGGTCCATGACCACAATCCGATCCATCTCTTCCAATCCGGTCAGCCGATGGCAGATCAGGAGAAGTGTATCTTCGGCAGCTTGTGCAAGAAGATGCTGGAGCACATGTTTCTCTGTGACGTAATCTAGCGAAGAAGTCGGTTCGTCCAGAAGCCATAACCGTCCTTTGCTCAGCATCGCCCGTGCGAGAGCCAGCCGCTGCTTCTCGCCATCCGACAGGTTCTCCCCTTTTTCATAAACCATATCAGTCAATGATTTATTGGGCAGTTGTACTTTATCCAGCATAGCCGACAATTGTTCATCCGTATGTTCTTCTCCGTTCAGAAGAAGGTTGTCCCGAATGGTTCCCCGGAAGAAATGACTTTGTTGCAACACCACATTCGCGTTTTGCCAGATACTTTCTTCATTTAGTTCTTTTACCGGAACATCGTTTAAGCTTATATCGCCAGACGTTGGTGCACGCAACTTGAGTAGCAAATCGATAATCGTTGACTTGCCTGAACCGCTTGGCCCGACAATTGCTGTTTTGGTTCCTGCTGCAAGTTGTAGGGATATTTCCCTCAGCGCCGGTCTCCATTCCCCTTCATATTGAAAGCTAACACCGGATAGTTCAATCGAAACCGCCTGATCGGCAGACATTTCACCGCTTGGCTGCGAAGGATTTACATCGGAGGTCGGCACTGTTTTCGACAGTCGCTGAGCGGCGTGTTCACTATCTTGCTTATATAGAGGTAATATAGCCATTGCGGCAGCTTCTTCGAACACGGTCTGCGTGGCCAGGATTAGCATGGCGAGGAATACACCGGCAAACGCTCCATTCACAATTAAAAAGGCGCTCAGTGCCAGCACACCCCATGTAACGAGATACGTCACAAAAACGTGCATGGATTGCCCACGCAGCAAGTGCGAAGCGGCTTGCTTCTGTTCCATTGCCAATGCAGCTGAAGCCTGCTGAAGTTGCTGCTCGCGCTGTTCCAATTGACCGTATACTTTCAAATCCCTGAAACCATACAACACTTCGGTTACTTCCGTGGACAGCAAGGCCCGTTGCTGGCGGACACGTCCGTGTATTTTTCGCTGACCTAACAAGACAATCCCTGGTACAACAAATGCCGTGATCAGCATACCTAGTACTAACAAACACGCAATCCAGATCGAAAAGGCCGAAGTGAACAGCATGGTAGCCAAAAACACCATAACGACCATGATTGGTGGATACGCGACCCGCAAAAAGTAATTTTGCAAGCTTTCCACATCGCCCACGATCCGCGCAAGCAGATCCCCGCTTCGGTTTTTGTTCAATATACCTGGCGTTACCGGGATCAGTTTGGCAAAAAAGGACGTCCGCAAGCGGCTCAGCATGGAGAATGTTGCCCTGTGGGAATACAAGCGTTCTCCATAGCGGCTCGCCGCTCGAAGGAAACCAAGCAGTTTGACCATGGAGGTGAGTACAATTAAGGTGTACAACGGTGGCGCAAATACCGTTTGAGATATCATATAACCACTCGCGGAAAAGAGAGCTACCCCTGCTATGCCGGCGATAAATCCGCCCAATATCGAAAGCAAGATATCCTTGCGCTCCTGAATCATCGCTTTTGACAGAATCATCAGCTCATTCATGCTAACCCTCCTTTCCGTTGTACATCCACCATCTCCGCATATTGAGGCAGGCGCGCCAGAAGCGCTTCATGATGTCCTGAATCCACCAACACCCCATTGTCCATAAACAAAATGTTGTCCGCATGTTGAATCGTATATAAACGGTGTGCCACCGTAATCATCGTTGCCGTTTTGGCTAATGACGCAATGGATTGTTGCAGTACCCGCTCAGTGTGCAGATCCAGTCCGACTGTGGGTTCATCGAATAAAATGACGGATGGTCTCTTCAGAAAAGCACGTGCTAAGGCAAGTCGCTGCTTTTCCCCACCAGATAAACCCCGGCCACCTTCACCAACAAACGTATCCAAGCCTTGCTCCAATTGTGCGACAACTACAGCAAGCCCTGCTTCCTCTGCCGCCTGCTCAATTTCAGCTCTGGAGACGTTCCGACCCGCGCCAATCGCAATATTTTCGGCAAATGTACCTGCAAAAATATACGGATGCTGTGTAATGTAGCTAACACGTTCAAACCATGCACCCTCCTCATATGGCGAAAGCTGGCTTCCGTTAACCAGAACCGCTCCCGAATCAGGTTTCAGCAAACCGGCAATGAGATGAAGCAGCGTTGTTTTACCTGAACCACTTTTGCCTACAATAGCGATCTGTTCTCCCGGTCCAATCGAGATCTGTCCTGTCTCAAGTCCAAAGGAATCAGGAGCGTACTGGAACCGGACATGGTCCAGTTCAATGGTTGGTGGCATTGGAATCAACTCTGTACGAGGGGCATGTACCCCAGTCTGCTGCACCATTAGATCATTAGTATCACTGGTATGTGTAGCCTTCTCAGCTTTCTCATGCTCGGTTGGCATGCTTGTGACACTTGTGTCCTCAAGCATCTGTTCCACCTTGCGAATCGCTCCCATACTGGTACGACCGCTGTGAAAAGCCGTCCCCGTATTCTTCAACAGACTGTAGAACTCGGGCACGAGCAACAACACGAGAAAGGCCGTGTGGAAGGTCATCGATTTGAAAACAAGTAACTGGATCGCCATTTCAAGCGCGACAATACCGATGCTTAACATCACGATCGATTCCAGCATAAACGTATTCGTAAACGCAATCTTCAAAATGCCCATTGTGGCATCACGATAACCCAGGCTACTGCGTTCAATCTCCTGCTGCTGACGTTTAGCCCGTCCGAATATTTTCAACGTAACCAGCCCCTGAAGTGAATCCAAGAATGTACCGGAAAACTCGGCCAGCTGCGCGTATTTCTCCTCTGATTTGTTCTTCGTCTGGAGTCCCACCAAAATCATGAACAGCGGAATAAACGGTGCCGTAAACAGCATAATGTAGCCTGTGTTGGCGTGCTGCGTAAATGTAACAACCAGAATCAGAATCGGGATCATCGCGGCTTCCATCATACGCGGCATATATTGACTGAAATAACTGTCAGCCTCATCCACAGCATCAAGAGCAAGACTGACCTTTCCTCCCGTCTGTCCACTCAGGGTTGAAGGCATGGAAGCGCGGGTTAGGTTTTGCAACACAGATGCTCGCATATTCGTCTTGGCACGGGCGGCCATATGCAAGCCCACTTTCCCGTTTCCATACGACAACAATGCACGTACAGCCATGACAGCCAGCAATAGGCCCAGTAACAGAACCACGGATGAAAAGGAAGCTTTCTCTACAAAGATTCGCTGGACTGCTTCAGCCACCAATGTGGCCTGGCTTACAATAGCTACACCAAGAGCCAGCGAAATCATCGCAAGGAGAAGCCTGTTTTTTCGTTGTAAAGACATTTGCTGAGAGATCAGATTGGATTTAGCTTTCCTTTTCACAGAACGCTCCTCCTTTATTTTTTCCCTTTCACATAATCCGCATCAAACAGGAAAAGTTTGAAGACCAGAATAAGAGAAGGAATTAACAGGCACAGACCACCGATAAACACAACGACGAGTGCGAAGCCCATTGCAGGTGATGTTGCGCTGCTCTGAATCGTGATGTATGGATCAAGAATGTAAGGATATTGCCCAATCCCGTAAGCGAAAAAGGCTGTGAAAAATTGCAGCATGATGCATATAAAAGCTAAACCGTAACGGCGTCCGTTATATAACAGCCACATGGCGATCATGAAAAACGCAACGGAAAGCGCCAGCAGCCACCATAAATCCATCATGTTTTGAAAATGACGCTCATTGTGTTGACCCAAATATATAAATGCAGTCAGCGCGAGAATAATGGTCGGTGTACTCCAGAACAAAGCATAGTTCCGCATCAGCTTCAATGCCGAATGATCCTCTGCCCGAGAAGCGTAAAATGTTAGAAATGACCCGCTAATGAACAATACGGATACGATGGCCAGTCCAACGATGCTCCACGATAACGGATTGGTAAATAACGCCCAGTAATCCAGGGAAACGGTATCTCCCTGCTTCAAAATAAAGCCACCTTCAGACAATGTCAGTGCCACTGACAACGACGCTGGAATAAGCAACCCGGTAGCTCCGTATAAAAACAGATATACGATGTTATTTTTGGAACCATAATTCTCAAAGGCGTAGAATGAACCCCGAATGGCAAGTAAAATGACGGCAATACTTCCCGGAACAAGCAGCGCAGAGCCATAATAGTAAGCGGTATCCGGGAAAAACCCGACGATACCAATATAGAAAAAGACAAAAAATACATTGGTGATCTCCCAGACCGGTGATAGATAACGGGAGATCAGACGATTAATCAGGTGATCCTGCTTCGTCAGGCGTGCATAAAAGGCGAAGAAACCTGCTCCAAAATCAATGGAAGCTACAATAAGATAGCCGTACAAGAACAGCCAGAGTACCGAAATACCAATCAATTCATAACTCATCAGGCCTGCTCCCCTTTCTTGGCTGATTGATCATGCTTCTCTTTCAACCATTTCTCCATCTCAAGGTCCGCAGGATTGTTATTGAACAAACGTCTCAATACGAGAACACAGATGACGCCGAGCACGATGTATAGAAGCAAGAAGACGAAAAATAAAATTCTTACACTCGGTGAAGAAGTAGCGGCCTCTTCTACTCGCATATAACCTCGGATGATCCATGGCTGCCGCCCGATCTCTGCATAGAACCAGCCCATCTCAACGGCCAGAAAAGCGAGCGGTGCACTGAGTGCAACCATACGAAGCATCCACTTGTTCAGTTGGTTGCGCTTCTTCCAGAATACAAAGAGGAAATACAGGGATGAGATCGCGAGCAGAGCGAATCCGATTCCAGCCATTAGATCAAATAAATAATGCACAAGTAAGGGCGGATGCTCATCTGGTGGGAATTCGTTCAGCCCGGTTACCTCGGCGTTAAAATCTCCAAAGGCAAGGAAGCTGAGTACCTTCGGCAAATGAAGTGCGCCTATAATTTCATGTTCAGCATTCAGCCATCCTAATAAAATCAGATCCGCGCCGCTTTCCGTCTCGAAATGCCACTCGGCAGCTGCGAGCTTCTCCGGCTGATGCTCAGCCAAAAACTTGGCAGATACATCTCCAGCTAAGGAGTTTAATAAACTGAATACCAGCACAACGGCCATCATGAGGTTCAGGCCTTTCTTGTGGTAGGCTGACACCCCTTTTCTCAGCATCGCAAAGGCTGCTATTCCTGCTAACAGAGCAGCTCCTGTCAGATAAGCCGAGCTTAATACATGGAATACTTTGGAGAAGGTCGCCGTATTCAGCATCGCTTGCACGGGGTTCACTGCCATGAATTGGCCTGCTTCCATCACAAAGCCTTCAGGCTGGTTCATGAATCCGTTCACTGTAGTAATAAAAACAGCAGACATGCCTGCCCCTGCGACAATTGGAATGGTCAGCAACCAGTGGATATACGGATTTTTGAACCGATCCCACGTATATAGATAAATGCCCAGGAAGATGGCTTCAAAAAAGAACGCGAATACTTCCATAAATAGTGGCAGTGCAATGACATTTCCGGCCAGTTTCATAAAATTCGGCCATACCAGAGCCAATTGCAGCGATATCGCTGTGCCTGTCACGACACCAACCGCGACAGAAATGACAAACCCTCGTGACCACCTCTTTGCCATAAGTATGTAATGGTGATCTTTCTTCCGAATGCCGATGAACTCTGCAATCGCGATCATCAGAGGCACACCGACACCAAGTGTTGCAAAAATAACGTGGAACCCGAGCGTCAAACCAGTCACCAGCCTGCTCCATAACACCGTATCAATAGCCATTCGTTATACTGCCTCCCTTCAAACTCTGTTCATTTTGAAACATTCAATATCAGCTTCGGCCAAGCTCAATGCAGAGTTGCGAAAAATTTCACAAAGTTAGGTATGACGATATCTTGCCACACCTTTAATGCGTTTACTCCTGTTGGCTCCCGATTATAGCAAGCGCTGGATGCCTATGAAAATCTGATATTGATGCACTCAAAGTACTAATCAAGCCTATTAATCAAAATTATTATATCTTTATTTTTACCTAATTCAATCAAAGACACGTCTTCTACCCTAAACGTTCAAGAAAGGATCAACTCTTTCTGACAACTTGGTGAAAAACAAAAAATACACCCAAAGGAGCTATTGATTCATTGGGTGTAAACGTGCTATTGCACGGCAGATTCGCTATTTTACTTGTTTACTTGCTCCGGACTCACCGCACTTCCCTCGCGACGTACGCTCATGATGATCAGTAATGCAGCTAATACCGTAAGGATGATTCCAAGCATCTGAAATCCTGTCACATTGAATGTATCTCCCATAACAATTCCAATCAATAACGACGATAAGATGGTCCCCAGGTAGCGTGATGTATTAAAAATACCCGATGCGACTCCAATCATTTCTTTGGGTGTGCTTTTGAACAGAGCTGCTTGCATGCCGACCGCGTTTAGACCGTTACTTATTCCAAATAAAGCTAAGGCAACAATGACAATGAAGATTGGAGAAGTTTCATTCATAACAACGATCAATATAGAGCCAAATGTCATTAAAGCAGCGGATACGATCAGAGCTGGCCGTGTTCCTGATCTGTCAATCCAGCGCCCTGCTATCGGAGCAATAATGACTGAACATAACCCCAAAGCTAGCATGCTTATACCTGTATGAACTTCGTTGAGATGACGTACCTGCTTCAAATACGTAGGAACTCCAAAAAAAAGTGCGTAAAACAGGATGTTCACCAGCATGTATTGCACATTAACCCAAGTCATCTGGGGATATGTGGCAAACGTTCGCAGAGGGATGAAAGGCGTGGCTGCTTTTAATTCATGTCGGATGAACAAGACTAATGCGATTAACCCGCCCCCTCCTGTCAGCAGATGCCATGTTGAAATATCTCCTGTGGAATTTACTGAAAGTAAACCGATGAGCAGAGTCACCAAGGCTACCGTAAACATCAGGATGCCTGGTGCATCAATTAACGCAAGCCATTGCCGAATGGACATGTGACTAGAGATCGATGGAGATAACTCGTCCTTCGGAATTGTTTTCCAGGCGAACAAAAAGCTTGCCATGACAAACGGAATATTAACGAAGAATATGCTGTGCCAGTCCCACCAATGAATCAATACTCCACCAATAAAGGGCCCGATCGCAGCTGCTCCGGAGAGGAATATCGCTAAAGTGGACAATGCGGAGGCTTGCTTGTCAGTCACGTTAATTCTTACAATCGCCATTCCGACGGCCACCATCATGCTTGTACCAATCGATTGAACGATCCGGAATACGATGAGCGACGAAAAACTGGGAGACCACGGAGCTAACATAGACGATACGAAAACAATAACAAGACCCATGAGGAAGATCTTCCTGCGTCCAAACAAATCACTACACTTGCCCATGACCGGTTGAGCAACAGCACTGGCAATGTAAAATGATAAAATAATCCACGAAACGGCTGTAAAATCAAGTCGATACACTTCTTGTAGCCTGGAGATTGCCACAGAAATCATGGAGGAATTCAGCGGATTCAACATAATTCCGAGTCCCACAGCTAACATCAATCCTTTATTTCGAACGTTCATGGGTGCATCACTCCTTCTTCTGCTGTCATCTTACTTGAAAGCATTCATTTATTCCAACGCATTGTATGTTATGATTTGATGAACTACAAGGAATGAAGGAATGGTGCAAATGGAGCTTCTTCAACTAAAATATTTCCTGACGGTGGCCCGATGCGAACATGTTACGGAAGCTGCGGGAATGCTGCATGTCACGCAATCCTCCCTGAGCAAAACGATACAACGATTAGAGGACGACCTGGGAGTCCCTTTATTTGATCGAATCGGGAGAAAGCTGCGACTAAACGACTTTGGTAGAACATTTCTTCAGCGAACGGAAAAAGCCTTATTTGAATTGGAGCAGGGACAGCGGGAAATTGGAGACCTCTCCAATCCGGATCAGGGTACACTGCAATTGGCGGTGACTACGGCAAGTACTTTGCCAGGTATACTACGGGAATTTCGAAAAAATAAACCGGACATTCAGTTCCATGTGCAAATGGTTTCGTTAGAAAACATGTCCAAGCTTCTACATCGGGGCGAGGTGGACTTTTGTCTCTCCTCCCCTCCGATTCAAGGTGACGACATCGAATGTCAGATCCTATATGACGATCCGATCGTAGTCGCTGTTCCTATGGGTCATCGATATGCAGACCGAAGCAGCATTCAATTAACTGAGCTTAAGGACGAGTGGTTTGTTGGGGTAAAGCAAGGCTATGGTGTTCGTGATATGGTGGATTCCACATGTCAATCCGTTGGTTTCCTACCGAAGTATGTGTATGAAGGTGATGAGCCTGCAAGATTAACCGCCCTTGTTGAAGCGGAGATCGGTCTCGCGTTTATACCTAGTACAGCCAGAAACCCGCATGAGCGCATTAGATATCTTCAGGTAGAGGAACACCAACTCGTTCGGGAAATCGCTCTACTTTCGCACAAAAACAGGTATATTTCAAAAGCCGCTTTAGAGTTTCGCAGTGTGGTTATGGACTATTTCAGTGCTATGTCATGAGGGAAATGGATATGAGTGAATGTATACTGGAGTGGTTAAGGGTTTATACACGAGCATAATGAGTGGACAGATCACTTGGTGTATTACAAAAATTCTAATTAAACGGTTCATACAACTCACTCTAAAACAAGGGAACTCCATATCAAGAAGCTCCCTGTTTTCTATGTTTGTTGAATATTCTTCTTTTTGCGTTGAAGGGTTACTACTCCAAAACTAGCTACTGAAATCCATAATAGGATTATTGCATTGCTGGAGACTAATGATTGCACTGTATCTAGTTGCAATAGTTGCGTAATTAACCTTCCTTCATACGGTGAAAGTGTGGCTCCCAAGTTATACGCGATCAGAACAATGGTGGTACCCAACTTTGCCATTTTGGCGATTTGTTGTGTAAAAGTATGCAATAAATAGGGCATAATACAGCGGAATGAAAACCCGATAATCATTGAGCAAATGGTAGTAAGAATGATACTCTGCGAGATTGTCGTAACGAACATCGAGCTTCCAAGTAACAGAATTGATAATGGAACGATATAGTTACCTAATGTTTTGTATACTTTTCCAAAAGAAAAGCCGGCAACAAAAGCTCCTAAACCTATAAATGCAATCATATTGCTTCCGTTTGTCGCAGTTCCAATATTTTTTTCCAAAATCAAAGGAGTAATCTGTAAATTATAATTGATGAAAATAGCTACAATCACAAATAATAAGAGACCATAGCCAATCATGACTTGAATGGCTTTTTTATTATTATTTGTGTGGCTTGAATTCGTTGTGACCTCTTCTCTTCTATTTAGCTCTTTTTTATCAGAAGGAACGAAAATCAGGAACGCGATGAAAATAGGAAGTGCCAGGGCGTAGACATAAAATGATGTGTGCCAGCCCATTTTCAATAGTTGACCAACGAGTAGTGTCAGGCAAATGCCGCCTAATCCCTCAAAGGCACTTTCTAAGCCAATTACGGTTGCTTGTTTACCTGGATTCTCATGATACATATCACTGATCATCTGAATGATGAGCCGGTTAAACAAACCTACACCTAACCCAAACAAACAGCGAGAAATGAACAGTAACGAAAAAAGGTCATGACACAATGCAGGGAATACTCCCGCAATAAGAACAAGTCCTAATCCAGTCAATATAGTTGCTTTCTTCCCGATAAGAAGTTCAAGTCGATTAGCAATTAACACACCAAGAATGACAAATAATGAAGGGATGGTCGTTAATAATCCTACGTGTGTTACCGATATCTCCGGAAAATCATTGGTTATTGCAGGAATGTTAGCGGCAATCACTGGACCTGAAGAAATTAATAACGCAACGGACAATAACGAATATGTTTTAAGCTTCTCCATGGATATTATAAAAAGCCAACTCCTTTACTGTCTGTTTTTGCTCCAAATGGCTAGTAGTTAGAGCTTGACGCTGCGATAAATGGATAAAGCAGTAACGCAGAAGTCGATGACTTCATACGTTACTGCTCAGTCGATTAGAGTTCTTTACCGTTACTTTGAATAACTTTTTTGAACCATTCAAAGGATTTTTTCTTGCTGCGTTTCAACGTACCATTTCCAGCGTCATCTTTGTCGACATGAATGAAACCGTATCGTTTACTCATCTCTCCAGAACTTGAGCTTACTAAATCAATACAGCCCCAGGACGTGTAACCCAACAACTCTACGCCATCTTCTTCCACTGCTGTTATGAAGGCTTGGATGTGTTGACGCAGATACTCGATTCTATAGTCATCAGCAACATATCCGGTCTCATCAGGAGTATCTATCGCTCCTAGTCCATTTTCAACGATGAATAGTGGCTTTTGATATCGGTCATACAAGGAGTTCATTGTAATTCTTAGACCCTCAGGATCGATTTGCCATCCCCATTCACTCGTTTTCAAATGAGGATTGCGCAGTGTCGGAAATAGGTTAGCTGCCGTTTGTGTGTTTACTTCCGGGTCTGCACTGGTTAATCGTGAACCATAATAACTGAACGAAACGAAATCAACCGTATTATTTTTCAAGCATTCCTCGTCCCCGTCTTCCATGGCTAAATGAATATTCATTCGTTCTAACATTTTCTTGGCATAGTTTGGATATTCTCCCCGGGATTGTACATCGACGAAGAAGTAGTGCTCGCGATCTCTTGTCATGGCTTTCCAGACATCATCTGGTGCACATGTATAAGGGTAAGTGTTGGCGCCCGCTAACATACAGCCAATCTTAAATGCCGGGTTAATTCTACGCGCAATTTCAGTTGCTTTTGCACTTGCGATCAATTGATGATGAGCCGCCTGATACTTCACAGCATCCTCATTCTCACCTTCTTCAAACACTAGACCTGAACTTCCAAAAGGTAAATGCAACAGCATGTTGATTTCATTAAAGGTAAGCCAATACTTCACTTTATCTTTATAACGGGTGAAGATCGTTTCACACAATCTCTCATAATAATCCACCATTTTTCGACTTCTCCACGATCCAATGGTTTTTACCAAATGAATAGGGACATCAAAATGGGTAATGGTGACTAACGGCTCAATGCCATACTTCAAACATTCATCAAATACATTTTCATAGAATTTCAAACCCTCTTCGTTGGGCAGCTCGTCATCTCCATTAGGGTAGATCCGAGTCCATGCCAAAGATAAACGGAAACACGTAAAGCCCATCTCTGCAAATAAAGCAATGTCTTCTTTATAGCGATGATAAAAATCAATAGCCTCATGACTCGGATAAAAATGCTCTTGATCACACTCCAACATTTTCAATTGCCCTCGCATGACAGGAACACGATCTTTCCCTGCCGGGATTACATCAACTGTGGATAGTCCCTTGTTGCCTTCTGCATATCCACCTTCACATTGGTTAGCAGCAACTGCCCCACCCCACAAAAAGTCTTTTCTTAAAGTCATTAAAACACACTCCTAACTTGTAGTATTGTTAAGCTTTGACAACCAACAATGTGTTGTTAAAATCAATATTTTGTGGACTAGACTCTGCGATCACATCCGAGTAACTGTACGTATTCGTTACAATAACAGGCGTTTGAGTGACGTATCCTTCTTGTCTGATTTTTTCCAGATCAAAAGTCAGCAAGGTCTGTCCCTTCGTGATTCTCTGACCTTCTTCAACGAAAGCCTCAAAATATTTTCCGTTCAGCTTCACTGTATTTAAGCCGACATGAATAAGAATTTCGACTCCTTCATCGGATAATAATCCAATAGCGTGTTTCTTAGGAAATAGGGATACAATCATGCCATCGAATGGAGCAATGACTTTCCCCTCGCTGGGTTCAATAGCAATTCCTTTACCCATTGCCTCTGAGGCAAACGCTGCATCTTGTACATCCTGAAGTTGAATAAGCTGACCTTTAAGCGGAGTTGCAATAACGGAATCTTTAATTGTAATGACTTCATCCGCACCCCCACTCACTTCGTTCGCATTTGAAACAGTGTTCTGTGAAGGTGCGTCTTTTTCATATTTCAAACTGAGCAAATAGGTAAGAACAGCAGTTACGACAGTTGTTATAACAAGTGCGATCAAAATGTTATATAGATTCCAGATATTTTCACCAATGTACAGGGGAATCGCAGGGATTCCTGAAGCGCCTGTTGCGTAACGAGAAACATCCATTAGCCCTGCAAAGAGTCCCCCACTGGCAGCTCCAATCATACCCGCGACAAGTGGGTATCTCTTCGGTAAGTTTACGCCGTAAAGAGCTGGTTCCGTGATTCCCATCAACGCTGTGATCCCACTGGAAGCTGAAATTTGTTTTAATGCTTTATCCCTGGTTCTCATCCCTACAACTAATGCCGCGACACCTTGACCTATACAATTGATCATCGCTCCAGGACCGAGGATATTCTCATAACCTGATGTGGTGATTTGAGCAATGGATAGAGGAACAATATTATGGTGTAGTCCAAACATAACCAGTATTGGCCAGAAGGTTGCTACCAGGAAGATAACCAGCCAGCTACCATGTGCACCCAAGAATTCAAAGCCCATCGCTAAATACGTTCCAAAAAATGACCCCAGTGGTCCCAATACGGTTAAAGCCAGAATTCCCGTTACTAAAATAGTGCACATGGGAACAAAAATAACTTTCACTGCATTCGGAATGATCCTTTTAAACAACGATTCAATATATGATTGTGACCAAACTATTAAAAGAATTGGAACTACAGATGAACTATAAGATACAAGAGTTAGTGGAATTCCAAAAACACTTACGTCAGTTCCATCTAAACGCAATTGCGTCAAGTTGGGGTGGAGCAAAATACCGGCTAAAACGAGTGCTAAGACAGGACTACATTTTAGTTTGTTTGCAGCTGAAAACGCCAACAAGAATGGTAAAAAGTAGAAAATAGCATCTGACATAAGACTTACGACATAGTAGGTTTGGGAATCTTTTGAAATCCAGTTGAACAAAATAAGTAGAGCGAGTAATGCCTTGATCATACCAGCCCCAGCTATAGCAGGGACAATCGGACTAAATGTCCCCGAGACGAAATCGATTAATTTCCCCAAAATACTAACTTTCTTAACATCAGTTGGTTCACCCGATGAACTTGCGTTAGGTTGAAGATGCTTGATCACTTCTTTGTAAACGTCTTCAACATGTGTGCCGATGACGACTTGAAATTGTCCGCCGCTCTCAACCGCATCAATAACACCATCAAACGATTTAAGCGCTTTTTGATCTGCTTTATTAGTATCATTCAGTGCAAATCTAAGCCTAGTCATACAGTGAGTCAGAGTGGATACATTCTCACTACCGCCCACTTTCTCTACAATATCTTGAGCCAACTTCTCGTATTTCTTGCTCATCCAATAATGCCCCCTCTTGTTGTTGCCATCTAAATGAATGAGACCAAAAGCGCTCTAAATAACTTCTCTTTGCAATAAAAAAAGCTATTTATCTGAAATACATAAAGGCTGCATTCATTACACCTTTAAAATATCATCTGATAAACAGCTATAGCCAATACCTATAATTCATACTTTATTATGCCTGAAAGGCATGCCTGATATGTTCCAAAAAACGTACCTCCGTTTGACTGAATACCTTATGTTTTTTCCAGACAATCACTGTTGGAAACTGAAGTTCCGGTTGAAAAGGTCTGAAGCATAATGTGTCAGACTGCTTCATTGCAAGCGCACCCTCAATACAGATGGCCGTCCCTAACCCCTCCTCTACGAGGTTAAGTATGTTAGATATTAAATTATAGGTCGCAACAAAGTTTAAATGTGCATACTCATCGGCAAACCAGCTTGCAATCTCATTCTGTACGACAGATCGGCTGGATATGAGCAGAGGCACTCCGGCTAAATCGGTTGAAGTGACATATTCTTTCTGGGCAAGAGGTGATGAGGTCTTCATAAGGACTCCCCAGCGTTCCTTCTGGGGCAGTCTGATGAAATCGTATTTCTCAATGTGAATGGGCTCTAACAAAATGCCCACATCGAGCAGTCCTTTATCGATTCGCTCCTTTATATCATCCCCCGTTCCACTATAGATGTGATATTTAACCTGCGGATACTCCATATTGAAGTCTTTTAATAATTGTAAAATAACATTGGACGTTAATGATTCAACACTCCCGATCGATATGGTTCCTCCAACCAGGTTGTTCTGATCTTTAAACTCTTTCTCTGTTTTATCCGCAAGTGTGAGAATTTCTTCTGCTCTTTGACGTAGAAGCATGCCTGCATCTGTAAGTGTTATTTTACTTTTCCCGCGTATAAACAATTGAGTTTCTAAATTTTTTTCCAGATCAGCCAACTGTCTGCTTAACGTTGGCTGTGTCACATGTAAGATCGTTGCAGCATGTGTGATATTTTCTACTCGAGCTACTGTCAAAAAATATCGAAGTACTCTTAACTCCATAATTCCTCCTGATTTACGTTCATTTAAGTGTCTACTGAATCATTCATTTCTTTACTATACCTTCCTGTTAACCAGAAGAAGACAGTTGATTGGGATAATCAACTGTCTGTTGTTTCAAATAAAGAAGATTATTTCTCTGGAATGATTTCATTAACGCAGGCTAAAGCATTTAGTGTTCGAGGAAATCCCATGTAGGGAAGGCAGTGAGTTAGAGCGGTGATCATGGTTTCTTTATTATTGCCAACATTGATGTTACCCTGAACGTGTGCTTTGACTTGACTATCCGCACCTCCGAGTGCACTTAGTATACAAAGAGTAAGCAGCTCTCGTGTTTTCAGATCCAGACCACCGCGGGTATAGAAGTCACCAAAGCAAAATGCTGAAAGATAGTCCTGGATATGCTTCTGATTTGACGGGGCATTTTCCCGGTTTTTCTCAATAATATCGCCAAAAATCTCTTTTTGAATACCAAGTCCTTTGTCAAAGCGATTATCTTCTTCAACCCGTTTTTGACTTTCAAGAGGCAGTGCAACATTTCGCTCTTTGAACACTTCATTCATTTCCGATATGGCATTTAAGGTTTTGGGGAATCCCAAATAAGGTGCGCATTGATAGATTGCTTCTTGGATCTCCGTTGGAGTCAACCCAACATTTAGCGCTGCACGAGTATGTGCTTTGAGCTGTGGCAACGTTTGATTAGTAGCCAGTACGACCAAAGTAATAAGCTCACGTTGCTTATCGTCAAGAGTACCTTGATCAAAAATTTCACCAAATATGAAGCGACTTAATATGTCCTGTAACTCAGGATCAGTAGCATATGCCGCTGGAACTCCCTCGCCGAATAGTCTTTTATATGTTTCCTGGCTCTTTTCGATTCGATTCATATTCATCTAACCTCCTGTTTCTTTTTAGTTAAAACTAGGTGTACCCATTTTACATTGAAAGGGGAAAGAATCCATATCCTATTCATATCATTTTATTGCCTAATCCTATCAAATGATTGTTTGTTGATGAAAAAAGCGAACAAAGCACTTGCGTGCCCTGTTCGCTCTTCTTGGTTAAGCCATATTACTGTCTTCACCTTACTCGCCCAAGCTGTTCCAGAATGATTGGAACGCGCCTTTCTCCACTTCCAGGAATGCCGGAACATTACCATAACGAACCAGACCTTCTTCACCAAACAGAACCAGTGGGACCTGCGTTTTGTCTTCCAGCGTGAGATAGATGATCTTGCGATCTTCATTGCTGTAGAGGTTCTCTTCCAATTCCGGACTCGTTGCAATCGGTTTGGCAGCAGATAACGCAGAGACGAAGCTCTCCAGTGATTCGTCCGCTGCTAACGGCTGAAGCTGCTGCAATCCGTTGTTCCAGCTGTCGAACGTCTCCCATTGCGCAGAAGTGATGTTGCCTTCGAGATGAAGCTTTCCGATCAAGTCTGCTCCGCTACTGATGGTGATCCCGTTATTTTTGTCGAATAGTTGAGCATACACCTGACCATCGATCTCGGTGTATGACATGATGCGGAAGTCCTTGTCATAGCCATTGACCGCATAGATGTCCGCTTCGCCAATGTTGGAAGCAAGCTCCGTGTATTTATCCTGGCCGCTCCACTCATCAATGCCGCCAGTAGTGGTACCGAGTTTTTCGCCGCGCAGGTTGAGCGCACTGGTGCCTTCAAGTAAAGTTGCGGACTGTAAATAGACGTTCCCCTCATAGACAACCACTGGCAACATGCTCGCCTTGGCACCTTTGCCGTTTGAATCCGGCAACTCCATCTTCGGAATCACAATCGGGTCAAACGACGCGCCTGGAGTCACCGCTGCCACCTGTGGTGTTGGTGCGGCTGGTCCATTGAATTGTTGCCATACACTTGGCGCAGCCAAGCCAATGCTGGCAGCGATAACGACACTTGCTGCAATGTATAATGGTTTACGTTGACGTTTTGGTCCCTGATGTTGTGAGTTTAAGGATTGCTCTACCCGTTTCTTCATTTGTTCGTTTGCTTTCATATGATCCACCGCTTTCTTGTAGTTTTGTTTGAATTCTTCTTCGTTCATTGCTGTTCCTCTCCTTCAAGCTCCAGTTTTAACAGCTGTCTGCCACGTTTCAATCTCATTTTCACCGCTGACTCGCTAATCTCCAGGATCTCGCTGATTTCTCGGATCGGATAATCTTCGTAATAATACAGATGAACCACTGATCTATACTTGACAGGCAGTGACAGCACGAGTTCGATCAGCGCGTGATCTTCAGGGTTGTCTGTTGTAAGGGGATCGACTCCCTCCAGCTTGACCTCCCGTTTACGCCAGCCTCTGCCTAATATGGATTTGCAATGATTGGTGATGACCCGAATCAACCATGCTTTCTGATGCTCCGCATCGTTGAATGTAGGGGCTTTTTCTATTAGTTTGATGAAGGTATCCTGAGTGGCTTCCTCCGCGTCTTCTCGTCTGCCGAGGTGCACCATGGCAATCCGGAACAGCGTATCCGCGTATGTCTCGTAGACTTTCATCACATGTTCGCCCAGCTGGGGCACTGATCGCTGCATGGTTGTTATGCCCTCCTTTATACCTCTAACACTCTTAAGGACGGCATCTGGTCACATTTTGTTTAAGAATTTTTTTATTGGTCCATATCATTCAAAATGCAAAAAAGAAAGCAGCTCCATGGAGAGGAGTTGCTTTCTTCATCCAACCAATTAGAATCTCTTCTGTAAAAGCTCGATATTGTCTTCCAAACTGCTGTCCAAGCTTACGCCTACCTGAGCAAAACGAAATACACCAGCCGTGTCTTTTTGCTGAATGGACTGGTCGGTAGACACGATCAACTCTTTGACCAGAGGTGCAATGATACTCTGCGGTAGATCCGTTGACGTTAAAGATGGACCTTTTTCCTAGAAATCATTGATATTGTCAATGCTCTTGTACCATTTTAACTGATTAGCCGTGAAATACCGCCCAAATTCGAAGTCACCTTATCCTTTAATATTCGAAGTAATGATGTACAGTTCATTAAAAGTTTACATGTAAAAATTGACGTAAAGTTATAATAACGACAAAAAGAGCCGCTTATTAAGCGACTCTGACTCTGCTTTATAAAAGGCTATCTTGCTCCGCCATACACGAAGAAAATAATAACTGTTTGCCCCGCATTACAGCAGTTTTCTATATATTTTTATGTCTACTCCGGACTCCGTTGGATGACCTTCTCCAACAAGTGTCTCACGGTTCAAAAAGGATAAGGCTTTGCTGTCTGTTATCATTTTGGGGGAAGTGCGAAATAATGCCGTTTTGAGACTTTTATCCATATTTCCGTTATTTTCGATATAGATTTTGCAGGAATGCCCTGTGTCGTCGGTTCCTTGGAGCATGTATCTTGCCGATAGGGTATGCGGTTCCCCATTCTTCCCAATGATCTGAGTATCCACTCCTCCACCCAGCACGATTCCTTCAAAGTACTTTCCGGTTACGCTGCCTGAAAAAGTAATCATTACAACCGAATGATCTTCGCTATTCTGCAATTCAAATGTGTTCTCGATATCCACATGTACCGTGAACAATTCTTCTAAATTCACGTGTTTCCACCTCCATATGAGGTCAATTATAACTCTATTCATTATTTTGGTCATGACCGAAGCATCAAAAAAAGCTTTTTAAAAACCTATCATTAATTGGACTGTACGGAAATACGCAAGATCGGTCCATCAATACTACTTTCATTAGAGACTAGAGATTCGACTTTTTGAATGTTCTCTTGACCATCTGGAATAATGATCGGACTGAGCACCGGGTAACCCGCGTCTTGAATGGCAGGAATATCAAATTCCAACATCAACTGTCCCACCTGAACCATATCGCCTGATTGTACATAACTCTGGAATCCATTCCCCTTCAGGGAAACCGTATCTATACCTACATGAATGAGTAACTGGACACCTGAAGCATGTTCTATAATAACAGCGTGCTTGCTCTTTTCCATGATGTGCATGACCTTACCTGTAAATGGTGCAGTCACTTTTCCTTCAGATGGCATGATTGCAACGCCATCCCCCATTGCTTTACTTGAGAAGGCTTCATCCGGTACAGACTCGAGAGATACAACATTTCCTTTTATTGGGGAAGCGATCTCAATTACTTCGATATTCGACTTCTTTTTACCGTTGGCGACGGGATCTGTGTCATCGCCTGAGTTTCGATAGCCTATCGTGTAAGTCAGACTAAATGAAACCGCAAAAGCAACGGCATTGACCAGGATATACAGAGGTAATTGATTATTCAAATAAAGCAATATCCCCGGAATACCTGTTAGCGACATGCCTGTAGCTTTTAATTGTAAAATAGAAGCTAGAAATCCACCGACTCCTCCACCGATCATCGACATAATGAAAGGCTTCACTAGAGGTAACGTTACACCAAATACTGCAGGTTCCGTTATCCCCAGAGCTGCTGAAAAACTAGAAGGATATGCAATTTGTTTTAACTTTTGTGATCTTGTTTTGATCGCTACTGCCAATACAGCTCCTGCTGCCGCAACATTCCCTGGTGAAATCGGATTCAACATATTCCAACCTGTTTGCGTGAGCATGTTAATTTCCAGAAAACTTATAATATGATGAATCCCAAAAATACCTAACAATTGACTGAAGCTACCATAGAGAAGGCCTCCCAGTCCAAACGGTAATCTGAGTAAGAATTCAACTCCATGCAAAACAAATATTTCAATCTCATGGAAAATCGGACCAATCATAAACAGTGCGAGTACAATGGAAATAAGCAGTGTTAAGAACGGTGTTAAGATAAGGTCAAGTGAATTTGGAATTTTCGTTCGTAGGAATTTTTCTATTTTAGAACCCACGATACCTATAATAAATGCGGGCAATACGGAACCCTGATATCCCAACACTTTAATAAAATCGAAAAATACCAAGGGTTCTGCCAAGTTCTGTCCTACAGCGTAAGCATTAGGCAAGGCCGGATTAACAAGCATCAACCCGAGCACGATCCCCAGAACCGGACTTCCACCAAACACCCTAAATGTGGACCAACAGATTAAGGCTGGCAGAAAGGCAAATGCAGTATCTGTGAGAATCTGTGTAAAAAGCAACAATTCCTCTGGAACATTCTCAGGTGTTAAACCAATTAAACCTAATACGGCGGCCTGAGTCAGCAAACTTCTTAACCCCATAAATAATCCTGTCGCTACGAGAACGGGTATAATAGGAACAAAAATATCCCCGAATATCCGAACTGCACGCTGAAAGCGATTCCCCTCTTTTTTTACGGGAGCCTCTGCTGGTATTGTACCATCCATTAACTTCATCACTTCTGCATAAATTTTATTAACTAAGCCAGTTCCAAGAATGATTTGATATTGACCTGAATTAAAAAAACTACCCTTTACCCCTTGAAGATTTCCCATTTCTTCATCATTAATTTTATCCTTGTCCGCGATCATGATTCGCAACCGTGTAGCACAGTGTTCAACCGAATGAATATTCTCTTTGCCGCCTACTAATTCCAAAATCCTTTTGGCTAATTCCTGATCTTTCATATGAGTTTCTCCTTAGATTGAGTAATATATAAGTTTGCCATTATGCTGCAACCCTTGATATTCAACACGTAACTGATGTTCCTCGGTAAAATACCTCGATGAGAAAACGCATTCACCATGATTCACGAAAACCTCAATGGTCGAGTTATCGCTATAAAGGCTCATTTGTGATAAGTTCTGAATCTTGTTTACTTTCGTTTCTCTTGTGTGGCTGACCCAGTTTTCTCTCGTAATTGAAAACTCATTATTCTCTCCAATATAACGAATCTCAATCGCGCCATTTCTTAGAGAAAGATAAAAATCACTTGTACTATCCTCTCTTCGCAATTCCAGTTCAAACCGTCCGCTATCCAACTCAAAATTTCCTAGACGAGAAGTAAATGTATTTTCCGTTTTTCTTAGTTGTTTCACTTCTTCGATAGGAAGCTGTATTAGTCTGTCATTCTCCCAAGTTATAACCCTAGGTAAGGTCAAACAATGGATATAACCGTATTTTTTAGTAGGGCATTGCTGTTCTTCTTCCTCAGACATCCGAGACATCCACCCCACCATGATTCGTCTGCCTTTATGGTCAGTAAATGTTTGGGGTGCATAGAAATCAAAGCCATAGTCAATCAATGCTAACGATCCATTCGGCTTAAACTGCTTGGTTTGCTCATTAAATTTCCCAGACAGGAAGGCTGCATAACTTGTTATGCCTGTTGCGACTTCTTCTTCTGGAATTACCTGTGGACAACAGACCAATATATCGATCCTATCGTGCAAGGAGAATAAATCCGGGCATTCACACATGTTGTCTAACTGTTGATCATATAAAATGTTTTCATACGTCCAATCTGACAAGTCACCTGAAGAAAAGAGAGCGACTGCGCCTTTTCGCTCTTTCGTTTGAGCACCAACGATCATCCACCATCTGTCACTTCCTCTCCATACCTTAGGATCACGAAAGTGTTCTGTGAACGCTGTCGGCGTTTCGATTACCTTCTCTTCTTTCACAAAAGTCTGACCATTCACGGATTTACTCACACACTGATAGCTCTTTCTGACTCCGTTATTCTTCACGTTACCTGTGTAGAACAGGTACATTTCATCTTCATGTTCTATACCACTGCCTGAATACACTCCATTACGATCCCATTGTCGATCCGGGAGAATAGCCGTATTTTGATTCGTCCAATCGATCATGTTCGTTGATGTGAACAATCCCCACTCTTTGTATCTATGGTTCGTATCAAATCGATTCCATTGATGAAAAAAATAATACGTACCTTTGAACCAGATCAGACCATTTGGATCATTCAACAAACCTCTTTCCGGCTCAATATGATAAGTCAATTTATAAGGATTTCTCAAAACAACATCCCACTTTCCAAATTTAAAATGGTTTACACGGTTTTTTCAAATCATTGGATCATTCTTGCTTTTTGAATCTCCAGAAACGACTAGTGAAGTCTTGTTTCTTTCTCGGAAATGTGAGGCCTACGTTCATCAACTCATCTCCCCCGAATAGCTCTCCGGTTTCGATATTTTCGTAGATAAATTCCGGGTTAAGCCCTTTGCATTTAACGGTCTGGACTGGAGCCGCCGGCTGAGATAATACTGTAAAATAACTAAGTGCAAACTCGGTTTGATCTTTTGAAACAAAGCTCCATGCAGCTTCATTCCCATCAAAAGGACTAACGATTCTGTGGAATCTGCCGAATTGAATGAGTGATCGAATTTCTTTATACAGGGCAATTTGCTGCTTAACTGATTCTTTTTCGTGCTCTGTTAACTTCGTCAAGTCCAGCTCA
This sequence comes from Paenibacillus sp. USHLN196, assembly GCF_037144955.1. Classification (NCBI taxonomy): domain Bacteria; kingdom Bacillati; phylum Bacillota; class Bacilli; order Caryophanales; family Paenibacillaceae; genus Paenibacillus; species Paenibacillus sp. USHLN196. Next base: position 2,972 of record NZ_JBBCYH010000001.1, on the reverse strand, counting down.
TACCCAAAGTTTCCAGCCATGGCAACATATCCTCTGGTATCGAGAGGTGTTATTCTACCTACTTGATGATTAGGTACAGATGAAACATGTGCCCCCATGGTTATTGGCGGATATACAAGACTTGTCCCATACTGGATTTTCAATCGGCTAATCGCATCAGTATTATCACTTGTCCACGTCTGGGGCATATAATACAGCATGCCTGCATCGAAACGTCCACCACCACTTGAGCAACTTTCAAACAACACATTTGGAAATGCTGCAGTGATTTCCTCCATGATTTGGTACAATCCCAACATATAGCGGTGAGCCGTTTCCCGTTGTCGCTCAGGCTCTAACGCGGATGATCCGATATCTGTCATGTGACGATTCATATCCCATTTGACATAGGTTATCGGAGCACTTGATAGAATATCTGTGAGGGCTTGAATTAAATAATCGCAGACTTCCTGTCTTGATAAATCCAAGACGAGCTGATTCCGGCCTAATGTATGCGGGCGATCTGGTACATGCAAGCACCAATCAGGATGACTTCTATATAAATCGCTATTCATTGAAACCATCTCCGGTTCAAACCATATTCCGAACGCCATACCCAGGTTGCAGACTCGGTTAGCGAGGTCTAAAAGACCCTGCGGCAGCTTTTGTGAGTTGACTACCCAATCGCCTAAAGAACTTTTACTGTCGTTACGTTCTCCGAACCAGCCATCATCCAAAACAAACAGCTCGATTCCTACCTCTTTTGCCTCAGTTGCAATTTCCTCAATCTGATCTGCGGTAAAATCAAAATACGTCGCCTCCCAATTATTGATGAGTATTGGCCGTAATGTGTCACGATACGTGCCCCGAACTAATCTCTGGCTATATAATTCATGATAGATTCTGGACATATCACCCAATCCACTCGCTGTATAAACCATGACAACTTCCGGAGTTTGAAAGGTCTCTCCTGGTTCCAGTAACCATGAGAAATCGAAGGGGTTTATCCCTATGGACACTCTGGTAGTACGGTATGGGTCAACCTGAACCTGCGCTGTAAAATTCCCGCTATACACGAGATTAAATGCATAGACCTCTCCATGATCTTCGTTGGTATCCTTTTTTACCAATGCCATAAATGGCGCTTGTTGAGGGCTACTGGCGCCACGGCAGCTGTCGACCATTTGAATTCCAGATACGATTTTGCGTCTTTCTATATTTTTTTCATTTTGAGCAGCTCCATACAGTGTCATAAGTTCGTATTCATCATCCCGAAAATCCACACTTGCGCTTAAGGCCCGGAGCAATTTCATATTCTGTGTCCCTTGATTTTCAAACTGCACAGACCTGGTGATTACATCCCGTTCCTCGTATAGACTATATGTTAACGTGACTATTAGCCCCAATAACTTGTCTTCCATAACCACTTCCAACGTTTCAGCCTCGTTGTCCGTCTCGACATAAGTAGATGGTAGCCCTTCCAATTTTGGTTTCCCTCTATACGTTCGGTGTTCTTTGTAACGTAGGTCTGTGATAGTCGAACCATTCTCTTGTTGTATTTGATAAGAGGGAACCCGAAAGTCACCATTGCCATAAGCAGGATACTCTTGAGGAAGCGTATCCAACGAAAATGTCCGATCAGAACTATCCGGATTAGGTGAAAATACTCGATCAATATAGATAATCTGATTACTGCCTCGATAGGTTTGGATACCTTTCCCCCAATATAAATGGGTTAAATATCCCCCTTTGGTGACCTGCACAACATAGCTGGTCTTCTTGCTTTTCAAATGAAATATGAGATGTTCTTCATCGATGTAAATAGACATAATTTCCTCCCATATATTTAACTGAACTTAATAAACGATTGAGAAATATATATTGCTTATACATGTATACTAATCGTTTTAAATGTTCACTTATATGGAAGCATGTAGACTCATTATGGTACGATGTGATAACATGTAACCATTTTCAACATTCGAGGTGATATGATGCTGTTTAATTTTTCCAATCAATATCTCAACAATCTGGATCTTAATTTATATACATGTGGAAGAGAGGAATGTGTCAGTAGTTACTCCTATGGTCCAGCAATTCGAAGCGGATATATTGTTCACTATATCCTTAAAGGAAAAGGAATATATAAAGTTGGGGATCGGACCTTCCATTTGGAGAAAAATGACGGGTTCTTAATAACACCCAACCATTTGGTTTATTATGAGGCAGATGCTGCAGACCCATGGGAATATGCCTGGATTGGCTTCAGTGGAGTGAAAGCAAAAGAATATTTAAACCGGTCTAGCCTATCCATGGACCATCCGATTTTTACGTTCAATGAAGATCATGAGCTTATTCATTGTATAGACGGTATCATAGCGGCATCCAAACAGATTGCTAATAAAGATCTGTTATTAACATCCAAACTGTACGAATTTCTATTTTTACTCTGTGAAAGTTACCCCAATCGCGAAGTTACCAGTGATGTCAAACAACAAAAATATATTGAAGATGCATTGCTATTCATTGAACAAAATTATGCGCACCATATTACAATCCATGATATTGCTAAGTACATTTCTATTGACCGATCCTATCTTCATCGCTTGTTTAAGCAGAGTCTTCATAAATCACCACAAGAGTTCTTGTTAAATCTGAGAATGGATAAAGCATGTTTTTTGTTGACTAATTCCACTTTTAAAATCGGTGACATCTCTCGATCCGTTGGATATAAGGATGTTCTTTTATTCTCGAAAACGTTCAAGCGGATTAAAAAATGTACCCCTTCAGAATATCGAAAAACTCAAGAAGAATTGCACAACAAGGAATAGGAAGTTACCCCTCCCTGACTCAAACAATAAAAAAACAGGCAGCCCTAGTTATGAAGTGCTCCCTGTCAAGTAGACAGACTAAAAAAACAAAATCATTAGTATTCAATATCCCCTCGGTTATATTGAGGGGATTATTTTCTTAATTAAACTGCTCGTCGATAT